>CAZCDS010000084.1:0-25532 GCA_964497585.1 uncultured Syntrophaceae bacterium
ATAGGAATCTGATCCCACACGCCGGTGGAACAAATGAACGGGATTTTTATAGGAAGTGCCAAAAATACCGTCCGTAATTTTTCATTTTGTACTTATCCTCTGTCAAGGCTTGTGTTCTTGTGCGGGGCATGGTTCGTCAAGCAAATATGCCCAACCGGGAGAGCCTCTCTGCGACTGATTGGGAGGTAGCCATGAAGGCCTCCCCCGGTCAGCGTGGGTATGTTCGTATGAGTGCCATAAGAGCTTTGTCTTGGGGTCTTCTCATGACTAGGTGGCGGAGTTGCACAACGTTTCCAAGCGCGCGGTCTCCCGTTGGGTGAAGTGGTTCAACGAGCCAGGTATTGAGGGACTCGCTGACCGCGCGCAAGCAGGTCGGCCCAAAAAAATCACTCCTGAAAAGGGCGCAGAATATAGGGATCTGAGTCAGCACCAGAGAAAGCCAACCACACGCATTGGACTGGCAATAAGTTCCATGGATACCTGACAAAGGAATTGGCCAACGAGATTGGCTATCGAACTGTCCTGCGTTGGCTTCATGAAGAAGGGTTCCGGCTCCAAGTCCCGCGTTCGTGGCCGAATGGACAGGACGAGGAAAAGAGAAAGGCCTTTATCGAAATACTTCGAGCTTTCTTGACCGATCCGACACTGACGTCCGGTTCCTCGACCAGACAGGAGTCGAGGGAGATCCTCGGCCGAGAAGAAGATGGGCGATGCGCGGAGAGAAGATCGTCGTGCCTTACGAGGGAACCCATATTCGCATGAGCGTCATGGGAAGAGTTTGCCTCAGAACAGGGGAATTCTCCGCTCTGATGTTCAGCCGTGGGGATACCCAGGTCTTTCTCGATCATGCCAATCAAGAGATTGGGTTTCAGCAAACGCGCAACATACTCATCTGTGACGCCGCCCCTTGGCACAAAAGCAAATCCCTCAACTGAGTTCGTTTCCGACCCGTATTCTTGCCTCCCTATTCCCCGGTGTACATCCAATCGAGAAACTCTGGATGGTCATGGAAGCCGAATGGTTCTCAGACCTTATCGCAATGAACAGAAACCAACTCGTCGATCGCCTTTGCCAGGCTTTGAACTGGCTGTTGACCGAAAAACCGGAAATATGAAGACTCGTGCCATTAAGAGAGAATTATGGACACTTACTATAGGGCCTTTGTGAGGATGGTCACTCCCATGTTGATTGCCGGAATCTTGACCGTGGTGATCTTCAGCTTCACTTTGGTACTTCAGGAATACATCTATACTATTACCTTCATCAGCGTGTCCAAGGAGTGTACGGTCAGCGTCGGAATGTCGCCCTTTCCCGTTCACGGGGATGTGTACAACTGGGGTGCTCTCATAGGAGGCTGTCTTATTGCCTCAGTGCCGATTGCCAGTATCTAAAATTTCTTCGTGGATGGTTCATCGGCGGACTGACGCTTGGCGCTGTGAAAGGTTAAGGACCAACCTGCGAAGGATACATAGGAAGCGACCCCCCATATCTGTGCGCTTGCGGGACTACGGTCCCGTCTTTTTTCCTCGCCTTGATTTCATCGAGCCATTTGCCGTCGCGCTCAAGCACGTGGAACATTTCGTCGAGTCGCTCCTCGATCTCCCGGAAAGTCCGGAAAGGTTTGCCATAGATTTGGCGGGTATCGTCAATGTCCCATAATCTGAGAAAGGTCGGGTTGACATAGGTCATGTTGCCTTCCAAATCGGCTGTGGCAACGGCGCTTGATGCTGAATGATCCATACGACCCTTTTCTTTCAATTCATCGATCCGCCAGCGGATCTCCTTAAGTTCGTTGACGAGTTCCTGCTTTGTCTTGACGTTGTCCTCCATGGGGAGTCTCCATGACGTTGGCGATCGCCGTTGGGGCAGCCCGGGACGAAAAGTCCAGCGAATTCAGGTCCAATACAACGCATAGGACTGAGCATATGCAGTCAACCACGAGAGCCAGCGACCTCCATCGCAAGAGGAATTCAATTCATGCTTGAACCGATCTCCGATTCGGGATATTTTCGATTCAATTCGTTTCAAGCGGTTTTCTCGTCACCTCCGGGCCGCTGGAGCTCCTGGACGGAATTCGCGCCGCTCTTCGCGTAATAGTCGGCGGGAAATGAGATCTTGTCCTGGTTCCCCACACATGTCCGCTGCATATACCGAGAGAACGGCTACCGCGGATTCGAGGAGGAATGATGAAGAAGCTGGTGCTAATCATACCGTTCATATTGGTATTCCTCGTGCCGGTGAACCAGGCAGCGGCACGCACAAAGTTCGTCACCATAGGGACCGGCGGAGTCACCGGGGTGTACTATCCCACCGGCGGCGCGATCAGTAGTCTCCTGAACAAGAAGCGCAAAGTGTACGGACTGAAGGTGACCGTAGAGGCTACCGGCGGCTCGGTCTTCAATATCAATGCACTCGTTTCGGGTGACATGGAGCTTGCCCTCGCGCAGTCGGACCGGGCCATGCAAGCATGGGACGGTCTGGCCGAGTGGAAGAACGTAGGTCCCTGCAGGAATCTGCGAGGAGTCTTGACTCTGCATTCCGAGACTGTATGCCTCATTGCGACCGTGGAGAGCGGAATCAGGAAGTGCTCGGACCTCAAGGGAAAGATCGTGGCCATCGGCAATCCCGGATCGGGGACTCGGCAGAACTCTCTGGACGCCATGTCCACTTGCGGGCTGACGATCACAGACCCTGCTCAGGCGGAGGAGATCAAGGCGGCAGAGGCCGCGGGCCTGCTTCAGGACGGGAGACTTGACGCCTATTTCTACACCGTGGGACATCCCAACGGTTCCATCAAGGAAGCCGCGGCGGGGAGAACCGAAGTGCGATTCGTTCCCTTGCCGAACTCCGCGCAACTCATTGCCAAAAAGCCCTTCTATACAAAGGCCGTCATCCCGATCAGATTTTATCCGGGAGTCCAAAACAAGAAGGATGTCCCTACGTTCGGCGTGAAAGCCTGCCTGCTGACTACGACCAAGGTTCCGGAAGACATCATTTACGCGGTCACCAAGGAGGTCTTCGAGAATTTCGACACCTTCAGGAAGCTCCACCCGGCCTTCTCTACACTCAAGAGAGAGGAGATGGTGCAGGGGATGCCGATTCCGTTTCACCGGGGAGCGATCAAGTACTTCAAAGAGGCAGGACTGGCCAAGTACATCAGAGAGAAGTAAGCTGGCTTATAGCGCGTGATACTGACTACCATGGATAGAACGGTGCAATGAAATATGCGTGGCCCCTCGCCCCCCTTGACACAGGGGGATGGGGGGATTCCGCCTGCCGGGTGCATGGAAGGATGAGACGAAATTCTGTCTGCTGGAAGGCCTGGTGCGAACAGTCTCCGTAGAAGGTGACTGTTAGGCAAATTCGTGATAAGAGCGTACATGTGGACCCACCGGCTGCCATTGACGTGAAGACGCTCGACGAGGTCCCCGAGGCGGAGCAACAGTGGGCCCGTTATCTGGTGGCGGTGATTGCGATATCATGGTCTGCGTTTCAGCTTTCCATCGCGAGTTTTCTCATCCTTGACAGTTTGGCGATCCGTGCGATCCATCTGGGATTTGCGATCCTCATTGTCTTCCTATCCTACCCGTTCCTCAGGGGAGAACATAAGGGCTTGCTGTCGGTCGTGACGCGCGCGCGGGGCCGGGTCGGCCCGCTCGCTCTCATTGTCGCTTCGTTCGGTTGTTTCTCTGCCGTCTACATCTTCCTGGACTATCAGGGAATCAGTCAACGCCAAGGACTACCCTTGTTCCGGGACATGGTTTTCGGCATCATGCTCATCGTCCTTTTGCTGGAAGCGTCTCGCCGAGTGGTAGGTCCTGCGCTGCCGATCATCTCGATCGTCTTTATCCTGTACGCGCTTTACGGAAATCATATGCCGGACTTCTTGGCTTTCAAGGGCGTTTCCGTCAGGCGTCTGCTTGGCCAGTTGACCATGTCCACGGAGGGGATTTACGGCATTCCGCTGGACGTGTCCGCCAACATCGTCTTTCTCTTTGTCCTCTTCGGAGCCATGCTGGAGCGGGCCGGCGCGGGAACGTACTTCATTCGCCTTGCACTCAGTGTACTCGGGACCTTCCGGGGAGGCCCGGCGAAGGCCGCGGTCCTGGCAAGCGGACTGACAGGAATGGTCTCAGGATCGAGCATCGCAAACATCGTGACAACGGGGACTTTCACGATTCCGCTGATGAAGAAGGTGGGATATCCCGCGAAAAAGGCAGCCGCGGTGGAGGTGGCCGCGAGCACGGACGGACAACTCGCGCCGCCGATCATGGGGGCGGCCGCGTTCATCATCGCGGAATACGTGAACATAACGTACATCGACGTGGTCAGGGCCGCGCTTGTCCCGGCGCTCGTATCCTATGCCGCGCTGATGTACATCACGCACGTTGAGGCCTGCAAATTGGGAATCAAGGGAATGGCCCGCGAGGAGACGCCCCGCTTTATGGAGGTCTTCGTCAGCGGCCTGCAGTATATGATTCCCATTGCCGTGCTGGTCGTGGAACTTATCTATTTCAGACATTCTCCTCAGTTGGCGGCCTTTCGCGCGATCGTCGTGTTGGCCGTAATCATCCTCTTCCAATTTCCCTATCGCGCCGTGAAGCGAGGGGAATCGTTCGCGAAAGGCATATGGGCTGCAATTGACGTTCTTATCTCAAGCCTTGAGGCCGGCGCGCGCAACATGGTCTCCGTGGCCGTGGCGACCGCGTGCGCGGGGATCATCGTCGGTGTGGTGACCCTGGGGCTTGGCGGCCTGATCACCGAAGTGATCGATGTGCTCAGCGGAGGGAGCCTCTACGCGATGCTCCTTATCACCGCGGTGGCCTGTCTCATCATCGGCATGGGGCTCCCGACGACTGCGACCTACATCGTCATGGCGTCGCTCACAGCTCCCGCCATGGTATCTATTGGAGAGTTGCACGGAATAGTCGTTCCGCTCATTGCAGCACATCTTTTCTGTTTCTATTTCGGGATCCTCGCCGACGACACGCCGCCGGTGGGTCTTGCCTCGTACGCGGCAGCTGCGATCGCCCGATCGGAACCGATCCCAACCGGTCTGCAGGGGTTTACCTACGACATTAGAACCGCAATCCTTCCGTTCATGTTCATCTTCAATCACGAACTGCTCCTTATCGGCGTGAACAATGTGCCTCAGGCGCTCCTCGTGACCGTCACCGCGGGAATCGGAGCCGTGGCCTTTGTTTCGGCGACTCAAGGATGGTTCGCCACCGCCAATCGCTGGTACGAGGTCCCGGTTCTCCTTGCCGTCACGCTGATCATGATGAGACCAGCGCTCCTCGCTGACTGGGTGGGGTTGCCTCACCCGTACCTGGCATATGTCGTGGGGCTGGTTCTGTACGGGAGCGTTTATGCGCTTCAGCGGTCGAGGCGAGTTTCCGAGTAATTCGGACTCTTCTCGGATGAGTTCATAGGACGATTGGTGCTCGGGTAAGTGATATCATGACCTTGGGACGGTGAATGCCGAATATCCTTTCTGTCTCTGTACCTTTGTGGTTCAATAAAGTTGAAGCGACATCCTCGCAGGGAATGATCGCGCGGAAGGATTTGTCTATGGAGATGAGGCGTCTGGAGGTTTTCTGCAAAGTGGTGGAGTTGAAGAGCTTCACCAAGGCCGCGGAGGCCCTCCATCTGTCACAGCCAACGGTAAGCGAGCATATCCGGGCGCTCGAGGAAATACTCGACGAGAAGATGATCGACCGGCTTGGAAGGGAGGCTCTGCCCACTCCTGCCGGCCAGGTCTTCTACAGGTACGCCAGGAATATTCTCCAGCTCCGTGAGGAAGCCGTTCAGGCTCTCGCTCAATTCAAAGGGGAGCTTTCGGGGCACCTCATGCTCGGCGCGAGCACGATTCCCGGAACGTACGTCCTGCCCAAACTGATAGCCGCCTTCAAGCGCGACAATCCTGCCGTCAGGATCACCCTGCGTGTTGCGGATTCCGCTGAGGTTGCTGAAGCATTGCTGGAAGGCTCAATCGAAGCCGGGGTCATCGGGTCACTCCCTGCTGACAGGAGGCTGGTTTCCCAGGAGCTCTTCTCGGACGAACTCGTGCTTGCAATCCACTCGGGACATCCATGGGCTAAGAAGGGCAAGATCGATCTGTCCGAATTGCCCGACGAGCCTTTCATCATGCGTGAGCCCGGCTCGGGAACCCGAACCGTAATGAGCCGGATCCTCCAGGAGCATGGCTTCGACCTGTCCGGATTGAAGGTCGTCGCGGAAATGGGCAGTACTGAAGCGGTTCTACAGGGAATCAAACAGGGCATCGGGGCTTCCGTACTCTCTCGACAGGCGGTAGACGAGCATCTGGACTGTGGCTTCCTCGCGGTTGCGGAAATAGAGCAGATTCGGTTCACCCGTCCGCTCTATCTGATTCAGCGCAGGGGGCGGCAGGCTTCACCGCTCTGCACGGCCTTTCTGGACTTTCTCTGCGAATCCGCCCCTCCCTCTGCGGCAGAATGAACAGGCCTGCATCAGCTTTCCAATTGCGCGCAATGGATCACCGATGAACCCTTTAAAACTGCTATTTCGTCTGCTCCTCGGCAGGAGGCTCCCGATCACGGCGGGCACCGTTGCAGTCCCAGGTTTGGAGGGAGATGTGCTTATCCGCCGCGACGGGTACGGCATCCCGTACATCCGTGCTGAGCGAGCAAAGGACGCGCTCTTCGGCCTCGGCTTCTGCCAGGGACAGGACCGGACGTTTCAGGTGGAATTGTTGGCCAGGGTGACTCGGGGAACCTTGGCTGAGTTGGTCGGCGCGGAGGCCCTCCCGGTTGATCGGTTGTCACGACGGATCGGGTTTCGGAAATCTGCCGAGCGTCAACTGCCCCTGCTCGACGAGGAGACTTCGAGCCTCATCACTGCGTTCGCCCGCGGAGTCACCGCAGGATCGACGCAGGGTTGCGGCCGAGTTCCCCACGAGTTTACCCTGTTGAGAAGCAAGCCGTCGGGTTACGACACGACGGACGTGCTCGGCCTGATCAAACTCATTTCCTTTGAACTGGCCTGCAATTGGGATGTGGAGTTGGCCCGCCTGAAGATGCTCACCGAGGATGGACCGGAAGCGGTCAAAGCCCTGGATCCTGCCTATCCGGAATGGCAACCGGTCACATCGGAGCCCTACGGAACCTCGGGGCCGACCCTGGACCGCCTGGGCGAGGACCTCGATTTGTTCGTCTCGGTCGTCGGCCCCCCGCCCATGTCTAACAACTGGGCTATATCTGGAGAGAAGACGGCCACGGGCAGCCCCATCCTTGCAAACGATCCCCATCTTCCTCCCATGCTGCCTCCCCACTGGTACCTCGCACACATGCGTTGTCCCGAGTGGGGAGTGGCCGGAGCCTCCTTCGTAGGGGCTCCGATCTTTGCGGCCGGGCACAACGGATACGCGGCGTGGGGAGTTACCAACGGATTCGTGGACAACACCGACCTGTTCCTGGAAGAGATCGGGCCTGACGGGGCGAGCGTCCGGGAAGGCGACCGTTTCGTCCCGTGCGGAGTGCGGTCGGAATCCATTGTGGTGAAGGGTGGCCAAGACGTGGTGGAACAGGTCCTCGAGACGCGTCGGGGGCCGATCATCGGTCCCGCATTGGAAGGCGGGTTTCAAGCGGTCTCGCTCATGGCAACGTGGCTTCGGGAAGAGCCGCTCGAACGCCTCTTCGAACCGTACCGGGCCGGTTCCTTCCGAGAATTCCGCAAGGCATTTGCCCAATGGCCTTGTCCCCCCCAGAACATGGTGTACGCGGACTCGTCCGGGACCATCGGATGGTTCCTCGTGGGCAAGGCTCCACGGCGCCGCAAGGGCCGGGGAACCATTCCGCTGCCAGGCTGGGATCAAGAGGTCGGATGGCACGAAGACCCGATCCCCTTTGACGAGATGCCCTGGCTCGAGAATCCGGAACATGGTTTTGTCGCGACTGCCAATACCTTGGCAACACGGGGAGGAGAGAATCCTTACCTCGGCGTCGATTGCATCGACGGGTACCGCCTGAGCCGCCTGGTGGAGGCTCTCGGATCGCGCAACGACTGGGACGGGAGCAGTGTCCGAGGGCTCCAGATGGACGAGGAATCGATGGTCTGGCAAGAGCTTCGCGAGACCTTGCTCCGCGTGCCCCCAACGACTGACGAGGTCCGGCTCGCGCTCGAACTCATGGAGAGCCGGCCTGGAACTGTGTCCCTGGATTCCCCCGCTGCCACGGTATTCGAGATGTTCATTGCCGAGATGAGTCGGCGGGTGGCGCGCGCAAAGGCCCCCCGTTCCTCGGAATGGGCGCTCGGGAAATCCACCAACCGGATCGCGCCATACAGCCTCTTCGTGGTTCGCCGAGTGGGACACCTTGTTCGACTGCTCCGGGAGCAGCCGCAAGTATGGTTCGACGCTCCATGGCCCGATGTGATGGCTGATGCTCTGACACAGGTCGTGAGAACCTTGCAGAGCACATTCGGTCCCGATCCCAAGGGATGGGCGTGGGGGGTCTGCCGACCGTTGACCCTTCGACACCCGCTCGGCGAGCGGAAGGTTCTTCGCGGAATATTTAATCTCGGGCCGTTCCCTTTCGGAGGAGACACCAATACGGTGAACCAAGCCGCGGTACCACCGCAGGATGCTTTGGGGAATCCGCTGGCGATCGCTTCGCTGCGCGCGGTAATCGACGTGGGCGACTGGGATGCGAGTCTCTTCTCGTTACCCGGAGGCCAGTGCGGCAACCCTCTGTCGGCTCACTATGACGATCTCCTCCCGTTCTGGGTCCGAGGGGACGGTGTACCCGTCGCCTGGTGCGAGAGGGCTGTGGAGAATGTTACGCGGTCCGTGCTTCGGTTGATACCGTCTTGATCGTGAGAGCTTGCTTTTGACGCATCCACCAGAGCTGTTCCATAATTCGTAACAGACCGGCATTGAGAATATGGTTGGCTACGGACGGCTCTCTTGACCGGTTCGGTGCTTCTCCTTCGGAGGCAAGCGCTTGAAGGAAATGATGGTCGAGCGGTGCCGGCCGTCATTGAACGCTCATGCACAATCCTCGAGGCGAGATTCGACCGGTATCGACGCGGGGAAGAGCAGCTCGACGATGTGACCGCGTTGGGTAATTGTCATAATCTCTTTGATATGCTGGAAGAGACCGCCGACAGCGGCGATGAGATTGTAGTCAACTGGCGATACAACAAGGACAACGACACCCTAAGGGATTGCGAAGAGGAATTCGGAGAAGAAGTCGAGCCCGTAGTCTCCATTCTCGAGGCCAAATCACAGGAATGATCCCACCATGGACGAGGATATCCTCTTTCGGGACGAATTGAAGACCATCCGGGACGCGGTCGCTCTCCTTACCGCGCAGGCTTGCCCGAACTCGCCGGGGCCCCCCCCCATTATGAGAAGCTCCTGAGCCAGTACAGAAAGTTCACGCGCACGCGCAGAGGCTTACAAGAATCGGCGACCTCATGCAGAACCAGCGAGAGTTGTTCAACGAGCAATTGCAAGAGGCTGTCCGATTCCAGAATCGGCTGCTGTCCACCGCATTGAATTTCACTGACAACGGGGAAATCCTCACGAGCCCAGGAACCATCGGAGAAACGCCCGATAAGGTCAACATCTCCATACGCGTCCGAGCCACGGGGTCGGTACAAAAGAGGACCGGCTCGAGTCGATCTTCGAGCTCTTCTCACAGATCGACTCGCCACAGCCGGGCGAGCCCAGGGGAACCGGACTCGGACTTGCCGTCTGTCGTCAGCTCACCGACCTTATGAACGGAAGGATTTCGGTTCAAAGCGAGCCTGGAGTGGGTTCCACCTTTGAAGTCAACCTGTGGCTAGAGAAAGCACCGACCTTCATGGCCGCAATCCCTGGTGCGGACCAGGAAGAGTCCGACCGCCCGTCCCTCAGGACTCTGAGCGTTCTGGTCGTGGAAGACGAGCCGATCAAGCTGAAGATGGTCGCGCTCACCCTTCGCAAGATGGGCCACAAGGTGGATGTCGCGTACGACGGACGAGAAGCTGTAGACAAAGCGAAGGTAGGCAATTACGATGTCATCTTCATGGATCTTTAGCTTCCGGAGATTGACGGACTGGAGGCCACACGAATTCTCAGACGAGGCGGCATCACCGCCCCTATCATAGCCATGACCGGAATGGCCATGAAGGGCGACAGAGAACTCTGTCTGGAAGCAGGTATGACCGACCATCTCCCCAAACCGCTTCAACGCGACCGAGTCACACAGGTGCTACAGATTTATTGCCGGTGAAAGCACACGGACCCGGCCGAACGGATCAGAGAAAGGGAACCGCCCTAATGAGGGAGCACACACGCCCCGCCCCGCTGTCAAGGAGCCAAGAGTTGAGTGTCCCACTGCATACGCGGCCACCGTCTGGCTGGGACCCTGGGAGAATATTTGCACGCCCGGATCCTGAACGTGCCCGAGGCAGTCTTCATCTTTTGAGACGAAAATCGTGCTGCTCGCCCGGGGGGGCCACTTTGCGGTTCCAGCAAAATACCGGTGTTCGGTCGCTAGGGTAAGGGGATGGAGGTAAGTCCAAAATAGGTCACTCGTCACCTAGCACAAGAACGGCGTCCCCCGAACAGTCCTCGAGACTGCCCTTTGCTCGTGCGGCCTGACGATTTAAGAGAATTCGGTCCTCCCGAGGAGTCACCGTCGGGGCCAATACTCTACGGCTCGTTCAACCGTTCACGCAGCTCTTTTCCGCATTTGAAGAACGGTAGTCGTTTGCCGGAGACCGATATCTTGTCCCCAGTCTTCGGATTACGGCCGACGTAGCCCTCGTACTCCCTGACGGAGAACGCACCGAATCCCCTTATCTCGATGCGATCCCCCTTGATCAAGGCCTTGGACATTGTGTCGAAAACTCTATCGACGATCTCCTCGGCTTTGCGCAAGGGAAGATTGTGCTCCTTGGCCAGGGCCCGCGTCAAATCGGATTTGTTCATCGCGATCCAGCCTTCAGGATCTCACTTGCTCTTTTTCGCGGTTTCCCTGAGAGCTTTCGAAGGGGCGAACCTCGGGACTTTCATGGCAGGAATCTTCATTTTCTTCTGCGTCTGCGGGTTCACGCCACTTCGGGCCTTCCTGCGGAGCACCCTGAAGGTCCCCAGGTCAGAAATCCGGATCGACCCCTCTTTCTTCTTCAATGCATCGTGAACTGCTCCAACGAATGCATCAAGAGCCAGACCCGCGGCCTTTTTTGTGATACCCGCTTCCTCTGCAATCTTACTGACGAGATCAGCCTTGGTCATCGCATACCCCCTGGAAATCAAGAAGTCGCTATATGCATGGAACACCCCCTAGGCTAGCGAAGTGCGTGAAACTTGTCAAGATTCTTAACCTCATCCGCCGAATTTGATCGGCAGTCGCACCTGATCTATACGTACTAACCTCCTTGAATATCATGTTTTTCTCGTCAAGGCCGCGCCGTTGCTTGGTTGCCTGTTCACTGCCTTTCACTCACTCACGGACCGGTGATCCGCGGGTGGAATCTTCTCCTCTCCCCTCGGGGAGGCCTCTCCTCGCGCTTCAGTCAACTGCTCTTGTCTTCTGGACGGGAAGGGCACGGCGCCCCTGTTCCACTGACCTGGACGCAGGTCGCATCGGTGTCTTCATTCCCACTGCTCGTGACTCGGTACCTCGGAACCGACCGAACGGTGGGACGACCCAGCAACAACGCCGAGTATTGATGCGGTTTTGCACCGTGCCTGCACGGTCGGATGAACTGCCGTCAAGAAGGTTCCGGACGTGAACGAGGGGCGTAGCGTTCAGGCGAACGCGCCGGCGCTTACGACTCGCTGGTCATATGACGCCTCAGAACGGTCCCCGAGGGCGACCGACCGAGCCGGTCGGTGTATCCAGCGGTGAAAATGGAGGCTGGTGGACGTCACTTTGAACCCGGTACGATAACACGTGGCGAGCGCGGCATAGTTGTTAGCGAGTGTTCGTACTGCGGCGAATCGGGCCCCTTTTTCGGCCATGTGGTAGAGAGCCCACTCGTTGAGCGCGGCTCCCAGGCCTTTGTTTCGGGAGTCGGGTCGCACGCCGATGAAATCGAGGCTACCGCACGTCTTGCCGACCGTCTCGCTGAAGCTGGAATTTATCTTGGAAATAATGAAGCCCTGAACGGATCCACGGCAGCGCGCGACGAGGACGTGGAATTGTTCCTGGGTGAAGCAATTGGATACGAGCCTTCGATACAGTGACTTGGCCGCGTTGATGTTTATCTTCGGGTCGTACACGAATCGGTTGTGTATGTGCGTCCTTTCCGCAATTTGCAGCACCTGCTCACGGTCGGCAACGCCGCAGGTGTCGATCTCAAAATACGGGTGCAGGTCCGGTTCCTCACGAGGCTCCAGTGGCTGGCCCAGGTAAATCTCCGTCCCCACATAGCGAAACCCGCAGATTTCCAGGGCGTGGGCTCCGTGTACGTCGTCCACGGCAACGCGGCAGTCGAGGAAGTCGACCTCGGGAAGCTCCTCGATCACGTACCTCAGCAGGCGCGCTCGTACCAGCGGGCCTTCCGACTCCTGTGCGAGCAAATGCGCCACCGCGTACATCTTGAGACCGAAGTGCTCGCTCATCCACGGGAGGGATTTGAGCGAAATGAGGCCCACGAGGCGTCCTTCGTCGCGCAGGCAGATGCTCTGATTGTTCGCGTGAGAGAGGGTCTTCTGCAGATACTCTGCCATCCGCCTCTTCGAAACGTCCATTGCCCCGAGTTGGTGATCCTTGTGCCGGTACTCACTAAAGAGCCGACGAACTTCACTATGTCGACTGGGGTCATAGGGCGCGAATACCAAACGGCTCATTGACATATTCAATCCTCCACAGGCTCAAAACGGACTCGCGCCTCCCAGAGAATTGTCCTGAGAGGAATGCGAGGACTCCATTTCTGATACGCGATATTGTCAGGACCAGGCGCCAAAATGAGCGGAATGCCGGTCGGCGTGACCGAACTGGACATCCACCCTCTCCCCGGCACGTACAGGAGCGTGAAAAAGTGGCCGAATCGGCCCGCGGTTCGGCAGGGTATGCCGCGGGCCCGCAGAAACGCGCACTCGATGAGGCTCGTGTCAGGACAGGCTCCTTTGCGACGAGCCAAGGTCGTCGTGATCGGCTGATACATATCGTCCAGGTCGTAGTAAACCGCGCGACCTCCGAAGTATCGTTTTCTCTTGGGCATGTCGTACTGCACACGGCTCTTAAGAAACATTGAAATACGCTGGTACTCGCGGCGGGCGTCCGGCGGGGCGGGCCCTCCCTCTCGAGCCCATGCCAGAGCCGGGGGCAGCCTGGGGTTGATCTTGTATCCCGGACTCAGGAAAACCTGCACGTCATCGGGAATGGCTTGAAGATCGGTCGGTTCCACGAGCATGAGATCGTGTTTCAGTAAGGCGGCCACGTCCACGAGATACTTGAAAGCGAAGTGGAACTTGATCGTCTGTCCCGGATGAACTTCGGGAAACTCTGCATCTACCCAGCGATTGCCGGCCTCGTCGACTCGTATGACGCTCTCGACCCTCGGCCGAACAACCACCTGCGACGACAAAAGCCTTCTCCCGAAGCCACTGCGGGGCGCGGTAATCGACAGTTTCAACGGTCCCCAATAGTCCTCTTTCTCAACCCTGAAACTTGTGCGATAGATACCGCTCATCACGAAGCGATCCAGCAGCTTCCCCTTCAGATGATCGGGCAGCCGGCCCTTTGAGAACCATTTCCCCACCTTGGTCGAGAAAACCGCGTGGCGGAGTCCCAGCACCAAGCCCGGATCCCGATCTCCGGGTACCAGACCCTGGTCAGCCAGGAGTGCAAGATCCTCGAGCTCTATCGGTCGATCCGACTCGATGAGAACCAGCACCTTAAGGTCAGGCTGTAACCTGGCAACTCGATGCCAGTCTATGCCCGGCGCCTGGGACGCGCTTGCCTGCTCCGCCGCCGCCACCGCGCAGAGAAACGCGAGGATCACCAAGGCACGTGCCCAACCGCCGGTATGTCGATCTTCAGTCAACCTTGGTAAATGGAATGAGATCACGTTCCGTCTTCCTGAGAGTCTCTCTGTACGAGCTCGTGCGGCTGCGGAGGCATAGCGATAGATTGTGGGGAAACTTGACCCTGCCGGTAGTCCGGCGTTTAGCAGAAATTCGATCCAGCGCGAACGCGCCAACCACGGGTCTGAAAATCAGATTCGATCCGGCGACGGGAAGACCTGCGGGGTTCCGATCAGGCCTCCACGACGGCACAAGCTATATGATTAGTTGCTTTTATCATTTAAAGACATTAGAGTCAACAGTGTAAGTCAAATATGATAGAGATGGGGGAGTTGTCCTTGCGGTCAACTTTCCCTGGGCGATCTTGCCGGGTACAAAAAAAGCAGCAAGCTCAGCATGTTCGTGGCAAAAGAGCATGGTTTCCCGGCTTCACAACATCCTCTTGGCTCCTCTCCTGAAACGAACCTTTTCGCCGGTCATGTTTTCGATCTCGAACAGAAGTGCCGGGAGGAGATCCATCTCCTCACACATCCCCACCCGCCGCCCTTTCTTGAAGAGCACCCCTTTCTTGCGGCCCGCGGCAATTCCGACATCCGCTTCTTTTGCTTCTCCAGGCCCATTGACGGCGCATCCCATTACCGCGACCTTCAGAGGGGCCTGAATTGTTGACACGGCCCGTTCCACTTTCCTAGCCAGTCGGAGCAGATCGATTTCCGTGCGTGAGCAGGTGGGGCAGGAGATGAGTTCCACCCCTCTGTGTCTGATGCCGAGCGATCGCAGTATCGCGTATGCCACTCGGATCTCTTCCTCGGGAGGAGCGGTCAGGGAGACGCGTATCGTGTCGCCTATGCCCTCCGCGAGTAGCAGGCCGATGCCCAGCGCGGATTTCACCGCGCCGGGAACGAGGGTACCGGCCTCGGTGATCCCCACGTGCAGGGGATAGTCCACGGTTCGTGAGAGGAGCCTGTACGCTTCTACCGTACGCGGCACATCCGACGCTTTCAGTGAGATCTTGATGAGGTCGAATCCCTCCATCTCAAGGATTTTCACGTGCCCGAGCGCGCTTTGCACCATGGCCTCGGGCGTGGGTCCTCCGTACTTTGCCAACAGATCCTTTTCCAGAGAGCCCGCGTTGACGCCAATGCGAATAGGGACGTTGCGTGCGATCGCTGCTCTCGTGACCTCTCTGACTTTGTTTCGGTTCCCGATGGTGCCGGGATTGAGACGCAAGCCATCCACGCCGTTTTCGAGCGCCGCGAGCGCGAGCCGGTGGTCGAAATGGATGTCCGCAACCAGCGGCATGGAGATCCGAGAGCGGATCTCTGAGAGGGCCCGAGCTGCAGCTCTATTCGGCACACTGACCCGTATGATTTCGCACCCCGCGCGCTGGAGGCGTTTAATCTGACGCACCGTAGACCCGACATCAGCGGTCTCGGTGTTTGTCATGGACTGAACCGCGATGGATGCTGCGCCGCCGATAGGAACGGCTCCTATATGTATTTTGCGTGTGCCTTTCCTTTGTATGTTCATCGGCTCTCCCTGCCGGAGGACCTGGGAGCCGTGAGAGGATCGAGCGTCAGTCGGATCAGGGAAGGCTTGAGTGGCTCGGTAGATTTCAGCGCTTTGCCGTCAAGCACGTGACCCGGGATCACCGCCGAGGGTGAGGGGAACCATCTCACTCCTTCCAAAGCTGACGCATATTGAACCGGTCTTACTGATTTTTCTCTCACCGGTTCCCGTACCATTTCTCGTAGAATGTCAGGTATTCGCCGCTCTTTACACGTTGCCACCATGCTTCGTGTTCCACGTACCAGAGTATGGTGTGATCCAATCCGTTCTCGAACTCTACCTGGGGTTCCCATCCGATCTCGGTTCTCAACTTCGAGGAATCGATGGCGTACCTGCGGTCGTGTCCAGGCCTATCCTCGACAAAACGAATCAGCGATTCGGGCTTGTGGAGCCTTTTGAGGATTTGTCGTACGATTTCCACATTGGGGTACTCGGTGTTTGCCCCAATGTTGTAGATCTCACCGGGACGTCCTTTGTCAAGGATGAGTTCAATGGCCCGGCAGTGATCCGTCACGTGGATCCAGTCCCGCACGTTCATGCCGTCGCCGTAGACAGGTAGTTCAATGTCGGCCATGGCATTGGTGATCATCAGTGGAATAAGCTTCTCAGGGAACTGGAACGGGCCGTAGTTGTTGGAGCACCGGGTGATTACCACATCCATGCCATACGTCTGATGATAGGAACGGACGAGCAGATCAGCCGACGCCTTGGAAGCCGAATAGGGACTGTTCGGCGCGATGAGGTGATCCTCGGTGAAGGCCCCTTCCGGGCCGAGTGAGCCGTACACCTCGTCGGTGGACACCTGGAGGAAACGCGTGACATTGTGCTCGCGGCAGGCGTCGAGAAGCACTTGAGTTCCAAGCACGTTCGTTCGTACAAACGCGGCGGAATCCACGATGGAGCGATCCACGTGAGACTCGGCCGCGAAATTCACCACCGTGTCGAAACCCTCCGCGACCAGAGAGTTGACCAGTTCCCGATCCGCGATGTCTCCGCGGACGAAGCGGTACCGGTCGCCGTAAGGCTTAACATCCTGGAGATTCTCGAGGTTTCCCGCGTATGTGAGAAGATCGAGGTTGACAGCACGGACGTCGGGTCGCGATTCCAACAGGAAGAGAATGAAATTGGAACCGATGAATCCGCAGCCGCCTGTGACGAGGAGTTTCATAGAGGCCCTGTTGGCGATACGCAAGCGCGATGCAGCGCCTTTTTCCGAGACTGATAGGATTCGGACTCCTGACGTCTATCCGTCTTTTCTCGACCAGTCGTACGGGATAGCGGGATCATGCGGATCCGTGCGGAACTCATCGGGATCCGACCGGTTGTACGGCTCCGTGGGCAAATTGATCACGTAGGCCTCGCACGCGGATACGCACTTCCATCCGTGGTGGACTTCCTTGGGAATCACGACAAGGCAGGGCTGATGCTCGCCCACGTAGATTTCGTTCACGAGACCCCTCGTGGGAGAGCCTTCCCGGTCGTCGTACAAGGCCACCTTTACCATGCCCTTGACGCAGGTGAAACAATCGGTCTGATTCCTGTGGTAATGCCATGCCTTGACGACTCCGGGATAGACGGTGCTGAGATAGACCTGTCCGAACCCCATGAAGAAGGGGTCGTCACACCTGAGGATCTCCATTAATCGTCCCCGCTCGTCAGGGATCACTCTCAGCGGGGTCACCACAACGCCGTTGATTAGACTGGAGTCCGGCGGTTTGAATTTCTTACCCTGCATGGTTCCTTTCAGACGTTGTTCGCGCCGCCCTGCGCGACGAGATTGGAGGCTCTCAGAAGCGAATCAAAGGTGCCGGCGTCTGTCCACCAGCCATCGAGTTCGGCCCACGTCAGAGTGCCGTTCTCCAAATAAAGGTTATTCACGTCGGTTATTTCAAGTTCTCCCCGTTGCGAGGGGGTGAGAGTCTTGATGAAATCAAAGACCTGCCGGTCGTACATGTAAATGCCGGTAACCGCGTACGAAGAGGGCGGGTCCTGGGGCTTCTCTACAATGCCGACGATTCTGTCTCCGTCGAAAACGGCCACCCCGAAGCGCTGTGGGTCGGGGACCTGCTTGAGGAGTAACTTGGCTCCGGTTCCCTCGCTTCGGTATTGTTCAACGGCTGCCCTGATGTTCTTCTCGATGATGTTGTCACCGAGAACGACACAGACCGGCCCTCCGGCCGCGTGATTCGCGGCAAGCGACAGCGCGTCCGCGATACCCCCTTCTCCTTCCTGATACGCATAGCTGATGTTGTCGAGCCCGTATTCCTTTCCGTTGCCGAGCAGCTTAAGGAAATCGCCGGGATTGTTTCCCCCGGTGACGAGCAAGATGTCTTTGATGCCAGCCTTGACCAGGCATTCAATCGGGTAGGTTACCATGGGCCGGTCGTACACAGGGAGCAAATGCTTGTTGGTAATCTTGGTCAGCGGGTAGAGCCGGGTCCCGAGTCCGCCCGCGAGGACGACACCTTTCACCTCTTCCTCCAATAAGCGACGGTCCAGGGCTGATCGTACCACTGTGCCGGATCACAGTCAAGGTAACGTGGCCGGGACTACTGGATGTTGCGCGCTGAGCCGACGTAAAATCTGTTGACTTTGGCCTGATGGTTGATAAAGTGATTGTTTATTCGGATTTTCCGGGCAAAGCCGAACAAGTGAAGGGCGCGCGCAAATCCGACACTGGCGGAAGAGGGCGCGGGAGTAGGCCAGTAGTCCCAGGGCCGGCGGGGATGGCCGACAGGCTGACTCTTCGTAAGCCTCCCCGCGTGGGTGCTAGAGCGCGTCTGCAGTAACATCATCGAGCGAGAGGCAGGGCACGGCATTCATCCGGGCAGTTGATATCTCAGGTTCCCTGAGCCTTCACTCGGGATTGGCGGAAAGGATAGATCCTCATGGAAAACCAAGTCCAATGGACGGAAGTGATCCACATTATGGTGGCCGGGTTCGGGGCGGTATTCGTGATCATGGTCTTGCTGGCCGTCCTCACTTGGCTCATTGGCAAGGTCGTTCAGAAACTGGAAAAACCAAAAGAGGAAGATGGGACCGCCTCGTGATCTGTGCGTATGCACTGAATCGGTTCCGGAAGGCGGAGGCGCATGAGTGGCGTCTGGCCGGAGGATCCTCTCGACTGCAAACCAGAAAGGATAGGAGTCACCCCTTCCACCGGTTAGGCGCCCCTTGGACGACCGCTTGAGGGCTTCTCGCGCTTTCAGCGGCCGGGAGCCCACAGCAGCCTCCGGTGGAAGGATTAGGTAGGAGCTGGGCAAGATGTTTCTAGGAATACAGACGGGAATATCCGCGTTGTCGGTAGGTAACCTGGTAATGCTCCTGATCGGCCTGGGGTTCATCTATCTGGCGATCAAAAAGGAGTGGGAACCCTATGAACTGCTCCCCATAGGAGCGGGAATGATCCTTGCCAACCTGCCGATCACCGGCCTGATGACCGAACCGGTGGCGGGCCAGGCAATGGGGCAGGCGGGGGTCCTGGGAATCATTCTCAAGTACGGGCTTTACCAGTGGCCTATCCTCCCGCAGTTCATCTTCTTCTGCATTGGAGCCCTGACCGATTTCGGCCCACTCATCGCCAATCCGAAGGCGTTTGTGCTCGGAGCGGCCGCGCAAATCGGGATCTACACATCGTTTCTCGGCGCGATCCTGCTCGGTTTTGGCATTCCCGAGGCCTGCTCCATCGGTATCATAGGTGGTGCAGACGGACCCACCACGATCTTTACCACGGCATTGCTGGCTCCGGAAATCCTCGGCATAACCGCCACGGCCGCGTACAGCTACATGGCCATGGTTGCCATTATTCAGCCCCCAATTATCCGTGCTCTTATTTCCAAGGAGCAGAGGAAGATCCTGATGCAGCCGCAACTGCGGCCCGTATCGAAATTGGAGAAGATCATCTTCCCCCTGATCACCATGTTCGTTGTGATCCTACTCATTCCACGATCTGCTCCACTCGTGGGGATGCTCATGCTCGGGAATCTCTTTAGAGAGAGCGGCGTTGTGGAAAGGCTCTCAAAGACGGCCCAGAACGATTTCATCAATATCATCACGATATTGTTGATGCTCGGCATCGGCGCGTCCATGCCTTCGGAAAAGGTGCTACAGATACGGACTCTTATGGTGCTGGGACTCGGACTTTTCGCCTTTGCCATGGGGACCGTCGGAGGGGTCGTGCTGGGGCTGATCATGTCCAAGCTTTCCAAGGAGCCTTTCAATCCCATGCTCGGGGCGTGTGGGGTGTCCGCGGTTCCCATGAGCGCCCGGATAGTCCAGCACATGGGAATGAAGGAGAATCCCCGCAACTATTTGCTCATGCACGCGATGGGCCCGAATGTGGCGGGCGTCATAGGTTCTGCGGTCGCCGGCGGCTACTTCCTTGGACTCCTGATCAAGTGAGGCTCATCCCGAGAGATGGGGGGAGTCTTATCCATTGGCTCGCAAGGTGAACAACACGCATGGTTCACCTATGTGAAGATGATTGCAGATTCACTTGAGAAAATGGCAAGCGGGGCTGAGGACGCGGCTATCCGTTGACTTGTATTCCAAACTGCGCTAATTGAAGTCAGGGAGGCTTGAGGCGGACGTCGACGGCTCTGTGCTGGAGCGCGCCGTGAAAGAGCTGTGACGTTCTTAGCCGCCCGAAGGGCGACCCCGCAAGGCCGCGGTCGAACGGATCTTTCGAATTGATCGTTGTGAGGCTTTCCCGCTGGGGTATCGGCCGGGAAGGCGATCCGTTATTCGGTGCCCAATCCTTTCCGAGGGGTGATGATCCACCTAGACGCAGAGACGCTCTTAGAGTGCTTCCCTGAGGGAGCTGCCCTGATCGGCCCCCACAAGAAAATTCTGCGGTTAAATTCTCGCTTGGCCAAATCGATCAATATGGATAGGGGGGGACTTTGCTACGAGGACCTAGCTGGTCTGAGCGGACCATGTCCTTTCTGTCCCCTTGAAGAGATCCTCGCTGGCAGGGCCGAGCCGGTCCTGGACGCGCTGTACGAGAGGCGGGGAAGTAACTATTGCGTGTCGGTGCGCCACATCCAGGATGAGGTCGAAGGAAA
Organism: uncultured Syntrophaceae bacterium; assembly: GCA_964497585.1. Classification (GTDB taxonomy): domain Bacteria; phylum Desulfobacterota; class Desulfomonilia; order Desulfomonilales; family Desulfomonilaceae; genus CAZCDS01. The sequence goes on from CAZCDS010000084.1 coordinate 20,635, forward strand.
TTGCGTGCTGGAGACGATCCGATCTCTCGGCCCGGGGCCGCGCTCCGTGGCGAAGTCAGAGCAGCCTCAGTCGCCCGGGGAATGCGCGATGGATGTGTGCCGTCTTCTGCTCAGCGTTCCAAGAGAACAGGCTGACGCCGAATCCTTCGACAGGGTGATGGTGAAAATCGTGGAGTCCCTGAAGGCGACACTCGGCGAGAATGACGACCTCAAGCTCTGGGTGGAATTGGATGACAAAATCTATGGCGCCCCTACGGGAGCGACGGAACCCCCCAGTGTCCTTCACGCGGATATTGTCGTTTCCAACGAGGCAACGGGACGTCTGTGTGTAGCGGTCCCGCAACCGTCCGCTCTTCCGCGGGAAGCCGTGGATTTTCTCAAGGCCGCGGCTGATATGATAGCCCGTCAGTTGGAATTCTCACGTGAGTGGCAGGCGCTCAGCAAATCGGAAGGGCGTTACAGGAAGCTCGCCGGAAACCTGGCCAAGGAGATGTGGAGCCGTACGGAGGCGCTTGCCAAGGAGACAAGTTATCTAGAAGGGATACTCAGATCGTCCGATGATATGATTATCACAACGGACCTCGACTCACGCATCGTGGAATTCAACCCAGGCGCGGAGAAAATTCTCGGGTACGACGCGGACGAGGTTCAGGGACTTCCGATCTCAGATTTGTGGGAGCACGCGGAAGAGCGAGAACAGATTCTGGCGAAGGTCCGGACCTGCGGAGGGGTTCGCAATTACGTAACCCGACTTAAGACCAAGTCAGGGGAATTCCGTGACATTTCACTGACCTTGTCCGTCCTCAAAGATGGGGAGGGGGTTACCCACGGCACTATCGGTATCAGCAAGGACATCACTTCGGAGAAGGCGATCATAGAAGAATTGGAGCGGCTCAACCGGAACTACCGGGAGACGATACACTTCATCAGCCATGAATCCAAGAACGCCCTCATCGTGATCAGCGGGTTCGTCGACCGGCTGCTCAGGACCGAGACGGACCGGGACAGACGAGAGCAGCTCCGCATGGTATATCACCACTCCAAGTTTCTCGAAGCCATGAGCAAGGACTTCCTCGTCATGGCCGAGCTGGACCACGGAGAACTCCGACCGCGCAAGAAGCTGATAGGCGATTTCTACCGGCAGGTCATCTACCCTGCCATGGTCGGGCTGAAGGAGCGTTACCCCGATTCATTCGACACGTACGATACGAGCATGGGCGGAGTCGGGGCTGTGCAACTTCATGGCGACGCCGGTCTGCTCGAGATCGTATACCGCAATCTTTTCGGCAACGCGCTCAAGTACCGCCACCCGGACGGAAACATCTCGTACGGAGTGTCTGAACAACCTGATGCCTATATCTTCAACGTCTGGAACCAGGGGCCCGGCGTGGCTCCCGATCAAGTAGAGAGGATCTTCGAGAAGTTCTACCGGGGTGATGACGAGCATACCAAGAACAAGAAAGGGACCGGTCTTGGACTGTATAATATCCGTCGGATCATCGAGGCCCATGGGGGACGCATTTGGTGCGAGGCCCGACCAGGAGAATGGGTGAATTTCCTCTTCATCCTCCCCAAGGAATGATCCTCGCAGCCCACTCGGACGACATCGCGAACGGAATATTCGCCCCCCGAGACGCGAACAATACGGGAAATTCCCGCCACAAAGGCACACGGAGCCCTGACCTCTCACATCTCTCGAACAGTCTTGAGGCAGATTGTCCTCGTGAGTTCATCAATATATCGAGGAGAATAAGCGTAACGGTGGCGTCGGTCCGTCTGCTGCGATTTTCCGCCTCAGGACGGTCCTGTGCCGTTCTTTTCGGGACGGGGCCTTGACGCGGGGATGACCGCTCTTTTGCATGGCCATCCGATAGACGAGACGAGTGTCGCGGAAATGATCCGGACTCCCGAGCACAACGATGAGAAAGACCTTGCGGCCTTTTCTGAACTTGCTTGCTAGGCAGTGGCCCGCGCGGTTGGTGTAACCGGTCTTTCCACCGACAATCGGGAGCCTGTCACGAAGGAGTTTGTTCGTGTTTCGAACCGTATAGTGCCGGCCCGACCGCCTGCCCCTCATGACGTACTTTCTCTTCAGACAGATCGACCGGATCGTCCTGTTGGAAAAGGCCGTTCGTGCAATCCGCGCGATTTCCCGTGCGGTAGAGACGTTAGATTTGACCTTGACCTTGGTCTTGCCATGCTTCCTTACCACCCATTTGCGATCCAGCCCGCTCGGCGTGTAGAAGAAAGTGTGGCGCGTCCCGAGAGATTTCGCTTTTCTATTCATAGACCGAAGGAATTTGTCTTTTCCTCCCGGAAAAGCGCAGGCCAGCGTTTCCGCGCAATCGTTCGCAGATCCGATGAGCATGCCGTGAAGAAGATCCCTGACAGTCAGTCGGTCACCGGGCCTCAGTCCCGCCCGCGATTTGGGGACCATCCTTACGTGCTTCGGGACAAGGACCCTATGATTCAGGGACATGTGATCGAGGACCACGAGCGCGGTAATGAGCTTAGTCAGGCTTGCCACGGGGAGCTGTCGGTCCGCGTTGCGCGCCATGAGCGTGCGCTTGCTTGCGAGGTCCACGCAGTACACGGCCTTGGCCTGCACTCCTCGGCTTCGTTCTTTGTGGCTTCTCTTGTGCTTGACCGTCTTCTTCGAACTGTGCCTAGCGCTTTTCTGAAGATTCTTGTTGACGGTCTTGTGCTTCACCGGCCTTTTCTGGGCGATCCAGGCCTCTGAGTAGCGCGCTTCCGTCTGCGAAGGGATCATCCATGTTGCAATGAGAAGCCCACACAGAAAGGTGAAGGCCAAAGGGAGAGTAGGCACGAGAGCGGATCGAGATTTCTGCATTAGCTGGCTTCGACTTCCTTTTCGGGGGTTAGGGGTCTTTTTATCTATTAAATTCATTGTTTAATTAAATACTCTATAACACAGTTCGATCTCTTTGGGAAGTTATTTTTCTTGCACCCCGATTTCCCAGGCAAAGCATCGAGGACCGAACCGATGCCCGCGCGGGAGTGGACGCGGAACCGACAACAAGGTCTCTCGGAGGAAGTGGTTCCCCCTACACACAAGCCGGAGTCGGGTCGGCACGCGACCGACGCCTCGTTGGAAAGCTCAGGGAATCTCTCGGCATTTCTGAACAAATTCTTCTTAGCGCCTTGTCGAGACCGTCCAAAATGGTATATTCTGGGGTTGATCAAAGGAGCCGGTTGTCGAGGATCCGGATGCTCACACACCCGAACCGATAAGCGATTTCGCCGCGGCTGCTGTCGTTTAAGCGAGGGCCCGCGTGGTCAGCATTCTTATTTCAGTGAAGGAGAAGAAATCACGATGATCAGGGCTAGGGTCTGGTTTCGATGCGCGGCCATGTTCGACCCGGTCATGCCGATTCTCGTCAAGCCGGCTCTGATTGGGTGGAAGGGCAAGAAGCGGCAGGTAGACCTTACAATCGAAAGGGAGTTCACCGGCCAAGAGCTCGTGAAGAGGATGAAAGGCTGGATAACCGTGGATCCGGGAAAAGCAGTGGATATCTTCGAGAGACACGGCCGCCTGAAGTGCTTTGACGAGGGCGAACTAGTCGTCGAACTGGAAGACCAGGACAATCTCGGGGCTCTCCAAAGGGAACTGGCCGAGACCTTTGGCGACCAATGCGATGTGGAGCCGATTCCCAAAGGATCGTGACCTGCCGAGGAGCGCGGGAAAACCGTTGACTCCGCCGGTAGCTTGAACCTAAACTGCAACGATTCCGCAAGGCCGACCACCGCCGAGTTCGTGCCCCCGTAGCTCAGTGGATAGAGCGACGGATTCCTAATCCGCAGGTCGCAGGTTCGATCCCTGCCGGGGGTACCAAAGAAAACCTAAGAATCCCGCCCGGTTACTTGACGGCGACGAGGCGGGGTTTTTGTCTCAGAATCACCATTGTGTCAATTTTGTGTCTTTCGGAGACACAGACCTTGTTTGCCGCCGCTATCAGAGCCTCCAATTCCGGGCGGCTGTAGTGGGTTGTGATCCTCCCGGATTTGTGCCCGAGAAGATCCTGACGATCCTCGAAAGAGACTCCGGCTGCTCTAAGCCTGCGCCCGAAGGTATGTTTCAAGTCATGCACGCGGACATCAGGGAGACCGGCTCGTGCTCTTGCACGCTTCCAGCCGCTTGTAAGCATGGTCCGCAGAGGCTTTCCCCGATAAGTGAAGACGTACTCCGGGTGAACTCCTCGCATCTCCTGAACCACGGCACATGCCATCCTGTTGAGCACCACAAGCCGGTCTTGCCGGTTCTTGACCGCATAGGCAGGGATAATGAAGACGCTCGTGTCCATCTCGGGAACCGGAACCTCCCACTCCCACCGCAGGTTACATACTTCCCGGTCACGGCACCCGGTGTTGACCTTGAACAAAGCCATCTTTGCGAGATACGGAGGCAGCGCGTTGAACAGTCTGGCCTGTTCTTCCCAGGATAGGGGGCAGGGGGGCTTCCTGTCGTACTCCTTCAGAAGCTTGATCTTGGGGGCTCGGTCCAACCAAGGCCGTCCTTTTTCGTCTAACCATTCGGACGCTGCAAGATTCAAGATGTGCCGGACCGTCTGTAAACCGTAGTTGATGGTCCGATTCTTTACGCCTTGGTTCCTGCGTTTCTCGATGAACGGCTGTAGCGAGCCCATGTGAACCCCTTCAAGTGGAAGATCCCCTATAATCGGGTCGAGATACTTCAGGTTGCGAGCATCTTCTCTTATGGTCGCCTTTGTGGCCTCGTTCAAGTAGCGGGTGGCTGCCTCCCGGAAGGCCCTCGATTGACGCACACCGTAGATAACCCTCTGGCGAATCTGTTCCGTGCGAAACGCTAGTGTCACGTTCCTTAAGTTGATGTGATTCAGGCAGCCAGTACTTTTCCGGTG
>CAZCDS010000085.1:0-25183 GCA_964497585.1 uncultured Syntrophaceae bacterium
ACGAGTTCTTCAATGGTGAGCAATATTCAGTACCTATCTGATCGCAACTTGGTATAACGTGTGGCGCAAATGCGGTTTCGGATTATAGCCCGTCACCCCGGCGAAAGCCGGGGTCCAGGAAGGCGGATACCCTTGAGCAGGCTGGATTCCGGCTTTCGCCGGAATGACGAGGATGAGTCCCTGCGGATGGTCAACATGCGACCGTATTTGGGAAACGGTGCACTAAGCCAAAGTTTGGCAACAAACAGCAGCATCGTCGATGCAGCCCTTCTTCCTCTTGTCGCTTCGTGACCCGGATGTGTGACGTCCGGGCCACTCAGTGATTCAGGCGCACGGTCCTTGGGCCCGTGGAATGAAATCCCCCCTGTCGCTCCTTTCGTAAAGGGAGGTGCGCGCATAGGCGCTATCTTAGGTCCCGTGGGGGGAAAACCCATCAAAACAAGATCTACGAAGTGGTGTCTCCTGCACCGTCACCCCGGCGAAAGCCGGGGTCCAGACTCTTCAAGAAAGAACCGGATTCCCGCGCCTGCCCCGGACGCCGATCCGGGGTTCGCCGGAATGACGAACCGACAAAGCCGGGTACGAAGTCGTAGATTAGCGCCTATGGGGGTGCGGGGGGATTTTGAAAGCGGCCGGTCCCGTGAGGACGCGGCCCGATCTCTTGATAGCTTTTCCGCGCACCGTTCCAGCGTGAGTCGGTAAACTTTCCGGTAATAAAAGGGGAGGCCATTTTTTGTGGGAACGACCCTCCGGTTCCCTTTGCTTGCAAAAGAGTAATTCTTTTGCGAAGATGGGGCAAGCGGGGTTCAGGTAAAACGGCGGGACGCCGGGAAGGGCGCAATTTAGGGGTGTTTCGACGATGATCCCCAAACCGCGCCATCGCCCTTTCACGCGGGCTACAGGGGTTGAATCTCCCTGGGGAGGCCACCAGAGGACACTGAAGAGGCGGGGACGCTGGTTCTATCCCGCTTCCCCGTTTGTTGGTTGCGGCAAAGGATGAAAGAGAATTGGTTCCCGACAGGGTGGGATGAAGAGCGTGTGAAGAGGGTCCTCGCACACTACGAGGAACAGACCGAAGAGGAAGCGGTTGCAGAGGACGAAGTCGCGTTTGAAGATCGGGGCCAAACGGTCATGGAAGTGCCCACGGCTCTGGTACCAGCGATCCGCGAGCTGATTGCCAAGTATCAAGCAGAGTCAAGCCCGGTCAAACAGAGGTAGATGTAAGGCGGTATCGCAGCATTCCTTCAATCCCCTTTCGTACGAATGAATTCGGGCCTCCGTGGCAAGAAATGGGGGAGTTATGATTGAGATAGAAGAACCGAGTCTTTCATACAAGGAGCACCAGGGTCCGATCCTGCTGCTCGCAGGGCCGGGTACGGGGAAGACATGGCAGCTCGCAATGAGGGTGAAATACCTCGTTATGGAGCGGGGAATCAACCCGGGTGAGATTGCAGTCATCACGTTCACCACCGAAGCGGCACGCAATATGAGGGAACGCCTTTCGAAAGAAGACATAGCGATACCGCCGGATAGTGTGCCGGGCCTCATATGTACCATGCACAGCCTCGGTAACTCCATCGTGGGCTCCTCACCTGAGTCGTTCGGGCTGCCAGAGGATTACGGCCTTATCCATGAGGAGCCTCCCAGGACCGTCCTCCTAGAGGACGCTGCCACGATTGCAGGATTCGAAAGAGAGTCTGGGGAGCTTGTGAACGAATGTCGAAAGCGGGGCATGTGCAAACCCGACGACGAGTCCAAGACATGCAAGATCTGCAAAGAGTATAAGATACTGCTGCGCAAGTGCGGCAAAGTGGACTACGACGACCAAATACTCCTCGCCGCCGAAGCGCTGAGGACTTCACCAGATGTGTTGGCAGAATGGCAAGGACGGACACGTCACCTGCTCGTAGACGAATATCAGGACATCAACGAGGCTCAGTGTGAGCTCATTCGGCTGCTTTCGGCAGCCCGTCCAGAGGGACTGTTCGTAGTCGGCGACGATGATCAGAGTATCTACTCGTTTAGAGGAGGCAACCCGAAATACATTCGGGAGTTTGGGCGCTACTTCGGTGCTGGCTCAAAGCTTGGTCGCCTTTCAAGAAGTTGGCGTTGTCCTGAGCACATTCTCAGGGGTGCTCGTGCGGTAGTCGCTGAGCACTACCCTGAGACTGTCCGTAAACCGGATCCGACGTTTAGTGACAAGATCACGGAAAACAACAAGATCGTCTTCTACGATGTGCCGTCACACTTGCATGAATCATGGATGATTGCGAAGATTGCTGAAGCAAAAATCAAGTCGTGCTCCGTAACCGTTATCATCCCTAACCGCAGGTATCTGCAGCCCATCAAGGCCGCCCTGAAGAAAAGGCGTCTAGATTTCACTTATAAGAGCGACGTTGATCCGAAGGGGCTCGTACGATTCGCTGTCCTGGCCGATTGGGCAGAGAACCCAGACGAAAACATAGCCCTGCGCTATCTTCTGGACCTCGTGATTAATAACCACGATTCCCTGACCAAGAAGGTCAAGGCCGACGACAACAAGCTTAAAACGAAGCGCATTGCCGCCTCGGAGTTGGTGGCTAGCTTTTGGAGCGACGTTTCGGAGGGGAATTCCCTGCATTCGGTTCTGTCCTACCGCTCCTCAACGGATGCCGACAATGAGTTCCTTTCGGCACTCCACGCATGTATCACGGAAGCACAGGGCCTGCTCGTCGAGGAAGGCTCCAAACGGGACGCGCTGGCGCCTTTCCTGAAGGCCTGCGGGCTGCTTGTGGCGCCGGCAAAAAACCCGAGCGGGCTCGTGGACGCTGTAAGAGAATGGCAAGCAGAACGCCTTTCCGGCCGGGTAAGCAGCTCCTATGCTCCGGTCAAGATCTACAATTTGCCTAGCTCGAAAGGGCTGGAAGGTGATATAGTCATGGTAATAGGTCTCTCGAAGGATCTTTTCCCTCGTCCCGACGAAGATGAGGCAGAGAGTAGCCGCCTCTTTTACGTTGCCATGACTCGGGCAAAAAAAGAGCTTCACCTCTTCAGTGCCCGTAGCCGCCCGGCAAGCATTACGTTCCATCGCGCATCTTATCAACTGAAGCCCTCTCCCTTTATCAATGCGATTCCTACTGAGCACATGGAGTCAAAGGTGATGTATCCGAGCAAACAAAAGCAGAAGAGTCCAAAACTTAGAAAAAGGCGATGATCGGTAACTGGTAGTCTTGAGACGCCTTGCTCGATTCTCGGGTCCGGGCGGGAATTGGCTGTGGTGGCACGAGAATTCGCCTCGAACGTTGATCAACTTGCACCATCAGTCAGTACCGGGATTCACCCAACAATTTTAGGAGTACTCATGGAAGAAACAGTGTCGGCGGTCAAAGAAGTTGCCAAGACAACCGGGCTGGCCATAGGAACCATTGATAGATTGGGTCGATTTTTTGCCAAAGTTATGGCTGAACCTATCGATGCCACCTGCGGAATGTTGGGTGATATACTGAAATACAAAAGATGGGAAAGGCAGATTAGGCTTGTCGAGAAAGCTGAGTCCCTAATGAAGGCAAAGAACTTGACGGACAAATCGGTCCCAATATCACCAAAACTGGCTCTGCCAATATTTCAAAATGCCTCGGTCGAGGATGATGATTTTCTGCACGATCTGTACGCGAGGCTTCTTGTTTCAGCGATCGATCCTTCGGTGAGGACGAGAAGAACGGCTTTTGCTGAAATCCTGCGCCAACTTGAATCATTGGATGTAAAAATCCTTCAGGCTATGTACACGATTTATGTAGAGAAGGAGGAGCGTTGGGAAGCAAGATTTGGTAAAAAGAAGAGGAATAGTGCACCTCGACCTCCCACAAGAATATCGATTAGCAAGAGAGAGTTACTGGACAATATACCTGCCAATGATTCTGACTATTGGGAGGCTGTTGATAATCTTTTCCGCTTGGGGTTGGCGAGTTCCTATTTTGAAGAAGGCTCAATAGACTTTGATTCTGATGACTACTACCATTCAGAGGACGTTGTAACCTCACACGGTGGATACGATTCCTTGTGTATTACTGCTCTTGGGGTGGCTTTCGTTAGGGTCTGCAATTATTCGTAACAGTCTTGCCAGGGATTGGTTCTAGCCGCGAACGGGAATTCAGAGATTCCAAGGCATAACATCTACTTCGCGGTGACGTACCGGATAGTCCCTCCTTCCAGCCCTTTGTGAGCAGTCTCCTTTAGTCCCTGATCCTAGGATGTCGGCCACAGCTTACGCAACGTTGATTATCCTCTGGTTCCCAGCTCCTGCCCGGTAGCGAGGAAACCTGGGCAAGGGGCGCATTCAGAATGCTGCGTCTACCCGCGCAGACTATCTGCGATCCCTAGGATAGCCTCCATTGCGGCGGCCGCGGGTTCTCGTATGATGACATCCATGAGTTCGTCGTACGGGGTCTCGGTCAGATTGATGAGAATCAGTGCGGCCCCTGCCTTCTTGGCCAGAACGGGGAGCAATGCCGCGGGTTGCACCACGAGCGAAGACCCGATCGTCAACAAGAGATCGCACGTTTGGGCATGATGGAATGCGCTCCGCAGAACATCTTCCGGCAAGGCTTGACCGAAGGTGATCGTGGCGGACTTGAGCGGCCCTCCGCACACCTCACAGTAGGGAACATCGATTCCGTCCCGTTCCATCCGTTCGACGATAACTTCTCGTTTCCATCTCCGCCCGCAGTTGAGGCAGCCGACTTCCCGCTGCGTGCCGTGGAGTTCCAAGACCTTCTCCGGTGACGTTCCGGCCTTTTGATGGAGTCCGTCCACGTTCTGTGTGATAACCGCTGAGATGACACCCCTTTTTTCCAGTTGGACAATAGCCTTGTGCGCGGCATTGGGACGGGCGCGTTCAATATCGGGGTAGGTGAGAATATCATATTCCCAGTAAATCCTCCGATACTTCTCGTGGGCCAGGAAATTCCGGAAACTGAAATCATCAGGATCGTATCTCGACCAGATTCCGCCGGGAGAGCGGAAATCGGGTATGCCGGACTCCGTTGATACGCCCGCGCCTGTGAAGACCACGATCCTCCGTGCATTCTCGACGAGACGACCGGCTCGTCGAATCAGCTCCTGTTCCACGGGTAGCCTCCTTTATGGCAGTTGCCAAAAGAGATGGCAGATTTCTTGTGGAAAGATTGCGGAGGGCTCTTTCTTCGGCAAGAAACCGCCCTCCGCTCCTCCCACAAAGAACTCCATATTTTCGGCAAACCGCTCCGCTTTGCTTCGCTCGTTTGCTGGATCAAGTAGGCCCGTACTTGAAACATACGCCGCCGCCAATAAGAGAGAATTTTTGACAATCAGTATAGAATAATGCGTAGGCGAAATCCTTTGATAATTGACGCCCGGCACCAACGCTGTTCCCGTCGTCACCCCGGCGGAAGCCGGGGTCCAGTATCTTCTCAACAAGACTGGATTCCGGCGTGCGCCGGAATGACGGGCGGGGAAGTCATCAGGATCTCTTATGTTAGCGCCCATGCCCCGGACCCCCCAAAGAACTCTATAGCACCACAATGCCGCTTCGCATCATTGTTTCGAGAGGAGCAATTCGTCAACCCCCGCGTCGAACGCACGGGCTCGCACGCAATCTCTCGACGGCCGGAGGCCGGCCGTCTCAAGCCTTCCACAGCGGGCCTGACATGCTTCGGCACATTGCCCAAGCGGTTCTCACGAGCCAATCCACGTATGCAGTGGGAGCCGCAGCAAATACCTTTTCCTGCCATGACCTCTTTAGGGAAACTACAGCCGTATCGTATCCCCGCAACTCCTGCAGGGCGGGTACTCGGAACCCGGAATCCCAAGGCGATGCCGAGAGGAAATTTCCTGTCCCCTCTATGCCTTTGTGCGTCTGTGGTCAGAACATCCTATCTTCTTCCTTTCCTGGTGGCTGGATGTTCCCCCGAGCGATATACCCCAAAGTACAGACAACTCGCAACTGTTGCAATGACACTCGAAAATTCTTGTGGTACAATCAGCCGGTCGGGACCGGGATGCGTCCTCGTCGCCCGCCATTACAGGAGGATTAGCGGTGAACCCAACCAATCGTTCGATCTTCGATCTGTCTCCATCGGAGAAGCTCCAGCTCGTCGAGGACCTCTGGGATGATCTTGCGGCCAGTCCCGAGAGTGTTCCGGTCCACGAGTGGCAGAAAGAGGAACTCGCTCGCAGAAAAGCCAATCTCATGAAAAACCTCGCTTCCGGACTTACCTGGGAAGAAGTCCAACGAAGGGTTCGTCGTCCTTATGGCCGGTAAGGTGATCTTCGCAGCAGAGGCCGCGCGAGATCTCGCAGAAGCTTACGGCTGGTATGAGGATCGGCGGGCAGGACTCGGGGAAGAGTTTTTGAGTTGTGTGGAGGCTTGCGTCGAAGCCATTCGTCGTGCGCCCGACATCTATCCGACCGTGCACGAGAGCTAGCGTCGAGCATTGGTGCGACGCTTTCCGTATGGGATCTTCTACGAGTACGCGGAAGACACCGTGACGGTCTACGGGGTAATGCACACTTCACGCGATCCCAGGAAATGGCGTGAACGTCTTCCCTGAATTCACGTGTATGATACTTACTCGTTTTTGACATCGCAGATGCGCTCTCCTTGCGCCTTTTGGTGTCTGATCGCGACCGCAACGTGCTTCCCGGCTGCGGGCAACATGTCCCAAAATATCATGATTGGCCGACCCCTTCAGCGTCGTTGGAGACAATCAGGGGACACCGCCTTCCATAGATTGAAGAACCTGTTACAGAACCCTGAATAGGATGACAATGGTGCCACGCAGAAAGTCGTTTCCGCGCAGACCGCCCCCGACATCACGGAATGAAGACACGGACCTGGCCTTCGTCCAAAACCGTGGCGCCCCTCCGAAAGATCAATTCGTACGGGCGATGTACTGGTCTCACGGACGAATCACTGCCGTTCACTATAGCAGCGACTCTAGGCAGTTTCTGCAGAGCCTTCCTGTGTCCAGCCTCTCTCATGGTAGTAATCGTGAACGAGTTGCAGCAAATCCTTCCCTTCCAGCAGGGTCGTGCCGAAGTAGTCTCTGAGAAGGAGCGCTTCACCATCCGGGCCTTTCATGGGTTTGAACCAGATCCTGGGAGGCCGGTCATCATCAGGTCCGAAGCCTTCCCGTTGGTTGAGCGCTTTGAGAAGATCCCAGATTCTCCCGGCCGATTCCCGCAGATGGTGTTCTTCCACCTGAAACCCGGTAATCGCGAAGAACAGTTGCTGACACAGGTCGTAGCTGTAGAACCGGTTCACGAAGTGTCTGTTGCAGAGGCCCAGACTGCTCAAGATCGTATACCAATCTTCCGAGTACCGGGTCATCCGCCCTACGTTAAAGCCCAGAGGAGAATCCATAATTCGGTCAATGGCCTTATCGTCGGCTCCCATCCGATTGAGATGGCGACGGAACAGCGGGAGGTTGTCCGGCGGCTGGCCGGGCACATAGGTAGGTGAACCTCCACTCGCCGATCGAGGACCCTTCAAGGAAACGATCTGTTCAAATTCCATGGTTCCCAGGCCGACAAGACGGGGATCCCAAATCACATCACAGTCTTTTACGATGGGCGCATGATCTCCGGATTCGCCGCCGAGGTCTTCAAGGACCGCTCGCCATCCCTGGGCAAGGATATCCGCGGCTCCCTTCCTTGCCGCGATTGCATCGGCCCACAGATTGAGTGACTCGAAGTCTCGTTTCAACGGAAGTCCAAAACGGTCAGGATCGCACACGCCCAACTCGGACATGGCAATCAGAAAATCCAGCAGCTTGCCGAAGGTAAACATATCCAATCCCAATCGATCCAACTTGTCGACCGTTCGGAGGCCGGCGGTTTTATCGGAAGGGCTGTTGAGATCGAAGACGTGCCCGAACAGGGCACTGTTCAGGTATGAGGTCGTAACGGTGGTGAATCCCTTGTGAGGGCCTTCCACCACCTCGAGTTGATCCTTATCGGGCGTAAAGCAACCGGGACATCCCAGGCGCTTCACCTTCAGGCTCCCATAGACCTCGGGACCGTAGAGCTCCGTTGCCCTTTCGGCAGAGAACCGCTCGCTGAAGTTCCCACAGACAAAAAGTTGTTGAACATAATTATCCCAGTTCTCCATGATTCCCAGTTGCAGTACGCGCCGGTGGTTCTTGAATCTCTTGAGCCTTTCACGCATTTCTCCGAGCAGTCTTTTCAACGTCCCCGGATCGTGTACCGCGGGACGACCGTCGCCGACTGCGACTATGGCTTTGAGGTTCTTTGAGCCCATAATTGCGCCGAGCCCTCCACGACCTATCGTGGATGCCTTGTCCACGAGGGCGAGAGAAAAGGCCACCATGTTTTCCCCTGCCGGACCGATGGCAATCACACTCCCTTTGGGCCCGGCATGTGATGCTTTCAGTGCATCCGTGGTCTCAAAGATATCGCAGCCCTGCACATCCCGGGCGTCAACGAGCGAGGCCCCGCGCTCGTGAATAATCATGGCAACGGGCCTGGTTGCCCTACCGGTGATAATTACGTGGTCGAAACCCGCGCCTTTAAGGTTCAGGGCGAAACGCATGGATCCCACCGATTCCGAGATGGTTCCGTTAAGGGGAAAGCGCGTCGTGGCTACAAGCTTGGCCGCGCCGGGCACGCCTGTGGCTACCAGAGGACCTGCTCCCAGTATGATAGGGTTGCCGGGGGAAAGGGGATCCGTGCCTGTTTCATAGATCTGTTGCATCAGGCGGGCATTCATACCGAGGCCACCCACATACTCCCTGGCGGCATCGGAATCGAGGTGTTCTTCCGTGAAGTCGCCCGAGGTCAGGTCGACACGAAGGGTCTTTCCCATGTAACCTGGAGCGTTCATCGCTCCCTCCCCAGGTTCTTCGCGATGAGCTGCGTCAGAAGCTCATTTGGACCCAAAAAGATCTGGACGATCTTGGCATCGCGCATATACTTTTCCACGGGATATTCCTTGGAATACCCGTAGGAGCCCATGACCTGTACGCATTGGGTGGTAACGTCCATGGCCATGTTCGTGGCAAAGACCTTGGCCATATCGGAGAACCTTGCCCGGTCCGGATGTCGATTGATGTTTGCCCACGCGGAGCGGTAGACCAACAGCCGGGCAGCATCAATATTTGTAGCCATTTTCGCGAACATATCCGCGATCAGGCTATGCTCGATGAGGGGTTTGCCGCCTACCACTCGTTCTGTGCAGTACCCCAGGGCATACTCGAACGCGCCGCGCGCGATCCCAACGGATATCATTCCTCCGCCAACCCGATTGTAGATCAGGGTTCTTTGCAGGATTTTGGTTCCATCCCCAATCTTACCGAGGAGATTCTTCCTGGGCACCCGGACATTGTCAAACATAACCTGGGAATTCCGATCGGCATGCATCCCCATCTTAGGTTCCGGTTTGCCGAAGGACAGCCCGTCACGATCCTTCTCCACCACCACCAGGCATGACCCTTCATCGCCGAGGTTCGGGTCTACCGTCCCGACGACCACGTAAAGATAGGCAATCCCCGCGTTACTCGGCCACGCTTTGGTTCCATTGATGACGAGATCCTCTCCATCCTCCGTGACAATGGTACGGCATGTGCGAAGTTCCATGCGGGGGTCCTCGATATCCGCCCCTGACGGAGGCTCGGTCATGCATATGGCGCCCAGATTCGCGTCAGTCCTTGATGCCAGAGGCCGCAAGAACCATTCCCGTTGTTCGGAGTTCGCGGCAATGATTATGGGTGTCATCGCAAACCAGGTGTCGCCGATGGCTGTGGCTACACCACCATCAACTGCCGCAAACTCTTCGAGAATGATCATAACATCGAGGTTGTTCCCGTTTGAGCCGCCATATTTTTCTTCGATGGGGAAACCGAGCAGCCCTATCTTGGCTGCTTCCAAGAAAATCTTGTCCACATACTTGCCTTCGGCATAGTCTGCCTCAAACCGATCGCGAACAGGCAGAATCTCCTTCTGGGCAAACTTTGCGGCTGTTTCCCTTACAATCGTTCGCTCTTCCGACAGTTGAAAATTCAGCATGATGTATCACTCCTGGGAAAATTGAACCACAATGGACTCGGCCGATAGGTCCGGCTCCGTAGATGAGGAGAACGGGGATTATGCCGCGATCGCGGGGTGCGGGTGGTTTTGGACCGAAGACCGGCCATCCCATGGCTTTCGACCACCGAATCCGCGCGGACGCGTTTCTGAGCACAGGCCAGGGATTCCAATTCCCACCGTTGTGTCGGATCAGCGGCTCTTTCCCGGATTTGAGCGTACCACAGCCTCGACCCCGCAGTCAACGGCAATGCCGGGCCTCTGTCTTCACCGCAAGAACTCGCGGTAGTGGTGGCCCGGAGCAAATGCTGAAGCCGCATGCAGCAGCCCCGTGCTGGCGTGGTAGGATACTATCGAGCCGCCCTTGTCAGACACTTGAGTTGCGGAGACACCGTGCCTGATTCCTTGTCAGGATGAGGAGTTGTGCCGTACTCAGACTTTGGCGAGATCGGTGCGAGGCAAGCTCCAGGCTTGCCGCTCCCTGCAACGCAACGAGGTAGTCGTCGCCCCGAACGCGACGTCGGCCCGTGAGGAAGTGATGACTTCCCCTCGAAGCTCGAAGCGGCCATGGACAGATGAATGGGGCGCCGAGAAGCTGCTCCGAACCGCTCGTCGCGAGACTCCGTAAGTAAACATATTGCCGGCAGCTTCTTACGCGGCGCTTCTCAGCGTCATGCGGCCTTTCGTTTGAAAAGCAGGGGCACCAGACATACCACGGCCACCGCACTACTCAACGCTCCCGCCAGGAGGACGGTGCCGTATCCAAGATTGTGTCCCAGAAGCCCCGCTGCGAAGGCTGAGATGACACTGGAAATAGCAGTGGCAGCGTTGAAGAACCCCAGTGCCTCACCTTCTTCAAAGGTAGCCAACTGAGCTACCCAAGCCGTTCCCCCTACCATCAGGGGAGACCATGCGATTGGGATAGGAATGTACACGAAGGGAACAATCCACCTGTTGAATCCCGTATCCCAGTAGGCAAGCAGGGTCATGAAGCTGAGGGACACCAGGGTCATGACAACTCCGATGAGAACCACCCATCCGTCTCCTATCTTCTTCCCTAAGGTTCCAGATGGGGCGTAGGCGAAGATTCCGATCGCCGCCCCAATCGCATAGTAGATTGACGACATGCGGTAAGAAACATTGAGGGCCTCTTTCATTACCAGCGGGAAAAGTGTCCCGAGGAGCCATGTGGCGAGCATGACGAAAAACCACCCCAAGATGAAGAGACCGTACGAGGAAAACCACTCGCGAGCAAGGCTTCGCGAGTATTTTCCTACTGTCGCGTAGTATTTCGTCAGAATTGAAGACACCGATCGCTGAGGTTTGTGAAGTCGGTGCTGAAAGACTTTCTCATGAGGCTCATGGTGCACCCGAGTGGTGGGCATTCTCAGGGAACCGAGAATTAGACCGGGTATCATGAGAAAACCAGATACCACAAGCCCGAACTCAGGGCGGGATTGAAGGACTGACACCAGAACCAGTCCCCCGCACTGCCCGACACCATAGAATGTCTGGAGCCAGCCTATCCGTCGGTCCCATTCCGCCTTGGGCCTGAATTCAACGATGAACATGGCAGCAACAGTGTTCGTAGCTCCGGAACCGACTCCCTGGAGGAATGCCAGGGCCATCCAAAACCAGACCAGCGAAGTGAAGGGAAACAAACCCAGGCCCAGACCAAGAAGGACGTAACCAGCAAGATACGATGTTCTGTACACACCCAGCCTGTCCGTAATATTCCCTATGAGAGGAGCCAACATCTGGCCAATATAGAAGAAGGCTATGACAGTTCCAGCCTTGGCGGCATTACCAGCGTTATTCACGACTATTGGCATCAGTATGCCACCGGTCCCAAAGACAACGGCTGCCTGGAACGCATAACCCGTGTACCAGAGTTCTGAAAGACGAAACAGTGACAGGTTCCTCATGTAAGCCTACCTGCTAAATGTTGGAAGCCGTACAGTCGTCCAGAGCGAGAGATTTCCGAACTTCACTTGTGCGCCCTTTCAATGGCCATCTTAAGGAAGTTTACGAGGTACGGCTTTGCTTGATTGTAAGGCGCCTTGATTTCGGCGTGAAACTGTTCCCCGTAAAGCAGTTTCGCTGAACTCTTGAGACACTGGACATAGGTCGACTCTGCAATGACTTGGTAGTGGCGAGGGAGTCGCGCCACAGCCCAACTATGCACTTCCGGCGCGGTAAACGGGTTCGGCATGCCTTTGAAGATAGGGTCTTCCTTCACTATCCTCGTTTGTGTCGGATCTTTAAGCCGCACGCTGGAAATATCCGACCAGCCCATGGCTCGTACATTGGTGTACCCGTATGCGAGTACCGTCATCTGGTGTCCGCAACATATGCCGAGAATGGGAATGTCCGCGTGTCGCACGATTTCAAATTCACCATTATACTCGAACATGGGCATATTTGCGAAATAGGCGTTGTTGCCGCTCAGGACTAGGGCCACAGGCTTTCGTTTCAGCTTCTTGACCATCTCCAGAGAGACCTCGTAATGGGGTACCGTCACCGTGGCCAAACCGAGGTCAAGCCCCTCAATAAATTCTGCCAGTTCCGTAAAGGTATATCCGTTCTGTTGGTTTCCCACGATCAATACATAGTCCCTGTCAGGGGCCTCCGGTACGGGCGGCCTCCCGGGCGAGTACAGAGTGACTGCATTTATCTGAGGAGCGTATCCATGCCATGCCCTGATGAGGAGCCTAAGAAACCGCGTCTCAACTGGCTGGAACCGAAGAATGTTTCGGAACGTGTCATTGTCGATGACCTCGGTGCCACTGATGTCTCTCCAGGTGGTGAGATTGTCGCTCGCCTGCCAAATGAAATCCTTCAGCCAACCATCACCGACTTTGCCTTCCTCCCACGAAGGATTGGACAGCATCCAGACGCGAGACACCTCCCAACGTTTACCCAGATCGAATATCACCCATTGGGTTGGATCCCCCGGAGGTGTCGCCTGCCAGAAGGTAACCTGGCCCGGGTCGTCCAGGTCCATTATATTCTTCGCATTGAACCCACTTGACGTAACTACGCTTTTCACCGGAATCCGCACCAGGTTCATAAACGAGTCATCCGACTCGGTGTCAACAAAAAAACGTGAGGTGCTCCACGGCCCCCTTTCCCCCGTAGCATCGACGGCTCTCACTCGCCAGTAGTACCGAGTCTTGTCATCGAGAGCATGCTTGTTTTTCACGGAGAAGCTTGTGACCTTCTTCGTTTCTTCAGGGATGTCTCTATACTCGATAAGTCCCTTACTGGAAAACGTTGGAACCTTGTCGAGCTGAATAACGTACGTCCTCGGAGCAGTTCCACCCGATGCACTGAAGAATGAAAGGAGCGGTTGTCGTGTCGTGACAATGACATCAAAGCTCGGATTGTTAGTAAGCCTCGGCGCAGAGAGTGGGCCCGCAGCATGGATCAGCCCAGAAACTATCACCAGTCCCAGTATCGCTGGAATACACCGTAATCGGCACATGATCCCGGTCCCTTCGGTAGGATGACTGCGGCGCACGGTACCACACTTTCGCCTGAGACGCAAATCTTGATTCCGTTACGCTCGCGCGAAAGCCGATCTCACCGAGGGAAAGTCCAAGAAGAGCATGTTTCACGGAAGGAACTCTAGGATTGGCACATTACGGCTCAATGGGGCCGTCCCACATTTCGTAATCAAGTTCTCTAAGTAACTCCCTGGCCCTTTCCTCATCCTCGCGATCGACCTGAAATGTAACAGGATGATAACCTGCCGGGCCGGGAAAAAGGCTTGACATTGCTGCACCTTGAGCTACGTACCAGATATTCGACCCCTCCAGCAACGATTTAACTACAGATATGAGTGCGGGATCGGCGGTCTCCAGAATTGTGACGATCTCACGTTCTGCGACGGTGGGCCCGACGTCAGGGGGAGGGTCATGAACAAGAGGGATTCCGCAGTCGACGCATTCGTAGAATCCTTCAGAGTATTCGCATCCGCACTCGGGACAGAACATGTCCACCTCCGCATGCAAAACCTACTCTTAACTACAATTTAAGGTAGCACAAAACCGTACGGCCAGCAACTCTATGGCTCGGGAGCCTTAAAGTCTGATCTGGAATCCGGAATTCGCAGGATAGGCAATTCGGAAGAAATGACTCTTGTTTCGTTTCCGCGTACCAGATGCCTTTTCTTGCCTTCCCTTTGAGACTGGTCTCCCGTGCATCACGGTCCCCGCGTATAGTCAGCATGTCACTGACGATAGGGTTCGCTTGGCGGACGGTCCGCTCTTCCCGAGGAATTCCGTCGGTGACGAGGCCGGATTAAACGGAAGCGTCGGCCGCGAAATGTTACTTTTGGCCGTCCTTGGTGTAGAGTCTGAGGGATTGCGGAAGATCGGAAAAGACTGGAATAAAACTTCGTGAATTGACATTCTTGAGGTCGTGGTCGACGCAGGCGGGCCTAGTGAGGCCCTTGAACCCTGTCGTTCGTCCCTTTTCCATGCCTTATTGTTCCTCTCGCAAGCGATATGAAAGCCCCAAAAATACAGAGCACGACACATATTGCGAAGACAATGCCGACGCTTTTCAAGAATGCCGGGTAAAGTTCAGGAGTTATCTGTGCCCGTCCCATGGTCAGCGACAAAACCAGCGTGGCAATTCCCATGCTGAGCATCTGGCCGAGCATGCGCATGGCGCCGACCACCGCGGATGCAACGCCGTAGAATCTGTTTTCCACGGATCCCATGATCGCGTTCATGTTGGGTGAGGAGAAGAGGGCAAAGCCGAACCCAACTGCCAGGAGATCCAAAATGATGTACGTGACGCTGGTTTGAAAGCTCAAAAACGTCAACCCTAAGAGGCCGACGGCAGTTACGGCCATTCCTATGGAAGCTATTTTTCGCGGCTCAATTGTATCTGAGAGCCTTCCCGCGACGGGCGACAATAGGGCCATGGTCAAAGGTTGAGCAACGAGCACGAGCCCGGCCGTGCTGGGCTCAAATCCTTTGATGTACTGCAAGTATAGGCTGAGCAGGAATGTTATAACAAACGTAGCACTGTAATTGAGCAGGGCGGCCAGACTTGAAAACGCGAATGCCCGGTTCGTGGTAAACAGTGTTATGTTGAGGACAGGGGATTCGACCTTCCGCTCCCATACAACGAACATGCCGAAAAACATGAACCCCGCGCACAAAATGCCCGCGCTCATGGCTGAAGGCAGGCCTGAAAGTCCGATCATGATTCCCGTTATTGCTGCCCCATAGAGGAAAGACCCCGTCACGTCCAATGCCTCCCCTCTCGCGTCGGCCCATTCAGACTTCAATCGGGTAACCGCCAAATAGATCGTGACGACTCCAAGTGGGACCATCAATCCAAATACGCTTCGCCACCCGAACACGTGCGTTAGCACTCCGCCCAGGAAAGGTCCCAGAGATAGACCGATATAGACGGCGGCCACAGTGATTCCGATGGCCTTACCTCTTTCTCCGGGTGGAAATACTGAGGTCACAATCGCAATGCCGGTGGCGAAAATCATGGAGCCGCCCATCCCCTGGAGACTTCTGAAGGCGATGAGCATGGGACCGGTGACCGCCAGAGCAGACAGAAGCGAGGAAATCGTGAATACCGTCATGCCGGCGATATATATCCTTCTCCGTCCGAAGATGTCGCTCGCCTTCCCAAAGGGAACCAGGAAAACCGCTGCGGAGAGAATATACGATGTTGCAACCCAGGCCAGCAGAACCGCATCGATATGGAAGTCTTTCTGGACGGCTGGAAGGGCCACGTTCACTGATGAGATCATGAGAGGAGTCAGAAAGGAACTCGACATACAAACAAAAAGGACTGCTCGCTTGGAGCTTTGATCAGTCACGAAAATTCTCCGAGGATCGTATTCATCACAACCGCTGGCTCGGCACCTCAGGCCTCTTCCGTCGCGGATCCGGACGTTGTCTCCTCCATCTCAGCTCGGGTTGAAGCCTGCTTGGTTTCGATCTGAGATCTCGGTCTGACCGGACACCTGCAACCGGACAACCACTTGTACCAGATGAGGACCGTCTTGGGTAGACCCCGGCTGCGGCGCTCCAACCACTTCTGTCGTCGAACCGGCTAACTGCAACCGAACGCGTCATGCCATTCTCGAACAAGACGCCCCGGGTCTTTCCTTCCTGTGGCCTTAGGCCAGGAGATAGACCCAGCGGAATTTGCGATTTCGGGATTCCCGAAATTTCCCCGGGGGTTACGACCGTCATTCCGGTGAAGTCTCGGCATTTCTGCTTTGAGGTGCTCGTCCCGGGCACACCTCATAATCGCTATGCCTTAGGCCAAAGAGTCCTTGCTTTGGTCCTCGGGGATTCATCAGGGCAACCAGAAAGGGCGGTACATCGTACGAATTTCTCGGCCTATGGTCGACGAACGCCCAACGCCAGCACTTTGGTTGACAGAGAGGCGTTCCGTGAGATACGCTGAGAAATAAAAAAAAGGGTCCTTCTTGGCTAGGTGAGGACGGCTTTGCCTCTCTCACATCCTGTGTGGAATCCGATGCGAGCCCTTGCGAGTTGCGAGAACCAGGCCGGGGCGGGCAGCAGAGTAAAGGACGGAGCCATGGCAAGGCCGCCGAATAATCCCGCATGGCATGTCAAATGGCTGCTGCCGGTTGGCAATAAAGACCGAAAACTTCATAGAAAGAGTCGACAGGGCTGACTCCGACGCCCTTCTTGGGCCATAGTGGACTCCTGATCGCTATGTGTTCACCGGAACGTAACCGTTCGCTGCATCGCTGAGGAGGTGTACGATGAAGAAAGCTATCGCTTTGCTGAGTTGCCTGGTGGTTTCGTTGTGTCTGGTCACCGGTTTTGCCGTCGCCGGTGAACAGGAAGTGGTGAAAGCCATCGTCGATGCCAAAACCGGCGTCAAACCATTTGCCAACCCATCCGCGCAATTACCCGGCTTGACCATGGAAAAGGCCTACGACCTGCAGAAGAAGGTTGCCGCGGCTATGGTCAAGAAAGGCCATGCCATCAGCGGATACAAAGCCGGCCTGACCTCGAAGCCCGCGCAGAAGAAGTTTGGAGTGAATTCACCACTGCTGGGGCCTCTTTTCAAGACCGGAGAGCAGCCCGCGGGAACGCCGGTTGACCGCAAAGCCTTGGTGAAACCGTTCATCGAAACCGAGATTGGGTACTTCCTTGCTGCGAAGGTGGACAAACCGGTAAAGGATGTTGCCAGTCTTAAGAAACTCGTCAAAGAGGTGTGCCCTGCCATAGAACTGCCGGACCTCCGGTATGGCAACCTGAAAAAACTGAAAGGACCGGATCTCGTAGCCGACGGTGTTGCCTCGGCTAAGTATATCGTGGGAAAACGCGTGCCAAAAGGCAAAGTGGACGTTGCCAAGGTCAAGGTGTCTCTGGCGATGAACGGCAAGCCCGTGTTCGAGGGAAAGGCGTCCGACGCACTGGGAGATCAGTGGAAAGCGTTGCTGTGGCTTGTCAACGGTGTGGTGAAACAGGGATGGACCATCGAGCCGGGACAAATACTGATCACCGGCGCGATGGGAAAGATGTTCCCCGCCAAGCCGGGAAAGTACGAGGCGAAATTCGGAGACCTGGGCACAATCGCTTTCAGTGTCAAGTAGGTATGCGGCTGTTCTGTATCGTTTGGCGTTCAAGAAGATGAACTTTGGTTTGGCTCTCCAGGTGGGCGCGGCTCCCTGTGGATGCGCTGCGTGCGGCCCCCGGAAGCCGCGCACCCGATGCTCGGAGAGTTCCCGGCGTTCACCTGTAGGCAGAGCGGCTTCCCTTGGGTTGACAGACTAACCCGGAATCATGATCACGTCTTGATCATCTCTCTGGGGACCGAACGAGAACAACGGCAGGTGACTTTGTTGGGTTTTGGGGACACGGTTCTCTTTTCCTCGACCTTCTCGTCTGCCTTCCTCACGCAGATTTCAAGCATCAATCCCCGGCGAACTTGTGCGGCGTGATACCTCTGATTAGGATCCGGACCTAGAGAACGCAACAGCATCTCGGACAGGCCGGCGCGAGCCGAACATCTCTTATCCACCCGCGAAAATCACGGTATCTGCGGCCATTCCAGATCTCCAACAGATCATGCTCAAAGATATTGCCCATTGACTTTTCAAAACATCGGGTGGCGATAATGCAATCTCCGTTGGCTGCAACGTGCGCGGCCTTCCATGCGATATCGCAGGTTTCTGTCCAAAGGATCTTTTCCGGGCGATGATAGAAGTCCCGAACGCTGTCTCTGTCCAGGTCAGGTACAAAATATACTGGTAACGGGTATTAGTAGCCCTTGACGGCTTTCATCTGATCCCAGAGGAGATGCGCGTCCACCTGTAGGGGGTCCGCTACGCTCAGGTTGCTGGGTGTAACTCGGCAGAAATGGTCATGAATGCGGTTAAAGAAATATTTGATTTTCAGATACGGAGTCAGTCCAAACAAGCTCTTCGACTACATGATGGCAGGCAAGCCCATCATCCAGGCCATGGAGTGCGGGAACGACGTCGTTGCCCAAGTCAAATGCGGCATATCAGTGACACCTGAGAACGCTGATGCTCTCGCCGAGGGAGTCGAAGAATTGCTGCAAATGGACCGGCAAGAGAGGGCCGCCATGGGAATGCGGGGAAGGAAGTACGTCATCGCTCATCACGACGTTGCTCTCCTGGCGAAGCAGTATCTGGAACAAGTGGAATGTCGCTGCCCAGTGGAAGACTCACGGGGCACACCCCCGGAGATCGCCTGAGCAAGGTTTTCGCGACATCGCGTGCGTCAAAAAGTGGAATGCGGAATGCTCGATGGCTCGTGACTAAATGCGGTTCGGTTGTGCAGAACCATGCAAAGCGACATCGGGACATAGGCAAAGCAGAGGCTTCCCTGCCAGAATACTGGCTACATGGCTCAATATCAACAGGATTGCCAGACTGTGGTAGGTTGCCAGGTATGCGTGAAATTGCCCCTGTCCCCCTTTTGGAAATGGGGGAACAGGGGCAATTTACAAGGAGGCGGCCGGGTGTGCGCAAGTCATGCCTTTAGACACCCATTGGTACATGGACCTCGGTCCGCGGTCACGAGATCGGGTGTCAGCCGAAGACTACGGAGTCGCCGTTACCGACATAGAGGTCGCTCTGTGAACCCTTTTTCCCGCTTCCGTGAACAACGGGGTATTTCAGCTCGAGCATCTTCTTGACTGCCGGCAGTCCAGTACAGTGATTGGCTGCGATTTTCTTGAATCCGTACTTGCTCATGTTTTCGACCCACCCCCGCTGTTTCTCCTTTAGCGGCCCGAAGGGAGCTATGTGCAGTCCTCCGTAGATGCCGTAAATTTTGCCGCCGGCTCCGAGATTATTCACCGCGTAATCGCTGAACGTGATAATGTTTTGATGACAGCAGCCCGTACAGAGCACTAACCCCCTATCCTTCACGTTGAAATACAGCGACTGTTCGCCTCGGATCTTCAGTATGATCGGGATGTCAAACCCGACCGACAACATGCCGTCCGCCAACTTGGTCATCTCACCGACCTTGAGTTTCACCAGTTTTCCCTTGTGCTGAATAAGGTTCTTCGCTCTTGCCTTCGGAAAATCCGCGCCGCCGATGAATTTGAGTGCAGGGGGATGGAACGAGCTGGGGATGAGGATCTTGATCTCAGGATTATATTTCAGGGTCGTTTCCAGTCCCCAAAGATGGTCAAGGTGCTCATGCGTGATGTAGAGGAAATCGATTTCCCCGTTCTTGAGCATCTTGTCTACACCTTCGTCCTTGAATCGCTTGTCCATGTATGCCGCATCCCATCCGGTATCAATGAGAAACTTGGTGCGCGAACCGTCCAAGCCCTCAATTTCAACCAACGTGCAAGATCCCGCTGCGTTGTCGGGATCCCACGATGCGTTCCACTGATCGCACCCTTTGAGACCTCCTCCCTTCTTCAGATCGGACAACAGGACTTTGTTATCCCACCATCCTACCTCTGAAATACTTTTGATGCTCACTTTCTTTCACTCACCGAGGGCCTTCAGGTCCACAGGTGCCGCTCCTAGGCGAGGTGCCATGATTGCCGCGTCAAGGCTCAGAACCGCTCCGCCGACGACTACGGCCTTCACAAAATCTCTTCGGTCCATTTCTTGCATCGTTGAACCTCCTTGTGCTTGTCGTGGCGTCTCTCCTGGCAAATCCGATTCGACCGCTCCAATAAGCCTTTCCGTTGGCAAATACTCTGCAAGTGGTCGAGTTCCGGAGGCGCAATCCACGCCTCACACGCGGTCTCGCCGAGAGACAACCTGCTGCAAGTCGGCGCGCTCCATTGTGGATTTTGCGCCCCTGCGAACACTTGTATAGCTGAACATTGCTCCTCGCCTGGAGATCCGCCTCCTTCGGCGCGGGAACACCTCTTCAATGGGCGATGTCCGAGTCGCTTACCGGGTGCACTATGGCATACGGGCAATGATCGGGATATGTCTGCGCTCACTTCCGGGAAATCGGATGACGGACAAAGGTTCTCTCTGATAGCCACAATGTGATCAGACTTTTTCCGATTGAGGGTGAATCTCCGGTATCTTACCAGATCGAAAGATGCTGAAATCGATAAGGTCAGAATCTCGTCACCTTCTCTCACAGTGCTTTTATGCCTCCCATAACCGGCACACCTCTCATCTTTTGCTCATCGTAATGTCAGTCTCAAGAAGCCTGGCTTGGGGCGTCATGGAGGAGATAGTGAGGGACCGCGCACCCTTCTTCTCTGTCGCTGTCATTCGCCTATTCGGCACCGATAGATGTAGCGACAATGATCGTGCCACTCCCTCAACGCCGCGCAGTCATTCCTGTCCATAACTGCCCGTGCCCAGTCTCTCTCGTAACGGTCACATTCGTTCCTGGGGATCTGCAGTTTTGACAGGATCCTTCTTGCCCTGGTGTGGATATCGTTCTCGGCATGCCTTCGCCCCCTTTTCGCGTCCAACGACACCCCGGCCAGGCCTCCCTCTGAAAAAGAGCAAATATCATGCCAACCTCCGTTTGCAGAGCCGGCCTGTGCGATATCATTGGAACTACCGAAATAGCTATCACGAACATACCGGTGAAGGGGATTCATCAACAAAGTAATGGGTGCGAAGTGCAATATCCTCGGCGAGCCGATGGTGCATATTGCACTCACTCTGCCGCTTACATCACCGCGCAGAAGGACCGATCTCATACTGCATCATGTCGCGTTCTTCCCTTTCACCTACCTTACAAGCACGTCAATTGTCAGACAGACGCGTCCGCGCAGAACGCGTCAGGGACCCCTTCCGTATTATGGATTCCGATGTTCTTCGGAACCATATCCACCGCCGCCTGGGGTTTCGATGCGCACTCTGTCGCCTGCGGATACGTCGGTATGGAATTTGCCCGGCATCTCTTTCGGAACTCCCTTTCGAACTATGATATTCCTGCCGGGCGTTCCTTCACTTCCCCCGTGCAGACCGTAAGGTCCTCCGATACGGCGCTCCGACAACACGGTGACCTCCGCCTCAGCCAGAAGCTCAATTTCCCGTACCAGACCATCGCCGCCTCGCGTACGCCCTTCTCCTCCCGTCCCTTGGCGCACCGAATATTCCCGCAGAAGAAAGGGATAATTGTATTCCAGAGCCTCCACCGGCGTGTTCAAGGTATTGGTCATGTGAGAGTGCACCGCACTTTCGCCGTTGTGTGCGGCCGAAGCGCCCATCCCGCCGCCCAAGGTTTCATAATAGGCGAAGGACCGTTTGTAACGTGGATCGAAGCCGCCAATGGTCGTGTTGTTCATGGTTCCTTGGCTTGCCGCAGGTATCCTATCCGGTACGGCGTTGGCCAGTGCACCCAAAATCGTATCGACGATGCGCTGAGAAGTCTCCACGTTTCCGCCGGCAACGGCCGCGGGAAAACGGGCGTCGACAATCGTTCCTTTGCGGGTGACAACCTGAATCGGTCTAATGCAACCAGCATTGGTGGCTATGTCTTCCCTGATCAAAGACCGAAATACATAAAGCACCGCGGACAGCGTAATGGCTCTGACCGCATTGAGGCTGCCCTTCACCTGATCTCCCGATTCGGAGAAATCCAGGTGAGCGGTATCTTCCTTTATTGTCAGGCGGACGCGGATAGGAATGGGCTCCATGCTAATACCATCGTTGTCGAGGACGTCTTCGAAATCGTATACACCGTCCGGAATAGCCTGAATTGCCGCGCGGGTTACGGCTTCGCTATGATCCATCAAAGAACTCGAATAGAAAAGAGTCGTCTCAAGTCCGTACTTTTCGATAATCTCCTGTGTTCGACGGACGCCGGTGACGTTAGCCATGATCTGCGCCTTGAAATCCCCTTCTCTTTCCGCAGGCGTGCGGACGTTGTTCAAGAAGAAACGAAGGAGGGATTCGTTGATCTCCCCGCGTTCAACCAGCTTGAGCGGAGGAATGATAATGCCCTCTTGAAAGAGTGAACGGGACAGGGGCATGGAACCTGCGGTCATCCCTCCGATGTCCGCATGGTGAGCCCGGTTGGCCACATAAAAGGCAAGATCACCGAAGAAGACCGGTGCAACCAGGGTGACATCCGGCAAGTGGGTGCCCCCCTTAAAGGGATCGTTGAGGACCACCATGTCGCGGTCATGCATTTCCACCGCATCAATGGCCGCCTTCACGGAAAGAGGCATGGATCCCAGATGAACCGGAATGTGAGCCGCCTGGGCCACCATCTCTCCGGTCCTGTCGAAGATCGCACAAGAGAAATCCCGGCGTTCCTTGATGTTCGGCGAAAAGCTCGTGCGCATCAGCGTCATGCCCATCTCTTCGGCGATAGAAGAAAACCGGTTCTTGAACACCTCAATGAGTATCGGATTCACTTTCACGATGTCCTTCTTTCGATGTGTCCCATCAGCGGTGCATTCCATTCCGCCGAGGAATTGAACCACCGGAGACCAGGAAATCAGACGCTCATCCTCTCAGCTCCTCAACATCTCCTCATCGATCGTAATGACAAGATTTCCGTATTGATCAACGAGGCCATCGGCAAAGGGAGGCACAACGGTTGTGGAGGAATATTCCACGATGATGGCCGGACCGGGAATCCGGTTGCCCGCCAGAAGCTTTTTGCGATCAAAGACCGGCGTCAGTGCGGTCTGCCCCTCGAAAACAACATTGCGTTCCCCTACCTTGGCCTCAGTGGGCGGTTCTTTCCCCGAGGGATGCATCCGTTCGAAGACCGGTTTGTGAGGCTCGCCCCGTGCCCGGACACGCAGATTGACGATCTGTACCGGACGGTCGTTCCGGTAGCCGTACGTTTTTTCGTGCAGCCCGTGAAACGCCTCGACAAGATCGTCCGAAAAGGGAGTAATGATCTCATAGGACTGACCCTCGTACCGCATGTCGAGGAATCGCTCCAGCACCACGTGTTCCCTATCGACACCTTCGGTGATCAGATCTTCGGTTCCTTTCGTCTCCAAGGGGTGAAAACGTGATCGCAGGGTATGCAAATCGGTCTCGTCAGCCGGGAGCATGACGGTCAGAGAGTAGTCTTTGATCACGTCGGCCATGAGCATTCCGATGGCCGACAGGATACCCGGATTCTTGGGCACAATGACCCGAGGGATACTCAGGTTCCGAGCGAGGTACGCAGCATGAAGTCCTCCAGCGCCCCCAAAGGCAAGAAACGCAAACTCACGGGGATCGAAGCCTCGTTCCACGGAGATCACTCGGACGGCCCTTTCCATGTTTGCGTTGGCCACCGCGAGGATACCTTCGGCCAGCTCTTGCGGGTCCAGCGAGACCGACTCTGCCATTCTGTCAAACGGCTCCCCCAACCTTTCGGGATACAGACGCATCTCGCCGCCCAGGAAGCTCTCCGGGACAAGACGGCCGAGAAACAGATTCGCGTCCGTCACGGTTATGCGATCCCCTTTGCCATAGCAAATCGGGCCAGGGTCTGCTCCTGCGCTTTCCGGCCCTACTTTCAGCGAACCTCCGGAATCCAGTTCGGCAATGGAGCCTCCCCCGGCTCCTACTGTGTGGATATCGATCATGGGTGTTTTTACCGGGTAGCCGGAGATCTCGGACTCGACGGTCATGGACAAGGCCCCATCGATCAAGGAGACATCCGTCGAGGTTCCTCCCATATCGAAGGTGATCAGTTTCTCGAAACCCGCTTGGCGGCCTATTTCATAGGCGCCCACGACGCCGCCCGCCGGGCCGGAAAGAATCGTACGCACCGATTCGGCCATGGCGGTTTCCGCTGATATGCTTCCTCCGTTGGACTGCATGATCCGCAGGCTACTACCTGTTTCCAGGTTTTCCTGAAGGCATGAAATATAACGATGCATTTTGGGACTTACATAAGCGTTTATGACCGTAGTGGAAGTTCTCTCGAACTCACGGAATTCGGAAAGGATCTCGTGGGAAAGTGAAACCGGAAGTCCGAGTCGGGCAATGTGGCCCGCCATCTGTTTCTCGTGAACCGGATTGGCGAAGGCAAACAGAAAGGATACCGCGACGGATTCGACTTCGAGGGCTTTCAGTTGATCGACCACAGCGAGAGCCGTTTCATCATCAAATGGTTCGTACTCTTCACCCGTGTTCAGAATCCGGCCCTGGACCCCCATGCACAGCGGCTCAGGCACGATGGGAGACTCGCGGCGATAGCACAGGTCATAGAGCCGCGATCGATTCTGACGTCCTATGGCCAAAATATCCGTGAAACCGGCATTGGTGACCAAGGCGGTTCTCACGCCCTTACGTTCCAAGATCGCGTTGGTGGCTACAGTGGACCCATGAACGATTTGCCGCGAGCCTTCACCGGAAACCGCGGCCAACCCTTCAACGACGGCCTCGGCAGGGTTGCCGGGAGTTGACAGAAGCTTGTAAACCTTCCATGTCACGCCGTCCTGGTAGATCAAATCGGTAAAGGTCCCGCCCGTGTCCACCCCTATGATGCGCATGGGTTCTCCTCTCTCCAGAATCTGTAGGGGTAACCTAACGGTTGTGGCTCATCTTGAAAAGAGGCGCGTCAACCGTTCACCGCAGACTTCCGTAGCGGTCGACGCGTCTATGGTTCAGAGGAGTTTGGAATTGGACTATAGTGCTGCGCGATGAGACTGAGTCCTAAGCGAACGAGGCCAGGACGCTTCT
>CAZCDS010000086.1:0-24935 GCA_964497585.1 uncultured Syntrophaceae bacterium
TTCAAAATTCCGACTGCTTATAGCAGAAATGTCAGATGAAGTCTTAACTAAAACAGATTTTAAAGTCCCGTGGCGAGCGCCGAGCTGGGGAGATTGACAAGAATCCAGCAGGAGGCCTCACGGAAAGCCAGCCACACGCTGCGACCGGTTTATTAATTTGATACGCGGTGGACTCAATGGCCGGACGTGGTCCTGGGAGCTGGCTTTTTCCACCTACCGCGCGTATGATGCGTCATGGATCCCGCTAAGGCCGTCAAGCGGAAGGGACTTCTGCCTGACTCACGAAAGTGTAACGCAACTCAGGCAGGAGGCTAATCATACAATCGGTGCCGCACTTTTCAACCGCCACCCGCCGCCATTTCCGACCGCCATTCCCAACAGGGCAGGACATACCGAAATTCACCTTCGCGCGCTCTGCGCGCCGACCTGACCTGATAGAAAAGGCAAAACTGTAGATCCCCGTTTCCCCCTCAAACCTGCGGCAATGTAACGGACGCTTTTCCTTCGCTGGAGTCGGTGCTTAACCAACCAAGGGTCCAGTTACGGATATGCACAAGCGGTACAAGAGACTCAGGTCTTCCTGTTGCATCGTCGAGACCGAAGAGAAAGAAGCTTTTTGGCAACCAGGCATCACTCCCCTTGATGTTTAAACGGATCGACTCAGAGTTCAGACTATTCTTAGTGAATTCTGAACTCACTGGCACAAAGTAGAAATTCGCCTGAGCTCTTTCCTGCTCATATTGTGGTGTGTCTGGGATGTTAAAATCTACTACGAGGGATCCTCCTACGCCTGTGATCTGTAGTTCGACTGGATCGTCTGTACTGGCATTCGGAGCATCTGCTGTAGTCATCAGTATAAGCAACCGCTTTATCGACATGTTTGCACTGCCTTGATCCACAAGCCGAACAGGAAAAGAGAGGTTACCCTCATTCGCGTCCGTGCTGAGCGAAAGCCTCAGGTCAGTTTCGATGGCTATAGGAGTAATAGCTCCGCTAGTAAATCGTTCTCCCCAAACGATGAAGTGTTCGGGCGCCCACTTATCATCGCCCCGAATACCGACACGCAGGGAGGAATTGTTAAGATTCTCAGGGACGATGTTGTCCCCTGCTACTGGAATCTCGTAGAGGTTGGCTTCTCCTTGCTCTTGATCACGCTGGGACGTGTCAGGAAAGGTGTGATGCAACCGGTCGAAGCCATTCTCGTTAACAATTAGCATGATGCGACTGTCAGTGCCCGCGTCCCCTGTGTTTCGAGTTAGCATCCCGGCCCATAGGTATCTTAGTTTTGACATGATTTAGCTCCTCCTATTCTTCAGATTTGGCTGGTCATTCTTTTGAGGATGGGCCATCCACCAGCCATAGAAAGAACCCTCCCTTTTTCCCCGGAATGATGGAGCTACACGCTCCTTTCTGTCGTCTTCATGCGGTTCCAGCGCCAGAAGGTGGTTACTCTTATCCCCCAAAGGTCGGGAGGCGACCTCCCAAAAGACCGGATCGGCGCAAGACAGTCATCACATTGCTGACAAGGACCCTTTCTTGCTATTTGTATTAGATCCTAAATTGGACATCCTTGTCCATAGGGGATAGCACGCAAATTGGTACGGGAATTCACGGCTTTTGGGGCACATTGCGTTGCTAATGTCCTGGGCCTGCAGCAGGGTACTTGCAGAAACAATCTTCAGGCTCTGTCGGGGGCCCGACCGATGAGTCCAACGCTTACCGCGAATGAAGTCAACTCTGACCTGCTCGAGATCTGGAGTCGGCTCATAATGTTGGCCCGGTGCTTTTCCACGGTCCTAGGACTGACGTAGAGCTTTTCTCCTATTGCCTTGTAGGAATAGCCCATTGCGAGCAATTCCAGAACTTCGCGTTGCCGGGGAGTAAGAGATGAGTAACCAACCTCCCTCTTATCCTGCCTGCTCTGAGCCAGCTTCTTGATTTGCTCAATTGATTCCGAAGACATGGGCTCGTCCAAGAAGAACCCCCCCTTTGATAATGCTTCGAGGCCCCTAAGGAGTTTTTCAGGCACAGCCTCCTTCACGAGGTAACCCTTGGCTCCGGCTTCGAAAGCTTCGGCGTAATAGTTGTTCCCGCAATGGACACTGATGATCATGACGGCTGCTTCCGGCAGCAGTCTACAAAACTCCCGCGTAAGCTGAATTCCACTTTGATCAGGCAGAGAGATATCGAGGAGGATGAGATGAGGCATTCGTTCGAGGGCCAGGCGCAGGCCCTCTCGTCCATTCCCGGCTTCTCCTGCGATTTCGTAACGGTTGGTGCGCCTAATGATCGCTTTCAGGCCTTCTCTGAACAGCGGATGGTCATCTACCAACAGTATCCTTGTTTTCGACTCCACCCTTGTCCCCCCCATATGGAATCTCTGCCAGTATTCGGGTTCCTCGTCTCGGACTTGATCGAATGGTCAGTCTGCCGCCTAATATGCCGACTCTCTGTTCCATGCACCACAAGCCCATCTTGTCTCCCGTGAACCTCGCCGTCAGCTCTCTTTCCACGTCAAATCCCACGCCATCATCCTCTATGCTGAGATCAATTAGTCCCCCGTATGCCGTCAGCCGTATCGTGATCTTGGTGCCTTTGGCATGCTGTTTTACGTTGTTCAAGGACTCCTGGATTATCCTGAACAGGTTGATCTCGGTGTCGAAATCCAATCTCAACTCTTCCATGCCGGAGGCAAAGAAGTCCACACGAATCGAGTTCTTGTCGGAGAATTCCCTGCTGTACTGGCTCACAGCACTTACTAGCCCGAGCTTATCGAGGCCGGCCGGCCTCAAGTGATACGAGATTCCCCGGACAGTCCTGATCAATTGCCGGACTCTTTCCGATGCCTGAGACACCCCGGACCTCAAATCAGGGCTAACGTCGGTGCAACTGTCGAGGATCGTTGAGAGAATAAGTCTCAATGAGGCTAAGTCTTGGGCTACCTCGTCATGAAGATCCAGTGATATTCGTTCGCGTTCCCGCTCCACGGCCTGAATCATCGCCTGCGTAAGGAGCTGAATTCTCTTTTCCGATCGCCTGCGCTCTGTGATATCAAGATTGATTCCCAGTACCCGCAACGGCCTTCCTTGTTGGTCCAACTCGGAGACTTTTCCTCTAGTCAGGATCCACTTCCATCCACCGGCCTTTGCATGAACCCTGTACTCAAACTCGAGTAAAGAAGACGATCCCTGAAGGTGACGCTCGATGGATCTCGCAAAACCAGGCCTGTCCTCCGGGTGAACAAGTTCCTCCCAGGACTTCTTGCTAGGGTGAATCTCATCATGACGGTAACCCAAGAATTCGGCAAAACCGCTGTCACAGACCAAAAGGCCGGTTTTGACATCCCAATCCCATGAATACAAATCGGCTCCCTGAAAGGCCAGTTCTAATCGCTGCTGGCTCTCTCGAAGAGCTTGTTCGGCCTCTTCACGGTTGAGGATCTCCTGTGTCAACCGCTCCTGGTGTTTCTGCTTCAATAGTAAATGCTTCTTCTCTGCGGTAAGATCCTCGACAAGGGTCAAGAGGAATCTTTCCGGCCCCAGCCTTATTGAACGAAGCGTGAGGCGTCCCCAGATCCTGAGACCATCAATCTCGAGTACAGCCTTTTTGCACAAAACCTGTCTGGAAGTAAAAGCCCTCTCAGCGGCTGCGTCAAGGTTCTTTGCAGCAGAGTCTATTGGAAAAAGATCGGAAAACCTCTTGCCGACAACCTTCTCATAGGTGACGATCACCCTTGCCCAGGCTCGGTTCGCGAAGACCACTCGTCGGGAACCGTTTATCAGGAGAGCGGGAATGGGCAGGGCTTCCATGAGACGGCCGAAAACCGTTCTGCGGATCCCTTTGGTGTCAAAGCTGCCCGACGAGGTTACGTCCTTGGCGAAGAGGCTCGTGAGGTCAAGTGTGTGAGTACTCTCGAAGGAATCGTCTTTGAAAAATCTATCATATGAGATTTGTTGGCGAATCTCTTCATGTCCAGCGCCTTCCTCACCCCTGGTATCCGTCAGAAGGAGCCCTTCCAACTCGTTCACGCGGAGAAGCGCCTCTTCAAGTTCCTTTAGCAGTTTGTCCGTTGACTTGTGGGACGGCCCCATGATCCCCTCTCCCGAGGCTAGACGTTCAGAAGAACGGCTTGAGAAAGGAGGCTGAAAGCTCAAGTTCATGATATCTGAGGGTGACAGCACTTGTCAACAACTCTCGGGAATGGCTAGCTAATCGGGCCTTTGAGCCAATGGCTTTCCCTTGGCCTGAATTAAATTGGAGACGGTGAGAATCTGGTCTTTTAACCCAACTCAACTGTAGCGGTCCGCTCGAGAACTATCAACCTGTATCGCCCTCAGCACTCGCGAGCTCAATTCTCTGCGATTTCATGAACTTGTAATGGGGGGAATCCGAGTAATTTACACTCGCCTCATTCGCCATTCAGTCATGTGCCCTCAGAATTATAAATAGATTTAAGGGCTTGTGTGTGTCCAGAGGGATAGACCTTATCAAGAAGAAGGAGGTGCGCCATGTGCGAACCGCAAGGACAGGAGGGAGTCGGACTCGGTCGGATAGTGCTCCTGCTGCTGCTCTAAATAGTTTTCAACCGGGTTCCAGGGCCAATCGATGACACCGTGGCAATGGGGGTGGCGGGATACCAAGCTCTCGAGGGCTGAAATGGCTACCGAGATAGTGAGCCAGGTGCAAAGCCTCGTTACCGTCATCACCAGGAACTTCTGTCACCGGATACATACCCACCATTCCCGAGATGACAAGGCACATCAGCATACTGTCAACCCGAGACTCTCGGCAGCCCAACCGTGGCACAGATCGAAAAACAGAACCATTACTCCGGAGCTTTCTCCCTCTACGTCGGGGAGGGGGCGAACTGCTGTCAGGAATGACGAGGACCTTCGTTCAGGGAATCCCACAGTACCACCAACCCGGCTAAGGGAAACTCCTCCGCGAATTCAGCCTTCTCGTTTCGAGCGTACAGGGACGATCGCCCACATCCGAACGGTTCGAATGGGTCAGTTTCAACGTCCCTAGAATCTGCGTCTCCTTTCGCGAGAAGGGACGAAGGGTCTGGAAGTGGTCTTCGGGGTCTCTTTTGCCGTTCCAGGATCGAAAGGTCCCGTGACAAGAACAGGGGTCTGGCTGCGCATACCGGGGTCAATCGCCAGGGAGGGGGAGGGTTTCAGAATGGATTTCAAACGCTTGAAGGGATGACGGGGCATAGGGAGGCTTTTCTGTGCGACCGATTTTTGCCGAGAAGGGACTGTTGAAATCATTGGCGACTTTCGGAGTCGATTATCGTCCGGTTAGATACTGTGGGTAAGGAGGGGGGCAAACATTGAACCATAATAAACGAAGACAAAGAACCGGGGCGGTGGTTATCCCTGAGTTATCCCTAGCCTAAAACGTCTCGACCAGCCATCGGCCAAGTCCTTGTCTTCTTTGGTACCCCTGGCAGGGATCGAACCTGAGACCTGCGGATTA
This sequence comes from uncultured Syntrophaceae bacterium, assembly GCA_964497585.1. Taxonomy (GTDB): domain Bacteria; phylum Desulfobacterota; class Desulfomonilia; order Desulfomonilales; family Desulfomonilaceae; genus CAZCDS01. The sequence goes on from CAZCDS010000086.1 coordinate 5,479, forward strand.
GGAATCCAAGACAGAGACTTTACAATCAGCAATATCAAGCACTTAGCCGAGCGCCTCCGTTGCATAATGCACCATAAAGCACGACAAAGCATAACCGAGTCCCGCAAAAGTCCCGCAAGAATCAACTTGAAGAAGTCGCCGTATCTTGTCCGGGTCTCCGATCCCTCCATAGGGCCCGCAAGTCTGGCGAGAGAACGCATCACGGACGCGAAAAGGCCCACCGCTGAACGCTCTTCAAACCGATCTCTTATCACAGTTCGCGTTACGCTCAAAGGAAGGAAAGAGCGGCCACAGTGAGCCTCCTCAGGATATCTTTGTCAGTTGGTGGCAGTCAAGATATTTCCGTGCAACACGCCCTTTTCGTCCGCATCATGCCAGACCATCGTCAGATTATCTCGGGTCATCACCGGTGGCAGGTGGCAAGTTCATGTGGCGTCTGCGTTTCTGTTGGCCATCATTATCGGGCTGGGTTTGGGTGAAAGCACGTGCTCAAGATTTCGGTTGACCGAGGAGCCGAGGGATTGGTATGTTCAAATCCTGGGAACAGAGCCGCTGATCTAGCACAAATTTAGGAATTGTCGTCGCCTGACCATTTTCGGAAGCCTAGCGACGCCGATTCGGGGCTCGAAGTCCATAGGACAGCTGGCTATTGGTCCAAAACGACGGGCACTGGAGAGATCGCGAAGTAACTCCCGATAGAGACACTCTCATGCGAATATTGTTGATAAATAGCAACCTGAAACAGGACATGCTCGCGGCTCCCCCTATAGGAATCTGCTACGTGGCAGCTGCAACAGCTATGGCTGGACACGAAGTGAAGGTATTGGATCTATGCTTCCACCGGGATATTTTAAAGGCCATAAGAACAGACATAAGGAGCTTCTCGCCGGATGTGGTTGGGATATCGATCAGAAATCTTGACAACGGAAACCTACTCTGCCCTCGCCCCTTCCTTTCTGACATTGAGAAAATAGTTCAGGGTACCAGAGATTCCACACTTGCGCCGATTGTGGTGGGAGGCTCAGCGGCGAGCCTTACTCCGGGCCCACTGTTGAAACGCTTGGGCGCGGACTTCATTGTCGTATCAGAAGGAGAGCATGCCTTTCCTGCACTTCTCGAAGCGATACGAAAGGGTGATTCACCAAAAGGGATTCCCGGAGTGGGCGTAATAGAGGACAATGAGTTCAATTTGACGCCCCCAGATCTGAAAGAATTCCCGCCCTACAAACCGGAAACAGGAAGTTGGCTGGACTTGAAGCCATACTGGAAGATAGGTGGGACCTACAACATTCAGACCAAGAGAGGATGCAGGCAGCATTGCATCTACTGCGTATACAACGAACTTTTGGAGGGGGGGAGGCAACGTCTGCGAAATGCCGTAGATGTAGTAGACGAGATAGAAGAGGCGCTGCTGAAATATGAGCCGGGAACTATTGAATTTGTAGACTCGGTATTCAACGATCCATTGGACTACTGCTCTGAAATCCTGGAGGAAATCGTGAGGCGCCCCTGGAAGGCCCGTTTCACAGCAATGGGAATCAGACCCATAGGCCTGGACGAGAAATTCCTTCGTCTTCTCGATAAAGCTGGATTCACCTCCATATGGATATCACCTGACTCAGCCTCCGAAACAATGATCAGAAACTACAGAAAAGGCTTCACAGCGGACGATGTAATCCTGGCTGCCGAAGCAATTAACGACAGCCGATTCACTTCAGTATGGTCTTTTCTAATTGGAGGACCGGGGGAAACCCATCAAACCCTCCAGGAGAGTTTGGATTTCACGTTGAAGTACCTGAAGCGGGACAGTCATCCTCCGCTACACATTACAAACTACGTGTTGGGAGTGAGGGTTTTTCCTCGAACGCCCATGTGGGACATTGCATTGCAGGAAGGTTTGATCCGGGATCAAAGTGATCCCCTCGACTCCCTTTTCTACGTCTCGGAGAAGCTGGATCTGGACCTGGTATTGGAGCAAATACACAGAACATGGCTTGAATGCCCGGAGATCACTTGTGGTTATGATGAAAGGTTCCTGACGGTATTCCCCAGGGGAGTGGTTTTCGTTGCAAGACTTTTCGGCGATGACCAGCTTCACTGGCGGGCCATATACCATGCAAATCGGTTTCTGAAGAGAACCCGTCTGATACGGCTGGCCCCTTTACCGAAAGCTGACTGGATACGAACCCACTTAGAGCGCCAGGGTTACCGCGGTCGGCTCGTCAAATACTAAGAGCTTATCCCGACTAGTGTCACGGTCTTCTTACGCCCTCGTGCACTGTGAAGAACAGCCGTTTCTGAGGTCCCTCATGTGTGGAGCCATCCTGGGCCTCATCTGGATGACCCCACAGAGCCCATCGTGGGGTCAGCGGGGGAACCTCTCTGACCCCAAGGGTCCAAAAAACACCCAAAATGGCAAGACCGCCGCATAATTCCGGCTTGAATGATGAGCCGAATCTCTTCCCGGATAAGCGCATCTTTTGTTACACATGATCAAGGAAGAAGAACGAACCATATCACATCATAAAGCGGCGGACCTGGGACAAAAAGAAGTACGGGATGCGGACGACACGATCGAGGAGCCCCAATCATCCGAGTTGTCCGACGAGGAATTGGAGAAGGTTGACGGCGGGGCGGACGACAACATTCCGGGCGTCCTGGGCGTCTTCAGTCATATAGACAATAAGTCGCTCGCTTTGCCTCTGAGAGCTCACAGTGTCTCCGCTGCCCTTCATACTCGTGGGAGAACTGGACTGAGTGGAATGGCTGATCGAGTCTTTCGGGAGGTAAAAGGGTCAGGCCAAGTTGACGGTTTACTCGACAAGGCCCAGCATCTCTCCGCAATCCACGCGTCTCCCCCTTCCTGCTGGCCTCTGCTTGTCAACGACCTTGTCAAGGAATCGTGGACCGTCAAGGATATCGAGAAGGAAGTGAAGCGCATCAGGGAACTGCTTGAGGCTCGACCCGACTGGTACGAGTGCGAAGACCTTACCCTGGCGAACCTCGCACGGGCAAACGCGGCCTCACCCGAGACCTGCTCTTATCAGCCCACTGTGGCAGGCCAGGACGCTTAAATTTCTACGTTTGCGCTCCGGGAATGGCTCCCTACCCAAGACACCCCAAAATCGAAATTTCGAGGGATTGTGAAGCTACCTGGCATGGACTCGGAGACGACGGTATGTATTTCTATCCTTAATAAGGTTCCCTTCGGCTCGCTTATCCCTGAAAACAGCGCGTCACTACTTTGCGCCTCCCCGCCCACGTTCTGTATTCTTCGGCTGGATAGCCAAGCGTGATCACCGCATGTATTCGCTCGTCCTCGGGGATGCCCAGGACTCGCTGTATCGTCCGGTCGTTTCCCATGGCGCTCACGGCCATTCCGATAAGGCACGAACCGAGTCCCATGCTGTGAGCCACCAGAAGAATGTTTTGAGCAGCGAGAAGGGCGTCTTCCTTGGGAGTGGACGCCCGGGGCTTTGAGGCGATGACTATCAATGCAGGCGCCCCGTGGAAAAGACGGTCTCGGCCTGTTGTCCGCCACTCATTCACCATTTCTTTCACGATCGTATAGTATTCCCTGTAGTACTCGTCGAGTTCGGGTTTGCCGATCAACTTCATGAAGCTGCGCAAAAGGCCCTTTTCAGCCCTTCGGTTCAGCCTCTCGAAGAAATCGCCGACCCGTTCGGTGAGGGCCTCCACCGCTTGTTTCGTGGGGACTATGGTGAACGTCCACTGCTGGGAGTTTGTTCCCGAAGGGGCTAGAATTCCTATTTTCACAAGATCATCGAGCACAGCGCGATCCACAGGTCGGTCGTCGTAGTTACGGCAGGAACGTCGTGAACCCATAAGACGAGCCAATTGCGGGGTGTCAAAGTCACCGTGAGGCAGCCACCGTTTGTCAGCCTCAAAGGTCGAGAAATCCGAAAGTCTTTCATCAATGGAGTTCACCCTAATCGCTTCCTCAGGGCAAACTGCCATGCAGTGGCCGCAATTGAGTGACATAGCGCCCGTCACCACAGCCTTTCCGTCTTCCAGAGATATGGTCCCCATGGGACAGACCTCGACGCACTGGCCGCACCCTACGCAGAGATCGGTGTCAATCACCGTTGTCACGTCAAAAGCCATGAACATCCTCCTAAGACTGGAATTATGCTGCGGTCTGTCTTTCCATTTCGGGGCGTTTGACTCAGAATCCGGTCGCTCCAGAGTCCTCGTGGGACCCGAAAAGTCCCCGGCTGGTATCTCAAGGGGCATGAGGAGGGCAAAACCGGCTTCATCCTTCCGAAAAGGCTTCTCTCATCCTGTTTTTGAGCGTACCTCACCGCACGCCTCTACGTCAACCGTTCTGGCTGCCGTGCTCGTCGAGGGGCTTGTCAGAGAGGGGTGGACTGTCAACCCCGGCCCCACCCGAGACATACTCTCGACCGCCCAATAACACAACGCGACGTGCTCAAATTTGCACGTTCGCGGTTCCAGAGTGTTCCCCTACCCGAGGGCACGCAAAATCGAAATCTGGAGCTTCGGCCTGATAGCATTGCCAGATTCCGAGACAACGGTACAAATTGTACTAAGTACTAACACTAGCGAAGGGCAGCTCTGAGAGATCGGTGTCTCGGATGAGCTTACAAAATAGGGGTTGACAACTCGGAAATTTCTGGTATGACCATCACAAATTCACATGACGGAGGCGATTATGCGCCGCGAACTATTAGGGGGACCAACCCACCGCGTGACATTCAGCATCGGCAAACCTCAGCTCGAACAGCTTGACCGGTTTTGCTGGGCGAATCAGATGACACTGAGTGCCGTTGTACGGAGAGCGATTGACGCACTGCTGCGCGGTGATATTCGATTGACACCAGTTACTGACTAGGAATGGATTCCCGGGTGGGGACACCAGGCACATAGGGTGCCACAATTAATTAGAGGAGGATTTTGTCCCCCGTCCCCAGAACGACGTCGACCGCGTACTGGCTGACGCGGTCAACAATTCGATTACCGGGCTCGCACGCCCTGGAATTTGTAGGCGCTGATGATGAAAACACTTTTACGTCCTATTGACCGAAATGTCAACCCTTGTCTTGAGGCTGCGCTGCACGCGGCGAGGCTCGGGCTTCGGGTTCACCCGCTGCACGGAACAGAGGAGCACCGCTGTTTGTGCGGCAATCCTCAATGCCAGGCTCCCGGAAAGCACTCCATACTGAAGGGGTGGCAGGAACAGGCGACGGCCGATGAGGATACGATTCGCAAATGGTGGAATGACCATCCGGCCGCAAACATCGGGATTTTGACGGGGGTACATGGAGGCATCTTCGTCGTCGACGTTGACGGAGAGGACGGACATAACGCGAAGGAGGAGCTGGAGCAGTGCTATGGACCGTTGCCTGACACATGGGAGTCAATCACTGCGCGAGGGCGTCATATTTTTTTCAAATATCCCGACAATGGCCATATAAAATCACGGGTTAACTGGCTCCCACAGGTCGACATCAAATCGGACGGTAACTACACTGTCGGCTCTGGTTCGCGGCACATCACCGCCTGGCGGTACGAATGGGAGGTGGGGACATATCCCGATGAAACACCACTGGCGAATCCCCCTGAATGGCTGATCGGGTTGCTGACGAAACGAAAACCGCGACAATCCCAGCAGGGCGTAGGATCACGGTTCATGAAGGTCATCACGCTCGGAATCCGTAATGACACGCTGTTTTCGGAGGCGTGTCGTTTTCGTGACAGAGGGCACAACGAAGAGGAGGTCCGTCACCATATCCACCTACGGAACTGGCACGACTGCCGGCCACCGTTAGAAGAGGGTGAGGCTGATCGAATCCTCAACAGTGCATTCGATTACGCCAAACGTCCGAGCGCAATACGCGGTCACTGTGAATCTGCCGAAGAACTCTTCGGCTTCCTTGCCAAAAAGTGTTTTGACGGCGGATGGTGGGAGGGGCGTGTTGAAGATATTGCCAAGGGCACAGGACTCAAACCCCGAACGATCCAGCGTCAGACGAAGAACCTGGAGCAGCTCGGGAAAGTGACCGTTCAGCCGGTGAGTGGACGGCCAAACCGCTACTACTGTCCAGCAAGCGCCGATCCACAGAACCGGCCGGAGACACAGGATATTCAAGGGAACCCTGACAGGGGGGTGACAGGTCTACAATCTTTTTCTTATGAATCTGCTCCTACCAGCATTACAGCACGCGACGCGCCAAAACCGGAAAAAAGGGGCAAGCCTAAGCTGCGAATCGTTCGCTAAAATAAGGGGTTGCGATATGAGCAAGTTTGAGCAAAAGCAGTCTGAGACAATTGAGCGGGTCCGCTCCGTCGCGCGAGAACTTGGCCTTGTCGGCCGGTCGGGCGAATGGCTGATGCTCGGACACGAGCTAGACAAGCGAGGCATCCGGTGCCCCGTCCGAGGGTGGGGGTGCATCAAGCGCGTAAAGTGGATCGACAAGCAGGGCAGCGTGCGCTTGCAGAATTTCATCAAACGATATCTTCCCGACATACGAGAACGTGAGGCAGTGGGGCTCCTCGAATTCCCAGGCCGGGGACGCACGCCAGCCCCCATCTTTCAGGTGGACATCCCGATTCTTCAAGCCCGTCTCAGTGCAATCGCCAACCAAGCGCTGCGGGACTGCAAAGACCCCGAGCTGCGGAGACGCCTTGAGGCCGTGGGCAGCTTTAACCCTGAGAGACGGCCGAGCCTGGCACCACAGAAAGCGCCGAAGGCAAGGAAGAGCAACGGCGCGGCGCAGGATTTGACCCCTGGCCGGTTGGACACTCCGGTTAGACAAGAGTGGTTAGCAAAAAAGGTTAGCAAAAAAGAGTCGGTTAGCAACCCGGTTAGACACAACGGGTTAGCAAACGGGAAGAGCGCTGCGTTGAATATCGCAGGATGGAGTGTCCGGAAAGATGGGAAAGGCTACTTTCGAGCCTATCGCAAGGTGGCCGGAAAGACGCGTTCCGTTTACCTGGGAAAGACGCTGCAAGGCGCTGAAGAGAAAATCTTGAAGGCCGACAAGGCAACGCAATCGCCATGAAAGCCCCGACCTTTCCCCATTCCAGCCCAGCGATTTCCGGTGTCATCCACTGGCTCAACATTGCCGCGACGTGTTGGGGAGACGAGCACGGTGGAAAAGACGGTTGACGGAGTGACGGAGGGTGAGGTACGCTCAGAAAGCGGAATAATCGTCCTTTTTCAGCAACATGTCGGCGGTTTTGCCGTCCTCCTGCCTGTTGAGACACCATCCGGGGTGATTGCAGGTTGCAGGGACATACTGGCGAGACCGGATTCCGGGAAACACACGCCTGAATTGCGGAGCCGCGGCATAATTCCGGGTCCAGCACTGTGAACACGAAAGGAATACCGATTGAAAAGAAACAGAGTTCAAAAGGCCGTTGGAATGGCTCTAGCTCACGACGTCACACGCATCGTTCCGGGGGAGTTCAAAGGTGTTGGATTCCGTAAGGGCCATATCATCAGAGAGGAAGACATTCCCGAACTGCTCAAAATCGGAAAACAATCCGTATATGTTCTTGAAGTCGGTCCAAACAGCCTCCACGAGGATGATGCGGCTTTCAGGATTGCCAAAGCTATATCCGGTTCCGGGCTGTCTTGGTCGGAACCCAGGGAAGGGAAGATCACGTTTCTAAGTGATGTCAGAGGGATATTGAAGGTCAAACGACAGGCACTTCTTAAGATTAATCGTATGGAAAGCATCATCGTGTCCACTCTCAAGAATAACTTTCCCTGCTCCGAGGATTTCGCCGTCGCAGCCACCAGAATCATCCCGCTAACAATTCAGCGGGGAAAAATAGAGAGATTGGAAGCAATCGCGGAAAAACATTGGCCTGTGATAAGTGTGCTTCCCTATCGCAGACTCAAGGTAGGAGCAGTCGTTACGGGATCAGAGGTCTACAGCGGTCTGGTTGGTGACGGATTTGATCAGTATGTCGGGGCAAAAATCAAAGATTATGGTTCCGAAGTGGTTCAGAAAATAGTGACTCCCGACGGTACTGCTGAAATAGCGCAAGCCATCGGTACTCTTAAGGACCATGGGTGCGAACTCATTGTGACTACCGGCGGGCTTTCCGTAGATCCCGATGATGTTACCAGGCTGGGTGTAAAGCGGTCTGGAGCCCGTATAGTTGTTTACGGAAGTCCCATCCTACCAGGCGCAATGTTTCTGTATGCCGTGTTGGATGGCACGATCATCCTTGGTCTTCCTGCCTGCGTTTATTATCACCACGCTACCGTCTTCGACCTAATGCTCCCTCGGGTGCTCGCTGGAGATCCCATTACAAAGAATGACGTAGCAGCTCTCGGCCATGGCGGTTTCTGTTTGAACTGCAAAGAGTGCCGGTATCCCGTATGTCCATTCGGGAAATGATTGCTTCATCAACCCTTTCCAGATGGTGGAGCATAGTCGGGCCTTTTCGCAGAAGTTTTGATCCGTGCAGCGCGACCGGAAGTGTGCACTCTCTCGGAGACTGGGCCATAACATGGGACTTTGGACGCAAAAACGCCCTCGCGATGGCCGGACGTATAAAACCACTCGCGAACCGCGAACGTCGAAATTTGAGCGCGTCGCCTGCCTGTAGTGGGGTCGTTCTGACACGTCCACGCGGTACCCGAAGTCACCGGACGCGCAAACCGAGTCTCTCGCCTCTTCTCTTTATTAAGAGTACATATAATAAAGAACGGTGTCTCGTCTGTTCCCACACGTCACTAGGCTTTCAACCGAAGACAGGCCAGGACCGCGACGCGTTCCCATCTTCTCCCGCGGAACACTCAGGCCCATGGAAAACCGTCCTGGACACGCATGAACCGCGACCGCGAGGAGTTGAAAGTCGGGAGCATTACCCGAGACATGGGTACCCGAAACCTGAACCCGCGCGCGTCCCCGCCTGGGAAAACTATATGTTAGTAATTCGTGCCACAATGTCGGGCCAAAACTGACAAAGTCGGCTAGTAGAGTGCTGATGCGCAGATGGGGCCGGTGAGCGTATGCCGTGAGATGCAGGTGGCACCGTTTAGCCCTCGCGAACGGGTCAACTTGAATTTGATTCGAGCCGTGGCTTTACAGCCAACGGGTTTGCCGTAAAGCGGAGTCGCCCGTTGACAAGTCGAAAAATCAGAGGAATAACGCATTCTGCGTCCAAAACCCTCCGGCTTTATGAGCAAAAGCCGTCCTATATCACAATGGAGCGGCTTGGGGGGTCAGATTACAGATAATTCGGCGGCGCGCCAGGCAGGAACTATGGGCTCCGGGCCTGGTATGGTGGGGCTGCCCGTCAAAACGCCGTGATGGCGTACGAGAGTGGGGCTAGGGATAATACAGTCGTTCGGTGACGATCACGGACACGCAGCCCGCTGAGGAATCGGGGTCGACGCCATAGACTACAATAGACGCAACGTGTGCGTGAGAGGGCCCGGGCCATCGATGGTAACAGTCATACGATGGGTTGAGCAGCCCGCTACGAGGCTGACTCGTGCATGGACCATCACAGGGTTCCGAACAAAACAGTATTTGGGTCCTGCCTAAAGTGCCCTGTCTGGAGAAAAAGATGTGGTCGTAATATTGAATTATCATAGGACGGACGTTGAAGCATTGGCCCTCGTGCGGTAAAGTGGCCTTTGCGTGCAATGACCATGCGGCACGGATAACGGCATTCGCCGGGATGTCACAATTGGTCGGGCATGCCAATACTCCAGCGGACGTCACGCGAGCCGAACTGGCCGGTGGGCCAATGTAGTTCCTGTCGACCTTTCTGCTGAGAAGACGCCTGAGGTTACGCGGGCTCTTGAATATGGGTTCCGGTGCAGTGAAGGGGCTCTCCCCACTGAATATCCTGGAAAACTGGATGCCCATGTTCACGAAGCCACCCACAGTATGGTACCAACCGTTCACCGGATCGTGGCCCACACCGCCTCGGAGACTGAATACCCCGCTCTTCGCTTTCAACTCGGCATCAGCATTGCTGCCGTATTGACTCGTGCCGATGTCGAAGCGGTACCCGGTCAGCTTCAGTCTCAGATCCGGGCCATCGGCTCCCAACTGCACGGAGTAGGCCACTGATGCGTCGTAATTGCGGGGACCGTTCCGAAAGGCGTTGATAATGCTGTTGCGTCCCTGGAAGAGGTCACCGTAGAAGTTGAAGTTCAGCTCGACCAGATCGTTTCCGGCCCCGAGGGCAGCCATCTCAATACCGACTCCACCTGAGCCGTACCACTGATCGGCCAGCTTGGTCGTGTCGCCAAAAGCGTTCACCCCGAGCAGAAGGTTGTCACCGAATATCTTGCGGTAGCCGCCGCCAAAGGAGAGGTCAATCCTGTCAGGGTACCCCCGCTCGGTCGTGGTGGTGTTCCCTGAGCTGAAGATATGCTGAAGGGTCTTCCCGAAGTTGGTGAACTCTGCGTGCGCCTCGCCAAAGGCAGCGCTGTCATAACTGGGGTATGCGGGGAGGACGTAATCGAAGGTCAAACGTCCGGTACTGATCACATTACCGAACTGGTACAGATACCCGATCTCCAGGTTGGAGATGCGGGGAAAGATGTCGCAGAACATTCCGCTGTTCAGGTACAGGGAATTCGACCCCTGGGGCAACCCTGCCGGGGTTCCCGGCATCCCGAACGGATTCGTCGGAGCAAGGTCGAGCCCCGCCTCCTGCACTAGTCCTTGAGCCAAAACCGAGCCCGCTAGGAAAGGAATGATGAGAATAGCTAAGACACAGGCAGCAGGAGTCAAACAACGACCGGAAGACATCCTAACCAACCCCCAACAGGCGAGAGCTACCGGACGATCTGGTGGTCATGCGCTGAGCACGATTCATGAACAGAAACACGCTCTACGATAGTTTACCAGAGACGGACCTGCATCGTCAAGGGTTAAACCGCCGACGCAGCTAGGCGTCTCGTCCCCACATCAAGGCCGGTGAGTAAACTACGCATCCGACCGAAGATATCCCGGCCGGCCGTGTCGTCGAGCTTATGGAACGTCCAGATATCGTAGTGCTGCAAGGACGCGGGGGGCTGTGTAAATTCCGACATCTGTCGCAGATTACACACCCAGTTATCTATGGTCTTGAACTTCGCCTTGTCGCCCAAAACGTCTTCGGCGATTTCCCGCAATGAATAGCAATCGGGCCACATATCCCATGCCTGCGCCTGTTTCTGCTCTAGCTCTTCCTTCCTGGCATCCTTTGTCCATTCCCGGACAGTGCGGCCAGCCCTGATTTGACAGGCCCCTCTCCAGCGACGTATCATGGAATATCCGATTGCCAGTAACCGAACAGTGTCCCATCTCGTGGAAGGGGGGTCCCATGCCACGTCAACCGAAAGACGACGAAGAGTCTCGATTTCTGGGCATCAACAAGGTCTCTTGGGTAATCATCGGAGTCTTTCTTTCGTTCATCCTCCTCATTGTCCTGGCAAACGTGGTCAACTCGATTCGGGAGAGCCTCAAGCCGGACACCACTCCCGGGGTAGTTGCGAAATTCGGTCCGTTGTCTGGCGAGCAACAAGAGCGTGCTGCCGAGGCACGTGCTAGGGCGCGAGTCGAGCAGCAAGACGCCAGTCAATTTGCGGAACTCAGCGACCTATACTATGAGCTGATGGACTTCAAGGATGATCCTGAATTCCACAAGTACGGATTCGGAACAGGGGGGGCCTGGCACGGCTGGCTTGAGCGCGTCCAGGCTCTCATGAATGCGAGCACGTTTAAGCAGCGTGTTGCTACGGGAGATATTTTCCAACTCGGACGAGAATATGTCCGCTCAGGAGGTACGGAGACGAAGTTCACTCGCTGGGCAAAGCAGCAGATTGAAGCAGCACTCGCCGAGCAGTGACACCAGAGAGAGATGGCTGAACAGCCAGCCGCGCGCTGACATCCTCTCAGACGCAGTTTCTGCGACGACGGCTCCGCGATTAATAAACTCATATTAGTGGCAATATATTTCGCAGTCACTGGGGCCTAGAAAAGCTTCCTGGCTATCTTTTGGGACGGATCACAAAATGGAATGCCTCGGATTCGAGATCAATTGTCCGATTTGAAAACTGAGTCTTACTAACAGGGATCGGTGCAACTGCAGGTATAACCGCATGGCCAGTGATCACCACATAATCACTAATACTAACGGAACCAGGAATAGTGATGGTGCAAAGCAAATCTGGCCGCCTAAGTATCGTGGATTTGGAATCAGCTAGTGTGCTGCCCCAGTCCTGTTTCCCTGAGTGCACTAAAATTTGCCATCTTTGGTTAACGAGGGAAGCTTCTGATGAGTTGGTAACCAGAAAGTAACTATTTCTACTTACAGGACGAAAAAAGCCTTTCACTGTTGGCTCTGTCGCATGAATACTGAAATCCACTTGAGTGGCAGGTTCCGCCACAAAAAAAACCATATGAACTCCCGGTTCTACTTCCCACTGTGACCAGGTTCCTGAAGTTCTTCGGGCACTTTCAATCATTTTGTTTTTCCGCTTGGTATAATCATAGTTACTAATTATCCCAGGCAATTTGTTCACTCCTTCTCCAGAAATAATTCCCCTAAAGTATCTACCGAAAGAAATCGTGTGTTCTATTCGCGGGAAGGGAACTTCAGCTCGGCACAACGAAACGCCTGTCAGGAATAGAATCACTGTGATGATAATTACCTTAAGCGGTTCCGACCAATCATCCGTTGCTTGGCAGCGGTTCCACATGCTTTGCTCCTATAAACCGGAGGTATTCCGGAACCTTACGAATACCTGTTGTTTTGACTCATGAACCAGCTTTCGGATGGGTCTCGATCCCCAAATCCGCGTCGCCGCGTTTCCGAACCTGTCGCCGCGAGTTCTATCCCCTGGCTTTGTGCTGGCTTTATGATCGTTGCTCCGAACAAGCGTAACACACCATCAGTAATCCGGTCAAACGTAATCCGCAGCCGCGCGCGTAGGCGAAGCATGCGGCGCATCTCATCGTCTTTGCCTTCCAGGGTAGTCTTACCCTCCCAAAACCCGAGCGTTGAAATTTGAGCGCGAGAGTCCCGTAAGAGTGGCCCTTCGGAGATGCGTCCGTCAAGAGGATGGGATTGAGCGTGATCTTGTGGCATACTATCGGATAGGTGTCAATAGGGCTCACCGTTGTTTTCCGAACAGGTCGATAATACACGACCCAATCCAGCAAAAAGCACAGGGGGGTAGAACAATGAAAGCACGGGGAACGATAGCCTTTCTATGTTTTCTTGTTGCCGGCATTTTGCTCGCCGCGTTCGGGCTCGTATATCTCTTCACGCCCAAGTTCATGCCGTACCACGCGGCTGCGATCGGTACGAGCTGGGAGAAACTGACACCTGCTTATCAAGCCCTTTTCCTCGCTCTGCTGAGAGCTGTGGGAGGCGGGTTCCTTGCGAGCGCCACCGCCTGTTTCATATTGCTGTTCATTCCCTATCGGGCAAAAGCCGCGTGGGCGCGCTGGGCCCTTTTAGTGGTAGGTCTGATCGTCGGTGTTCCGGCGCTCTACGCGACACTGATCCTCAGATGGGGTACACCGGCCTCGCCCCCATGGTATGCGCCTGCGCTGGGCATAGTGCTGGTTATCTTGGGTTTTTTCCTCTATAAGCCAGTAGCAGCCCCAGCGAATACCGAGGAGTCCAGAGAAGCGTCAATGGGGTGATCAATAGCGCTGCCGGAGAGCATCTCCGTATTTCTGCAGGCTGTGAGAAGGGCCGTGTCTTGATGTCCAGCTCAGCCATCTTCTCAGGGTCGGGCAGGCCCTTGAGCTTCGCAGCCCAGACGAGAATCTTGGGGAGCCCAAAACGCTGCGCTATGGTCTCGGGGGGATGGCCCTTGTCGAGTTCGGAGGAAATTGGTAAAAAATGGTCATTACCATTTTCTGCCAAAAATACCTTCACGCTCTCTCGTGATATTCCCTTCCCATCGGGGAACAGTTCCTTGAGCTTGTCGCTGATTTCCTCTTGAGTCCAGCCGAGCAGGTTCAGGCTCTTTCTTTTCCCGCATCCAGAACTTCCCGGCTTTATGAGCAAGAGCCGCCACATAGAACGATGAAGCGGTTTGGAGAGTATACTCCATAACGCTGCATCATCACTCCCAGCAACATGTGGGGCAACAACCCCAATCGTCCGGTCGAGCTTTTAATGCCATCACGGTGCATGCCGGATTGCTGTTCCAATGCCAATCGCCGCCACTGGTGCATTCAAACCAACTGTCCCATGTTTTATACGCGAAATATAGACAATTGTTCGCAGCGACTTCCGTACACCTGTCGTCGTTCTGAACTTTTTCAAGTACGTACGACACCCAGTGCGGGGTGTTCCAGGGTTCGCCGTTATTATTTGCGCTCTTGAATTCTGGCCACCATGCGCCCACTATCGCGTTCCAACAATCCCCAACCTTATAATAGTCGCAATTGCCGTGATCGGAACGAAGCTTAGCCAGATGTCTCTCCGTTCCAGTCGCAACATTCTGGAAATAGTCGAGGTTCCGCGGGCTAGCGTAAATAGGCGTCGGTTTCTCGATGGGCGAGTCGAGTGCAAGCAGGTTCTCCAGCCGAAAACCGACGTTGAGGTTGACGCCGACCGTGTGGATCTCATCGAAATAACTATCATTCTCGTACATGTAGAATCCGCGAAACATCCCGTCCCGTGAAGCTACTCGCACTCGGGCGCCGTACCCGGTCTCCCGATAAAATACCGGTCTGAGCTGATCGCCGACTGCGTATCCTATCAGCGACAATTGCAGATCAGGTCCCCCTTGCCAAAGCTCATGGTTGTATGTCACCGTTCCGTCGAACGTTCCCTGTCCCCACCCACCTGAGCCTACTCCGAACGGTCCTGTGTTGGCCCCTCCATACCAGTTTACTGTCAGATCGATTGCGTCGTCACCTGGAAGCATGGCCAGCATGAAGCCGCCAGCGCTTGCCGACGAATACCATTGATCCCTACGCCGGGTCGCATCATAGAAGCCATGGAATCCTAAAATGCTTCTGTCACCGAATCGCCGCCGGTACCCTCCTCCGGCAGAGAGATCTATCGCGTCGGTCCAGGAACTCCAACTCCTGCCGGGATTGTAAAGTGTGCCGTGGATCTCACCGTAGAGCGTTGTGCTCGGACTGAGTCGAACTGGGCGCACGTACTCCACGAGCAACCTGCTCCATCTTTTGTATTTGTTGAAACTGTGAAGATAGCTGAATTCCAAACCGGGTATGGTGGGCAATATATCGGGGAACATCCGGCTGGAGAGACTCAGGGTATCTGATCCCCCTGGTAGCCCCCCGGTAGTGCCGGGCATACCCACAGGATTGGACGGTGCGAGATCGAGCCCTGCCCCCCGCATGGCATGGGGTGTACCGTTCGGCGATTGAGCAACAGCCAGACCGGTGCAGAAGAAGACGAGGAGAACGGCAAGACCGCAGGAAACAAGCCTCAAGAAACGGCGTGAAGACTCCATAACCCCGCTCCTAAACATGCGAATCGCAATCTGACGGCCTGATAGCCATCTGCAGAGCATTATTCACGAACACAGATGGTAGTTACGGCAGGCTACCAGAGGAGACTTAGCACTGTCAAGGATGAAAGCGGCGTGAAGGATGCCATCAAAGAGAAAGGGCCCAGCGATGGGCCCTCCTGACGGCCACTGCGCCGCCTCGTCCGCAAACCACAGACCGCAGCAGAACAGCCAGTCTTGCGCCGAATGGCAACGTTTTCCGGGGACATCAATCACACCTTGAACCATTCCCAGGTGGGGGCTCTCGCCCCTATTTCGTGCTCTACACCGTGAAGGAAAATGCACAAGTGTCCGTCATTATGGACTAACGCCATGTCCCCCCTCGCGCATGCTCTGTCAAGGGGAAATATCAGGGGGGCGTATATGACCGGTCGGTGGTATTCAGTATGCACGAGTAATCAGGTGTAACACACGAGAGCGCCAGGGGGAGAATGACGGCATGGTTGCCCTGTCATGTTCATAGGCTAGGTCCCTGCTGGCCTCTCTGAATACACGAGCATACAAGAGACATCTTTTCCCTTGACAGAGGAGCTTACAGTGTATTACAGTATAATCAACGAAACGGGAAAGGGAGAGAACAAACAAGCCAGACGCAGCCAGGCAGAGCACCCCAGGAAAGAGAGCCGGTAAGACTCCGGGACCTCCACCAGGGAGGGAAGGGCTACCGGAGCCGCAGGAATCCGGGACGTCTCAGGTACAGCAGCCTGACTGACGAGCCCTGATGCTGGGCGAAACGAACACAGTGAGCAACAAGGCTCTCACGGGTGACAGGGGATTCCCCCGGTCCGAAAAGCATAGAGGAGGCGATTTGGAGGTAAAGCGGCCCCGGTCAAGAGAGCTGGCCGGGGCATACCATTACGAAAGGAGCTTTCAACCATGGCAGACAATAGCGCACAGGAACAAGGCCAGCAACCTAACGTCGAGTATCTCCACCCGGATCAGGCGGACAACTTCAATATGCCAGCGACCTATTCTCAGGCCGGTACCCTACCCGCCCTTCGTCTGGACTTCGAGGAGCGTATGGGCAATGCGAAGAGTCGGCTTGAGGCCGCGCTTGACAAGATTGCCAGCAACACGGAGACCCTTGCCGATGAAGCCGAGCAGGCAGCCACGGAGTCAGAAAAGACACTCCGGGCATTTGAGGAGAGATTCAAGAAACGCGGGGTGTGAGGACACCGGAAGGAGGCCACCATGAGGCTGGAATGGACGCGTCGCTGTTTAGCACGGAAGGCCGTCGGCAAATCGGTCACGTGGTTCATCCTACCAGCGACTGAGGAACAAACCCGTTACGATGTCTTCGCGATTGATAAGCGAGGCACCTGGGTAGAGACGGGCGAGCACCAGTTCCCATCCGCACGACAGGCCAAGCGTTACTGCCAAGAGCAGGAGGAACAGAGCCACGCGACTGTAACGGGGAAGGAGGTGACGAACGGTGAGCAAGCTGAAATGGCGTGAGGTTGAGCCATATCACTGCGAGGCCGATGGCCACGGAGATGTTGTTTACCGGGTCCGCTACGAACCTGGCGAATTTGACCCGGTTCACGGAAGCGTATGGGTTCTTGATATCTGGTACGGCGAGCGAGAGGTTCGGCGGAGGGCATGGATTGACCCTTCGCTGGAAGGCATCAAGAACTACTGTGAAGCACTTGAAGAGAAAGCGTGGCTCAAAGACGGTAGCCACTCCAAACAGAACGAGGCCCCGCACGAGAGCCAACATTCTGATGTCCCTCGGGGCCATGTGCTTTTCTGTTGACATTGTGCATACGCTGTAATACACGAAAGGAGACGGGGAGATGCGTGCCATCGGATACGCGAGAGTCTCGACCGACGAGCAGAGTCGAGACGGTGTCAGCCTGGAGATGCAAGTATCAAAAATCAAAGCGTACTGCGAGCTGAACGACCTGGAGCTGGTCGGTATCCGCGAGGACGCAGGAATCTCCGCAAAGAATATCAAGGGCCGGCCAAGATTCCAGAAGGCTCTTGAGATGGTCTACTCGGGAAAGGCTGAGGCGCTTGTCGTGTGGAAACTCGACCGCGCCTTTCGGAGCACTCAGGATGCTCTGTCGGTAGCTGAAAGGCTGAACAAACAGGGCAAGGCTCTGATGAGCATCTCTGAAAAGCTCGACACGACGTCGGCCATCGGCGAGTTCTTCTTTACCCTCATGGCATCCCTGGCACAAATGGAAAGGCGGCTGATCGGGGAGCGGACATCCGCGGCACTTCAGACGAAGAGAGCGAAGGGGGAGCGAGTCGGGGAGATTCCTTTCGGTTACTCCCTTGCGCCTGACGGCAAGTCCCTGGTTGAGCATCAAGAGGAGCAACGGGCGTTGAGACTGATTCACCTTCTCAGGGAGGACGGCCGGAGTCTCAGGGCCATAAGCGATGAATTGAACCGGCAAGGTATCACGGCGAAAAAGGGCGGTGCGTGGACTCATGGACAAGTGCAGAGCGTCTTGAGACGCGCAGCCTAAGAGATGACGTCCCGGAGGATTGCACAGCCGCCCCTGATAATGAATAGGAGCAAACGAGAATGGTACAGAAGAACGTTGAGCCAGAGACTCTTATGGTTGTCGGGCGTTGCATGGAGCTACGTCAGACAGGTAGGTCGTGGGCGGACATCTGTGAGGTGACAAAGCTTGAGGGCTTCCACGAGGACACGAAAAAGCGGACTCTGGAAGTGTACTGGGGACGGCACAGGGACAAGATACCGGACCGGCTGCTAAAGCCTGACCGTGACTCCGAGACAGCGCGGTCAGAGTGGCAAGGAATTGTGGCGGAACTCCTGGGAGCCGAGCAACAGACAAAAGAGAAGCCTGCTGACTCTGTATTGCGCCAGAAGACACCCCATACTTCCCGTGACAAGGAATCCCCCGTCCCACCTGTATTGCCTGAGAACACACAAGATGCGCAGTTTGACGAAGCGACCCTTGCGGACATCCGGGAAATGTTGAAATGGTGGAAGGATCACGGAGGCCCCAGGGCGCCCATGCCAGGAACCACCCAGGTCAGGCCCGACTTCAAACGAGGCAAGGCGCAGGTTGACCAGGTAATCAAGACGGTGCGAATTCATAAGGACATGGCACGCATGGCCGAGCGCAGGGCAAAAGAGGAAAAGGCGCGCACCGGTGGGACCTTCAACGGGCTTGTCGAAGTCCTGCTGTGGGAATACCTGGGATGCCCTGAAGAGCTGCTTGCACCTGAAGAGACCGAAGACTAGGCGTCCTACCTTCTCGCCCCATGAAATTGACACTCATTCAAGACACGCGAGAGCAGCGAGGATATTCCGAGCTTTTCGAGACACCGTGCATAGTTGATACTTTGAGCGTGGGAGACTACTCTATTGCCGGCCTTGAACATCTCATAGCAACCGAGCGGAAGTCCCTACCCGACCTTCTCGGCAGTCTCACTCATGACCGGGAGCGTTTCGAGAGAGAGCTTGCAAAGGCACGAGCGTACCAGCGCTTCTATGTCATTGTTGAGGCCACTGCTTATGACATCTTGCATGGCCGATTCGGTAAGTACGGATCCGGCTGCAATGCAAAAGCGATATGGGAAACGGTAGCTGCATTCAGTATAAGGTACGCGCCTTTCCTCTTCGTCGGGGATCGGGTGACAGGCGCCCGACTGACTGAGTCTTTGCTGTTAAAGTATGCCCGAGAATGTTATAAGACTTGTGAACGCATGGAGCGAGCAAGCGGGGAGCTGGCCCGTGCGAGTTGAGTCCTACCGCCCCTGAGAAAAAAAGGAGTCCCTGGAAATCTGAACGGCTTAGGTAGGGGCCGCGGGCTATCATGCACGATTCTTGACAATACTTTTTCCGAAAACCTTGGGCTCGATTCGATGACACCAAATTATTAGTACGTGACAGAATCGTGGCCCCACATGCCGTCTCGTGAGAGACTGGAATTATTATCATGGCGACAAAATCCCATACGTTAAAGCTCGATATCAT
>CAZCDS010000087.1:0-24514 GCA_964497585.1 uncultured Syntrophaceae bacterium
GCAGAGGTATAAGGGAGTCGAAGAGGCGTCTGTCCCAGTCGATTGCCCCTATCCATAGGATGCCGTCTTTGATCTCTCTAGGCTTCATGATGATTTCTCCTTCGTGTTTGCCATGAATCCACAATACCGGGTCATGCCTTCAGTGGCGTCCCGTTGCAAGGAAATCCTTTCGTATGACTTCGTACTCTGCTTTGAGCTGGCCGGATGCTTTCCTGATATTCTGCTAATCAGCGACTCTTTCCTTTCCATCGGTTTGGCGCAATGTGCCGTCTTCCATCTCCAGTATTTCATCGAAAACCTCCAACGCTCGGTGATCGTGGGTTACGACAAGCACTCAGGCGCCTTGTTCATGAGCAACCTTCCCGAACAGTCCCATGACTTGACGTCCTCAGACACTGGCCAAAGCTGCCGTGGGTTCATCCGACAAGACAATATTGGGGGAATTTGCCAGTGCTCGCGCCACCGCGACTCTTTGTTGTTGTCCGCCGGAAAGCATGTGCGGCAGATTCTTTACACGATCGCCTACTCCGAGATACTTGGGCAGTTCAACGGCTCGGCTACGTGCCTGGCGTGGTGGGACATCGTTAATTTCCGAGGCCAACTGCACGTTTTCCACTGCCGTCAGAAAAGGGATCAGATTCGCCTTCTGAAATACATAGCCAATGTGCTGCCGCCGGAACGAACGGACGTCAACCAAGGCGGAGGCCCCTTCCATAACCGGGAGACCGCCTATAAAAATGGACTCTGAAGTCGGAGGATTGATCAATCCTATTGCAGTAAGCAAAGTGGATTTTCCCGCGCCGCTCGGAACCAGCAGAGCTACCACTTGCCCCTTGTTTATGGCCAGCGACACGTCACGCATGGCGACGACCTCGGTGTTACCGCTGCCGTAAATCCCCGTGAGTGCTCTCGTTTCTATGGCCGGCGCTGCTACGGTCACGACAGAACCTCATTGGGCTAAATCTTCATGGCTTTCCATATACCCAATAAGCTGGACACCACTGAAATTGCGATTACCATCACTCCCAAACGAAACAGGTCTTCATGAAAGATGATGACTCGTCGAGGAAAATGGGGGAAGATCCATTCTCCGAAGTACGCACCCTGGATCTCGCTGCCGATGGACCCGAGCCCGTGATCCAACCGCTACTTAAGCTGACCTTTTCGGGCCTTTTCGATCACTTCAGGAGTAATCTGCTCAAGGGTGAGGATCTGCTCGCCATGGTAGTCCTTCATCAGGTTTTCTGCGGCTTTTCTGCCCCTGACCGGAATCAGATCCAACCCCATTGGACCTACGAGGCTTGTGCCGACCACGAAAAGCGCATTTCGTGCATCCATTCTCGTTGTCGTGTAGTAATCGGTCACCCATATGAGTTTCAGGTTATCGCGGTTCTCTCCGGGTTGATACTTGGAAATATTGTTGAGGTTATGGAGCATGCACTTCGGGCAGCAGTGGGAGTACGTGGCGCCACTCCGAAAGACGAAGCCGGCGGCCCACTTGGGGTACTTGTGTACAAACATGCCACAAACGGGGCACCGATCCTTCTTCCCCGGTCTTGGAAAACGCATTTTTGAGGCAAACAGAGGCCGTACCCTCAAAAGAGGCCCGCCGATCGCGAACAGACCGATGACTGGAAGGACCACTTGTATGAAATCCCTTCTTTCCATTTTCTCCTCCTTAGTAGCCGACCTGAAAGAGGTCGGCCCTTCCCCCTGTCTCTATCCAGAACTTGAGCACAGGCGCGTAGGCAGCTATCAGGAACAGGATCCATAGGAGGCGAGAATACCTGAGAAAACTGGTTCCGAGGTGCCAAGCGACGAGCCTGCTCGCTGGGAACCACCACTCGATGGCGAGCAACTCCGCCAGAGAAATCCCGAGAAAAGACGCGGCAAACAACGGGATGTAGACGAGATACCCGTAGTTGAGATGTTCCTGATCCAGGAATATAAACGGGCAGTGGAGAGCCGGCATCATATAGACGTATGGTGCGACGAACGCGACGACCCCAGCAATGCCGAGGAACAGACCCACTGCAGATCCAATTGCGAAAGCGAGCCGGCCGCCTGGTTTGGATTCCCATCCCAGAGCATGGGAGGCGAGAAGCAATGCGGCCAAGAATGACAGAAGCAGGACTCGGGTGATCTTGGGCGGCAATGACGCCACTGAGGAGCCGAAGCCTTCGCCTCCCACTTCAAATATCACACCGCAGCAAGAGGATATAACGGAAGGATCGAGGCCAGCAAAATATCCGACTTGCATAAGAAGGTCAATGAGCAACAAAGGAAAAAGAAGAATCATATACCAGCTTTTCAGTCTGGTGAGAGGAAATCCTTCCAGGTGAAGATCCACATGATTCATGACGATCCACCATCCGTACAAATAGAGGGAGCCTATTTTCAGAAAGAGAACAGGCCAACCGAGGTAGTGGGCCTGAAGAGTCCCCACGGTGCACATGGCCCCCGGGATGAACGGTGACAGGGATCTGGCTGTGATCTCGAATACCAGGAGCGAAAACATCTGAAAGAGCAGGCTCCATGAGACAATCGTGGCGATCAGTTCGGACCGGTGCTCCAGTTCCAACTGTATGGGGGACAGAGAAGTGGTGTCCCACTTTCGGACAATGCGGATCGCGTTTGTGAACGCTACCCCGTTGATTGCTGCAACGGCTATCTGTCCGACGATCAATCCCAGGACCCACGCGTTCCAGATCATTTAGGCCTCCTGCACCACAGACCCGTCGCGGAGATAGACAATACGGTCCGCTAGATCGCTCTGCAGGACAAGAGGGTCATGAGAAGCGATAACAAAGGTTCTCCCTTCATTCTTGAGCTGCAGGAAAAGAGACAACACCTCGCGGGACAATGCGGTGTCAAGATGGGCAGTCGGCTCATCCACCAGGAGGATTTCAGGATCGTTCATAAGAGCCCGGGCTATTGCCAGGCGCTGTTTCTCTCCTCCGGACAGAACCGACGTCCTGCTGTCCGCCTTACCGATAAGACCGAATTCTTTCAGTAGGCTCCAACGCTTGCTCATGATTTTCTTGTAGGGAAAACCTTCAGGGTAGAGCACAAGGTCGAGGTTCTCCTTGGCCTTCAGGTCTGTGATGAGTTGAAAGTGTTGAAAAATGAAGCCCACGTGCCGACGACGAAACACGGTCCGAAACTGATCGCCCAGGAGCGTGGTCTCCTTTCCGAGGATCGTTATTCGGCCGGCACTGGGGCGACTCATCAACCCCACCAGAGACAGCAATGTGGTCTTACCGGACCCGCTTGGTCCCGCTACGATCATGGCCTGGCCCGCCTCCATATCAAGCGTCACTTCCTTTAGGGCAGTGAACTCATTATGCTTGCCAGGATTGAAGACTTTCTCGACTCTGTGCAATGATAGTATGCTCATGTGCGAAACACCTCCTCCGGCTCCCTGATGGAGGCTCTCCAAACGGGAATGATGCCCACGGCAATGTATGGGACCACGGTGAGGAACATGAGCCCAAAGAGTTTGGAGATGTCCAATGAAGGAGGAAGAGGGTGGGGTGGGTACAAGACCGACCACCCCGAAAAAATGATCCTCAATAGCGGGGCGCCGGCGAAGAAAACGTGATAGTACGACAGAACGCCCCCCACCAAGAAGCCGGTCAACGACAAAATAAGGCCCTGGAGCATGTTCAATCGAATCACATCTCGTGTCTGCCAACCGACGGCTTTCAGAATTGCAATCTCCCGTTGTTCTTCTTGAGAAAGCCTGGCTACCCGATCATAGGCCAATATGAGAAAGGCAAGAAGACACACAACGCTGGTTGACAACAGCACGCCGCTGCGGAATCCGTACGAACTGCCGTAGGTTCTCTCGAGCTGGTTGGTTGCAATAACCCTGCTGCCAGGGACTCTGTCAATGATCTTTTCGCCAACCTTGGGTACCTCGAATTCATTGGGCACGTGAACCGCCAGATCCCACGCGAGCCCTGCTTTGAGCCCGAACAGCTTCCGTGCGTCCCCCTCTGTGAGGACGATCAAATCGTAAGCCCACAAGGACACCGTTGAGGAAAATGCGCCCTTTACACGGAAGGAAATGGGCCTTCCGGCGTAATCCTGAAAATTGAGCACGCCGCCGGGACGCACGTGTCGGACTTTGAGCACGCCTTCTCCCACGAAGGCCTCACCTTCCTCAAGTGTTTCAGGATCTTGATCAAGAGGGTCCTTTCGAAAGCTTCTGACAACAAGTTCCCACTTCTCGACCACATGGCCGGGATCTCCGACAATGGTATAGTTGGCCCCTGTGTACGGATCGAAATAGTAGCCCCAGACACGCCCCCGGACAGCCGCCACTCCGAAAATGCTCGCTATTTGATCCACCACGGAAAGGTCAATGGGCACCTGCCGGCCTGCCTTTATGTTCTGAACAATGATAGCGGGCTGAAACCGGACTGCTTTTAATGTCTCTTGATACACCGAGTTGGATACAAAATCGATGCCTGAGAAAAGAAATACGATCAGGGCAAAGAGAAGTCCGATCGACAGATTCTTGGTCTTCTGCCTCAAGAGTCCTTTGATAGCAAAGTCAGCTGTATAGAGGAACGATTTCATCGGTACGCGTCCTGCTCGCTGATGATTGGAGGCCTATTGGTAAATCCGACAAAGGTCCCGAGAGGTGGCCACATCATGCCTGAAGGCAGATAGTCGGGTTGCCCGGGAAAATCCGGAAATGCCGAACCTGGTGTACTCAGTCCCAGATGACGGATGTAACGAGCCGAGTTGTTTATCCCCGGATCCGCCGAAGGCAGGAGCGGTGAAACTGTTTTCAGATCTCTCAGCGTCGAATTTGACTTGCCGCTGAATCTGCTGTCCATGATGGCCCCCAAGAAGAGGGCCACCAGGACAATCAGCATGAGCACGTAAACTCTCAGATGGAGCAATTGACTACTCCCTATTTCGGCTTGATCGCGGAAGGAGTGACCTGAGAAAAGCTCAGCACCTTGCCTCCTTCCTTACGAGCGAACTGTTCGGCGCTCGTTTTCTTGCCAAAGGCGAAGGCTTCGTGCCCCATTGGCCCCTGTACCTTGGAACCAACCACGTAATAGGCGGTGCGGCCGCTGATCCAGGCGCCGGTTGGATAGTCCGTTACCCAGATCATCAACGGCTTGATCTCTGTCTTCGCATACTTCTTTGAGTTTTTGAGAAACTCGAACAGGCACTGTGTGGAGCAGAAATGGTACACCTTCTTGCCTTTGGCAATGATTTCGCATTTGTTCTTGGGATACCGCGCTGGATACATATTGCAGACCGGGCATTGATCCTTGTTGTCGACAGGTTCGATGATCTTGCCCATCTTGAGGCGTTTCTTGGCTATCACCATGTTCTCTTTGGGAACACCGGCTTTCACCATTTTCAGGGCTTCTCCAAAACCGACTACTTTCCCACCGCAGGACTTCACAAACTCCTCCGCCGTGTCCTTGGAAGAAAAAGCCAACTTGCTTTTCATCGTCATGGTGCCCTTTGCCTTGGAACCGACAACGAAGAATGCCTTTTCCGCGGGAACCAGTCTTTTCGGGTGCAAATAGAGGGCAACCATAACGTTCCTTGGTTCCTCACCGCACTTCAGGGCCATGTCCGCCAGGCAATGGAACGAGCAGACCCCAAACTTCCCCTGAGAGTTGCGAAAGGTGATCCAGGTCCGTGCCCACATGGGCCTTCCCATCCCGCAGTTGGGACACTGTCCCGAGTATTCCTTCTTGGGTGGCTTGAATGGATGCTGAACAGCACAGGGTTCATCGCCATAAACGTGGAGCGTGGCGAGACCGAAAACCAAACAGACTGCTCCAAAGGCTACCGACAAAGCCACTGCCCAAACGCGGTTCTGTCGTTGACAAACGTGCATAAGTACCTCCTTCGGTAATCGGCGCTTCCCATCGGAAGTGACCGGGTACCGTATCATGGCCGTTTCTGTGACAACACGTGACGCAATTAGGGAGCAGGAGGCTAACCCGGAACTTCGGGGTGGCAGGGAATGGCCTCTGGAGGCCAGTGATCGTCGCTTCTTATTCGTGCGACGACGGGCAAGGGAACTTCCTCGGGTATCTCTATCGACGGAAGAAATGGCTTCAGGTCGATTGAGATTCTCTTGATGTGGCCGTTACAGTCGCAACGCAGAGTCTCCAGGGAAACGTAATGGTTCTTGAACAGGCCTTTCTTTTCTGCCGTCTCACCAAGACCTGCTATTGTGCTTCCCTGGCCGGGTTCGGCTTCACCGGCGTGCGCAAACTTCAAGTGGCAGTAACTCTTGAATCCTCTTCGCCTCTTAACGCATTTCGGACAATTGCAGCAGCAACTCCAGTGGGGATCGTCATCAGGACAGAAGCAGGACCATTCCACTACAGGAATGAGCACCGCGAGGTGAACGACGAGAAACGGAAGAAACAGGACCAGAAAGACACGTTCGGGCAGGCTGAGGTCGGTCATCCTTTTCCCGGATTTCCTCATCTCTTCTCCCTGTCGACCATCAGTGACGCGAGAGCCGTATATCGGAGCCCTGATCGTTGGTCGATCCTGTTGATTTCCTCAAGAAGCAGCTTCTCGTCGGCCCAGCCGAGAATTATGTGGCGGATGATACCTTTCCTGTCCGTAATGAAGTAGGTGGGCAAGCCCTTGACGCCGAAGCTCCTTGCGACTTTGCCGTCATTGTCCATGTAAATGGGGAACGAGGTCCTTAACCTGTTGATGAAGTTGCGAACGTGTTCCTCGGTCTGGCCGACGTCTATAGCCAGCAGGCGTGGGCCGCGGGACTGCCTTTTCCATCTTTTGTAGAGCTTATCCATCAGCCGAAAGTCGTCCTCGCACCGGGGACACCAATCGGCCCAGAAATAGAGGACATGGATCTCTCCCGAGCCAGGATCAAACCGCAGAGATTCTCCTTTCAGCTCCTTCAGTTCAAAAGCCGGCGCCTCATCGCCCAGTTCGGGAACGCTTTTCGAAAGGCACGCACAAAGCAGAACGGAAGCAAGAAGCACCAATCCAGATCTGGCGATGAATCGGAACGACGCTGTCCTGTGGGAGGAATTGAGTGTCACGTTATGTCCTGGGTTCTGAATACCACCGCCGCTATCACGAGGGGGACACCAATCCACCCGATAAAGAGGACGGCGGCTGAAATCGCGGATGTGACGGCTCCGCCGAACATCCTGAGGAGTCCGGCTCCTGCCGCGCCGAGCGCGGCCTCGCCACCGACGGCCATGAGCACCACGACTCTCGCCATGTCAATCGGATTGCCGAGCAGCGAGAAATAGAGCATTTTGCGAAGATAGGCCTCCTGGACATAATAGGATGCCGACAGGACAATGAGATCGTAGACGAACAGGAAAAAGAACCAGAGGATCAGGGCAGTCACGATGGCCATGGGTTTGCGATTGGCAAGAATGGAGAGCATTGCGGAAAAAGCGATGAAAACCAGACCAAGAGTGATTGACGTGCCGACAAAGATTGAGTACTTCCAGATCCCTTCCGATTGGGTTTTCAGCGCAACGATCAGTCCACCGAGACTGAAGCCGAACACCGTCATGATAGTCAGTGCTGCAAAGAGGCCGGCCACCTTACCAACAAGGATCTGTGTGCGACTGACAGGTTGTGACGTGAGGAACTCAAAATAGCCGGGATCGCTGCAGAGACTCTGACCTCCGGCGACCAAAGCGACCACCGGCACGATGATCAGGACCAGATTGAGCATTGTTACCGTCGTGCGATAGAAATCCTGAAATTCCGCCTCGTAACCGAGAAACGTCAGACCGTAGTACGAGACCCCCACTACCAGGGCTGCGAAAAGAATCCCGAAACCGAGCATCCATCGGCTTCTCAATTGGATTTTCAGCTCGAGTTTCGCTACCTCTACAATGGAAGCGGCCATCATGATAGTTTCACCTCTTCTTGAACTCTTCCAAAAAGTGGGCCCCTTCCACGCGAAAACGGCCCAGAACCTCGTTGTTTGTGCTATCGATAAAGGCGAATCCTGAACCAGGCCGCACCGCGTTGAGTCGCAGGAACGCCGGATGCCCCTTCGAAGCCATGGGGAAAACTCCTTCCTTGTCATATCCCCGGATCGCCACCCGGTATTCTTTGTCGTCTTCCACGTTGAGTCTTATCTCCACCAGGTCTCCATAATTGACCGAAACCACGTCCGGATTCATGACGCCCTTCCTGAGGGTCACCTCCCTCTCCGCGTTGGGACGCCGGTACAGGTCCCACATGTCGCTAAACGTGAGCAAGGTTCCCTTATATTCATCGGCGAACTGCAAGGCCCTTTGTTTCTTCTTGAACGAAACGACGCCATACCCCATGACGGTTACCACGTCGGCCTTGACGAAGTGGGCTTTCGTTGCGTCCAGCCATTCCTTAGTGTCGTAGTCTTTCACGAAATACGCTCTCACATCTTCCCGCTTGGCGATTCCAAGCGTCTTAGCCATATCGAAATATCGGATCATACAGATCGGATCATCAAATTTCTTCGCGCGACCCTTCTTCATGACACATTCGGCGGCGAATCTCTGATCCGTTATAAGCATCCGACACGTCTGGCACACGTCTTCTTCAGGATAGATCTCTACGGGAACGGGGTCGCCGCCTCTTCCGCAGGCTGCTACGGCCAGTGCCAGGGAGAGCAGGACAACGATGTTCTTCGCGCGCTGCCTCATCATTCGACTGGATCGGTCCCGTGATTGCCCAGGACCTGATGGTACATCTCCTCCAAGGAAGGTTCGTACAGCCCGAACTCCCTTATAACCGCGCCGTGCTTGTCCAGCTCATTCAATATTCTGATCCTTTGCTCCTCCCCACATTCGATAGTCATGGTGCGGCAATTGAGGATGGCCTTTTCGGCGCCCATCTCCAGGGCTATCTTCCGGAATCTCTCCGAAAGATTTTCAATAGTTATCCACATCTTGCGCGAACGGGTCAGCTCGGCGACAAACTCCTCTCTCCTGGTCTCCAAAATGATGCGGCCGCCTGCCATTATGGCTATGGTATGGGCCAGATGTTCGACTGCTCTGAGAATATGTGTTGAGAGGATTATTGAGGCTCCTCTTTGCAACACAGCCCCGACCTGTTCTCTGAACCGACTGTTTCCGTCGGAATCCAAGTTGTTCGTGGCCTCGTCGAGAATATAAAGATCGGCCTGGGGAAGGAAGACAACAGCTAGCGCCAGCCGCTGCATCATTCCACCCGACAGTTCGGCCACTCGCTTCTTCTCGAAGCCCTGAAAGCCGAAAATGGTCATCAGGCTGGTTACTCGTGTTCTGTCGATCCCGCGAAGCCGGCTGAAGAAGGTAAGGACTTCCTTGGCTGTGGCCTGATCAGGAAAAGCTACCCTCTGAGGCAGGTACGAGATCCGGTTGCGAAGCCGCACCGAGTTCATGCTAATCGGTTCCTCTCCTATGCGTACCTCTCCCTTGTCCTGACTCATCGTCCCCGCGATTATCTTGAGAGCCGTCGATTTACCGCTCCCGTTGGGCCCGACGAGCGCTATCATCTCGCCTGGGGCGCATGTGAACTGAAGACCGTCCAGTGCCCTCAGTTTTCCGAAATTCTTCTCCAGCCCTTTGACCTCAATCATGGGGAGCAATTCCTTTCCATGCGGCCATTCCACATGCTGCGCACATTAGGAGGGACACCAGAGCAACCAAGACTCTTTCGGTCGGTGCCGGGTTTCGCAGCCGAGCCTTCGTCAATGTCTCTCGTGGCGGTCCAGGAATCTTGACCGGCTTCATGAGAGGAAACTTGTCTTCCGCGGTTACGGTAACCTCGATGATAGGGAAAGCTTTCTCAGCCAAAGACACTGCAGCGGCCAGCGGACTGAAGAGAAAAAGCCGAAATTCCGGGTAGGACGCCTCAAGAGCGTCGTAAACCCCTTCAAGCTTGTATGGCTGATCGCCTATGCCATCTCCGTCAAGATCGTAGCCTCGGTAGTCGCTCCAGTAGTTTCCCCGGCCCTCCTTATAGAAGAGATTGTTCCGCCCTCTTTGGGTTCCGCCTCTCAGTCTCAGCAACGAGAGATTGCTCAGGAAATTGTTACCGTACAGCCGGTTGTTTTCCGAATTTTCAAGAATGATGTTGGCGATGTCGTTCGAGACAACGATGTTGCCGTGGACATTGGAAAATCCCGCCTGGTCGAAATACAGTCCAATAGTATTGTCAAGGACAAGGTTGTCCGAACAGTCCGAATGTCTTACATCCTGCCAGAGTATACCGTACGCTCGAAAGCCTCGGTTATGAGCGAATACGTTTCCTCTAAACGTAATTCTTTTCGCGTACATCACGGCGGCGCCGGCTACATTGTCAATAAGGGAATTGTAGGAAAACGAATTGTCCGTGGAGTACATGTAATGCAAACCGTACCTGGTCCGGTGTATCTTGTTGTGGTCGATGGTGCAATAGTGGGCGAAAGAGACGTATATCCCGTCACGCGCGTCGGCGATGTCATTGTGCACGATCTTGTTGAAAGGCGCATCCCAGAGGTGAATGCCGTTCCCCCTGTCCTCCTGGCGATCGTAAGCCCTGCCTCTGATCACATTGTCGCGAACCACGCATTTCTCAGCCTGCTTGAGATACATTCCGTGGAGGTTATCCTCCAGCCTGTTGTCTTCCACGAGACATTTCTTGGCTTTGATCAGCTTAATCCCAGCCTCGTCTTTGAGAAGAAGACGTCCCCCTCCTCGGATCACAAAGCCTCTCAGCGTGACATTATTTGCGGTCAGGATGACGGCGTTTCCGGTCTTCTCCCCCTGGATTACCGGCCGGTCTATTCCCTCAAGTACGATATCGTCGGTGGTGATCTCTATATTGCCGTGGTACGTGCCGCGGTGGACGAGGATGGTGTCTCCGGGACGGCACTTCCCAAGGGCCTCCTTGATTGATCGAAGGCTTGACGGATCCCCGGCCTTACCCACGGTGACGACCGCTGCCGGCGAGCGACCGGGCAATATTCCACAGGAAAGGGCTATCAACCCGATAAACGGGAGTAGTTGAATTAAGGAAGGTGTCGGGCTTCGTGAAGCCATCGCCTTCTCCGGTTCCCCGTTCGAAGGGCCGTCCCCCGGCCTGAGACCGGGGGACTGGTACGGGAGGTTGGTTGGTTCATGGGGAGGTGCAAGCCGCTAGGGCATCATGGATGCCCGGACAGCCGCTGAGCCGGCCTTGATAAACCACTGCCACGACTGGTTGAGGTTGATCACCAGTTCTTTGCTGAACTTCTTAGCGTCTATCTGTTTCTTGCACTTGTTCAGCATGTCGTTGGCCCTCTTGAACCAATACTTGGCATCCGCCACCTCTCGTTGCAGCAGGTCCGTCGCGCCGGACGCTTTTATCTCCTTATCCAGACTGTTGATGGTTTTTTCCACGATTTTCCTTGTGCCGTCGGCGTTGGCAAAGCCCTCTTTCGCTAGCTTCTCATAGTTCTTCATGTCTATGGCCTGCTCTTCGGCAAAGACCAGGCCTGCGCCCAGGAAGACCATCAGCAGCGCAAGCAAGCCCAGCATCGTTCCAATGACTTTCAGGCTTTTCACGAGATTTACTCCTTTTGCTTACCGCTCGTCGGTTGCGGTCCGGAGGCCCGGCCGAGAGTCACATAATCTATGGCCAGGGCGAGCACCACCATGAAGAACGCGATAGCGAGGACGTACGTTCCCCAATAGAAGTTTGAGTACGTGGTGAACTGGGCAAGATGATGTTCTCCATAGAGGCCGGGCATGAAGGGTTCGACGGTAATGGCGGCGTCAGAGCTGAGGTTGTGCCCATAGTCATAGAGCGTGTAGACCAACGTGGCAAGTCCCCCGGCGGAAACAATCGTTAGCGCCAAGAATGTGGCCAACGTCACCCAGAATCTTCGGATGAAAGCCGTGATGGCACAAAGCAAAGCCAAAACCACGAGAACCACGGGGAGGAGTTTGAACACGAACATCTCCTCGGAAATCTCTTTCATTCCGATGTAATGGTTAAGGACATTCACCTCTCTCAGGCCTCCATCCAGCTCGTTCCTGTCGTAGGTGTCACCGGGATGTGTGGCGTACACGGCCATTCCCAGTCCCTTTGGGTAGTTGTTGGAATCCAGATACATGTACCACATGGGGTACTTGAAACTGAGCAGAATGAGGACTGCCGCTCCGATGAGGAGGCCAAATCTGACCACCGCCGCCAGCCTTTTCATTGTCTTCTCCCAATCTGGTCTATTTGCCCTTGGGCTTGACGATCAAATACCCCTGCATCTCCTGGTGAAGGGCCGAGCAGAAGTTCGTGCAGTAGTAGGGCCATACCCCGGGCTTCTTGGCGACAAACTCAAAGTGCATTGTCTGGCCTGGATGGGGAACCCCAGTGACGTCGTACCCGCAGATACCGAATCCATGGAGCTCGTCCCGCATCTCTTCAATGTTCGTCAGATAGATGATCACCTTGTCACCCTCGTTGACCCGCACCACGTTCGGCATGAGCGAGGACCGGATGGCGGTCATCCAGACCTTTACCGTGTCGCCTTCACGTTTGATCTTCGTGTCCTTCGGGTCCCAAACTGCGTTCGGATCCTTGTTCTCAATGCCTTTCCTGTATACCTCGATCACGCCCTTGAGCTTGTCCGCCTTGATGATCTGGGCATAATGAGGCTCAGGCTCCGGAAAGGCGTCGAAGATCAACTTCATCTTGGGCCCGGAAATGTCGATGAGCTGGCCGCACTCGGGCTCATCCGGTCCTACGGGAAGATGTGTTCCCTTCGAGAGCTTATTAAGGGAAAAGACCCACTTGCCATCCGGAGAGACCGTGTCGCCCTCACAGGAGGCAATGTGTCCAATATTGTATTGGATAGGTATCTTGTCGACCATCTTCCACTGGTTACCCCCCTTCCACTGCCATTTGGCAATGGCGCTCTCGACGAAAAGGGAAGTGTAAGCAAAGCCCTTGTCGTCGAAGACCGTATGAAGCGGCCCGAGGCCTACGGGAATTTCCGCTTCCTGAACGGCTTCTGACTTGACCACGGGGATTCCCATGTCTTTGTCCGCGAAGTTCTTGTCCTTGATCGCCTTCTGGAGCTTCTCGAAGCTGAAGATCGAGACGACGGGGGCAAGTTTGCCGTTGCCGATGATCCATTTGCCGTCGGGTGTTACGTCGCACCCATGAGGGGATTTCTTACAGGGTATGGCAAAAACGCAACCCGGAGTCTTGACGGGGTCAAAGACCTTCGCTCCGTCGATCTCCGTGAAATTCCCCTTTTTCACCTGCTCCTCTATTCCTTTCCAGTGAACAGCTATGATATAATCTTTGTCCCGTTGTGAGGCGACTACCTCAAGCGGTTTGCCGTCAATGAATTCGGCTTCGGTGTTGTACGTGGAGACGAACCACCAATCACCGGAGACGAGCTTGCCGGCATCGGCCACGTCATAGTCCCAGGGCGGCATGAGGATCTGCCAGCCAAGGCTCATCGTGCCGTCTTTGGGATCTATGGCGATGGCTGAAATCGTGCCCTTGTACTTGCTCTTATAGTCCTTCACATCAGCCACGGTTCCCTTGGGAATAGGGATGGAAAAACGGGTAGCCATGAACGCGTATTCCGTGTTCCACGTCAGATAGACCGAAGCATGGTTTCCCGCGTTGTTGGGAATGGGGCCCAGGATCTGGTGGCATTTGAAGTCCTTTAGATCGATCCGGGCGATCCGGGAGTTGGCGTTGTCGTTAACGAAAAGCCAGCGGCCGTCGTAATCGCCCTTGGTTTCGGAAAGCCCCGGATGGTGGACGTCACCCCACGTGAATCCGCCCATCATTTTTCTGCTCTCTGCATCGTATCCCCACCCGATGGCGGAATACGGACTGAAAACAGGAATGGTCCGGATATGCCTCATGGAAGGGAGGCCGTAGACGTAGACCTGGCCGCTGTGGCCTCCGGACAGAAAGACGTAGTACTCATCCAGGTCCCCCGGCGGGACGTAGACTTTCAAGGCGTTCTGAGCGATCTCGGTTTTCGTCGCTGGAGCGCCCACACGTTTCTTCCTCCTGCGGCGCTGAGCGTCACTGGTGTCGGTAATGAAGACAAATACCGCCACTGCAGCCAGAATCAGCGCCAAAAAGAATCCGAGTCTTTTCCAGTTCATTCTTCTACACCTCCAGAGTATCCTGTTGGTCTTTTCACGCAACCCAGGCTTGACAACCACAATCCCCTGCCAAGAGTCGCGGCGAGTCACCGTGGGTTGCCGCCGATCCCGGGGGTTGCCGGGGACTTCTTCACACTTGTCTTCCAGTCACCTCCTTTCTCGATTTGCGTTTACCGGTTCCTTTGTCAAAGAAGACTAGACTCCCTCAATACAATGCCGCCGTCTTTCACAGCTCACTTCTTCTGCTCATCCGGGAGCCTCCGCCAGGCTTCCTTCAGCAAGGCCGCAGCTTTCTTTCTTTCCTCTTTGGTGAGGTGATATTCCGGCGTGCCGAGTATTGCAGCCATCGTGCCCCTGGGCGCCAGGAGAAACTGTTCCACGTCCATACGATGTTTCTTCGGTACGTTCTTGACCGCGAAGGCCAGATTGGGGCCGATATTTGTCGGCGACTCCACCTCCAGCGTGGATATCGTGTGGCAGATGAAACAGCGCTTCCTGACGAAGAAGGAGCCCGGGCCCTTGAGCATTGCCTTTTCCTTTGCGATCTCTTCCGGGGTCCGCTCGGGAATTGCCTTCACATGGGGCAGGTACTTCGTGGTGAGCTTCTTTTTCTTCCAGCTCAGTACCAGCAGAGTGAGAGATTGACGATCTTTTGTGGAGAACTGGAATTCCGGCATGATTGAAGTTGGCACAACGGTTTTTGGATGCTTGAAATGTATCATGTGCCAGTTGTAAATCGTTGGTTCGGAAACTGCTCCCGTCGAAAAGTCGTATTCCTCTCGTCCCTTGTCTCCCTCATACGTCAGGTCGGGACCTATGTTCCCCCCAGACCCATTAATGACGTGACATGCGCGGCACCCCTTTTTCTTCACCACTTGTTTCGCATGATCGATGAACTCCATGCCCTCGACACTCTTTTCGTAGCGATGGCAGTAGTTGCACCTCATCTGAATGAAGCCTGTGGTATCTTTGAGAAGATAGCTTTCCGCCAAGGCCAGATCCGTACGGGGATCCTCCCAGTGTTCAGTCCATCCGTGGGCCTCCTTCATGTCAATGGCATATCCCTGCCCACCGTGACAGTACGTGCATCCAAATCTGTTCACAGGATGCTTCTCCATGAGTTCCGGCCTGGAATGGCTGGCGTAAGGTATGTACTCGTCCCCGAGCCCCTTCCAGGTGACCCCCATGTGACAGGTGACACACCGGTCGGTGACCTCCAGATCGGGAATCCATATTTGCCGAATTCGCGTCTCAACGTCGGCAGCCTTTTCCTTGCCGAACTTGGCTTCCACAATGCTCTTGAACTTTGCCTGATGAGTTCGCCACTCCTGAGTGAATTCCGTGCGAAGCGTCAAGAGCACTAAGACGAGCAGTACGACTACCAGAAACAGCACGACTATCTGCAGCGTACGTGACGAAGTGAGCGGGAGGTCTTTCATGGTTCTTCTCTCAGAAGAGTGGCGGCAACTTTGGCCACGGCTCACCGAACCAGTAGATTTTCCAGAACGGTCCGCGGAGGTAGGCGGCCAAGATGATGAGGGCAACTACCGTTATGACGCCAACAGTGAAGAGTGCGTTCTGAAGCCAACGGGAGCGATGAAACCATACTCCGATGGCAGCATCAGGGCTTCTGTCCACAAAAGGCCAGACGGCGAGCAGGACAAGCACCACCGTGGGTATGAGTATTCCACCCACAAAGCCGCCATTGATAACAGTGTCCCCGATCCTCACCGTCGTATCGGCAATTAGCTCCTGCAACCAGAGAAAATACCAGGGTGCCTTTGCCGGGTTCGGTGGAGACAACGGGTTGGCCGGCGCCTCGAGAGGGCCTTTGATCAGAAGGGCCAGACCCAGGACGACCACATAGGTGAGAATAATCGCGATGAGTAACCGAGAGAGAAGCTCGGGATTGGAACGAGTCAAGACCGAGTCCGGCAGCGTACTGCTCTTCACCGACAGGCTCGTGCCCTCCTTGACGCCGAGAAGGCTGTATGTCTTGGTCGGGCTTGGTCTGATCTCAGCACCCTCCTGCTCATGGATGAGCGACAGCCTGTCAGTAACGGCCAGGCCGCCGTCCCTTCTGATTCGCCACATGTGATAACCGCCTACCATTACAAGAATGAGGGGAAGAGCGACGCAATGCAGAATGTAGAATCTTATCAGCGTGTTTTGGCCAATCTCGGTACCCCCTATGAGGACCTGTTTCATCTGCGCTCCAACAAACGGCGCGCTTTTCGCCACATTGGCCCCGATCACCACCGCCCAGTAGGCCAACTGATCCCAGGGGAGCAGGTATCCCGTATAGGAGAGAGCAAGCGTGAGCACAAACAAAGTGAGGCCGATGAGCCAGTTGACCTCTCTTCTTCCTCCCAGGCTTGCGGCGCTCTTATACGCTTTCGTGTACCAAACCCGCACCAGATGGATAAAGGCCATGGCGACCATGCCGTGCGCGGCCCATCGGTGCATTGCGCGGATAATTGACCCATAACTTACCACAAATTCTATGTCTTTCATGCTCTGGTAGGCACGCTCTACAGAGGGGACGTACACGAACATGAGGATGACGCCCGTAACGGAGAGGATGACAAAGAGCACCCACGTTATGGAACCCAACCAGAAGGTCGTGCCAAGGCTCACGCCCTTCTTTGTGACATATGCGGGGAACACATGGAGCAGAAAGTTCCTTACGACGGAATCCGACGCCTCCCTCGGGGATTGAGGAGAATAGGACCAGAAAAGCCGGCGGGCTCTCTGTTGCGCTTGCATACTCACGCCCTCCTCGTCTCTCCCAGGCAATAGTCCCATACGAGCAGGCTCTTTTCCTTCTCAACAACCCGCGCCGTGTCCACAATCAGTTGCCCGTCGTCGGGAGCGATAGAAAGCGCCAGCCACGGGAGTGGCTCAGGAGCAGGACCTTTAACAACGTCTCCGTCTATGGTGAACTGGCTTCCATGACACGCGCAGGCAAAACCTACCGCGGATTTCTTCTTGTCCGAGGCGCCGATTTGTCCGCCACCCACATGTTGGACAATGCAGCCAAGATGCGTGCATATGGCGGAAATCGCATAAAACTGGATCTTTCCGCCCTTCCCCTTCTTAAATACAAAAGCTCGCGCGTCCTTGAAGAATGTCACGCCGTCCGGGATTCCTTTGGGGGATCCAACCTTGACCTTCTTTGATGGTTCGTAGAGGACGTTAGGCTCCAAGGAGCGGACAGCAGCCCAGACACTGCCGCCAAACGCGAGCGCTCCGATCCACAGGGCTAATCGGCCAAAAAAGGACCGCCTCGTGGGCTCCTGTAATTCCGTGTTGGTCAATGTCCTTCCTCCCTGAGACAGAGAATCTGTTCCTCGACCTGAAAGCGCTCGAGTGTCATGGCATGTGTCGGGCAGACATTCGCGCACAGTCCACACCTGATGCACAGGTCATCGTCCTTGATGAGAGCCGTCTTTCCGCCTGCGGGCAGTTCCGCGAGGTATTTTCGCGTCGGCTCATGATCTGATTGGAGAAAGAGCGCGTCCACGAAGGTGAGACAACGGGTGGGGCAGATGCCGGTGCACCGTGCGCAGAGGATGCAGAGCCCAGGATCGTAGATGGTGTGTATGTAACAATCAAGGCATCGCAGAGCCTGATTTCTGGCGACATCTTCCTCATACACCTTCTCAACTTCCGTAGCGCCCACCCGGCGCTTGGCCGATTCCAGAGGCGGAATCCGTCTTCCGATCCTGTCGTAATGGGGATCCCGTCGAAACGTTTCCGGATTGAGTTCCTCCACAGTGATATCAGTGCATTCTCGCAAAGAGACGCCTCTAAGGTACTGATCGATGGAATATGCTGCACGCTTGCCGTTCGCCACTGCCTCTATGATTATCCGGGGACCAAAGGCCACGTCCCCTCCAGCAAAGACTCCGAGGGCACTGGTGGCAAGGCTGTTCTCGTCCACCTTTATGGTCCCTTGAGGGGTTAGCTCTATTTCGTCCTCCTCTCGAAGGAACGACAGTTCCGGCGACTGACCGATCGCCAGGATCACCGAATCAGCTTCCAGGACTGATTCGGTACCCGATTTGAATGAGGGGGAGAATCTTCCCTCTTCGTCGAAAAGCTGGTCCACTTGGAGAAACTCCACGCCGGCTACCTTGCCATCTTCCACCAAAATTCGTTTCGGGCCGACTGATGTCTTGAGTGCTATGCCTTCCCTGACTGCTTCCTCCAGTTCCTCCTTCCCCTGATGAGTGCGGGATGCCGGGAGTGCTCTTTCGGATTCCAGGCTTGCCATGGTAACTATCTTGGCTCCGGCCCGCAGTGCGGATCGGGCGGCATCCAGGCCCGCATATCCGTCTTCCGAGACCGGCACGAGACCTTCGGACTCACTCTGAATCGGTCTCAGGGCCGTTCGAGCCGCATCCACGGCCACACTGCCGCCTCCTATCACGACCACCCGCTCGCCCAGGTCAACTCGATATCCCCGGTTCACGTTGAGGAGGTAGTCAATCGCCCTGAAGATCCCATCCGCATCGCGGCCTTCGACGGCCAGGTCCAGGCTCCTGGTGGCGCCGCAGGCCAGGAAGAACGCCTTGTACCCTTCCTTGCGAAGTGCAGACAGGCTAACCTTTTCATTCAAGGATGTTTCCAGTCTCAGATCTAATCCCTTCTCCAACAGCGCGCACACCTCTATGTCCAGGATCGACCGAGGCAGCCGGTATTCAGGAATGTACTGCCACAGTGCTCCGCCCAACATCTCCGTGGCCTCGAACAGGGTCACAGGATATCCCCACCCGAGAAGGGTGTCCGCACAGGCGATCCCGGCAGGACCGCCGCCGACAATAGCCACTCTGTCGTCCAAGGATGCGACGATCTCGTCGGGACCTGGAGGACGGCATTCAGCGGGAAGTCCTGCCTCGTGCTTTTCGCAGACGAACCGCTTGAGAGCCCGTATCGTGACCGGTGCATCTATGGAGCCTCGACGGCAGTTGTCTTCGCACGGCGCGGCGCAGACCCGGGCGCACACCGAAGCAAGAGGATTGGGCTTCCTCGCCAGGCGATACCCTCTTTCGTCCTCGCCTGCGACGATCGCCCTGACATAGTTTCCCGCGTCCGTATGGACTGGACAGGCTTCCCGACACGGCACCCTGAGCGGATACTCTTCCACGGAATTGAGTCTAACCTCTATTTTCAAGGCCCTTATCGCTTTCTTTTGGGTTTGGAGGCTACATTGAGGGATGAGTCCTAGCCTTCGCAAAAAACGTGCCAAAAAGTGCTGCCTGGAAGAATAATGAAGAAGTGGGTGGTATCATTGGAAGAGTGGAAAGGTTACTCTTTTGATATAGTTAACGAAAAACGCCTAAGCGGGAGCGAAATCGTGTACCAAAGGAAACACCTCAAGATTCGACGGGATTTTTCCTGCTCATAATCAGCATCATACAAAATTAATCTCATGTGTGTACCTTGAGATACAGTTAGCGCAATCGCTCCCGGTCTGATGAGTCAAATGGTATGATTCCTATACGGTTGAGCTTGTTGTACAAGGTCTTGCGCCCTATGCCTGATTGTCGAGCTACCTCCGAGACATTTCCTTGACAGACGGATAGGAGTCTCTCGAAGTATTGCCTATCAAATGCCTCAAGTAACTTCTCTCTCGCCAGAGAATAGTCGTGTAAGTTTTCTTCCAGCTCAAACTCGAAAGCGTTCGCCTCATCGCGTTGACCGATCAGGAGTTCACCAAGATCTTTCCGCGTGACAGCAGGCCCTTCCGACAACACAACGGCGCGTTCCACCACATTGCGCAGCTCCCTGATATTACCGGGCCACCGGTACTCCAGGAGCCCGTCCACAAAGGAGGAATCAAGCTCCGTGAGATCGTCTCGTCCGTGAGAACTCTTGAAAAGCTGAAAGAAGCAGTTTGCCAGCAGAGGGAGGTCGGCCGTCCGCTCTCGGAGCGGAGGCAGCGCGAGGGCCACGACGTTCAACCGATAGTAGAGTTCTTCTCGAAATTTGCCGGTCTGGAGCTCCTCTTCAAGGTCTCGGTTGGTCGCGGCTACAACCCGCACGTCAATGAGCGTGTCTTTTCGCCCTCCAATTTGGCGGATCCTTCCCTCCTGAAGCACCCTGAAAAGCTTCGACTGAGTGGAGACATCGAGCTCACCGATCTCGTCGAGGAACACCGTCCCTCGGTTTGCAGCCTCAAAGAGCCCGTATCGGGATCTGTCAGCCCCGGTGAAAGCGCCCTTTTCATGACCAAAGAGCTCGCTTTCCAGGAGAGTGGGGGGAAGAGCGGCACAATCAACAGGTAAGAACGCATGAGACCTTCTGGGCGAAAGATCATGGACGGCCCGTGCAGCAAGTTCCTTTCCGGTTCCGGTTTCTCCCCGAATGAGGACATTCGCGTCGGTTCGGGCGACTTTTGCGAGAGTTTTCTTCAGGTCGAGCATTTGCCGGCTGGTTCCCAGTATGGAATCCAAGACTCTCGAGGGGTCACCCGCGTCCGCCCGCGTCCCGATCGGAGGTGTCGGACCCGCCAGAGCCTCATTGACGGCATGCACGAGTTGGTCGGCCTTAAACGGTGAGGCCAAGTAATTGGTTCCTCCCGCCCTGATGAACTTGACGGCACTGCTCACGCTGGCGTGAGCGGTTATCGCAATTACTGGGAGGGTCGGATCTGCGCCAAGTGCCTCTTTGAGGATCTCTAAGCCATCCTTGCCAGGCATCCGTATGGCCGTGAGGAGGGCGGCGGGCTCACGGGTTGCGACGAGTTTGGCCAACTGAGAGCAATCTGGAACACTCTCAACCCTGTACCCTTCCCTGCCGAGTACGCGATTACAAGTCTCCACGACCTGAGCCTCCGAGTGGGCTATCAGGATGAGCCTTTTCATGTTCTCGAACGAGCCTCCACTTACCGAGGGAATGATCTTCTACTGGCCATTGGCGAGGGGGCCCCACTCGTCCAGGAACTGAATGTGCCAGGCACCAGTCCGGTGCCCAGCCGCCTGGATCCAAGGCAATCATGATCCGGAACTAGCCGCAGGCCCGCGAGACCGGATTCAACTTAGGGAGATTGCCGCCATCGCCGCCTCGCAAGGTAAAGCCTCCCCCTTATTGCTTCCGGTCAGCGAGCTCCAGCCTGAAACCGCCTTTTGCGTGAATGAGTCCGAGTCTCGTGTTCGTATCCTTCCAAACATGAGCTTCATACTCGTTGAGCTTCTCTCGCGCGTATTGATTGCCTTTTGTGTAAAGCTGACTCGCCTTTCGCAAGAGTTCTCCAAAGACCTTTTTCCCTAACGCTATCACTATTCGGCGGACTCGGGACCCGTCGGGGTCGAGCTCCATGCTGAGCTGATAACCGTTTCCCGTAGTAATCGCCACGAATCTGCCGCTCTTGACCACATGCCCTTTTGTTTTGGCGAGATCGCCCACTCGCATGTCTAGACTGACCGGTATGTCAATTCCCAGAGCTTCAAGGCCCCTCGGCAAGGGGGTGCCCCCGGCGAAAGCGAGTAATGGAAACAGCACAGCGGTAAGCACCGTCAAGCGTCTCATCGATGATCCTCCTGCAGCATCGAGTGTCACGCGTTCCTCCCTGCCGCAAGTCATCTTACCACCAGGACCTTGCAACAGTCCACTACGTTCGAGTCAGTCCTGCGAAGAGCCGAAGAGTGACGTTGGCATCGGAGGCGAAATGGAGGACCTCTTCCGGGGCTGGATGGACACGAGGACGTGAGCG
The DNA here is from genome assembly GCA_964497585.1 of uncultured Syntrophaceae bacterium. Lineage (GTDB taxonomy): Bacteria > Desulfobacterota > Desulfomonilia > Desulfomonilales > Desulfomonilaceae > CAZCDS01. The sequence continues at coordinate 21,829 of CAZCDS010000087.1, forward strand.
CGATGAGAAGCCCGCTTGGGCAGGCAGTGGCAAGGGGGTAGCAACACTGACCCCTCGAGGTCGTCACGGGAATCAGGTCTTTCTCACCGTCCCCGGCCTGACCTCCGCCCCAAGAAGTAGTCCAGGTTCTGAGTTAGTGTGTGGCAGTATCTGGACCTCAAAGGAGGCCAGGACGCACGAACCTTTGCTTAATCTTGGATGCCTCGGAGCAAATCAGCCAGTCCGCCGGCGAAAGGTCATGAAAGCACCCTTGATTCCATTAGCCCCCCGGTCAAGGCACCGACTGCTGCAACGAATCGAAAGCAATCGGCGTAAAGAGGGGGGCAGTCACCCGATAGATCCTAGTGAATTCTCGACAAAAACCGTTTCCGACGGTTCCCGGATCTGTGCCCGCTCTCCCTCAATCAGGGTGGTTGAGGATGGGATGCTCTGGTTCTCGAATTCGAAAAAACGGCTTCTGAACAAGAGGAATTCCCCCTTGGGTCTCGACCCTCAGTTTCGTGGGTCATCTCCTCCAAACGGGGAATTCTGGCCTCCGTCTCCGGCAGATGAACCTCTCAGTGCAGCGTCGGTGGAGGGACCGGTTTCCTTCCGTTCAAAGTCCGTGTTTTCATGTGGCGCTCTAACATGCCGAACGCGCGGCATGTTGACCACTGGTGGAACAGCCAGGAATCGCGGTTCGGACCCCAGTCCTTAACCACGGTAACCTCGTGCAGTGAGAGGGCCTATTCTCCAAATATCTGGCACTGAGCCAGACCGGAGCGACTAACCCGATGTGGCCCCGTTCAAACGCGCCGGGCTGACTCCCTCCGTATGCGCTTTTCTTCATGCCGATCTTCTCACGATATGGCTGCCGAGCATCGTTGCGGTCCTAGATGTGTACTGGACGCTCAGCCCGTCGCTGGCTTATGGGGCCAGCTCACCGAGACTATTTATAAGATATCTTTATTCTTTTGTCACCTTACTGGGAACCTCCCAGGACTTGAGAGCTCTTACCCAGCATACCAAGCGACACACCTTTAACTCTAAGATATTTCTAGTCGTTATCACGGATCTTCAGAATTCGACACCGGACAGTTGTCCACGTGTCCACGTGCCTTCTTGGCAGCAGTCCGCCAAATGGCGGATTGTTCGTAGCACGATCCTTCAAGTCCGTAACAATAAGCAACCTTGTGCCTTTAGTAGGGGGACATGGCTCACGGACATGGGCAAATCAACGTCCCCAGGAGGAACACGATGAAGACTTTGTACAGCGCAACGGCAGCAGCTCGCCAACTGCAAATCAACCCGGCCCGATTACAGCGATGGCTGAATTACGGCCATTTCCAGCCCGAATACCGGGCTCTACTCGGTGACGTAGAGGCGCGGCTACTCACCGAGGAAGAGATCGAACGACTGAAAGAGGTCACCGATCTCATCAACTCAGGAACGCCTGTCAGAAGGCGTTCGATCAAATCGGTGCGGAGAGCACGGAGAAATCAGACGAATAGAGCAGAAAGCGGGCGGCGGTAAGTCTCACGGCCCCGCCGTCCAAGGAGGCAACATGTCAAACGCAACAACCAAACCAAAACCACGGCCCCAATCCGTGGGGGAATGGAGAGAGAAAAGAAAAAAGAGATACGGTAATGGAGGAGACAACGGCGGGTTTAGAATCCTGCCCCGCAAGGTCTTGGACTCCGATGCCTTCAACGAGCTCAGCAAGTCATCGAAGCTGGTCTTAATCCTGAGTCTCGACCAGCTCGATTACTGGAACAAGAAGAAGCACCGAGGCGAGAACAAAAGGAATTCGACCGTCGGACCCTTGCGTAATGACGGACGGTTTTCCTTGCCGAACAACCTACTCAAGGAACGCGGGATCAAGGCGCCAGACACCATCGCCCGCACCCGCCGCGAACTCGTGGCGGCAGGATTCTGGGAAACCGTACAAACGGGAACGCTCCTACAGTCCGGTATATTTAAATGGTCAGATAATTGGGTGACCTACAATCAAAAGAGCACTTATGATCGTGTGAAGATGGATGCGGGTGCCAAGGCACCGGGATACTGTTATTACCCGAACATAACCAGATACAACGAAGCTCGCCGGGCCGATATCGCTGATCAGCGGAACTTGGAATCTAAACCCGGTCAGGAAGATGATGCTCTCAACCCTGAGCATAAGTTCCCTGTTCAACTAGAGCTATTTCCTGACCTCGCTGCTTAGAGTACGCACCCTGTTGCACCTGTACAGGGCGCAAGGGGTAATGGAATATTAAGTTTAAGTGTGAAAATCAAAGCGCAAGATCCCGTACAGTAAGTGTGAAAATCAAAGCGTGTAATTCGGAGCTGCTTTGATTTTCCAAGCAGTTTGAACGATTCTGCTTTGATTTTCACAGTGGAAAAAATGCCATGAGCCATTCTCTCCTCTGATCTGAGTGGGAAAAGGGACTCCAATAAATCGCCGGATGGCCTCACCTTGGTGTAATTCTCAACTCCCGCGACGTCGCGGCTCTTGTCGTGGGAGTACCGGAAGACGGAGCGAAACACAAGTCTTGCGAGACGCGAGGTTCGTTCTCAGGATTCGTCAGATCAAATTTGAGTGACTTTCTCCGGACCGGAATAGTCAAGCATGCCCGTTTCGAGACAAATCTTAAGTGAAGGCTCCACCGCCTGCAAGGCGGTGGCTTCAACGTGTCGACTGCAAGTC
>CAZCDS010000088.1:0-24399 GCA_964497585.1 uncultured Syntrophaceae bacterium
TTCATACGCGATATCGCGCGCTTACGACGTGGTCACGGTTTTGCAACCGCCTGTAAACAAAATGTTCCCTGTAAGGATAGGATGAAATGTCACTTTGTATCCTGTTTTGTTAACGAAGGAGGACTGCATTGGGTTGCCTTGTGATTCATACATGGCGCACCTCCAAGACTTGTGTTCCTGGCCGAACTTGTCGCCCTTCACCAATTCAGAAAGTCGCTGACGATTGAGTACACGAAGCCTCAGTGCGTCCTTCTATTCACACAGGAGCCGTAGTTTTGCTCCACTTGCCATGGTGGATGAGGGAGGACGATGGCCGCAACGCCGCTTTAATCCTTGACAACGCTTCTCTTTCTCTGGTAGCCTGCCGTAGAATCCGTGCGTGTTCGTGAATATTGGGCCGAGGGTTGCTACGACATCCTGGGGTAGCGATTCGGCCGTTCGGGGGTTCGGTGTGGAGTATTCCCGTCGTTGTTTGACGCTCATCTTTGTGGTTTTCGCTGTTCTCATCGTTCCGTTCCTAGCGGGCTCGGTTTCGGCTCAAGGAGGAACGAGGAGATCAGGACTCGATCTCGCTCCGTCCAATCTTGTCGGGATGCCCGGAACCACGGCAGGGCTGCCCCAGGGATCGAACTCGCTCTATCTGAACAGCGGGATGTTCCGTGACATCCTCGGCCCTATCCCTAACCTGGAGATCGGATACTTGTACCAATTTGGTAACAAGATCCGCACAGGCCGACTCTCACTCGACTATGTTCTCCCCGCCACCGTTAGGGGTGATCAGGCAATCTTCGCTGAGGCGCACGGAGAGTTCACGAATTTCTGGAAGACCCTGCAGCGTCTCCTGCGTTCGGGGAACAGTACCACGACCTACAGCGGATACCACGAGAGAACGGACCTCTCCTTCGGGGGCGGGTACCGGAAGCTTTTCGGTGACAGCCTCATGCTCGGCGTCAATGGCTTCTACGACACGAGCAAGCTGGGCAGGCGTTGGTATGGCTCTGGTGGTTTGGGCTTTGAGATGGCCGCTCTCGGTGCGGGGAACGACCTGGTAGAGCTGACCTTCAACTACTACGGGGACATCTTCCAGGGCCGGAACAGCATCATCAACGCCTTCCGAACCGGGCCAAGCAATTTCGACGTATCGGCTCGTTACTCTATCGAGTTGGGGGACTACGGCCCCGATCTCAGACTCAAGGCCACAGGATACCAATTCGACATAGGTACCAGGCGATACGGCTGGAATACCGAGGCGGAAGTGCGCACCCGCAATGGCATGTTCAGCGTGAAGGCAGGCACGGGTCACGACCCGGTCAACGGCTGGTACCACACGGTAGGCGGGTTTGTGAACGTCGGTCTGGATGTTTCCAACCTACTCAATGGCAAGAGCCCGTTCGAGCCCCCGGAACCGATTTTCAGGAGTCCGAGAAACCTGCGACGCCTGCTTGCGCAAAAGGTGAACAGGGAGTACGTGAGTCCTCCAGCGAAATACGCGAGAAGATTGCTCGGTCGCGGGAATGGTTCAGCACCAGGGCCACCGCCACCACCTCCTCCTCCGCCGCCACATCCCTGCCCGTTTGGCTATCACATGGTCCTTCGCGAGGGCCGCGTCACAGCAGGTGGTTGGCACGGAGTAGCTTACTGTTACGAGCCGCGGGCACCGAACCCTATTATCTTACATATTCGATGGTATAACCTTCTACACGACATAACAGGAACATTCATTCTCAGAGTCAAAGCATGTGTTGATCCGAGTTGGGCTTGCGATGAGGGTTCGGAGTGGACTTGCTATCCCCCTGGCCCCCCGCAGCCAGTATCTTTGACCGCCGGAGACGGTTATGTCGATGCAGTGTGCTGGTTAACTGGGTTCTTTATCGGCTGTTCTCACTGGTTTATTGCACCATCCAATTATGATTTCATCGAAATAGGACCTGGAGGCAGTTTGTGCCTCTACTGCACCGACTTCTTTGATGTAAACTGACTCTCCAAACCGCTTCATCCTTCGATGCGGCGGCTCTTGCTCATAAAGCCGGAGAGTTCTGGATGCTGATTTCATTATTGCCTGATATTCTTGACTTGTCAACAGGCCACTCCGCTTTAGGACGAACCCGTTGGCCATAGAGCAACAACTCGACTCCATATCTTATTCCGTCCCCAATCATCCTCACCTCGATGTTGGGGGATTTTCTTGCACGATGAGCACACCCATCGACTCTTCTCCCGGCCCGCCACATCATCGGCAAGCTATCGGTCCCCTGGGGCAAAGTCCCTTGTTTGCTGTGAAAACCTCCTTTGTGGCGTCAGGTACAAATGGAGCCTGGTCAGTGTGTATGAAGCTGCTGGAGCACAGGATGCCCTTCTTTCTCAATACACGAAATCCTTGTTCAGGCGGGAAAGAATGATCTCTTCGATGATTGCATGCTGACCCGAGCGGTGGCTCCTGTACGCCCGCTCCGCTGTTCCTACTCCATCTCTTATGCTCTGCCGCTATACTCCCGGCCCTTACACTACCACAGCCCGCTCTACCGCCCAGCCCTAGTACTCAAGAGTACCGGTGCTGCTGGACGCTATACTGCTATATATATGCTTTTGGCACGGAAGCAGGGAATGCAGAACAATGTCAGGGGGTTGTGAGTTTGGGCTCGCCAACCAAAGTATCCATGAGGGAAAACTCACTCGGCGGTCTTTCTGTGAGGAGTTCACAGGTCAAACCATTCGTGCTCCCGGCCTAGCCTGTTCAACGTAAATGCAGACATCAACGAGAACGCAACTGAGAACGATTCTACGCGAATTTGTGATTTGGCCGCTGGTTAGACCATTCAAAATATAGGAACGTTCGCCTATGAGGTTCTGAGGCGTTGAAATGTCGGCTCGTACTACCACCGATGAGTGAACCCTTGGCGTAACCTGCTTCCTTCTACTTCTCTCTGACGAAAGTGACTGCGGCGGCCTCGCTGTCACTGGGTTTCACATGAACATAAATGCCTTCCATCTTGTCTGGTGTCAGAATTTTAAATTTCGCAAAGCCGTCATGATCGACCATATGCAATGTCTTGTTATCATGGGCAATGACGGCCACGATCCTTTCTTTGGCCTTTTCCCTCTGATAGTAGCCATGAATAATTCGCCCTTGTTGCTTTTCCAACACGAGTTTGGTTTGACCTTTGGAGTATTCGCTGTCCCTATGCGTGATGTCAGATGGCTTTTCACCGAAGATCAGCAAGCCAGCCTCAATCTGACCCTTCCATTTGCCCACGAGGTTTGGGATTTTTGACTCCGCCCAACCAATCGAGACCGGAATCACCAGAAAGCAGATGATTGATGCGCAAGCTAACTTCTTCCTGGACATTCCCTCCTTCTCCTCAAATCGTGTTTTATCTGGGGCGTCCAGACTATAACCAGAATGACGCTTCATGTCTACCAAAACCGCTCAATCAGCTTAGCGGCTGGCCTGTAGGCTGAGCATGGGGAACCAAATCACCCTCTCAGGTGACATAAGCCATGAGACCCTTCCAGTACTACACCTAAATCGTAATTAGAAACTCTGGATAGAGACTCGAAGGAGGACGGATGCGCTCACATCGGAGCGGATTCTAGCGAATTGGCTCTCACGGGAACGGATTCTAGCGAATTCCGCCCCAGCGTTTTACGCTTCAAGGTCCGCCCCCGCCCAAATTATCTATGACAAAGGGAGTGGCCTCGAATAGTACTCGGCCGCCCCGAGGAGACAAAATGTCAACCTATCAAACCAACCCCAAACCACGTCCGAGAACCGTGGAGGAATGGAGGGAAATCAGAAAAGAGCGATACCGCAACGGAGGCAAGAGCGGCGGGTGGAGAATCCTACCCCGTAAAGTCCTGTACTCCGATGCCTTCAATGAATTGAGTAAGTCGGCTAAATTTGCCCTCATTCTGAGTCTAGACCAACTCGACCAGTGGAAGAAAAAGAACCATCAGGGCCAGTCCTACAGAGAAACCAGCTTAGGGCCGCTCCGCAATGATGGACGCTTTTCTCTACCGAACAATCTCATGATAGACTACGGCATCAAAAGCTCCCACACCATCAGTCGAGTACGCAAGGAACTCGTGGCTGCTGGCTTCTGGGAGACCGTAGAGACTGGTACTCTCTATCAATCAGGCGTATTCCGCTGGTCGGATAACTGGCTTAGGTACAATCAGAAGCCCAAGGAGGCCCGTAAGACGCTCAGTACTTCTGATCAGCGGCCTGGATACTGCCATTACCCGAACATCATTCCGTACACTCAGCTAAAGCAGGCTGCTGCTGATACAGACCTGTGCTCTGGTACTCTTGCTGAACACTCAGGTCCTGCTGTACTGCCCAGTCAGCCAATACAGCTTAATCTCTTCGCTGAGCTGCCGGAGGATGATGATGCTAAAGAGTATTGCTGTGCTGCTGAAGCAGTATAGTACTGGTACATTAAGTTTAACTGTGAAAATCACAGCGAGGGATGCCGAATGGTAACTGTGAAAGACGCACACTGTACAGGGTCTGCGTGTGCAAAAATCGAAGCAAAATGGCCCGAACTGGTGCAATTTTCACACAGAGTCATAAACCGAGGGTCGGCGACGTCGGCGAGGGGTGAACTCAAACGGGGATGGGCTCAGGATTGCCGTTGACTGCGGAGCCAAAGGCGTGGTACGTTGAAATTCCGTGAACGGAGCGACTGATCTTGCAGAAAGGTGAGAATTGGAGTTGTTGCGCCATTCTCAGAATCTCAGCGACGACGTGCAAAGGAGTGAGGGGCGGAAATGGTCAATAGAGGTGGTGCCACACCCCTGGTAGGGCTGAGCCTGCTTCTTTCAGTTGTGGCCATACCTTATGGCCTGTACCTGATCTTCCTACACTACGGAATTCGGAAGGGGCTCGCCTCGCTATTTGTCCCGCTCTACGGACCCTATTTCGTGCTCATCCCAGACAAGAAGAGAAAGCGCATCTTCAAACACGAGCTTTGGTGGATATGGGCTCTATGTGTGGGCTTTCTGCAAATATTGCTGATACTCTGTTTGGTAACGTGGTTGGTGGATATTGCCCCGCCCCCCAAGAAGTGGCCCTGGATGTGAGTTAGCATGTGGCAGAATCTGTGCCTCAATGGGAGGAAAGGATGAAACGCAAGCGTTGCAGTGTTGAACGGATCATTGAAGAAAGCTTCGAGAGGCGGGAGGCCTGTTGTCGCAGGCACAACCACGGCGAACTCTCGCCCGTAATCGTGCCAGCGCTCCATCATCCAGTTGCGCTCGGCGTGGAGATCTTTGGTGTCGTCCGGGTCACTCATGAGTCAATTCCTGTATACAGGGATAGGCAAGGAGTCTACCACAAGAGTGAAGAGGAGCGCACGTAGATCATGAGTCTGTCTCCATATACGGAGGTTGATGAAAGGATTGATGAGGATCAACCACAACATTGTAGTTGACCGAGTGGGGGCTGTGAGGTACGCTCGACTCTCGCACCTTGGCATGATAATGTGTGCATTCTCGGTTGCATAGGACCAAGGAACAAGGCCGACATGAAACTCGTATCAATAGCACTAAGGCTCAGACCTGTTAGATTTGGATTTCTTGTACGCCCGAACGACGCAACAAACCTCCAACGGGTCTTTGAGATCAATACGAGTATATGGGGGGGCATGTTCAATCCAATCTTCCCTTATTTTGAGAGGCTACCCAAATGGTGGGATAGGAGTCCACTAAGGATATACAGTGCTAGGGAGCTTGTGCAGGGCTACCTTGAATTCTTTGAACCTGATTTTGTGGTGCAAACGGAAGAGGGTCAAGCAGCCAAGCTCCAGTTGCCCAAGGAAGTAACGCTCGATTTAGACGACGTGCTCAGACCCAAGCCAGAAAACATGTGGAAAGGGCACGGACTTAATGTCGTCGAACTGTATAAGTACTTATATCACAAAGAATTCAAGTTTGTTCACCGCCACGAACCACGAATAGCGAAGATAATTCCCAGAGAGAGGGAATTTCGTCTTTTCACGTCTTGTGTCTTTGGTGCCTTTCCTAGGGAAAAGGACCTTGAGCATATAGAAAAAGCATTTATTACAGCTTTCACTCCAGAACAAGTGATGCTTGACGGCGAACGGCTCGCTTCATTATATGAGACCCCGGCTCTGTCACCTCTGGAGATCGGAAAGGGTGACATACGGGTGAGCTATTCTTCTCTTTCACTTCCTACATTGTTTCTATTGGATCCCAGTCAGCCGAGGGATATGATCGATTTCTGGAACCTCCGGGCTATCCAACCGAACGTATGGGCCATCCCGGTCCAGTGGATTGAGCTGTTATCGAAATTTTGTACAAAATTTTTGGCTGGCAGCGACAGTTCTCTGGCAACTGGGCCATCTGAGCCAATACCCAGACTGATTCAGATCTCTCGTTCTATCCCTTCTACAGACGCTGATGATCTGTTCAAACGCTATGTCCCAGGCCCCAGACAAGTTCACGTGGGTGTTCGCCAATGGTACCCGCATTTTCGGACGGAGCCATCCTCCTCGACAAGGGTTGAGCAAAGGCCAGTCCTCACATCAAGAACAGCAACTGTAAATCCGGACGTATTCGAAGATGAAGACTTCGTTGAACTTTACCCACTGAGTCCGGAATTCGCTGACGAACAGATCAATTATTGCCGGTGGGCCAATGTCGTCAAGTTAAGAGATCTTACCTTGGGAAGCGAGATTGCCACTGTTTTCCCTAATAATTTAAGGAACCCATCCTATCCCCGCCCCGGATTTCTTGGTGTCACCCGAACCAATAGAGAAGGGTCCGTGTTTTTCCCTAAATCAATAGAAATCAAGGAACACTGGAAGCCGATGGATGGCACATCAGCATTCATCGACTGGCTGAAGACTCAAAATGTTCGGGCGGAGATTTCCTCGGCAGGCAGGACAACATTGCAGATGATCCGAACGCTGCATGGTCTTGGAAGGCTTAGAGTAGTCGCTCACCCTGAGATAGTTCAGCTATTGCATAAAATGGCTCACAAGTCAGTACCTTCAGGGAAGGGCGGAATTGCCCGAAAAGAATACCCCGGTCGCACGTTCGGGTTTAAACGGTTGCAGGGGCTATTGCACAAGATCAACAAATCATACAGAACCCCTGTCTTTAGTTTGGAGAAACTTACCAAATATAATGTACTACGTATAGGCTTAGAGGTGCAGTGCAGTCATTGTGAGTCTAGAAACTGGTATCCTGTTGACTCACTTGATTACGCCCTGGTCTGCGAAAACTGCTTGAAGAAATTTGATTTTCCCTCTGACAATCCTAGTACAAGTCCCTGGTGCTATAGAGTAATTGGTCCGTTTAGCCGACCAGATTATGCACAAGGAGCTTATGCGTCAGCTCTTGCCATAAGATTCTTTTCGGAGTTTTCAGGTATATGGAATACTTCTCTTACCTGGTCCACTGGGCTAGACTTGAAGTTCCCATCGAGCAGTACCACAGAAGTCGATTTTCTCCTTTGGTATCAAAGGCAATTAATTCTAGACGAAGCTCATGAGGTTGACCTGGTGTTCGGAGAAGCTAAGAGCTTTGCTGAGGAGTCGTTTAAGAGTGAGGACGTGCAGCGACTTAAGAGACTTGCGATCCTTTTCCCCGGCTCAGTATTAGTGTTTGCAGCAATGAAGCAGCAACTCTCTGCGAAGGAGAAGAAGATAATATCTTCGCTTGCATTATGGGGCCGGAAGTATACAGCTTCTGGTAGGTTAAGAGCGGCTGTTGTAGTCCTCACCGCCACGGAGCTTTTTTCGTTAGATCGGCTCTCTCGAGAATGGGAGAGAAAAGGCGGCAGGCACGCAAGACTCATTCGTCCCCCCTACGTTGACGTTCGGAATCTTTGTGAATTAGCTGATCTCACGCAGCAATTGTATCTTGGCCTACCATCTATAGGGGAATGGTACCGTAAGAAGTTGGAGAGGAAGGTCGAGAGACGGTCTCGGGTGCGGCAGAAGTAGCAAATATCGTCTCGATCGGCGGCATTTCGCCTCTACCCTCTGTTACCTTCGAACCACCGCCGCCCCTCCTGCATTCCAGTTCAACCAAGCACAGGCTCAAAAATGGCCTCGCCTCACCTCAATGAGCTTCTTAAGATTCAGCTCCAGAAGCCCTCACCTCAATCCTGAGCGAAGTTATGGAACGGGGAACGCCACGCCATGGCCGATTTTCCAAGAATTGGTATCCGTTCGAGTGGGGGCGGGGAGAAGAATCAGTCTCTGACTGGTATTTCGAGAGAAACGCTCCACGCTCCTCATGCCGCAATCACCATTTCTGTTTTGAGTTGTAAAGAAAATGACATTTTGTTGGTTTTTTCGGGAACCTTTTGTATGCTCAAGTGACAAACGATATGAGGCCAGCGATATCGCAAACATTATAAGATAACATTTTACAGGATAGGCCAGGGGAAACTCTGATTATTCAGGAGTTTCAGCAATAGACCGCTAACGGCGAATAGACCCGCCATCAAGGATTCTTTTCAAGGATTTTCCCCGCCGACGGCAGCGTCTCTCGATGAGGCGCTGTCCAATCAACAACGGATACATATTAACTGACTTATAAGCCAAAAGCCGCAGGGTGACAAGTGCGTACGTGCGGCGGCACGAGTGGCGAGCGTAACCCGCCGAGGCCCGACGTCTGTACGGGCGAAAATTAATAGAGGTGCCGGTAATACAGGAGAGAGCACCGAGGAAAGGAATGATGAATAAAGAAAAGAAAGTCAAAGAAGAAGAGGAAACCATGGGAGAATTCCATAGACTGCCGAGCCGATGCCCCGAGTGCGGAGGGTATGACCTGAGTTTGGTCGTGAGAGGGATGAGGCAATTCGAGGTCGTTCTCTATTTTCCACAGGAAGTCAAGGCTGATCATATGGGGCATCAAGTCGATTTTCATGATGTGATAATCCGTTGTGAGTGCTCTGACTGCGGCTATCTACTCAGGGACGACTGGGGGAGAACGTTCGTGGATGAGCGGCAACTTCTCAATTGGATCATGGATAACTGCTCACAGGCAGGCTCGAAAGGCTGTTTGCGAACAACCGGAATAGCCTCTTAAGAGCAGCCGAGTGTTGAGGCCTCGCCTCCCGCCTCTCCGTCGGGTGGGCGGGGCACAAGGCGGGTGTGTTCCCGCAAGAGCAGGTGAAAGCCTGTGAGAATCGAAACTATCGGAGGAATTAACGACGATGACAAAGAATCCAAAGGAAATAGAGAGACACGAGACTTTCTCGAACCTGTTCCCCATCAACCCAGAACTCTTGAAGAAGATCGAAGAAGACATGAAGGAGAACGAATATGACGACTCCCAACCCATTATCTTGGCCACCTGGAAGAGGCAGGAGGAGCCTGTCTGCATAGACGGCTATACTCGGCTCCAAGCCGCAATCAGGGCAGGCATAGAAGAGGTTCCGGTCTGGACCCACGAGTTGGACACCGAAGACGAGGCCGTGGACAAAGCTATTCTATTGCAGCGCAACAGGCGCAACATGACGGATGCGGAAATCATATCGTGCATGAAGGCTTTGGACCGGCGGAGAGGTCGAGGGGGAGATCGAAGAAGTGAAGAGGCAAAATCAAAACCGCAAGATCTCGGCAATGAAAATTCGAGGTCCTTATCAGCAAAAGAAACCGGCGAAAAGCTAGGAGTGAGTTCTCGGAAGGTTGAACAGGCAAGGACCGTCATGGATCACGGAGATGAGGAAACCATAGAGGCCGTCAAGAATGGCGAGATGTCCATCAACAAAGCTTACGGCGAGACTCAAAGGAAGCGTAAGGGGAAGGCGGCGGCTTGTTCTAAGGATCAGTCCGAGAAGCCAAAGAAGAAACATGACCGATCCAGAATGGTTGAGATTGACCCCGACCAGTGGGAAAAACTGAAGGAAGTAGCAGAGCAAACTGACAGTGATATTGACGAACTCGTATATGAAGCATTGGACGATTACCTCGCAGACGAGGAACCAAAAGACGAATTTCTCTGGGAATAGTCGAGAAGAGGCCCCGTCACCTGTCACCTCCAACAGAGCTGGTGGGGCACAAGGGGACATTGTCCCATAGCTGGCCGACGTCGGCCAGCCCTAATTATTAAATGGAGGACGAAATGAATGCTACGAAAGGAGCTGATGAATGCTGATGAAACCGCCCAATTGCTGAACGTCACGAGAAGAACCCTTTTGCGGTGAACGAGGGCGAAAAAGATCGAATGCGTAAGGATTTCAAAGAAGACGATCCTCTTTTCGCCGGAAGCCCTCGATGAGTTTGTCCGTCAACGGACTCATGGTGTAGAATTCCCTACCAAGAACAGAGGGCAGGCGGGCGTGAAGTCCCCCCGCCCTAAATCCAAGAAGAAAGGGGGTGAGAAGAGTTCAGGGGAAATGTGGAACGACCTTCGCAAGGAGGTCCGAACATGGCAGTAAGGCAGATAGGAGGACGGTTCTACGTCTGTTTCAACTGGAAGGGGAACCGTCTGCAAACGGTAACGACGGCGAAGAATGAAGCCGAAGCGAGGAAACTGGAAAAGGCAGTGAAGACCGCCTTCAACATCCAACGATTTGACCATTTGGAGCCAGAGGCCAAGGAATGGGTCATTCGTACCTATAAGGCAAAGGGGTGGAAGCTTCCCGAGGAACTGGACACCCGAGAGCCTGAGAAGGAGTTGACCCTTTTCGTGGGCATCAAGGACTACGTGGGAGCCTCGGAGAAGAACAGGGTCACGAGAAAGGTCTATGCCATTGACCGCCTCGTGGAATTCTTTGGCGAGGAAATCCCGCTGGACGAGATTTCGGTTTTTGAAGTGAGGAAGTACCGGGACCACCGTACGGCTGGAGGAGTGAGCAACGGCACGATAAATATCGAGGTGTCCGTGCTCTCGGGCATTTTCCGTGTCCAACTGGAGAAACGAACGCTGGAGTTCAATCCCTGTTCAATGGTGTCCCGTCTTCCCGAAAACCAGCGGGATATCTACGTGACCTGGGACCAATTCCAGCAGATGTTAGGAGTGGCAGGATGGCTCCATCCGATTCTCACGTTGCTGTACTACACGGGCATGCGCCCCTCGGAGGTCTTTGAACTGGATTGGAAAGAGGTGGACTTTGCTCGTCGGATGATTGTGTTCCCCCCGAAGAGAACCAAGGAGGGGAAGAACCTCAATCAGAAAATTCTGAAAGACAAGCGAGTGCCGATGCGCCAAGAGGTCTATGATTTGCTTTGGGAGATGAGGCACGAGGGCGGCGACAACGTCGTTCGTGTGAGCGGTCCCGTGTTCACACATCTCGGCAGAGAAATCACGAGAGGAACCAAGCGTAAGTGCTGGGCTCGCATCGTCAGACTAACGGGCCTTGTTGGATATCAGATGAGGGACTTCCGCCGCACCTTCAAAACCAACCTTGCGTGGTCGGGTGTGGACCGCACCATCCGCAACGCCATCGTGGGTCACAGCTCGAACGTCCCTGTCGAGGACCGCTATATCCATCTGACGGACGAAAAACTGCTGGAAGCGGTGGAAACCATGAGGTTCGAGCACGGTGCCGACCACGGCGATGTCGGCGAGCCAGACCAAAGTCACGAAAGCCATACGAAAAATGGCGAGGCCAAAGAAAAAGGTCATGCGCACACATGACCTAACTATTTGAAATGACTGGTAGGCGGGAGAGGGATTGAACCTCCGACCCCTGCCGTGTGAAGGCGTTGCTCGTGATAACAATAACAGGACCTTGTCCAAAAACCCCAACGATTTCAAGCCCAGTCAATCCCGTTCAGTCCCGTTCAATCCCATTCGGTCCTAAAAAGTGTGATCAAAATGTGATCAAAATTCCCGTAGGCCGACAAGGTGAGCACTGCCGAGAATCAGCGGAGCCTTTCTCAATTCTCGAGACCTTACCCTGGCAAACCCGGCCCCACCGGAGACATGCTGTCAACGGCCCCCTAACACGGGGCTCGGTGCTCAAATTTCCACGTTCGCTGTCCGGGAATACCCTCCTACCCGAGAGACGCAAAATGGAAATTTGGAGAGATTGTCGGGCCACATTGCCACCCTTTACTGACATCAAAACAGCAGCGGTGTCACTAGGTTTGTGGCACATATGTAACACGTGACTGACCATGACTTAGCTTGACTACTAGCAGAGCGGGAAAAGGCTTGACAAGATATTTATTTTGTGCGTAAAATGGGGGGCACAATTTCACGGGGAGTATATAAGATGCCGATACCGCAACCACGCATCGTTGATTCAAAACACATGGGCGTTCGTATGCCAGCCGTACTGATTGCACGCCTCGACTCGCTGGCATGGACGCATAGGACTACCGTGAGCGAATTAATACGCAGAGCCGCGCAGGCCCTGGTCGACGGCGAAATGCCGGTTAATGGTCGGCCAGCCGAGAACTGAGAAAACAAAACCCGGCGCTGGGGGCTGCCGGGCTCTATGGAGATATTGCGTCGGCTCATGGAGCCATTCAATTTGTATACCTGGCCGATACGTTTGTCAAGGCCGCTCGATGTTAATTGATACTGACCACACATCTCTAGCATACTATAGAAGCGCGCCTGCTGGCGCCTCACCGTTAACCGATTCCGGGGGATGCCTCTCGGATCCGCGGCTGGACGACCGCGCGCAGGTCGAGGAGGGGGAGCGTGTCCCCGCCCCCTCCGTTCCGCCGCCAACCGAATTACTGCAGGGACACATGGGGGGACTCAGTGAGTACGGACCTGAAGAAGCGAATTGATGGGAAGGCTGATTTTCGAGAACTCTTTGCTGCCCTTTATCCGGACCACTACCGCGAGCACGGTAATTGCCGGTGTCCATTCCACGACGATCATAATGCCTCATTCCAACTAGATGAGCGGTTCGGCTATTGCCACGCCGGTTGCAAAACGCAGCAAGGGCAGGAGCGATGGGACCACTACGCGCTATGGATGAAACGTTATGGATGTTCGTTCAGTGACGCTGCCAAGGGCCTCGCGCGATATTATGGCATTTCCAGGAACGGATCCGCACGGCGCCACAAGCGGAACGCGGTGAGTAAACTCATCGAAACGTCCGATTACCACGACGAATCAGGGGCGTCGCTGTTTCAGGTATGCCGGTATGAACCGAAAGCGTTTCGGCAGCGGCGTCCTGACGGCAATGGCGGCTATATCTGGAAACTGGACGATGTACGCCGGGTCCTGTTCCACCTACCCGAACTGATACAGGCCGATAGTGACAAACCGGTGCTCCTGGTCGAAGGGGAACGTGACGTACTGTCGGCCGAGCGGATAGGTATGGTTGCGACCACGAATCCGGGGGGCGCTGGCAAATGGGATACGCTCTGCGAGAAATACAGCATTCATGTACCGCTGGAGAACCGGATGGTGTGGGTAATTCCCGATAACGACGACGCGGGACGGGCACACGCGGGGCAGATTGCCGGCCAACTCCACGGGTGGGCCCGATCCGTCAAAATCATCGAATTGCCGGACCTACCTGAGAAGGGTGACCTGACGGATTTTGTGGAAAAACACGGGCATGATGAGGCGAAACGGCTGATTCTAGAGCTGGGGGAAGCCGCGCAGGAGTATGAGCCGGCCGATACGGAATCCGCCTCGGAACGTGTTGAGGAGCCGCGTGAAATCATACATAACGCTATTCCGCGTTTGCAGCAAAGAGATACTGCAATAATCGATGACACGGCAGTTCTTGACGCCATGGTCTGGGCGAGAGGGGTCGAGCCGGCCCTCTATGACGAGGCTATTGACGCTGCACGCGGGAAACGGGGCATAGTCCGGGAACTGGAGACGGCCATTCGGAGCCGATCCCTCCGCGTTGCGACCCCCGAGGATGACGCCACAACGACGGTTGCCGATGCGCTCGGGGCTATTCACGTAGACCCTCCTCCGGGAACCGAAGGGCTGGTGATACCTCCTCCATATCTGCTCGACCAGGACGGGACAGGTTATCAAAGATGGACTGACGATGGAATTGAACGGGTGCCTGTCGCCCCGGCCCTCATTCTGCCTGCAAAACGCCATATCAATGTCACGTCCGGCGAGGAGGAAGCGGAGCTGGTTTATCGTGAGCGGGGGCGGTGGCGCACGCTCATTGCGCCTCGCGAGATCTGTGTCGACTCACGTCGGGTAATCCCTGGGACCGCGTCCCGTGGGTATCCTGTGGGGTCCGTTAACAGCCGGGCGGTGGCCAAATATCATTTCGATTTTTTGACCAGTAATGCGGAGCGACTCGGCATCGAGAGGACCAGCGCAGCCATGGGGTGGGTTGATGCTGGCGACAGTCCGGTGTTCCTGTGGGGAGCATTCCAGATTGCTGGAGAGGATGCCAAACGCGTCACGTTTCGGGCGGCTGATATCGGAGACCAGCAAATTGCGGATGCGTTCCGAGCGTCGGGGACCCTCGATGAATGGATGCGGGTGATTGAACCGGCAATGCGTTATCCCCGAGTCCGCCTGCTGGTATACGCGGCCCTCGCAGCGCCATGTCTCAGGATATTTGACACTACCAACTTCGTGGTGGATGTCAGTTCCCGGACAAGTACCGGGAAAACGTCAGCCCTCCGTGGGGCGGGATCCGTATGGGGACGCGCTGATGAACGGGCGCACGAATCGGTCACTCACACGTGGGATACCACACGGGTCGGGGCCGAGCGGCTCTGTGCAATCTCGTGCGACCTCCCCGTCATTCTCGATGACACGAAACGGGGATCCCCGAGGGTTGTCAACGACGTCCTGTATTCGGCGGTGTCGGGCCATGGCAGAACTCGTGGCAGTGTCCAGGGGTTGCGCGATTCGGGGACCTGGAGGACTATCCTGTTGTCGTCAGGAGAGGCCGCGGCCGTCAGCTATACGGAGAATGCTGGAGTGAGGGCGCGGGTTCTCACTATCCGAGGCCTCCCGTTCGGGACGGATACCGGAAAAACTCGGACACTCATCAATGAGTTGAATCGAGGGCTCCAGCAGCACTACGGGCACGCCGGCCCCTCATTCATCCGCTGGCTCGTCGAGAATCGGGATCGGTGGGATGAGTTCCGGCGGATGTTTCATGATCGAGCTGATCAGTTCAGCGCCGGATCCGGTGTCAAGGCGCGCCTGAGTGACGCAGCCGCAACCATCTCAGTTGCGGGCCGACTCGCACACGAGGCCCTCAGCCTGCCCTGGGATTTTCAGTGTCCGTTTGACGACCTGTGGCCCGATATCGAGGCCGAGGCCGCAGATGCTGACATTGACATTCGGGCATTGCGAGCCGTGATGAGCTGGGCATACGGCCACCAGCGGCAATTCTACGTCGGCGCCGATGATGGTGGAAGTGGTGAACCGGTTGGCGGCTGGGCTGGCGTATGGACCTCGTCGGATGACTGGGACACAATTTGTTTCCTCCCGCACGTCCTACGAGACATTCTCCGCCAGGCAGATTATGACCATGCTGCTGTGCTCCAGGGGTGGCTGGACCGGGGATGGCTGGAGTTGCCCAAAACGGGGACTAAAAGAACCGTCCTTCGGAAAATTGCCCGGAAAGCGACCAGGGTGTTCGCCATTAAACGAGCAGCGGTAAAGGCAGCGGAGGGGGACGCGGAGACCGACAATGCCGATATCAATCCATCCGATGAGAAATCACCGGGCGATGCCAGTCGACAAGACGAACCTATGGAGAGACCGGCAAACTGTGCGTTCTGCGACCACGCTCTCGATGATGGCCGGTGCGGGGTTCATGAATTCACGAGAGCAGAAGGCTGCGCCCAGTTCAAAGAGGCCCAGATATAAGGTGAAAAGTGTAATGATTTCAGACGGGTTACCTAAAGGTTACCAGGGTAACCCTAACAGGGTTACCTTTAATATGTAATTATCTTAAATGCTTAGGTACTAGGTAACCCGGTAACCCCAAAAAAGAGGGTCCCTATAGAGGGGTCAGGCGAAAAATGAGAGAACGCGCGATTCGATTCAGTTTTTTTTGGAAGGCATGTTCAAAAACAGGGTTTTTGGGTTACCTCCCCCTTTCTTGCGTTAAAAGAAAGCTGAATACAACGGCTTAAGTGGTAACCCTAAGAGGGTTACCTAGGGTTTGAGGTTTTCCAAAAAACGATGTGATGTTAGTATGCTAGGCGGTAACCCTCAAAAGGTTACCCAGGGTTACCTCGCGAGGAGGACCGATGAGAGCCGATGACGTGTGGGATGTAATCATTGACTTCATGCAGGGGCGGCCGGAGTGGGTTGGAACACCGACGGCCCTGTACCATGACCTGACGAACTACGTCGAGTCTGCTGGCCTGGCCGACGAGCTTTGTTGGGGCGGAGGCGTCAACACGTTCGGCCGACTCCTGAACGAAGCAACCCCCGACTTGCGCGACATGAGGATCGTCGTATCGCGGGGTTCCATTGGGCGGGACAGGTATAGACGTCAGATTATTCGCCTCTCGTGGGATGATGGTTACCCGGCCGGAGACGACGGGGTCGATAACCTTGATGCCCTTACGGAGATTGAGTGGTTCTTCACCTGACGGAAATCGACATGTTCAAACAACACAAGGAGAGCTTATGAGCGCAATCAATTTCTGTGGGTTATGGCGACGCGAGTCAAAAAAGGGACTCGTGTACTATGAGGGCCGAATCAACAAGGACGTGAAGCTGTTGGCGTTCAAAAACACCTACAAAGAGGCTGGCGACAATCGTCCCGACCTTCTTGTGAAAATCGCGCCGGTCGAGACGCGTTCCGGGACCACGGACGAGTCTCCCGAGCGCCATCGTAAACCGGAGCCACTGCCACCGGAAAATGACGTCCCGTTCTAACTGTCTGACGAGCCGGGACCTGACGACGAATTGATACGAACCCCGAATTACGGGGAACCGACGATGAATTGTTACCGGAGAAATTGCTATGCAAAACCGACCCTTGCCGGACCCGATCGGTCTGGGCATGGAGAAAGCCGCGGAACTCCTCGCGACTGGGGATACCGCACTCATTGAAGACGAACGAGCAAGCCACGTGAGAATTCGGGAATGGCTCGAGGATCAAGAGCGACTGTCTAGCGAAGATCTGACCACACATGTCGCCCACGCGAACGTGGTAGCCTTGATGCTCTCCCGGAGAACCGACCATGAAACAGACGAACCTGTTCGCACGGCCTGAGTGTCAGACCGAGTACAGCGACGGTGGCTCGGAACCCTGCCAGTTCCTGACTCCTCACGGGTGCGCCCTAGGACACGAGCCCGGCCGTCCCTGCCCTGAGCGAGAACGAGTCGAGCGCTGGCGTCGAGAGATGCGCCGAGTTATGCCCGGCTGACCGGCACTGTCCATCTTTGCGCTTGCAGGGTGACGCTTTCAACGCCCGGCGCCCCCATGTGGCACAACGCTTGCTCTTCTCTTAATTAAGATAAGTACTCTTAATAAAGAGTTTGCCCGGCGAGCCACCGACCTCTTGTGAAAAGCAACGGGAAAACACAAAGCCCGACGCGGTACCTCGGGGCATAGGAACATCCGAAAAACCGTCCCCGTGCAATGGAAAACGCCTGTCAGGGGACAGGTACCGGCTGGCCTACCTGAAGGCCATGGGTACCCTAAACCTGAACCCGCGCACGTGCCCGTGTGGCAAAACGACACATCAGAATGGTCGTGCCACGAGGTGAGGCACGACAGAGCGCGACCCACTCCTAGAGGGACACACCCTGTACTGACAAAGTCGGCTAGTAGAGTGCTGATGAGCAGACAAGGCCGGTGAGCGTATGCCGTGAGCGTGGGGTGCTACCGTTGTCCCACCTGTGCGGGCATGTGGCTTCTGCGTTTCTTTTAGCTCTACATTGCCCTCGTGTCAGCTTCATCGTCTGTGACGTTTCCGTCTTTCAGGAAGCAGATCGTCATGCCCATAGCGGTTTCCTTCCATAAGAAAGCAGTCCGAGGGCCGCGACAAGAGCAAAAGCTGCCCCTGCCAAGAAGGTTACCGGAGCTCCGAATGTGCTCCAGAGGGCACCTGCAACTACGCTCGCCAGGAAGAGCGCACCTCCGGCGACAAGGTTGAAGATGCCGAATGCCGTGCCTCGCAGCTCTATAGGTGCAGTGTCAGCAACAAGCTTAGCGAACAGTCCTTGCGTCAATCCCATATGAGCTCCCCAGAGTGCTGACCCGATAAACGCAAACGACGGCGATGTGGCTGCGGCAAAGAGCACATCCGCTGCAACCAACATGGCAAGCCCAACCACAAGCAACGTGCGTGAGCTGAGCAGATCCGCAGCGACTCCGGCCGGGTACGCAGTCGCAGTATACACGACATTCATGATGACCAGAACCAGCGGCACGTACCTGAGAGCCAAGCCGACATCCTGGGCACGCAGCACCAGAAACGCTTCGCTGAAGCGGGCCAAAGTGAATACCGCTCCGAGGAAAACGATGAGCCAAAACTTGAGCGGTAGTTGCGTTGCGTCGGTCAAACCCAGGCCACTTCTCATGCCGGCGTTGGCCGCCGGGTGCCGGGGATCGTGAACACCGAAGGTAAGCACTCCGATGGCAAGGAAACCGGGGACCACCGCAGCCCACAGCACTGCTCTGATGTCGTCTGCGAGCCATACCATGAGGGCCAATGCCGCCAGTGGGCCGATGAATGCACCGACGGAGTCGAGCGACTGACGGAGCCCGTAAGCTGCCCCGCGCAGCTCGTAAGGAGCGATGTCGGCCACGAGAGCATCACGTGGCGCACCGCGAATTCCCTTTCCGATCCGATCAATGAACCTCGCTGCAAACACCCAACCAATGGTGGTCGCAAGGGGAAAGATTGGCTTTGCAAGGGCCGCAAGTCCGTAACCAAGCACCGCCAGCCCCTTACGCCGCCCGAGGTAGTCGCTAATTGCACCCGAGAATACTTTCGTGACTGCGGCAGTGGCCTCGGCAACGCCCTCGATAAGGCCGATGGTGGTCATGGACGCGCCAAGGACAGTGGCCATGAATACCGGTAGTAGGCTGTGAATCAGCTCGGAAGAAATATCCGTGAGCAGCGAGACAAAACCCAACGCCCAGATGCCTCCCGGCAAGGCTCGAAATGCTCCCAGCGCGGTGAAAGAAGTTCGGCTGTTAGTCGACGGTGGACTGCCCATGTGATCCTGAATTATGGGGCGGTCTTGCCCGCTTGCCCATTTTGGCACTCGTGAGGAGCAGAGGGATGGCTTCGCGAGCCTCCAAGAGGTCTCTTTGGGTTGTCCCACGCGACCTGAAAGAGGCAAGACCATCGTCTTGCTAATGAAAAGGCCCTGTTGGGGCTGTCTCTGAGCGTACTTCACCCTCCGTCACTCCGTCAACCATCTTTTCCCATCGCGCTCGTTGTCTGAACACTGGGCTGTCATGTCGAGCCAAAAGACACGGAGAAGCCACAACCGGCTTGCCATCTGCCAAGAGCATGGGATTGACTACGAGATATTCGAGAAGTCCTTCCCGTCCCGCCTCGCGGCAAAGATATGGATCGTCAAGAACCAACTCGGCCGCCGCAACATCTCTGTCTACGACCGCGGAAAGCTTATCCTCGTGCTTGAGCCTATGATCGCCGAGGAAGCAAAGGAGAGACAGCGCACATCTACGGGGGGGGCGCATCCTCAGCTTGTGCAGAATTCTGCACAAGCTGGTGAGGTTGGCAAAACCCGCGACGAGCTTGCTCGCCAAGCTGGCATATCACACGACACTATCGCAAAGGTGAAGCGCCCGATGCCATCCCTTGTGAGTTCCATGAGATTCCCGAGGGCGTGCCCGTCAAGCTCTATGCGTTGAGCTTGAGCACGAAACACGGCCTCCGGGTGAGCAACGGAGACAAGAGGGCCGTGGCCCGGGAAATCTATCAAGACAACATGGGCTTTCCGGTCAAGAAGCTCGCCCAGTACGCTGGCGTCACCGAGAAGACTGCGAAGGAGTACGTGCAAGATATCTTGGCCAAGTACAAGGAGACACGGGACAGCATCATCCGGCGGCTGAACCTGTTGGGATGGACGCAAGAGGAGATAAGCGACAGGCTCAAGGAAATGTTCCCAGATGGGAAGGGAATATCACGAGAGAGCGTGAAGGTATTTTTGGCAGAAAATGGTAATGACCATTTTTTACCAATTTCCTCCGAACTCGACAAAGGGCATTCCCCTGAGACCATCGCACAACGTTTCGGGCTCCCCGAGATTCTCGTCTGGGCTGCGAAGCTCAAGGAACCTACCCGACCGCCCCTGAACACACCTTGAACCGTTCCCAGGGGGGCCTCCACGCGTAAGAACGCGCCGAGAATCACCACAGCGCGTACTTCAGCGCGCTGAGAATTACATCAGCGCGTACCCATGCACGTGATGCCCACAATATATGGTGTATCTGGCTGCAGTACTCACTATTTTCGGCAACTTTTTTTCGCGCGGGTGCATTTTTTCTCGAGCCTGAACGAGTTGAGATGACGGCCCCCGCGTTTTTTCGCCGGTTTTGTCAGCATTCGTGAAGTATTCCGCGCGCGTATAGCCCCCCCACCTTGCGCTTTTGACTGCTCGGTAGCACAAAATCCGCTGTCCTAGAGCGCCCGTGGCGTAACTCACTTGAAAGTGGGTTACATTACCAGACATCTACCAGACACAAAAGAGCCACGAACACCACGAGATGTCAATAGGTTACAGCGAGCCGGCCACGAGACATCCCCTTGTTCTTTCCTTGGTTACCAGAAAACTGCACCATATTACCAGAAAGCGCTTGACATAGTATGGGCTGTATTGGTAACTTATTACCAGACATACAAAGAAGGGAGGCAGAAAGCACAGCAAAGACTCACCCCAGGAGGGAACACAGGATGCAAGGCCGGTAAGACTCCGGCAGCCACGAGAGGAAGGGGACCTACGAAAGGGAAGAACCGGATGGCTCGGGGGAGGCAGGCAAGAGAGACAGAATTGACAATAGACCGGCCGCACGGCCGGGACGTCTCAGGTACAGCAGCCTGACTGACGAGCCCTGATGCTGGGCGAAACGTCCGTGAGCCATCACGTTGACTGGCCTCGTGTCCGTCTACGAGGGAGAGACGGAGGGCTTGTGCGCAAGGAAAATCGGGAGCCCACAGACGGTTAAAGTCCGTCAAAATCAAATCGCCCCTTCCGGCCAGGTACGAGACCGGGGCCCGAATCGGACGGGCCTAAACAGTCCGGCAGGCCAGGATAACGCCTGGCACCCCCTCTTTCCTGACGCCTTGACGTGGCGAGGGGGCTTTGAACGAAGAGCAGGAAAACCGAAAAGGAGGTCGGGTCCATGAGACTGAAATGGAAGCGGCGCTTGCTCCTGTGGGAGGCCGTCGGCCAATCGGTTACATGGTGCATATTGCCAGCGACCGAGGCCGAAAACGCTTATGACGTCTTCGTCCGCGACGAGCACGGCCGACTTCAGGAGTTGGGGTTGCATCAGTTCCCATCCGTTCGACAGGCCAAGCGTTATTGCCAGGAACAAGAGGAGAAGGAAGCGACCTTGCATCAGCCCAAACCACAGGCGAACGGAGGGGACATGTCTGAGCCCATCAAATGCCCAGACATGCGCTTCAAGTTCGCTCCGGGCGAGCCGTATGGTGCTTGCAAACTCTGATTATGACCAGACTACCTCAGGGATTTGGTTGCCGCGCGGCTCTCACGGGCGCAGGGGTTCCCCCGGCCCGACAAACATAGAGGAGGCGATTCGCAGGTACAGAGAGAGCAGCCCCGGTCATGAGAGCTGGCCGGGGCATCACCATCAGAAAGGAGCTTTGACATGCCAGAGAATAGCGCAGAGGAACAAGGCCAGCAACCGAACGTCGAGTATCTCCACCCGGATCAGCCGGACAACTTGAATATGCCAGCGACCTACTCTCAGGTAGGGACCCTTCCGGCCCTTCGGCTGGACTTTGAAGAGCGTATGGGGAACTCAGTTTCTCGTCTTGAGGCGGCGCTTGACCGCGTGGCGTCCAATACCGAGGCCATCGCGGACGAAGCGGAGCAGGCAGCCACGGAGTCGGAAAAGACACTGAGGGCATTTGAGGACAGGTTCCGCAAGCGTGGAGTGTGATGGAAATATGGGGGCCCTTCGGGGCCCGTTCTTTCGTTCCGAGGGGGTGTGCAATGAAGGCAGTGGCATATATGCGAGTCTCAACTGACAGCCAGGCAGACAATACAAGTCTCGACGTGCAGCGCCGACAGATTCAAGCTTACTGCTCGCTCAAAGGGATAAAGTTGGTCGCGGAATTCTCTGATCCGGGTATCTCAGGCTTCAAACCGATTGCCGACCGGCCCGAGGGAGCGAAACTCACCGCGCTGGTCGAATCGGGAGCGATTGAAGCCGTAGTCATCGTGAAGCTTGACAGAGCATTTCGGAACACGGTCGACTGCCTTCAGTCAGTTGAGGAGTGGGAAGCGAGAAACGTCGCGCTGCATATCGTGGACCTCGGGGGGAACTCAATAGACACGACGTCTCCGGCTGGCCGGTTCATGCTGACCGTCATCGCTGCAGCGGCCGAGATGGAAAGAGGAATAATCCGCGACCGATGCAACTCCGGCCGGCGTGCTCGCATGGCCCAGGGCTGCCGCGGTGGAGAAATACCCTACGGTTGGGACTTGGAAAGCCCTATTACCAAAAGGCTGGTAAAAAACCCCTTGGAACAAAATGTGATTCAAGATATAGTCCGGCTCAAAGAAGAGGGGCTCTCGCTAAGAGCCATATCTGACGAGCTTGTGCGTCGCGGACTTACCTCAAAGAAGGGGGGCCGCTGGACGCCAATGCAAGTTTCAAGAATTGTCAAAAGAAACGCTGCGTGAGATGGGCGATACGCTCAGGCCCTTACAGTGGCATCCGATCATGGACAGAATAGAGGCGGGGCTTTGGGGACTACCCGAGTCTCGCCGTGATGCCATTCTCAGGACCCTGGAGCGAGGAGATACCAAAGCACTGGTAGAGCTGTGCAGAAGTGAGGGAGAGAATGACGAAATCGACGGAAAGGGATCTCGTCAGGGCGGCTGAATGCAAGGCCGTTGCCGACAAGATTCGCGACGTGGCTAATAGTAAAGGCTATCTGCAGAAGCGGAAAGGTGTCCTGTCTGAATTGGGAATGACGCTTGAAAGCGCAGGTATCACTCACCCGAACGGTTCAAGTAAGTGGGTTCGGAAGAACACCCGGGGCGAGAACAGCCCTCAGACATTGACGCGCTTCCTGGAGGACTGGGCGCCGGACCTATATCGCCGTCTCAAGGGGAAAGGCCCGAGGCATCGGCCAGCACACGATCTCCTGAAGGCCCTGGAGGAACAGGGCGCACCACGACCAGCCAGAGCCGAAGAGCGGGCAGTTATCAAGAGACCTGTAGACAATTCTCCTGATGAGATTCCGACCGAGACTGGCACTGTGGAAGAGACTACCCCTCTGACCCCTGAGATGGACGTTGAGGCCCTGCGTGCTGTTGCCGAACTCTACCGATCCGGGAAGCTCTCTCAGGTAATAGACTGGTATGAGGCTACCAAGGATAAAGGGAGCGTATTGGAAATGGCAGAATACCGCCCGATGTTCAGGTATGGAAAGGAACGGCGCAATACCGGGATTGCTGTCTCCGATCTCATCCTTGAGAGGGCCGTGGCAAAGCAGAAAGGTGACCGCGCCCGCGTGGGAAAGAGCCTCTCTCAGTTGGTTGAGTATCTGCTTTGGCTGTACATCGGGAGCCCACAAGAGTTGATTGAAGGCGGCGAGTAATTGATAGGGCCGCCCCATGGAATTGATACTCATTCAAGATACGCGAGAGCAGCGGGGTTATTCCGAGCTGTTCGAGACTCCATGCGTAGTTGATACCCTAGCAGTGGGAGATTACTCCATTGCCGGCCTTGAACATCTCATAGCAATAGAGCGCAAGAGCCTTCCTGACCTTCTCGGCAGTCTCACTCACGACCGGGAGCGTTTCGAGAGAGAGCTTGCAAAGGCACGAGCGTACCAGCGCTTCTATGTCATCGTTGAGGCTGCTGCCTATGACGTCCTGCATGGCCGGTTCGGTAAGTACGGATCCAACTGCAATCCTCGAGCAATATGGGAAACGATAGCTGCATTCAGTATAAGGTACGCACCTTTCCTCTTCGTCGGGGATCGGGTGACAGGGGCCCGACTGACGGAGTCTTTGCTGTTAAAATACAGCCGCGAATGTTATAAGACTTGTGAACGCATGGAGCGAGCAAGCAGTGAGCTGGCCCGTGCGAGTTGAATACCACCGGCCGAGAAAAAAGGAGTCCCTGAAAACATAGAGGCATAGGCGAGGGGCCACGGGCTATCATGCACGATTCTTGACAATACTTTTTCCGAAAACCTTGGGCGCGATTCGATGACATCAAATTATTAGTACGGGACCGAATCGTGGCCCCCAGACCGTCTTTCAGACTGGAATTATTATCATGGCGACAAAATCCCATACGTTAAAGCTCGATATCAT
>CAZCDS010000089.1:0-22857 GCA_964497585.1 uncultured Syntrophaceae bacterium
CCTCATGCCCAACTTGCCCTCTTCTTCACCTGATTATTTTGGGGAAACTCCAGCGGGATACGGCCTTGACTGTCCCCGGCCGATGAAGTATTCTGAGCCCACTGTCGCACTGCGTCCTGAAGTGAATACTGCGCTTTGCCTACGAGGGGACGACGTTCAATCGGCTTCCAGGTAGAGCAGCGCCGGAAAGCCGGGTCAAGATTCTGGACCGCCACTAGCGTATAACCCTGACAACAGACTCGAGTCAGGCCAACATTTTCGTGCGCGGTGGCTGCATTTCGGTCCGACTCGAAAATGACTTCACGAGAGTTGACGGATTCAGGTGAGCGAAGAAGGCAGTCACTCTAGTACTCCTCACTGTGCGTTGAAGGGGACCGTATGGCAGCGAAACGGACAATATGGATCCGGACCTTTGTCGAGGACGTGCGTGCCGGACTCACCGACGCGGAACTCATGGAGAAGCATCGAATATCGGAAAAGGAACTGCAATTGGCATTCAGGAAGCTGGTCGAACGCCATGTTCTTGACCCGTCCGAGCTGCCGGCTGTACGTCCCGACCGGTTCGAAGAGACCCTCGTCCTCGACGTGTGACGCTGAGCTACAGCGGCCTGTGGGCTCCCGCTGCTAGAGGGGCTCCCTGGTGGCTGCCCGGAAACGGTGCCTTTTGGCGTGTTAGTCCTTTTTCTCCATAACGTGACTCGGATGCCTAAGTGGAGGCACCATGGCCGAACAGGAGAAGCAACTACCCACCCTTCGCAAACGCCGTAGAGACGGGTTCACTCTTCCCAAAATTGTGGTCATCCTCATCTCCGTCATCTACGTGATATTGCCGACGGACGCAATTCCGGACTTCATACCCTTTGTCGGTTGGGTCGACGATCTCGTTGTTAGCGCGATCGGCATACTCACCGCTATCGCCGCGGTCACCGGGCAATTGCGGCGAAGCTCCGGCACCCGCTCGGGCACTACCGGCTAACGACATCCAGCTCAACTCGACGTGTGCGTTGACACCTTCCCGTGGGGCGGGCGTCCCCGCGCGGGGAGGATCAAGCTTGCCCAAGGTCTTGTGTGTGGGCAAGGGTCAGTCTCCGGGCAAGGATAGCGGTGAGGGTTGACAGGGGATTGTTCCACGGATAGCATTAGAGTTAGCTCTAACCCTAAGGCTCCTGCGGGAGATGAGGCTACCCTATCCCGTTGATCACACCCTGGGAGGTCCGATGAAGGCGGATGCACAGGAATCCCCTCGCTTGGATACCATGTCTATCGGCGAACTGGCCCGGCGAGCACGCGTAAGCACACATACCATCCGCTACTACGAGAAGATCGGGGTGCTCGAAGCACGGGAGAGGGCTCCCAACGGCTACAGAATATATTCCGAGGATGACCTGTACGCGCTGAGACTTGTGCGGCGGGCGAAGCTGCTGGGCCTTTCATTGGCCGAGATCAGAGAGATGGCCCGGGCATTGCGGGAGGATCCGACCGAACACAGACTGATCAGAGGATCGGTGAGGCTCCTGACCGGCCACCTCGACAAGGCGAGAAGCAAGAAGCGAGAGTTGGACGCGTACATTTCCCTTGTCGAGGGTGAGATCCAGCGACTCGAGGGACTGCTGTGACTGCAATCGACGGTGGAGATTCCTAAGGGGTGGCACCCCGTAAAGCGCTTCCGAAGGACACCACCGGGCATGAGCCAATTGGCCGGCAGACTTCGAGAGGCCCAGACCTTGCACGCCGAGAGGAAGGGAGAAGCAACCATGGAACTGGCAAGCCGGCTCAAGAGCAATCTGGTTACCAAGGCTGTGAAGAACGTACGGCGGGGAACAAGGAAAGAGGAGATCGAGGGAACCATGTTTCGTCCTGAAGTCACCCTCGATCTTCAGCGGTCACGGCTGTTCACCGAGTCGTTCAGGCAGACCGACGGTGAGGCCATGGTCCTGCGACGCGCCAAGGCTCTGGCTCATCTGCTGAGGAACATGCGGGTATTCATCCGGGATTGGGAGCGGATCGTTGGCCACCAGACCGAAAATCCCAATGGATTATACCATCCGATCGACATGAACTGGAAATCGGTCAAGCGGCTGGTTCGGACGGAAGCGGGCAAGACCCTCCTGGACGAGTCGGGAATGAAGGAACTGGACGAAATCTGTGCGTACTGGAAGGGCAAGTCCATGTCCGACCGCGTTCAGGACCTTTTTACCGGGGATCTCGGCAAGTATTGGCCATATGAGGGGACATTCCTTTGGCTCCATGGGTCGGAGCTGGGAATTCCCGATTACGAAGAGCTTTTTCGAACGGGACTTAAGGGTCGGATCCAGATGGCGCGGGACCGACTGGAAGAGATCGATCGTTCGATCCCACGCGATTACGTCGACCAGAAGGAGTTTCTCCAGTCGGTAATCATTGCTCTGGAAGCTGTCATAGATTTCGCGGGGAGATATGCCGCCCATGCGAAGGAGATGGCCGCGTCAGAGATCGATCCGGAACGAAAGCACCGACTCGAGGAGATCGTCCGGGTATGCGAACACGTACCGGCCAAGCCGCCGAGGACTTTCCTGGAAGCCATCCAGTTCTTCTTTTTCATTCACCTGGTACGAAGCATTGAGTATCCGACCATGGGGATCGGAGTCCGCTTTGAGAAGGTTTTCGGTCCCTACTATGAGAACGACCTGCGGGATGGCAGGATCACGAGAGATGAGGCTATCGAAGTTATTCAGCTCCTCTGGGCGAAGTTCCTGGAACTGGGCATGGTCTATTCTCCCATGGTCTCTTCCGTCTACGGGGGCGTTGCATCGCTCCAGGCGATAACGCTTGGCGGAACCGACGCACGCGGTAATGATGTGACCAATGGATTGACCTATGTGATCCTCGACGCGGCGCGGATGATGCGAACCATCGAGCCGAGCATAGCCTTGCGAATTCACGACGAAACCCCGGATGAGCTGCTTTCTGCGGCCGTTGACGTGATCAGAACCGGGATCGGATATCCTTCGCTGTTCAACGATGAGGCTCTTATTCCCCTGTTGGAACAGTGGAAGGCAAAGCCTGACGAGGCGAGAGACTACGCGGTCACCGGGTGCGTGTACATGGAACTGCCGGGCAAGAACATCACCCGACGCGCGGTGGGCTATTTCGTTTTAGCGAAATGCCTGTGGTGGGCGCTTCACCGGGGAGTCAACCCCGAAACGGGTGAGCAATGGGGCCCGCGGACCGCTGGTCCGGCCGAGTTCACGTGCTGGGAGGACCTACTGGAAGCCTACCTGGAACAGGTGCGCTTCTTCGGGAACATGATGATCACCATCGAGAACACCTGTCGGGATCTCTACGCGAAGTATTGTCCTCGCCCCTTTTACTCTGCCGTGATCGAAGGGTGCATTGAGCAGGGCAAGGAGTGTAAGCGGTGGGTTCACGACTCGAGTGTGTCGGAACTTTTCGGTCCCATCGGGGCCACGAACGTTGCGGACGCGCTGGCGGCCGTAAAGAAGGTGGTTTTCGAAGATAAATCCGTGACGCTCCCGGAACTCATAGAGATCATGGATCGAAACTGGGAAGGCCGGGAAGACGTCCGGCAGGCCTGCATCAATGCTCCCAAGTTCGGGAACGATGACGACGGGGTCGACCACATTGCCCGAGAGGTCCATTACCGCACGGAAGAGGTGGTGCACACGTTCAAGGACAGGTTCGGCCACCATCTGACGAGTGACGGCAGCGCGGTATCGTCGACATATGGACTGGCGGCGGACACTCCCGCCACACCTGACGGGAGAGTGGACGGAGCTCCCTTTGCCGATTCCAGCCTCGCGCCGCAGCCGGGAATGGATAAGAAGGGACCGACCGCTGTACTCAATTCCTGCGCGAAGATCGAGGCCTCGAAGACGTACAATCATCTGCTGAATCAGAAGTTTCAGCCTCAGTTCGTCCAAGGCGACATGAAGCCGGTTTTCATCAACTACCTCAAGACGTGGCGGGACAAGAGGATTCCGCACATCCAGTTCAACATCGTGGACAAGGAAACGCTGGTGACTGCCCAGCAGCATCCGGAAGAACATCGGGACCTTATCGTAAGGGTTGCGGGATTCAGCGCATATTTCACGGATCTTTCGAGGGGACTGCAGGACCATATCATCGCCAGGACGGAACAGCACCTGTGACTACACACTGTCGCGGAGCTTGGCTACAGGGCCCACATTTTTCAGGCGACGTTGCCTTCCCGGGGTCGGCCGGGGACAATGAATCATGAAAATGTCGCAACAGGATGACGCGCGCAAAGGATTGGTTTTCAACATCCAGCGCTTCAGTGTCCATGACGGGCCCGGCATCAGGACCACGGTCTTCCTGAAGGGCTGCCCGCTGAGTTGCTGGTGGTGTTCCAACCCGGAATCTCAGGATTTCAAGCCCAATCTGATGGTGAGGGACATAAACTGTAAAGGATGCGGAGAATGTGTCAATGCCTGTCCTGAAGGAGCAATTTCCCTTTCCGCGGAGGATGGGCGGGTAATCGACCGAAGCAGGTGTAATCAGTGCATGCGCTGCGTGGACGCGTGCCTGTACGATTCTCTGACAGTATGCGGAACGGAGATGGATGTCGGGGAAGTTGTCGACGAAGTGATGAGGGACCTCGACTTCTACAGGAATTCCCGTGGAGGAATCACGGTGTCGGGGGGGGAACCGATGATGCAAGCCCAATTCGTTGCGGATCTGCTGCAAACCTGCAAGGAATGGGGTCTGCACACGGCTATTGACACCACGGGGTACGTGCCGTGGGAGCGGTCGGCCCGAGTGGTAGAGTTCGTCGATCTCGTGCTCTTTGACGTTAAGCACCTCGATCCCGATAAACACGAAGAAGCCACGGGCGTCCCAAACAAGATGATTCTTGAGAACCTCGCCAGATGGTCTCAGGAAACGACTCTATGGCTGCGGATACCGCTCATCCCGGGATTCAACGACGCGGCGGACCATATCAGAGAGATCGCGCGTCTTGCCCGCGAGATCGGTGTGGAGAAGGTCTCGCTGCTCCCGTATCACGAGGGCGGGAAGTCCAAGTCCGGACAGTTGGGAAGGCTCTATCGCCTTCCCGACGTTCAAGCCCCGTCGGAGAACCATGTCAAACAGTTACAGGACATACTCGAACAAGCAGGCGTCCGCGTGTCGGTCGGGAATTAGCTTTTCACAGGATTTTCAGGAAAGGCACGCGCTCACCGGGGAGGGTCTTTTTGCTAAATGACCCTCCCCGGTGAGCGCGTACGCCACAGGTTCTTCCAGTTGCTGACGTCATTGTCCGTCGCTCGCGCAATCGCAATTTGACAGCATCCATCGAAATACCGCGGCAACCCGCGGGAAGTAATAGGCTTCATCATAGCCCATGTCCTCGCATTTCTTGTCCGCCTCCTCCTCAGTTTGGGCATAGAAGTAGTCGGAGCACTTGTGGCAATTCTTCTCGGCCACGAATTTCTGACAGACCACGGCTTGTCCCCCGCCTCTTCGAAAGCGAAATGACTGGGAATCGAGAACCGCGCCGAAGAGGAAAACAGCCATCACGGTTATGGCAGCTATCATAATTGGCTTCATGACGAATTCCTCCGATCTCTCAAGCGCATCTCGGACCGCAAAAGGTCTTCGGTCCCTCCTAGATTAAGTTATATTTTGTCATGGTTGGGTGTCAACGAAGGGGAGGGTATGATTGCTCCTGAACCGTCCCGCACAAGCTAGCAGGTTTCTAGGTTATCGGAGAATCGGGTGAACATCTTGGAAATCTCCGTTGTCACATGAACAGGCGCTGAGATCGTCACCTCGAATCGACTGCCCTCCAGTGAAGGCGCCTTTCGCCGCCGTGGAGAAGGGAAGGAGTCGGAATCATGCGCGTTTTCGTGTGTCTGGTCGCAATCGTCTTTGTGTGGGCCGGAAATGCATTTTCTGCGGGAGTTATTGATGCCACGACCGGCGACGGGAAAAGAGTGATCCTTAAACCGGATGGCACCTGGGCTTATGCCAAGCCTCCTCCGGCAAAGGCGACCGGGAAGGGGTTCAAGCGGCCGGCGACGTCGACCAAAGTTCTCAAAAGCAAGAAGGGATTCTATGAGATCTGGTATGACCCTTCCAAGTGGATCTCGAACCCTCCAAGCAACCCTGAGGCCGAATTCGAATTCCGACACTCTTCCGGCGACGCCTACGGGATGGCGATCGCTGAGCGACTGGCCATGCCGATGGCTACCCTCAAGCAGGTCGCAATTAATAATGCCAAGAATGCCGCGCCCGATTTGAAGGTTGTCCAGCAAGGGGAACGTACCGTCAACGGTACCAAGGTGACCTGGATGAAAATGAACGGTACCATAGAAGGTATCAAGTTCACCTACTACGGCTATTACTGGACAGGGGGTGCGGGAAGCCTTCAACTTGTTATGTACACGGGCCAGAATCTCTTCAACGAGTTCAAGAAGGATTTCGACGCATTCTTGAACGGCCTCGTAATCACCAGGCGCTAAAGGCTACCAGTTCACCGGACCGGGAACAGCCAAGAGTCCTCTTTGCCGTACAGGAGGGGTGGGTTGTCGTCGCGGCCGGCCATTGGGCAGACCATGGATGACAGACACTTTCAGCAGATCCTCAATCGGTTCGGCCTATCTTGGAAGGGCTACCGCAAGGTCAGAAAGGGATTAAAGAAGCGGATCACGAAGCACATGGCCGAGTTGGAATGTCGTTCCGTCGCGGAGTATCTGGCTCGCCTGGAGGGTGATCCCCATCTGGAATCCGCGTCCCGGCTCCTGCTGTGCGTCTCCATCAGTCGGTTCTTCAGGGATAGGCAGCTCTGGAACACGATTGAGGATCGCCTCTTGCCGAGTGTGGCCGTTCCCG
Source organism: uncultured Syntrophaceae bacterium (assembly GCA_964497585.1). Classification (GTDB taxonomy): domain Bacteria; phylum Desulfobacterota; class Desulfomonilia; order Desulfomonilales; family Desulfomonilaceae; genus CAZCDS01. Next base: position 6,850 of record CAZCDS010000089.1, read on the forward strand.
GTACATCGAGGGTGCGTGTCTGGTCTGCGGGATGTGCGCGAGGTGAAGAACCCTACAGCATCGCAATCGTCTGGATGGAGTTCGTTCGCAAGACACGCACGCGTGCCCGCCTGGAACTTCGAGCAACCGACGCGCAGAGAGAGTGGATCGACAGGGCTATCCAAGGCGTCTATTCGGGGAGCAGCCTTAAGGAGGTGCCAGCACACCTGGTGGCGAGGTACTTCAATCCGGTCCTCGATTCCCGACGATTCGCCGTCTCAGACCTCCTGAGAAAGCCGATAATCTGGGAGACCGGCGATCTGCTGACCCACGATTCCCCCGGAAGCGGTTTTCATATTATCTTCCTGAGAAACAATCTGCTCACCTACTATGAGGATGGCGTACGTATCCCTGTCCTGAGAAGAATTACAGAAAGTCTCGGACCGGGGGGATTCCTCGTCATCGGTTCTCACGAGCAGATCCCCGAGGGATTTCCTACCCTGACGCTCAGCCCCTTTGGCAGGATGATATTCAGTAAGACCTGCTCGGAGAATGCAGAACTGGGGTCAACGATTTTAAAGCGTTGGAGAGGCAAGCTTGCATAGTTTCCTTCCACCCACCGCAAGGAGCATCTTTCCCATAACCGCCATCAACTATCGCAAGTGTTAACCTTCCCTGTACCTCTCAGCTTCGCCTCACGCCCCACGCACTATCACAGGTTCCGGGGCTCTGTCCCCTCTAGGAGTTCCACGCGCTGCGGGATAGGGGGATGCGCGTAATTGAACCGGACGTATAATGGGTGCGGACTCAGATTGGCGAGGTTGTGCGCGGCAAGTTTCTTGAGTGCTGAAACAATGGGCTCAGGACTTCCCAGGAGTTCCGCGGCGGCCTGGTCGGCCCGTCGTTCGAAATGCCTTGACAGGGCCATGTACAGGGGAGCCAAGAAGAATCCCGCGCGCTGCAGGAAGATGGCTATAATAAACAATGCTGCCAAGGGGCGGGCGGGATCGAGTCCGAACGAGGCGTAGAGAAGCTCCCAAGCCAGAAGGAGATGGGTCAGATAGAAGGCGCCCAGAGTCCCTGCCATTGCCAACGGGAGGGACTTGAGGAGATGTCTGCAGCGGATGTGGCCTATCTCGTGAGCGAGCACGGCAAGAATTTCGCGGTGATCGTGAGAAGCGACGAGCGAGTCGAACAACACGATTCGCCGCGTCTTACCAAGGCCGGCAACGTACGCGTTGGAGTGACTGCTCCGCCTCTGCGCGTCCATCTGAAAAACGCCTCTGGATTTCATTCCTACGCTCTGAAGCAGGCCTTCAATCTTGTCGGCGAGAATTCGATCCTCCAACGGCACGAAGGTGTTGAAGAGCGGTGCAATGAGAATCGGATAGAGCACCGCCATGCCGAGCTGGTACAGAGATACGACCAGGAAAGCCCAGATCCACCAGGAGTTGGGAAGTGCCCGGATCATCCAAAGAACGGGAAGCATAACGAGGAGGACCAGGCACATGCTCAGCAAATAGGACTTGAGATTATCGGTGATCCAGAGCATTCGGGTGGACCGGTTGAACCCGTATTTCTCTTCGATCACGAAGGTATGATGGTAGTCAAAGGGCAGCCCGAGGAAGAAGAAGATTGTGGCCAACCCTGCGAAGAAGAGTATCCCCGTCGCAAGGTAGGGTAGCCCGAGGCCTGCCAACCACCGCTCTGTGGAAGAAAGGAACCCGGATAGTATGAGCACGAGAAGCACCGTGTCGCCGACCGTTTTGCGCACCGTGCCCGACTGAAGATTGTCCAGGCTGTACGCATTGATTTGGGCGAGCTTGTCCTCGTCGATCAGGCCCCGAAAGGGACGAGGAACCTGGTTCCCCTTGTGGCGAATGTACGCCTGATTGAGTCTGTTCATCCAGACAGAGAAGATGAGTTGTGAGAGGTAAAGGACCAAAAATGAAACCGAGAATAGGGTTACCTGTACCATGTTCCACTTCTTAAGTCGAAATCGACGTTACCCTTCAGCCACAGGATTGTCATGGCCTAATAGTTCATTGCGAAACACCGAGGAGCTTTCAGAAGACTCGATCTACGGGAAAGCCCTCCCCGCAATGCACGGACCTACGGAATCTTTCCCGGCCCCGCGTCGAAAGTGCGTTGGAATCGGTATCCCCATCTGTCCACGAGCACCCATGGGTCCAGGTCACCCTTCATGATCATGCGAAAGGTGCGCAGGCCGTCACCCGCGCCGATGGTGGTTCGCCTCAGGGAAAAGGGATCGCAGCCGGGGAGGTTGAGACCGTGTACCGCGGTAACTGCGTATTCGTAGCCAACGTCCTTCGCGGTCCGTGCCGACTCCGCGGAGAAGTCCCGAACCGTGCCGTAGGGAAACGAGACTCCCCTGGGAGCTTGTCCGACCTCCTGAGAAATGCGCTCCCGCGACTCGGCCAGTTCGCGGTGGGTTTCCTCCGGTCCGACCATACCGAGGCTGTAATGGCTGACGGTGTGCGAGCCTATGGCAAATCCCGCGGCCGCAAGTTCTCGCACCTCGTCCCAGTTGAGGTACGGCCCTCCCACAGCGACTCCATTCCGGTCCAAAATACCGGTAATCACATAGAAGGTCGCGGGAATTTTGTGCCGTTCCAGAATCTCCCGCACGACGCCGGCCGCGTCGCGATATCCGTCGTCGAAGGTTATGGCCACTGCCTGCGCGAAATCGGCACGTCCGGACGACAGGCCCTCCACGGACGCTCCGAGGTCGACGAGCCGGTAATTGTCCGCAAGGAACGCCATCTGGTCCCGGAAATGGTCAGTGCGGACGGTATACGAATCCCGGGGTGAATCCGTAATCCTATGATAGGTAAGTATTCTGAATCCCTCACGATAGGTCCGAGTTTGTCGGTAGAGATATCCGAGCCCGGAGAGTTCCGTGCACCACTGGACGGCCCATTTGAGGCCTCTTTTGAGCCCCCATCTAGCAGTCATTTTCAGCAACCGGCTCCTCTTCCGAGTCATGCGCTGCTTTATTTAATCAAAACATGCCATTGTGTTGACAAGATTTCTTGACCATGAAGTGAACCTATGATAAAATCAGCAGCATAGTTCGCCCTTGTCATACATCAGTTTAGCTGTAGTGAAAGGATTAAGGGAATGATGCGTCTTGTCCTTTGCATATGCGTAGCAGCGACAGTCCTCCTGACGCTCCTCGGGTCGTCCAACGTTTACGCGCTGGGGTCTTTTTACCGCCACGCGTGTCCTCAGGTCCCGGTCTGTCAGCCGCCCTTCGTCCCGATCGCCCCCTGTTGCGTTCCGTCGCCCCTCTTTCCTCCACCTCCTCCGAAAGTTGCGTCGATCATTCTGCCACCGGCCGTACCCGTATGTCCAGCTCCCGTGTGTGCGCCGCCGGTCTTTCCTCGGGCGATACGAAAGGTGCCTCCTCCCGGCTTCCGGCCCTATTGAGCCGAGATTGCAGGAGTTCACAAATACTGCGGCACACTGCCTTGCGAGAAAGGGGAGGCTGGTCCCCAGAGTTCGGCCACTAGCTTGGCCGGTAGTGCTTTGCGGTGAGTCGGCAGCATAGGTGATCGACTTTATTGCGGGCAGTCTTCAGAGCTAGCCGCGGTAGCGGCAGCAACGCGTGATTGACCGCGAAGCACCTGTAGGGTATGCTGAATTTAGGCCCAGGAAGACCCGATTCAAACTCGGCTTCTCTCATATGCCATCTCGTGGGACCGTCGTCGCGCCGTACCCCCCGATGCGCAACCGCCCTGTAAATTGGGTTTTCCCGATGAGCGGCCGGCCATGACATGCAAACCCCGTGGGAATCTTGCGGAAGAGGAGGCGAAGATGGCAGAGTTCATATCCTTTGCGAACGACGTGGAAGTAGTGGGCGAGGTCATAGCGGCATTTGTCGGTGGGTTCCCAGGGGGGACGGCGCGAATGGGATTGGAGATCCTGGGGAAGCACGGAATCAAGGACCCTCAGCAAGGGGAATGGTACCCTCTGCAGCAGTTCCTCGACGCGATGAAGGAGATCTCGGACAAGATAGGCTCCCATCTTCTCACGAGAATTGGTGAACAGATCGCAACCAACGCGAAGCTGCCGCCTGGGCTGGATTCATTGGAAAAATGCCTGGCCTCGGTGGACACGGCCTTTCACATGAACCACAGGGGCGGGGAAATAGGGCATTACCATTATTCGGATGAGGGAAGTCAGGGAGGGCTCCGCAGAGCGAAGATGGTATGCCCCAACCCATATCCCTGTGCCTTTGACCAGGGTGTTATCGACGGATTTGCCGGGCGATTCAAGCCCGCGGACGCCGAGGGTGTCGTCGTGCGACACGACGATTCACAACCGTGCAGAAGGAAAGGCGACGAATCGTGCACATATCTGATTGCCTGGGGCTAGCTCACGTGCGAGGCCGATGATGGTCCCGGCAAGAAGCTTCCGGCTTCGGCAGCACCTTGCAATGTTGACGTGGAATCCTGCCTCCGTAGTGCTCACCACACGCCGATGCGCGAACGAATGAGATCAGCCTCCGGGCAGTGAAAAGCGCCTGGAACGCCCAACAATGCCAAGTGTCGGCAAAGTACTGCGTCGCGTGGTAAAACTATGCCTATCAGGAGGCCGGTAATACCGGCGTCCAAAACCACTTGATACCTGGGAATCGGTGCTGTATCATCCTGTCTTCATGTCGGTGGAGGATAGCCTTTCCTCGCGTTCGTCCGTGAGACCGGGTTCCCATTGGCTCCCAAGGCCTGGAACCGGGGACGACCCTGACTAGTATAGTCAACAAAGGATGATCCAATGTCCGCAATGCCTCCTCAGCCGGTGACCATGCCGGAAATAGCAGCGTACCCGGTCTATTTCAGGCTTTTCGTGGAAATGGTTACCGCCCTGTTCGGTGCGCAGGACAGGGCATACAGGCGGGAAGAGGGGGTCACGTTCGGAGACGCAATCTTTAATATAATCCGGAGCGTGTTCCTTTCCAATCGGCTCATGAGGTACCGCCGTCCCGTCAGGTTCGGTGACGTGATCGTCATGGACAGCACGCTGCCGCCGATTCCATCGCCTGCGCTGAGCCGGCGGCTTGCAAACTACGTCAATCACCTGGACATGACACGAACGCCTTCTGGTATCGTTTCCATCTCCACGACTAACTGCTGCCCCTATTCCTGCAGTTTCTGCTCGACGAGCGCAAGGAAAAGCCCCGAGGGTGACCTGGACGAGAAATTGCTCAAGAAGACCATTTCGCAGGTCGAAGACCTCGGTGTCCCGATGATCATTCTGCACGGTGGGGAGCCCCTTTTTCGCTATGATCGCTTCCTTAGGCTGGTGACGCACGTCCGGCCGGAAACCTGCCTCTGGATGTTCACGACGGGGTACGGACTTACGGACGAGAGAGCCAACGAACTCAAGGAGAATGGTCTGTTCGGCGCGTGGGTGAGCCTGGACCATTACGACCCGGAGTTTCACAACAGGCAGCGCGGACACCCTGACGCCTTTGATAATGCGGTTCGGGCAGTTGAGCGCTTCAAGAAGGCAGGCGTGTACACGTGCCTGTCGCTCGTCCCTCCGGAAGAACTCGAGGACCCTGCGAAATTCAAGAAATACTATGATTTCGCCAAAGAGCTCGGGGTCGCGGAGATCCGGGTCATGGAGACGAAACCCTCCGGTAGGGAGGCCTGCCGGGGAGTGAAGCCTCACAGCCCCCTCCTGGCCGATTTACACAAGCAACTTTACTATGATCGTGCCTATAGCAGGCATCCGCAGCTCAGCGGTCTTTCCACCTGGATGGAGCGCGACGAGGCTCTCGGCTGCCAGTGTAGGTTCGAATACCTCTTCATAACCTCGACGGGGGACGTGCAGCCCTGTGAGGCCACGGAAATATCCTTCGGGAACATCTGTCAGGAGGATTTCCTGAAAGTGTACGAGCGGGCCTGCCGGGCGTTCCCTCGTCCTTCGACGGGCTGTATTCCCATGGTGATGTATCCCGAGGTGCGAGACTACGTAAAGGCCCGTGATTCCCTGTCGTCTCCGGCCCGTGGGGAACTGGCTTCAACGATCATGGAAGGCTTTCGGGCCAAAGGAAAGCTTCCGTGGGCAGCCAAGTTCACGTGGTCGACTTACGAGCGGAGGCTGCGAGCCTATCGGCGTCGCCAGGCTCAGGCGGCAGAGCGAGCTGAGCACAGCGCTTCCGAGTTGAAAACCACCGTGACCAGGTCGACGTGAGCTGTCCGGTCGGCATCGATCCCTTGCGTGCGCCGCTCGAAACTCCCCAGGAGATCGCACAGGGGACGTAAGACTGTGCCGGCCTCCAGAGAATTGGCGGAGCGCACATTTGATGTTACTGTTTGACACCTGTTCCGTCTCAGTAAGACCGGTGAGCGTTCAGAGGAGTGCAATTGAGGATTTGTTTTCGATGGATCGGTGTCATGTACTCGTTCCCTGAAAGTGAAATGATATCAAAACCATCTGTTCGAGAGCCCCTCGGTATCGTCGTGTCACGATCTGTCCGAAGGAATTGAAACCCGAACAAATGGGCTCCGATCAGGATGAACAAGATTCCGTGGGTCATAACGGCAAACGAAGCAATCGGTGGATCATCCTCCCCATTGTCTTAGCCGGCGCGGCGGTCGCCGGAGTGATCTTGGGCCTTTCGAAGGTGGGCGGACTTACCCTCAGCCCCGAGAGGCTCATAGACAAGCTGTTCTTCCCTCTCGTGAGGTTGCTCTTCTATCTCGCGCTCGGACTCATGGTCGGGCAGCTCATCGAAAGTCTGGGATGGACCGCGAAACTGGCTCGGTTGGTTCGGCCGTTGACCCGGTGGGCACGACTCAGGGAAGAAGCCGGCGCATCTTTTGTGGCGAGTTTCCTCTCAGCGATTGTTGCCAACACGATGCTGATGGCCTTCCACGAGGAGGGCAAACTCAGTCGAAGAGAACTGGTCACGACATACATTGTCAATAACGGCCTGCCCATGTATCTCGTGCATTTTCCCACGACCTTCTTCATTGTGATCTCGCTTGCCGGCAGGGCCGGCCTGGTGTATCTCGCCATCACCTTTGCAGGCGCGTGCCTGCGGAGTCTGGGAGCACTCTGTTACGGCCGGATAGCACTTCTGCAGGACCATGTCGATAAGGGGACGAACTCGCCTTTGGTCTCTTCGGGAACGGAGGAGCGCCCGCAAGCCGGTCCGTTCTGGGATCGGTTCCGGGACCGACTCCTGCGAGTGATCCTGTACACGATTCCCATTTATGTGCTGATATTCCTCGCCAATGAATGGGGAGTCTTTATCTGGCTCAGAACGGTGACTGTCCACCACGTTCCCCTGGAGGCGTTTCCGGTGGAAAAGGCGGGAATCGTGATTTTCTCCTTCGCCGCGGAATTCAGTTCGGGAATGGCCGCTGCCGGAGCGCTCCTTGACGCGGGGGCCCTGACGGTGAAACAGGCGGCTGTCGCGCTCATTCTCGGAACGATTCTCTCCACACCGATTCGTGCGGTACGGCATCAGCTTCCCACGCACGCCGGAATCTTCAAGCTCCGCCTGGGTACCCAACTGCTCGTGCTCAGCCAGGGGTCAAGGGTGCTCAGCTTGCTTGCGGTCACTGCGGTGTACGTAGTGTTCGTAAACTCATAGACTGATAGACAGATTCTCCCGATAGGATGCTTGCCTAACGAGCACTGATCACCCCGAGGCGTGGTCAGTGGTACCCCAAACTTCCACAGGCCACGAACGCGGTGTGCTAAGATTCTGCGATCACAGATCCGTGTCTTCATGCTCCGATCCCATGTTAGCAAGATAATCGCGAATCGGATTGAGTGGAGTCCCGAGCCTCCTCTTCGGTACGGTCTCGGCATGGCTGGGAATCCCCCTTTCAGGGCGCCCAATCCATGCCTTCATACCTCCACGCGGTGTTAATGAAACAGACGCGAATTGCGGCATCGGCTTTGCCCTGCGCAAGAGGGCTAAAGCGTTTTCTTCCTTGACACCTATCGCTCAATTCCCGTAACATGAAAATTTCTCGGCTTGTCTCTCTAAGGAACCGGATTTTCAAGGCTTAGGAGTGAGTGTGGCTTTCGAGCAAGTCAGTCACCGTCTTGATGAACTGCGAGAAGAATGCGTGGGGTTTCTTGTCCGCATCTGCTCCATTCCGGCCCTGGGACCTGATAATCAGGGTTTTGGAGAGATGGAGAAGTACCTCGTCATTCAGGAGACGTTGCGGAGCCTCGGTCCTGATGAGGAAATCGAGGTCCACGCGCCCGACGGCAGAGTCCCCGACGGTGTCCGGCCGAACCTGCTCGCTCTCTTTCGGGGCGGAGACAGATCGAAGACTTTATGGATACTGACCCACATGGACGTGGTCCCCGCGGGTGAACGGGAGCTGTGGGACCGTGATCCCTTTCAACCCCATGTGGGCAACGGTACCGTTGTAGGCAGGGGAGTCGAGGATAACGGTCAGTGCCTGGCTGCGAGCGTTTTTGCGGTAAAGGCTGTCAAAGAGACGTGCGGGCTGGGAATGGACGTGGGCTTGGCGCTTGTTTCCGACGAAGAGACAGGCAGCCGGTACGGTCTCGATTATGTTCTGCGTCAACGACTCGACCTGTTCAAGCCCGATGACCTCATCCTCGTGCCGGACGCGGGCAATCGGGACGGCGATCACATCGAGGTGGCCGAGAAGCACCTTCTTCATGTTCGCTTCTCAGTGAAAGGCAAGCAAGGTCACGCGAGTCGGCCGGACTTGAGCCGGAACTCGCTACGGGCCGCAGCCCATCTGATAGTAGAGCTGGATCGCGTTTTGCCGGGCCGGTTCACGCAGTCGAACGGTTTCTTCAACCCTCCCGTGAGCACGTTCGAGCCGACGCGAAAAGACTCCAACGTGCCGAATATCAATACGATTCCGGGGGAAGACATCTTCTATTTCGATTGCAGGGTGCTTCCCGAAGTGGATCTCTCCTCGGTTCCGGAACAGATGAGGAAGACCGCGGCCGAAATAGGTGACCGCTTCGAAGTCGAAATCGGGGTTGAGGAATGGCTGAAATTCGAGGCGCCCGATCCTACGCCTGCGGATTCGCCGGTTGTCGTTGCACTGGCACAGGCTGTGCAGGAGGTCTACGGTGTCCAGGCCCGTGCCGTTGGGATCGGCGGGCAGACCGTTGCAGCCTTCTTCCGAAAAAGAGGATTACCCGCCGCGGTCTGGCAAAAGACCCTGGATATGGCGCACGCGCCCAACGAGCGTATTCTGGTCGACGATCTGATGGGAAGCGCGAAGGTATTTGCCCGAATGATGATTTGAGTGACCCGGCCGGGGGAGGAGCCGGTTCGGGGAAATAGCGTGTTCCTCGATCCGACGTGCATGCGGATCGGTGGTGTTGTCTGAGGAGGATATCGGGGGTATGGACCGTTTCAGCCTTGCACGCGCCATATTCGTGCCGGCAGTCCTTGCGGCGCTCATCTGCTCAGCAGCGGCTGCACCCGGTGCCGAAGGTGCGAAAAATGACGCGCGCCCTACCAAAAGAACCGCAGTACGGCTGTCGCTGGCCGAGGCTGTGGGGATTGCGCTGAATCGCAATCTGCGCATGTCTGACGCCATGCTCGCGGTTCAGGAGAGCGAACACCAGAGGCGGTCCGCGTTTTCCGATTTCTTTCCTTCCCTTGATGTGCAGTACCTTGCTACCGGGTACCGATACCGTCAGCCCGGAACGGTGGCCGGTTTTGCCGCGGCGCACGACGCACGAAGGATCAGCGCACTGGCAGGGACCACCCCAAACCCGCTTGCATCCCTCGCGCCTCCGGGCGTCACTCTGCCGCCCACCGCCATCTTCGGTACCTATCCTTATAGGATCGATCCCTACAGGACGTTCACCCTTATCGGCACCCTGACACAACCGCTTTACACGGGTGGCAGGCTCATGAACAACTACAAATTTTCCCGGTTGGATGTCGACTACAATGAGCTGCAGTTCGAGGTGGAGCGTCAGGATCTTATTCTCGAAGTGTACGAGGCCTATTATCAGATGCTGCAGGCCGAGAAGCTCCTCGAGGTTGCCGACCAATCCATTCGTGCGTTGGTGGCGCTGAGAAACCAAACACTTGAATTTTACAAGGCCGGGGTCGTTCCGAAAGTGGACGTTTTGGCAACTGAAGGCCAATTGGCCAATGCGCGGATCCAGCGTACCCAGGCCGTAACGGATATCGAGCGGTATCGTGCCAACCTCAACTTCCTGTTGCGCTATCCCCAAGAGACACCGATAGACGTTGTCCAGGATCTCAGTTTTCAGCCCGCACCCTATCAGATTCCCGGCATTTACCGCATTGCCGCAGCCAACAGGATCGAAATCCGACAGGCCGACATCTCCGTCGCGCAGGCCATGGCGTTGGTCAAATCCGCCAGTGCAGACCTTATCCCGTCAGTCACACTGCAGATCCAGGGGACCCGCACAAACGACGACTGGAATCCCCTGGACCCGGAGGCCATAAACGAATGGCAAGTCCAGGGGATTGTCAGTTGGGCCTTCGACATGTTCAGATCACGTGAGACCGTCAAAGAAAGGCGGACCTCGCAGGCTCGGACGTTCGTCCAGCGGGAACTCCTCGTCGAACAGATCATGAACGACGTGAAGACAGCCTACGTGGATATGAAGAAGGCGGAAAGCGACATCGCCGACAATCGCAAGGCCGTTGAGTACCGGCAGGAGAATTTTCGTATCAACCAGGAACGATACAAGGAACAGGTCGCCACGTACATTGAGGTGCTGGACGCTCAGCGGCAGTTGGCTCAGGCGCAAGGAGACTATTACATCTCGCTCATCGGTTACAAAATCGGCCGGGCATTCTTGGAGAGGCGGATGGGAATCCTGAGATGACCCGGTCAGGAGCCGCATATTCATGAGGACTATCATCGCCGTAATTGCTTCGCTCGCGACCCTCATAACGGTCGCGGTCTCCATGGCCGAGGCTCAGGGCGCGGCTGCGGCGAGCTTCGCAGATACTCCCTCCTCTTTGAGGATTGAGAGACATTTCCTGGAACAGCGGCAAGCTCGTCTGGAAAGGGAACTGAGAGTCGTTACCCGATGCATCAATTTCGCCAGCCAGCATCTTTTGGACACACAGGGGAACGTCAACCAGCTCGCGCGGACGGACCTGGTCAATTGTAACCGCCGACTGCAACTCCTGCAACGGCAAGTGGCTATACTAACCCGTCTGGGACAAAGGTTGGAGTTTAACCTCCGGGCCGAGATACTTGCACGCCTGCAGCAGGCCGCGGAGGCACAAATTCAGGCAACGAGCGGGAATCAGTAGACGATGACTCCGGCCAAGCCTCGTGCGCGATCCTTTGGGAACCTGGGATTGCTCACGGGCGCCGGTCAAGGGTCTTGAAAGGAATCAAAGGGGCGGGTTTATTTCTTCTTGGCTATCTTTTCTTCGGTCTGGGCAATCCAGTTGACCAAGGCCCGCTTCACTGAGGGAGATGTGGTCCGCTTCAGCGCCGCCCGATACACTTGCAGGGCGGACTTGTAGTCCTTCTTGATTTCGTACACGACCCCCATCATGGCATACGCGTCGAGATGGTTCGGGTTAAGCTTGATAACCTGGTTCAGGTCAGCAATACTCTTATCATATTCCCCCTTCTTGGAAAAGGCCACGGCCCGGGCGTGCAGCGCAGGGACGAACTTGGGGTTTTTCTTGATCGCGGACGTGAAATAGGCTATTGCCTTGTCGTACCTGTTGATCTTGAGTGCGAATTGCCCTTCGTTGTAATCTCTGATGAAATCAGGGATTTGAGCACTTTTCTGCGCGAGGGCAGAGCCTGCAAGCACAAGCAAAGCAATCAACAGTATTGAGACTCGTACACTCTTACACATACTTGACAACCACCAAGGGAAATTTCGTGGCCCTCCGGCTTGCGAATCCGCATGGGCCCGTCACCTAAGCTATTTACTATATCACAGAACCGCAACAGGGACACCCTTTTTTTGGGTCCTCGGCACAACGCGAGCGAGAGCAGCGATTAGTCGGTTGCGCACCATCGCCTGGATCTGATAGCCTGAGTCCGAAGGACACCAGGCCGCCCCGATGAGTGACCGTGCAGATACGAATCTTCTCGGGCATGACTGGGAGCTCCCGCTGCCCTAAAGGACGACCTGCCTCCCGAAAGTGATACGAAGGTCGCTCCACCCCAGACTGAAAGAGAGGAAGACCAGGGTATCTCCATGAAAAGTCTCTCAACTGCCGAAACTGTTCCCGAATTTCTGCGGGACGCTCGCTTCAGGCACCTGGATTGGGTGCTCGATGAGGAGCCCGAGTGGGTCTCGAGGAAATTGATCTCCCTCCTGTCCGCGAACGTGCGCATAGACTCAGAGGCAGTGGACCGGATCAAGAACCTCGCTCAAAAAGGTCCGGTCGTGTATGCCCTGAAGTACCGAAGCGTATATGATCTCCAGTTCCTGAGGATGCGCTGTGCGGAACTCGGACTGCCGCTGCCCGCGTTCGTATTCGGCCTCCCTGCCGGATCCACCGGATCAGTTGGCAAGATCCTACAGGTGTACAGGGCAAAGCTGGCGACATTGGTTCACCCGCGCACCATATCCGGCTCGGAGGATAAAGGAGTCCTGAAAGAGCTCCTGGAAAACCGTGGCGCGGGCGTGATGTTCCTGTCGGATGATGAGATCTTCCGCAACAGATACGTCAACCCTGACCGCGATCCCTTGAGGGTACTCCTGGATGTTCAGGGAAGCCTTGCCGGATCGCTTGCCGTCGTGCCGATTTTCATTCTCTATCACCGGAGGCCCCGAAGAGCTATTCCGCCCTTCTGGGAGAGTTTTCTCGGTGACCCGGACAGGCCGGGCCCTCTCAAGAGACTCTTGATCGCGGTACGCAAGTGGACGGTACCGGAAGTACTCGTGGGCGAGCCGGTCTACCTGGTCGGAGAATTTGAGGAATTCGGGTCCGATAAATCTTGGGAAGAGTTACCGTTTGAGCTTCGTACCGCGTTGCTCTCAAATATCAATGCCCGGATTCGAGCGAGCAGGGGACCGGAAAGGCTTACAAGAACCGAGATCAAAGAGCGGGTCCTCCGAGACGAAGGCGTCCAGGCCACGGTAACGAGAATGGCGTCTGAAGATCGGACTACCGTGCAAAAGGTTCGGAAGAGGGCCGAAGCTTACGTGGAGGAAATCGCAGCGGACCAGCAGATCCACATGATTCACTTCTTTTATCATCTGTTCCAGTGGATCTTCTCACACGTGTTCGACGGAGTCGATGTACGGGAGGAACAGTTCTCTTTACTCAAGAAAACGAATGAGAAGGGATCGATCATTTTCGTGCCGTGCCACAAGAGCCATTTCGATTACCTCGTCATGCCGTATTTTACCTTTACCCACCACATGCCGGTTCCGCTCATCGCTGCGGGAAAGAACCTGTCCTTCTGGCCCCTTGGTCCAATGCTGAGGCGCGGTGCAGCGTTTTTCATCAGGCGCTCCTTCAAGGGACTCGATCTCTACACCCAGGTTTTCGAGGCGTATCTCAAGGTGCTTGTCCGTGAGGGTTTCAACATCATGTTCTATATGGAGGGTGGACGAAGCCGTACGGGAAAGCTCCTCGCTCCCCGTTTGGGGATGCTGAGCTTCTTGCTTAGGACCGTGCGGGAAGGGGCCGTCGATGACCTCACCTTTATCCCTGTGTTCATGGGGTACGAACAGATTCCCGAGGAGAAGTCCTACCTGCGAGAGCTCTCCGGATTCGACAAGAAAAAGGAGTCCTTAGGTTCCATCATCCGTGCGCGGAAAGTCCTCCGAAAACGTTACGGAAAGGTCTATCTCCGCTTTGATAAACCGGTCTCCTATCTCGATTTTTGCGAAAGATGGAAGGGCGGCATTGACCATACCGGTCGATCCGATCAAGAGGATGGAGAACTCGCTCGTGACTTTGCGTACCACCTCATGTCCGGTATCGTGCAAGCGGGGGTCGTAACGTCCGTGGATCTGGCGGCCGCGGCTCTTGTCTGTGCGAGCGGCCAGAGCGTTAGCCGTTCGACGTTTATGGACGCGGCGCGGTGCCTGTCTCTGGCCATCGAAAACAGAGGAATCGAAATGGCGGAGAGCCTCCGAGACCGGGAGGAGGCCCTGACCGCGACGCTGGGGCTCTTTACCCGGCGAGGCCTCATCGACCCCGCAGAGCCCGACGGGTCGGCCGGAGAGACAACCTACACTGTCGTCGAACAGAACAAAGTGAACCTCGATTTCTATAAGAATTCGCTCGTGAACTATCTGTGGCCGGCATCATTGCTCGCGCTGATGTTGCTCGATGACGGGGCAGCCTCCCCACGAACGAAGGAGTCGCTTTGCCGGGGACTGGCGCAGTTCAGGCAGTTGCTTTCTAATGAACTCATGAGCGACCCGTTGAAAACCAATGAAGACGTGCTCGATGAGACCCTGCTCTTGTTCCGGACCAACGGATGGGTAGCGGAGTCGGGAGATGGTGAGTTCCGACCTGAGGCCCCCGTCGCTTTGGAGTATTTCAAGAGGGTGCTTGGCGATCTCTTCGAAGCCTACTACCTGGTGGTGGCGGCTACGGAGGAAGTGGCTGAGGGAACGTCTCTCAAGGAGTTCTCGAAACAAGTGGCCAAGAAAGCAATGGCTCCCGATGCGGAGGAAGAACCGGAGCAGTCGCCGGCGGTCTCTTCCGTTACTATCAGGAGCGCCCTGACCAGACTGAATGAGTTGAAAATAGTCGACTACGACCAGTCCCGGAAACTGGTCAGGAGCATAATCGACACGGCCGCAAGGGACGAATGGAAAAAACTCCTGGGCCGGGCGACGGGCAGGACGACCTAACGGCCTCGGTAGCGCATCCTCCAGAGCGCGGCACGGTTCGTGAAGACATCAGCGCCGTGGCCGATTACGCCGTACCCGCCGTAGACTGAGAACCAATCGACACTCGAGAGCAAAGTATCCGCGTAGTCGGAGCCGCTCACACCTTTGAACAGTCTCCGAACATTGAAGCTCTCCCTGTAAGAGTCTCCGGGAGGCGCAGGAAATCGCATGGGACTAATAAGGGGATAGCTGACCGAGTACGGCAACAACTTCGTGTGCACCGGTTCCGTAGCACCAGCAGAGAGGCCTGTAAACGCCAGGAGGGCACAGATCAAAACGAGGGAACCCGAAATTCTCATGTGAAACTCCATTCGAGGTATCAGCCGGACCGACTGACACCTAGAAGTTTATTTAATAATACTACATAGCTTCCCAGAGTGGCAAGATAAATGTGTCATTCACCCCTTATGTGTTGACACCCGAACCCCCTTTGGGCTAGATTATGACGAGAAGTCGGGGCGTAGCGCAGTCTGGTAGCGTACCTGAATGGGGTTCAGGTGGTCGCTGGTTCAAATCCAGTCGCCCCGACCAGAAAACCCCAAACACTTCAAGCTCTTATATTGCCGCCAGATGGCGGCTTTTTTCTTTTGAGAATGAGCATTGCAAAAGTTTTGCGGGACTTCTGCCGGCATATTTTGTTGGCAGAGGCGACCAAATTCCCCAACTCAGCCATATGGATCTTCTCCACCTCATTTGCGTAACCTATTGACATGTTATAATTTCGTAGGCGCGCTCCAGATTGCAGTAATGGAAGAGAGCGAGGGGCATTCGGGCCTCCTCGTTGAGATCTGTCCCATGGTCGACGTCCCGGCGACCCTGACTACTTGAAACACGCGGGCACAGGTTTCCTTCCGATCGAAGCGTAGGATGAAGCGGGTGCATTGGTGATTGATCTCCGTTTCTGTCAATCCGTCGAGCGAGAGCATGCTGTCTTCCCTCTCGAAGCCGTATGCTTTGGCATCACGGCGATCCTGGAGTGCCCGTCACAGGGCTAGGGCCAAGAGTGAGCAGAACACGTCGCCCCGGATGGTACGGTCCCTTGCAGAAGACCGATACAGCTGCCCCAAGACAGCCAACCCTTTGCACTTCAGGGCCACGCCAGCCGCTTTATAGCAACATTCATGGCTGAAAAGGCACAACGAAGAATAAAAATCGTGGTGGTCT
>CAZCDS010000090.1:0-20952 GCA_964497585.1 uncultured Syntrophaceae bacterium
GCAGAGGTATAAGGGAGTCGAAGAGGCGTCTGTCCCAGTCGATTGCCCCTATCCAGAGGATGCCATCTTTGATCTCTCTAGGCTTCATGATGATTTCTCCTCCGTGTTTGCCATGAATCCACAATACCGGGTCATGCCTTCAGTGGTATTGTAGTGGGTCAGCGGGAAATGGACAAGAGCCTCGGTTTCTTACACAGTCAGGGTTAATGAACAGGGTATCTATTCCGCCCTTCGGGCGGGGATTTTCTGACGCATCACAGGGTCTATCGTCCGATGCTGTTTTGGAGGGGAGCGGCGAGAGGCCGATGCCTCCGCGCCCGATCCATCAGCTTGATGAGCCCCGACCGACCTATCCCTCGACAGGTTGCTTCCCAACAGAGCCCGTCTCCGTTTCACTCGGCGGTGTCAGTATAGCATGCCGGGCACCCGCTTGTCGCGGGTCTTGGGAACGAAGACTCCGTCGGCGCAGCCTGGGTTGTTCCCGTGCCTGGTCGAGTTTGCGATCCCGTCGGGCGAAGATCTCCTTGTCCCGGCCCTCCAGCTTGTCCTTTGGAGCCACGTATCCAAGAGCGCTGTGCAGACGTACATTGTTGTAATGCTCCACATATCCGGTCACGATGCGACGGGCATCCTCCAAGGACAACGGAGTCCCCGGACGGATGCACTCGCGCTTGAGTGACTGATGCCACCTCTCGATCTTCCCGTTGCTTTGGGGATACCCGGGAGAGGTCCTGATGTGCGTCATGCCGCTTATCCTGATGAATTCCTTGAAATCTTTGGCGATAAACTGGGGGCCGTTGTCGGAGATTGTTCTCGGGCTCGCATCGGGACCCTTTTCCTTGGCCGTTGTGACCTCAAGTGGTCCCCTTTTGCTTTGCCGTACACAGAAGCGCAGTGCAGGCCAAACTGAGCTAGGAGTTTAAACTCGATGACAGAGAAAAGAACTTCTGATTACGCTAACGTGATAAGGTTGTATTCTATTATCAATATATCTGAAGTATTGCGAATTTCGGCATACAAAAATGACGGGAAACAGCAGTAGCCATCACTTGATTCAGAGGGAAGGCAATGTTGGCTCAATAGCCGAACGCTAGCCGGGAGATTTGATGCTCCGAGCGGCCTTGCCGGCATTGGAGGACGAGGCGTCTGACAAGTTCAGTAAAGACCCTCTGTGTTGTGCAGGTGATGCGTTCCCCGAGCGCAGAGGAGCATTTCGTGTTTGTTGCTGGCCGGATTCCCGGCAGGCGCCCCTGTATGCTCCTGGTAAGGAGCAAGCGCCTTTCTCAATTCCTGGGAACGGTCCGTAACCAGGAGTGTCACGACTCACCTCATCGTTCCGGACCTTCCATAGCCGCGCATCTCCTGCTTTTGAAGCATCCATTTCACATTGAACGCAATTATGATGCGCATGACTCCGAAAGGCACTCCGAAAGCCGACAGAATCTAATTGGCAAGAGGTCAGGATTTGAGATTGGGCGACCGGGACCGCGTCATTTCATTGAACCCGCGAGGATGTTACAAGAAACGTTTCTATTTCGCGAATGCGCTCGCCTGTTTGAAGAACTCCGTGGAAACGGCAAGTACGGTCTGGTTTCTATTTTCAAGCTCCACGGCCGACTCCAGGGACGGGGAAGCAAGGCTCCGCTCAATGACCCTCTTGGTCAAGGCGAGTCCGCCGGGGCTCTTTTGGAGCATCACGCGTGCAAGCTCCAAAGCGGATTCGACTACTCGCTCCCGGGGTTCCAGTTTGTTCACGAGCCCCATCCTCTCCGCTTCTTCAGCAGAGACTCGCCTGCCTGACATCAGGATTTCCGAGGCCCGGGAGAGTCCCACTGCGCGCGGAAGCAGGTAGGACGTGCCCATCTCGCCACCCGAAAGCCCGAGGTTGATGAATGAGGCGACAAAAAAGGCTTCGGGAGCGGCTATCCGGACGTCCGCTGCGAGAGCGAGAGCAAAGCCGCCCCCAGCCGCCGGTCCGTTCACCGCGGCGATGACGGGCTGCGGGATCCTTCGGAGCCCCAGAACGAGATCACCGTAACGGTTCTGGATCTTCTGTAGGAAGATCTCAGCCGACGAGAGCACTTCCTTGGCAGCCTGGGACATCACCTGGGAAAGGTCCGCGCCCGAGCAAAATCCTCGTCCTGCTCCGGTCAACACGACAACCCGAATTTTCTCGTCCTTTTCCAGTTGAGCAAACAACTCCTCGAACGCACCGACCATTGACAGATCGAGGGCGTTGAGCTTCTCCGGGCGGTTCATGGTGATAAGTCCCACTCCCGCTTCAACTTCCTCGTGGAGAAGGGGGCGCTGTTGTTCCATTTCGTTTTCTGACATGAGCTCTTTTCTCGCTTTCCTTTTGAAGAGGTTAAATGATAAGGCGATATGGCGTGCCCAGAATAGCGACAACCTCCAACTGCCTATATCATAGAAGTGTCGGGCTAGGGAAAATTCTCCTCATCTAGGTGTACCATGTATCACCTGACCCCCCCTGCCAATGAGAAACGCCGAGCATAGCTTGAGGCACGTGACGAAGGCAGGTGCTCATGAAGGGAATTCGTGCTTCCGCAAACGCAATCACCAGGTCCCACGCGGGCTACGGGTCATCGTCGTCGCCTGCCCGCTCCGACGGGCATTGCTCCGTATTCCTTGAGGAGTCTTACGACTCGCCTCTGTACCGAGAGCGAGCCACCCATGTCACGTGGGGGAGAATAAGCCCACCCGAGCGCCGTTACACCCTGATCGTTCATGGAGTGGACGTCGGCTCCGCTCTCCAGAAGGAGTCTGACCACTGCAAGATGCCCCATTCCTGCAGCCAGCATGAGAGCGGTCGTGCCGTCTTTCTCCTTGGCATTGGCGTCAACGCCGTTCTCAAGCAGCCTCCTCACAACGTCCGTCTGACCTTTCTTTGCGGCTTCCAGGAGCCATGCCTCAAAGGACCTCGACGGCTGTGACGCCCGACCAGCAGATGCTCGTGGAGGTGGCCGGCTCGGAGGCTCGACAGCTCGGGTGCGGGAAGCCATCCTTCGGGAATCCCCGGGCGAAGGGGTCTCACCTTTCGGCAAGGCAGAGCCGTACTCTGGGTTCCTAGGTGCAGGCAATCCCCGCTTCAGATCCAGTTTCTGTGTATGGGCTTTCGCCACCCTTTCCGTGGGCCTGGGCTTAGGCGGCGCAATCGTCCGCGCGGCCTTGGAAGCCGGTGCAGGCATCGCTTCTCCGGCTGCTCCTGATCCGGGTTGAGTCTTCACCAACGTTTCGGGCGACCGGTTTCCGCCGTCAAGTTTACCTCCAGGCGGCAGAGTAGGGCTCTTTGAACTGGGTTGTGCCCTGATCCTGGCTCCTGAGTCCAATCCCAATCCCGGCAAAGGAGCTTTGCTTAGCTCTGCCCGACCACCTGGGGACGGCGCTTCAGGTGGGCTGGGAACCGGGGCCTTGCTAGTCTCGAGCGTGGGTTCCGTAACGTGAAGAGCCTGGCTGGCAGTCTTCGGCGCTCCGGGTTCAGGCTTGAGCCGAGGCTTCTCCTGCGCAGGCGACCCCGTCTTGCTTGTCGTAGCGATTCGGCTCGGCTCCGGTTGCCCTGTGGGCTGAGAAGGCTCTGTTTTCGGAGGCGCGGGCCGCTCCATTGCTGTCGTGGCTTTCTTCTTTGCGCCCGGTCGTGTTAATGGGGCGGTCGAGGAGTCCGTCGTCTTTGGGGGCGTCTTGGGGGGTCCGGCTGCTTCTTGCTGAGTTTCGACCAAAGAGCCGGAGATCGGCTTCGCAGGACTCTTCTTGCCCATCGGAGCTTCACTTACCTTGGGCCTGGGCGCGGTACGAGAATGATCTGCACGGTGACGAACCGGTGTTTCACTCTTGCCGGCCGGTCTTTTTTCGGGCCGAACCGACGTTGTATTTCGTTTTTCCCACGGCCTTCTGGCAACAGCGGCGGTCTTGACTTTGGGTGCCTCCGGCGTCCCGATAAAGGGTAGCCTGCCGACATCCGGGATCGGAATCATCTTTGTGTAGAAACCTGCTCCCACGGCCGCGATCAGCGCAAGAAGAGCCGCTGCGAGGGCAGCGAAACCGGCCTTTCCGCCCCGCCGCGCGGGCTTCGGCGGCGGAAGGTCGACGCTGTGCACAGGTGAGAGGGCTCGTGGAAGTGGAGTACGGTCGTCTTCTTTCGGCGCCTCGAAATCCAATTGAGGCTCCAGATCATGCACAAACGTTACTTCGTCTTCCGCTTCCTCGTGTTCGGTTTCCAGTGGTTCCAGGTCATCCGCGGGTTTCAGAAATATAGAATCCGCGCCTGCATCATGCGAGTCCACATCCAATTCGGGAGGAGCTTCCTCCTGTACGGATTCCGGGGCTGGCTCGACTCTTTCCGCTGGGAGGCCTTCGTCACCGCACTGAGGACATTTCTCAGAGTCAACCAGTTTCAAGGCTCCGCACTTGGCGCACGTAAATGCAAGCTCTACCGTGGGCTCGAATGACGGAGCCGCCTCATCCAAATCCGACGGCCTAAGTTGACCGCCCTTGAGGAGATTATCGTACAGTTTTTCCAGTTGATTCTGACTGAGGTGGTACTTGGTGCACAGAGCCACATCACTCATGCCGCCGCGAACGTCACTCACGAATTCCTCAATCTTTATCTTGCGCCTTGCCATGACGGACCCGCTGATGCTTGGTTTTGTTTATTATACTCTTTTTGGGCGAAAATGTGTTCAAAAAGGTGGACCACGGCCGCTGGCTTTCCGCCATGGATCTGGGGGCTGGTTTCATAGTGCAGGAAGTTCTTGCGGGCATCGCCCTTTTCTGGTAAGTTTGTTGGACATTGAGGACTATCAGACGAGGGCATTTCATGAGAACGTGCATTCTTGCGGGCATACTGGGCGTGCTGCTCCTGGCTGCTTCAGTGGCGTTGGGCGGTGGTGCAGCAAAGCCGCCTCCGGGGCTCGTGCATGCGACAACTGACCCGGTTCTGACCGGGTTTAAGGAGCAGGGAGTGTGGTACTTCCCATGCCTGGCCCCGGCGTACCTGTGGCGTATTGCACCTCAGCCAATGACATTTGGACCTCCTCCGCCCTGCGGTCCGCCAGCCCCCGTTAGTGCCCCGCGTGCACCGGTCACATCGCCCAAGGGGCAGCGTAAGCCATTCTAGAGATCAGCGAGCAGTCTTTTCCGAGTGGACCTTCGCGAAGTATTCACTGTGGCTCGTGGGCTTGCGAAATCGAACGTGTGCGGCAGAAGATTCACAGCTCAAATGACCGGCCCTCCTGATTCCAGTTGACAAGCTTGTCGAAAAGGTTTATGAGAAACAATAATAAGGTAGGAATAATCCGGCAATGAGAACCAAGATCCTTATAGCCACCCTCGTGCTGATGATGATAATAATAACCCCGTCGGTTTCGCACGCTGGGGCGGGGTTCTTTCGATACGTGTTTGATGCAATCTTCAACCAACTGGGGTTAGACCGAGGCCCCGTTCCCAAAGTAATGAACAAACCACCCTGTGCCGATCCCTTCTCCGACGGACCTTCTCAAGATACTCACCGCGGCCCCCATAGGATTCATATCCAGGCCGAAGGCTTCTGAAACAATCCAGACTGTGTGCCATTCCGTTCATCCGATGCAGACCGGGGTGGCTATCCTTGCACTCCACCTTAACTCCGAAAAGGCGCCCGCAGCCAGGGGCACCCGCCCCTCGGCCAGATGCGTCGCATTTCCTGCACTGAGGTGGGGGCTGTCCGTGACTCGTGGGTTGGATTTTGACCTTGACCGGTCCTTAAACTGTGATGTAAGGTCAATTACTTACCGTAAACATCTCATTGGAGCGATATGGTGCGACCTCCCGTCCTCCCATTAGGCCGTGGGCGGGCTGGCCGCTGCGAAATCTCAGACGGAGGTGGGGCACATGAAAACGTGGCTTTCATGCGTCGTGTTAGTGGGGACACTCGTAGTCTCCGTTACCGTGTTCGCTGAGCAGCCTGCCAGCCTGTGGAGCATCGTCGCCGAGCTGCAATCAAAGAAATTTGTGGACCTGACGCACGCATTTCGTCCGGGGATACCCCATTGGCCCGGATTCAGCGATGAAGTCCGTGTCACCACGTACTACTATGACGAGGGAATCGGCATGAAGGGGCACGGTTTCCTGGCTCACGAATACAAGATTCCGGGTCAGTGGGGAACCCATTGCGACCCGCCGGCACACTTTATTAAGGGGAAACGTTTCCTGGACGAGATTTCCGTCAAGGAAATGATTCTTCCCCTCGTCGTGATCGACGTGAGCGACAAAGTGAAGGCAGACCCGGATTATCGAATAACGATGGACGACGTGAGGGCATGGGAAGCCAAGTACGGTAAGGTTCCCGCTAAATCGTTCGTAGCGATGCGAACGGATTGGTCAAAGAAATGGCCGAGTGCGAAACAGATGCGAAATGAAGATGAGAAAGGGGTCGCGCACTATCCGGGGTGGAGTAAAGAGGTGTTGAAATACCTGTATGAGGATCGAGGAATCACCGCTTCGGGGCACGAGACGACCGATACCGACCCCGGTATCGCTACCAGCAAAGGCGATTATTCGTGCGAAGCATACATTTTGGCTCAGGACAAGTATCAAATCGAACTGCTGGCAAACCTCGATCAGGTTCCGGCCTATGGCGCAATCGCCTTCGTGACCTTTCCGAAACCTAAGAAAGGTTCAGGCTTTCCAGCTCGAGTGTTCGCAGTTGTTCCCTGAAGATCGGCGCTGCCGGGCCTCCGTGAAGCTTGGGAGATCACCCGCGGGGGCTCCCACGGAGATCCTTTCCTGGCACGGTGTAGACAGGGTAACTCGCGTCCGGTCTGGCTGACCTCCTATTCCTCTGCAAAAGGGCGGGCCCCGACTTCCTGCACCTTGACGCTATCGGTTGCCCGCGTTGCGGCTCACAGAGGTAAGCGTGCCAACGAACGCGGTGATTTCCTCGACGGTCGTGAAATACTGTTCCATGAAGAGGCGTAGATCCCTGATATAGGTCTTGGGCACGTAGAGCACATCGTACGGCTTGACGAGTATGGCCGAAGACATGTCGCCCACGTCCATGAGCCTCTTGAGGTCCAGGCGTCGTGCGATGGGTTTGCCGTACACGTTTTTCGATATGAGGATCACGCTTGTCAGATCTGCGGTATCGGGAAGATGGCCGCCCGCAAGGGCGATCGCGTGGAGAGCCGTAATCGGTTGCCTGATGTCATACGCGCCCGGACTCCCCACCTGGCCGAGGACATAGACCTTCCTGGACCTTGCTTGCACCAAAGCCATCGAAATCGTCACGTGCTTGAGAACGTTCAGTCGGTACAGCCAATTGACACTGTTTTCCACCTCTTCTACCGTGTGTCCTGCAGCAAGGACCCGTTGCTTAAGCAACGGCATATCGAGAGTTCCGTCGGGCTTGACCGTTACCACGGCCTGTTGGCCGCCGGTCAGCGTTGTGAAGGACTGCACGAGACGGGCGAGTTTTTGATAGAAATCAAGTACGTGGACCGTAACTATTTTTTGACCGGGGGGAGTGGTCCTGAGCACCTCCTCACTGAGGATGTTGGCGTCAAGGTACTTCTGTTCAATTCGCCGGGCCAACTCACTGGGAGTCAGACCCGCTGCCCTGACCTCTCCGATAGCCTGAAGCGTGATCATTCCGTCAGGTCTGATGACGACGTCTTCATTAAGGTTGGGGTCAATGAGGAACTTGACCGCGATCCTGTCCAAGGTGTCAAGCTTGAACGACCCCGTGGGAATGTTCCACTCTGGTTGGTACGTTACGTTCAATTGGTCGTCTGGGCCGAGACGGTAGTTCCTGCAAACTATGTCGAAGGCCTGCGCCAGGTCCTCCATCGCAGGCGCCTTCTGCGGTCCCGGCGAAGGCCTGAAGGGGGAGGGAACAAGGCCGATGCACCCGGAAACGAGTAGCGCTAGAAGCAGCGCAAGCGGAACTCTGCACGAAAGCGATATGTTGGTCGCAAGCCCCATAGAAAACTATCTATTCCTCACGTAAACCCACTACAGTGACTGTGACATCATATCATAAGTCATTCAAGTTGCATAGAAAAAAGGTCATGGTGACGCGGGAATGCGGCGTCGATTGGTGATCTTTTCCGACGAGCGTCTTCAATCAGAGTGGCGGACGAAGGTTCCCCAACGCGGCCCTCTGCAATAAAGGGACCGAGCGCGGTTGCGCTTACCCCGGTATGAGCGATGCGCGTCCCAAAGCAAGCCCTAACAACGGTTGCGCTTAGTCCCGGAGCGGCCTGTCCGATCATTGCGGCGCGGATGCTTAGCAGTGGATGTGCGGGGAAATCCCTACCATTCATTGGGAAGGACCGATTATCATTCGAACCGACCTTCTCAGCACCTTGATTCAGGCTCTATCCAAGCCGTCTCCTCGGCTACACGCGTTTCCAACCGTGCGAGCGAGCAGCGAGCTGTCGCGCCGGCTCTTGAAACCGATCCCGGGGCCGCAGTGGACATTCGGCGAAGGCGATCGGTCTACCGTCCCGAAACCTGGGAGTTTTTGCGGCGGTGGCCAGGGAGGGCTTCTTTGCATCAAGGCCCTGCTCGGCGAACTCTTACGAAATTCTTCATTGTTTGCTTAATTGCTGTTAGAATCAGCGCGGCTCTCAATGTCTTTGGATCATGGGACTGAATTATGAGGGGCAAGAAAATCATCTGGATCACGTGCATTGGTCTTTTCGCCATTTGGCCGGTGTTTGCCGTCTGCTATGCTAGTTCGGAGCAGGAGTGTGAGGCCGCACACAAGGATCTGGAGCATAGAAGAGAAAAGCTGTCCCAATACCTCGGAGCCCTCCGGGAGGCCTACCGGAATGGAGATCTGAGACTGATGGCTTTGTTCAATCGACAAATCGGTATAGTCATCGAGGAGATGATAACGACCGAGGAAATGATTGACTGTCCCGAGCCCGAAAGGGACCTCCGCACCAACGGCCTCAGTCCGACCAGGACGATAGAAAATGGCTTTTTGGATAAGAGCTGCGGGGAACTCAAACGGATGCACCTGCAGCTCCTGATACAACTCAATTCCCTGAAAAGGCGGGAGCATTCCATGTTCTCACAGCTTTCACCTTCTGAGCAGAACGACCTGGACAAAGCGCTCCGGGATTTGAAGGGGGTCAGGAACGCTTGGCGGGCCAAGTGCGGACGGGGAAAGACAAGAAGAGGACCAAGAAGCCGAAGAGGTCTGCAAGCCCCCCGCAGCCCTGTCTCGCGCTAGTCCGAGTGAGGAACCGGCACGCACCCTACACTAATGAACACTCTTCTTCGGACAAGAATCCCCATCTGGATCGGAGTGGGACTGCTGTTATTGAGCTGTGCCTCGTGCAGTTCGCTCATGAAAAGGACCGGGCTCGTCAGAATCGAGACTCAAGACAAGGCCGCGAAGGAAGACTCAAAGACCGAAATGAAAGGATCTGAAGAAAAGGCATCCTCCGTCAAAGAAATCCCAAGGGGAGACACATCCGATCTCGCGAGTGCACCAAAGAGGAATATTTCCTTAATCCGGCCTGAGAGGAAGCCGCCAGCCCGAAACGGGAAGAAGGTTGGAGGCGGCGAGAAGGCCGAGGTTCGCCGGGCCGCGATCGAAAAAGCCAGGACATTGAAATCCGTTAAGAAAATGAAGATCTGCCATGTCAGGGACCTGAATCTCTGGCGGGTGACTCTTTATGTCGACCAAGGAGCCAAGATTGACCTCAAGCAGTACATCTGGAATGCCGATCAGGGAAACCTCCAGCCTCTCCTGGTCTTGAAGCGAATCCCTGCCGCGAAGCTCGACGCACATATCAAGAAGATGCAGGCAGGCAGAGCGTGTGAGATCCTCACACAGCTTAGCTCAATGTCCGACGCGAAGAATTGGACAGGGGTCTCTGTCGAGGAGCTGGTCGGTGAGGGACGGACAAAGAAGATGGGGAGCATAGCGGTTCCATCGATTCCGCCGAGTGAACCGGAACCAGTGCGGCAGAAAAGAAGCTCCAAAGCCGCGGGGTCAAACTCCGCGCCTGTCCTGGCGAAGGTGATCACCGATCGAAAGGAGCTAGGAAAAGTCAAGAGGTTCCTCGCCACATGGCAGTCAGCCGTGGAAAGAAAAGACCTCAAAGCGCTCCGGCAATTGTATCATGGGAACTTTTCCGCGAGAGATCTTGACTACCGGGGGATTCTCCAGGCAGCGAAGAAGCGCTTTCGCGAGCACCGCACCATAAGGATGGAACTTGATCAGGTGAAACTAACCAAAAAGAACAACCGTGTCCTTGTAAATTTCGCGGAAACTCTTTGGGAGGACGGGCATCGTACGACAAAACGTAAGACGCTGGTGCTGGCACAGAGCCCCAAGGGAGGATTTCAGATCCTCACGGAACTAGCCACGCCGTAGGAACGGTACTCGTATCACGGCAAACAGCCGATCCACCAGAAAGACCGGATCCTGGTCAACGTCGCATAAAGACCAGGCTGCCCACCTCGTGGCCGAGGTGAAGCTTTATGACCTCGCACTTGGCCTTGAACAAAAAGAATATCTCCTTGTCAGTCTCGCTGAGCGATTCGTAGTTTCCCTGACCCTTGGAGATTATCAGGTCTGCCTCCCAAAAGCGGTCTCGAAACGAGTCGGAACATTCCGACAGCACAGTGCCGGGCAGATCCGATCCATTATCGATCACTTCGACAACGTCGGTCAGACCGACAGTTCGAGCATCATCCATGGTGACGTCGTTAACCACCGGCCTTCCTTTAACCGCGTACGTAATCTTCTCTCGGGGAAGCAGTTCGATGAGCAGCTTGTCGAACACGATCTCGCCCGCATTGTCTCCCACATAGAGGATTCGTCGGGCTTCTCGGACCAAGTCCTTGAACTCATTGACGACTTCCTCGGAGATCTCAGAACTCATTGCCTGATCCACGGCATCATCAATCTTTGATCGCTCAACCGACGGAGCTACCACGAAGTCGATGACATTGCCTGCACAGGCCAGTCTCAGCCCGGCCTCAAGAGGATCGGCACAGGATCGGGCAACTGATTTGAAACGAGAATAGAGATCGAGCGCCACCTGATTGAGTTTTTCCTTTTCCTCCCTGTACGGATCATTGTTGCCTGTTGCCTCGCGCACGAGACGGTGAACCATGCCGATCCACACGGGCGTCGACTGGTCCAGGT
Organism: uncultured Syntrophaceae bacterium; assembly: GCA_964497585.1. Taxonomy (GTDB): domain Bacteria; phylum Desulfobacterota; class Desulfomonilia; order Desulfomonilales; family Desulfomonilaceae; genus CAZCDS01. Next base: position 11,159 of record CAZCDS010000090.1, read on the forward strand.
CAGCTTCGGAAAGTGCCAGCATTACTCTCCGCAAAATCTGCTCCTGAATGGTCTCGTCGGCGTTAGCCTGTCTCGCCGCTTCCAGGGTCTGGCGCATGAGACAGGGCACACATTCATAATAGGTTTTCATCGATCAAGTTCCTCTCGGTTGGCAGCCTTCTCACGCATGGTACGGCTGATGCCATCAGATCCCCGGTCTTCCTGCGGGAGACACTATACCACGAGCCGAACCGGGAAGGTAACCGCCTGAACAGCGTCGCCACTTTGTGGGGGGCTGCGCCTCTCACCCCGTGTGCGTCTCCACAGGTTGCCCGCATCGATTCCTGCTTGTCTGGATTGAACGTGGCCTGTGCTTGGCGAGTCCATACATCCATAGACCGTATGCACTCTTTTGACTTGGGCTCAGCTTTGGTGTACCCTGAAATGTGAAATTGTGTGCCTACTGGTATCAGGGCAATTCCTATCGCTAGTCCTTTGCTGTGGCCGGGGGCCTCGGAGATAGCTCTCCGCGGAATCGTCATGGAGCCTCTAGAGAAAGTCTTTCTCGTCTCGGTTTCCCCCCTGAGTGACGAGACCGGCCGAGCGACCCGTTTCGTGCACGTTGCCTGGGATATCAGCGAACAGAAGCGTCTTGAAGAACGTCTCAGAGAGCTGGCCACGTCGGACGATCTCACCGGCTTGGCAAATCGGCGGCACTTTCTGGAATTGGCGAGTCAAGAATTAGTCAGAGCCGAGCGTTACGGAGGGGATGTCTCATTGCTCATCATGGATATCGATCACTTCAAAAGGGTCAACGACACCTTCGGACACGACATTGGGGATCGGGTTCTTAAATCAGTCGCGGATGTCAGTCGGGAGAGTCTGCGAAATATCGATATATTGGCCCGACTCGGAGGCCAAGAGTTTGCCGCGCTGCTCCCTCATACCGGTCTGGAACAAGCAGCTTCAGTTGCCGAGCGAGTTCGTTTGGCCGTTGCCGAAAACGCTGTCATGACCCCTCGGGGTGGGCTTCAGGTAACGATTAGCATCGGCGTATCAGAGGCTGCCACGGGCTCTTTTGATCTGGACTCTTTTTTCAGATGCGCGGACGAAGCCCTCTATGCCGCAAAAAGGGCGGGAAGAAATCGGGTAGAGATATACTTCAGGTAACTGTGGGAGCCTCTCACCGGGACAAATCGACTCGTTCGTCGACGTATTCTCGCCAGGGGTTGTTTAGTGCTGAAGTAAAGCCGTTTCCTCGAGACCGGGCCCTTCGATGGGCATTCCCGCACCAAAGCCCGAGAATGGGGAAATGGGGAATCCGGTAGCGGATCACGAGTGGAGAATGCGCGCCTTCTTTGCGTCTTGATGGAGGGATGGCCCCCCAGGGACAATCTCGAGGTGATCGATCACGCTTTACCGGAGACTAGGTCTCTCTTGGCTGGAAGAATCCCGAATCCGTCCGCGTTTTCCACAGCTCTTATCACGGCTCTTTGCAGCGCATCGCCGGCCAACAGCCCCATCCTGCTCGGTTCTTCGATCCGGTCGCCCACGCCTATGACAACCGTCAGATCACCGTCGATCTCAGTATGAAACGGACTGATGACCCTCCCGAGCCCAAGTGTGGCCTGTGAAGCAATCCGCGAGGCCGTGATCTTGTCCAGGCTGGCGTTAATCGCCACGACTGCCAATGTGGTGTTCTCGACAGGTACGCTCCTTGAGATCGCCTTACCTTCCCTGAGTAGCTCAGCGGCATTTGCCAGTGCAATGGACTCGGAAGATTGACGAACTCCCGCCAATACTGAGCCGTCCCTATCGATCACGTCTCCAAACGCATTTACCACGACAAGAGCTCCGACCACGAGATCGCCGGATCGCTCGGAAGCCGAGCCCAGGCCGCCCTTCATCGCTTGGTCAATGCCGAGAAGCTTGCCGACTGTCGCGCCGGTCCCTGCTCCCACACTTCCCTGTGGCACCGGTCCTGACGTGGCTCTCACAGACGCTTCAAAGCCCATCTCCCAATCTGGCCGAATGGACGCGTCCCCGAAGTTCAGATCAAAAATCGCGGCTGATGGGACAATGGGAATCTTTCTTCCCGTGACCGGAATTCCGATATTGTTTCGTTCCAGGTGCGCCAGCACTCCCCCGACCGCGTCCAGTCCGAACGCGCTGCCTCCGCAAAAGCATATCCCGTCCACGCGGCCGATCAGGTGAGTCGGGCTCAGTGAATCCATCTGCCGAGTTGAGGAGGCATTGCCTCCGACGTGAACCCCGGCCGGAGCCCCACCGGGAGGCAGGAGGACCACGGTAACGCCCGTCTTGGCGCTCTCGTCCTGGGAATGTCCAACGCGAAAGCCGGGTACATCGGTGATGTCGTCGTGAACGGAAATGGAACTAGCCATGGAGACCCTCTGCAGCGACACCTCAACGGTATCACCTTCAGGTATCCAAATCAATCATATTGGGAGCCTGTGCGGTGCAGAAAGCAGCGCGCAATCGAGCGAATCCGGTGGCGGGATGAATTCGACCTGGACGCCTATCGCAGATGACGTTCCGCTCCCAGGTCGGGTTCGCTACTCCGGAATTCATGGCGATCCGTCATGACCACGATCCATCTCGAGACGTGCGAAGCTCATCCCCTAAGGAAACCGCTGAGCGACCACCGACATGGCTGTACAGAGGGCGCATCACAGGAAAGGGCCGGAGATCGAATGCCTCGTTGAGGCTGACTGGGACAGCAAGTTAGGAATTTCGGGCAAACAGATATGTCTGTTCGGACATCCCGATCCGGCCGTTGCATTGACCTCCAAGAATCTTTTGACAAGCAGAAGTCCATCGTGTTATGCATATTAATTGGGCGGGCGGGTAGCTCAGTGGGAGAGCACTGCCTTCACACGGCAGGGGTCGGAGGTTCAATCCCTCTCCCGCCTACCATGAATTTCAAGTAGTTAGGTCATGTGTGTGCATGACCTTTTTTCTTGTTTGGGCATTTTGATCACAATTTGATCACATCTTTTCACTGACCTGCTACCCATATCTCTGTCACTCCGTGCTCAAATGTCATGCCGTCGACGGCGTCAAGAAGCTCCTCGTCGCTGATCCGTCCATACCGTTCGGTTACGGCCTTCTCCTTGTACCAGTGACCAAGAATGCTCTCCCGGATCTCCGGGTCCATCCTTGACCGTCGAGCGTTCGTCTTCCACGTGTGGCGCAGATCATGGAATCGGGGCCAAGGTTGCTCCAACTCCAGAGCCTCACAGGCGCGAGGCCAAGGATTCTTAACGGCCTCGTCGCTCGGGGAACGAACCCCCTTGCTGTCCTGGAGAAGGAAAACCCGGTCACTTTCAAGCGATGTAACCTTGAGCCGGTTTTCAAGGACGGGAACGAGTTCGCGGGAAAGGGGAACCCTCTTCCAACCGCCCTCTTTCGTGGACTCTGGCCCCAAGAAGATCATCCTTCGGGCGAGAACCACTTGGCCGCGCGTCAAGTAGAAGATCTCGCCGCGTCGCATTCCTGTGAAGTAGGCTGTCCAAACCATTGCCCTGAACCACTCTGGACAGCGATTTGCAATCCGTTCGACGTCTTCCCTGGCAAGATAAACCTCGCGCTGGCCTGACTTCTCGGACAGTCGCTTCACCATTCGCACGGGGTTTGCGTCGATCACCTGCAGTTCCACGAGCACCTGAAAAAGCTTTGAAAGCACGCTCTTCTCTTTGTTCACCGTACCGGGAGTTACCCCGTCCGACAATCTCGCTGCCAGGTATTGGCGAATATCCGGAACCCAGATCTCTTTGACCGGCCGGTCCTTGCCCAGCTTCTCCACCAGATTCGCAAGACAGAAGATGTAACGTTCTTTGGCCTTGCAGTCCTTGACAGTGGGATAGTTCAGGAAGATCTCCACGGCCTCCCATAAGGTCAGCTCTTTCCTGACCGTCTCTTCCCCCCAGAGGTCCTTCGGCAGTTCCCATCCCTGGTTGTGGATTATCCGAAGACAGGCTTCCCGGCTCACCGGATCAAGGGCCCGGTAGTCTCCTGATCTGCAGGCGATCAATACGTTCATCTCAACACGCTTCGCCTCGCTCTTCGTCTGCGCGGACGTTCGGACCATGATCTGCTTGCCGAACAGGCGCAAGCGCAGAGAGTAGACATTCCCCCTCTTGATTACTGACATAGGTCTCGAATCTCCTTCCTGAGACCTTGCCCTTCAACCCCAACAGATTTCCGTCTTGCACCTCCTTTCGGAGAGCAGGCTACCCGGTTGGGGCGAGTCTTGTCAATGCGAGTCTGAACCGTTTCGGCTTCGATGAAATCCCGGATATGCTCGGGCGTGAACCTGCGCTCACCCCGGCCGCTGATCCGCACGTACGCAAGCCGGCCCTCACGGCAGAGACGATGCACTGTCTTGACCGTGCAGGAGAGCGTTTCAGCGGCTTGTGCTGGGGTTAAGAGAGGGTCCATGGTTTATTCTTGCATGTCCCTGACGATTTTTCTCACGAGGCGGGGTAACTCTTTGCGCGTGAACTCAAGCGAGTCAAGCGCATACAATCGGGCCTCAAGAATCGGTCGAGTTGACAGGGGCAGAATGAGGCTATTCCTTTTCATGCTCTTTCCCGATTTCGGTCCCGTCGAATCGGCTTTCGGCAATGTTGAGATATTCTCGGGAATTGTCGATTCCGATACTTCGGCGCCGAAGACGCATTGCTGCCACACGGTCGAAGCCTGAGTAGGCATTCATCCACGACGACTGAACTTCCGTACAGAATTCAAGATCCCCAAACGAGACCGTGCTGCCCTTCCGGAAAACATCCTGTATTGCTGCAACGTGCGCAAAGTGGTCCTTACCTGTTACGGCGATTGCCTCTGTTCGGTCGGGATGCTCCGACGGTCGGGACCTACAATCAGGAGCGGTCCATGCCGTGAATGCCACGACCAAGCAATCTGCTTCGATTATCTCGGCCATCTGAATGGCCTGGGCCTTCAGGGTGTTGCCTTGTCCGGTAGAGAAAGAGCCAGCCGGGAGCATAAGCCCCTCATTCCCTTTAAACGCGAAGGCCAAAAACAGGGCGGTATCGCCGCCACGCCGCAGTTTGTCACGAACGAGCCTGGCACAAATCTCCACCCGTCGCTGGAGGTCTCCCTTTTTCATCTCCTCTACGAGTCGGTGACACTTTTGGTAAGTCAATAAGTGCTCCTGCTGCTCTCTCTTCTTCGTCCGCCTTTTTTTCACAGTTTGGTCCTTTCCTGTGCGTGGTTTAGTGCGCCCGTTGACGTTCACCCGCTCGGCACTCATGGCGAGTTCGCGTTAGACCTTGAGTTTGCCGGCTTCAACCATTTCCATGCCGTGCTCGATGAATCGCCTGAGTAAAGCGCTAGCGGTGACGTCGTTGGTCACGGCAAACACGCGGAATCGCCTCCACAGTAGCCGATCAACCTGAAACGCTCGGATGACATAATCGTTTTGCTTCTTGGGCATAGGTGTCCTCCTGTGTCCTGTGCCCCCCCCTACCGGTGGGGCGCCGAAATACGCTTGAAAGCTGGGTTTTGTAATTTCATCTGGCTAGTATTCTCGCCATTTTTTTGTCCTTATCATTAATCAGTGGGCGGGTCTATGTCGGTTTGTGGCTGCCACGACGAAATAAGTTTTTATTTCAATAATTCCCCGTGGTTAGTAGTCACAAAAAAACCGCGAGAGCGCACTTTGACGGGCCCCCGCTTTGCAGTATATGGCCCATGCTACACATTACACCCGACATTCATCCGGCCATTGCACCGATATTACAGTACATTCGCGATGTGGAGCGCAGTCGTCCCCAGGCGAAAAGCATACTTTTCCACAAAGCCTACGGACCATGCACGGGCAGTCCAGTCTTCCACAGGGAAGGCTCTGCGTTGCTCACAGAGCTGCATATGCCCATATCGGCTTCTCGGTGGAGCGGTATGCCGTCCGTCGGTTGAACGGTCAGAGGAAAGGAACATTTCTTGGAAAAAATGGGGGGCCTGGGGGGGCTCGCAGAGGGTCATTTTGGCGGAAAATGTTGTCTCTCTAAACTTGTGTCGGAATTCGGCCGAGAGCTTGGAGTATTGTACTTATTCTTTGAAGTGAGATATGTGCAATTAGTCCGGTCAGAGCCAGTTTGCGGGATGCCAGGATGGTTTTGTGAAAGAATCGTGAGGAAAATCGTGCGTGAAAGCAAACCGGCCTCACGGTCGGGCCCCAGGTTTGCAGGGACTCAAATCTCTCGGCTCGGCGCGGGCAGTCTCTTCGCGGTCATCGTTTACGGTAACAGCCTCCCAGATTCGTCAATCTCCTTCCAACCGAGACGGCCGTAATGGTTCCGCAAAAGCTTCTTGGCAACTATGCAGTAGACTATCCATGATAGTCCAAGGGTGAATATGCCCAATATTGTCCCGAGCACTGCATGCCCCCAAAGGCCCTTATAAGCAAAATAAAACGGACCGAATAACAGCGTCCATACCCATGGGCTTGTCGTCGCTTCAACATGGTTATTGACTGGATTGACGAAGCGCAATGAGCCCGGCTTGCCCTTCGGATAGCTTCTTGACGTAGGTCCCACAGGTATTTCTTGTGGGGTACGCCGCTTTCCGGTTTTCCTGCCGTACTTAGCAATGACTATTCCGCAGACAGGGCATTCGTCGGGAGAGCCGCTTAGTGGGCTCTTACATGCCGGACATTCTGAAGTCCTGGGAGCGGGCATCGACGACGGGATCTGAAGTCTTGACAGTACGTCGCCACTCAACATACCAGCAGCGATCATCTTGTCGCATACATTCTTGAGCCCATGCCCCGAAAGGCCGAATTGAGCCATAAGCTGCTGTTCGGTCGCACCGTCGTTAATGGCCCGAAGTAGCTCTCTGGCGCTAATCTTTCGTTTCGCCATTGATTCTCCCCCACCGATTCGACGAATGCACAGAAACGTTTATCTACAATATCATAATTGACGGATGCTGGCAAGTTGGCTCCCTTTCTGACTTGCAACCGAATGTCTCTCCTAAGCCACCCTCGCCGAAAACCCTCCAGAGATATCCGTGGCCGGCCTGCTGGGTTCAGGCAAGGAAAGGCTCACGCGAACGACCCGCGCGCGCGTACGGGGCATATCCAGCCTTTCTCGCGCGCGTCTGTCATGCTGATCGGTTGCGCACTGAACCGTCTTGTCTTTCGAGTCATATCATAAGCTGAGCTTATACCTGGGGAGTCCCTCCAGCGCGCTCGCCTGCGTCAAGATTCCCTACTGAGTCCCGAAATGTTCCGTTTCTGCGCGGGAATTCATGATCGGTTCCAACCATATAGCTTTCACTATTCGTACTAATCGCGCGAAATTGTTATAGTTTATTAAGACTCTTGACAGAACTCGACGAAGAGCGCAAATTGGGGGGAACCTTCCTGCATTCACTGAACCGCCGAAACTCAAAACCCTTGTATCAGCAAAGCGCCCGGCTTCGTCGGACCTCAACGCGACGAACCCCGAGGAAACGGAATTCCCAGAACGTCACCCTCGGGGTTCAACCCACACCCCTAGGAGGTATGAGCAATGTCAGAGTATCCTTTTCGTCTTCCCCAGGCAAGCATCGAGTCGATTGAAGAAACGATGCGGGACATCGAGCCCGTATGGGAGCGCTATGGCCACCACAAAACCGGTCACCCTTTCCACGTCGCGAGTATGCAGAACTGGAAGTACGAGCTGAGCACTTGCAATGATGCGCTCCAGCAGGCGGTGAACGCGCTGGGTAATTGTCCGCCTATTCCCACAGCGATTTACGGGGCGATTGAAGCGAGCACAAAACACCTGGATCGGCTCGTCACTGATTTGAATCGGCTTCTGTTTTTCATCATGGAGTCGTGGAAGCATGACCCGGCGGTCCGTAGCCAGTTCTCTGTCTTGACCCTGGCAGCACTTTCCGAAGATGCGCAAACAGAGAAGGCGGCTCACAAGATTTTCGCAAAGGTCGAGAAGTGACACGCGGACATGTTGGAGTTGGTGACTCTCTTCCGGGCGGGAATGGCGCATGAAGGTCTTGACGGAAGCATAACGGCGCTCGGGGGAGCGCGCAAGGCCCTGGAAAGCTGCGTCGAGAAAGACGGTACGGGAATACTCCACGCGATTTACCAGTATACCAGGTTGCGCAGAAATCATCCTATCAAGAGCGATCAGGAAGAGCTTGCCGAGTCGGAACCCTGTGATGCGCCGGTGACCGAGACGCTCTCGGGCGAGTGAAGCACGTCAAGTGGCCCTCAACTCGGGGCCCTTTTCTTTTGTGCAAGGGCGGTCAGGCCCGTGTCTGCCATGCCTGCATACGCTTGTCGAACCTTACGCGCCAAGATTCCAGCGTCATGCAGAATCCCTCGATTCCACGTGCACTCTTCATGAAAACCCAGCCTACGCCAGCGATCAGAAAGCTGGTGAGCCATACAAGGCCGCACAGCAAGGATATGAGAAGACTGATCGGAATGTTGACGATGGCCCGAACGATTGCAGCTAGACGATATCTCACTGTTCCCATGATTGAATCCCTTTCTCAGAATCCCGGCAAGCCGTACTCACCAGCCCCAGAGACGGAAATACTTCCATCCCTGTGGACGGTAATCTTAATGTCGATTCCCTTGTTCGCAGCGGAGGCAAAGGTCTGAGCCGCTGAGGCGAAGGCCGTCATTGCAGTTCCCATGTCGGCAGTAGCACCTACGCCGGCAGTACCACCCGTGCCAGAGACCCCGGCCCCGAATTCTCTTAACGGGTATTTCGCATTGACATTCTCGATGAAGCTCCGCATGTTTCCCGTGGCATTGTCGATAATGTGGTTTGAAATCGCGTCAATCTCGTCCCACATCTCGCGGAGTCCACCCCAAAATTTCTCGTGATTCTTTTCCCACTTTTTTGAGCCCCAATCGCCCCAACTGAACGTCCCACCGGTGGCAAACCGGGGAATAGACCCGATGAGGCTCGCAACGGCCAACCCTCCTCTCGCGAACCCCCGGACCTTTAGCACTCCCTGGTTGACTGCGTGCATGAACGCCGCCCCGTACTGTTTCACCGCCTCGACGCTCATCACGAATTCACCTGGACTCAACAGAGCCGGAACGGTATCACCCCGACCTGAACCGGCCACGGTTCCACCCGATGCGTACCCGGGGGCTGCTCCGCGTCCTACGGGTTCCTGCATGACCGGCGTGACGGGAATGGTAACGCCTCGCTGCTGAAGGGCCTTGAGTTGCTCCTGAAACTTCGTCTCGTCAAGCTCAAGCTCGGCCACGTACTTGACGCGTCGCTCTTCCCGGAGCTGGGCCTGCTTAATCTTCGCCTCCGTATCCTCGAGGGTAGCCTTGACCGGCTGTTCCAACGCGGGAGCCGCGGCCTCGGCCTTCTGTCTTACGGCCTCCGCAGTTTTCATCTCCTCTTCAACCGTGCCCTTCCGCCTTTCTAGGCCGGCCCTCTCCAAACCGGTCATAACCTGCCTGACGCCCTGCATGCTGCTTTCAATGGTGTTCACTGCCGTTGTCTGCACCCCTTTAGGGAGTTGCCCCAGCTCGCTCTGCAGCTCCGCATAGATACTCTTGCCTTTCTTGAGCAGTTCAATGTCTTTCTTCTGTTCTCCCTGTTCAGCGAGGTGACGGGCCTGTGCAAGCTTTCGTTCAAAGTGGTCGACGGCCTCGGTCTGCTTTTCCTTTTCGGTCATCCCGCTTCGCCGAATGCTCCGCCGCTCCTTCTCGCCCCATTGCGATATGGCGAGTTGCTCCCGCTGGTCCTTCTTTTCGAGGTCCTTCAGCTCCTTCAGGAGGCCCTTGTATTGTCGCTTGAGCC
>CAZCDS010000091.1:0-19987 GCA_964497585.1 uncultured Syntrophaceae bacterium
ATGAATTTGGGATAATTGTGTATATGATACGGAGGCTTCAGGGGAAACGATGATAAACCTGCGCACATCCCAAGGGCGTCATCAATGTAGTGCATCTTCTCCTGCCAGTCGACGATATCGCAGCACATTTGAACGGTAGGGTAGAAGGGCATCGAGTTTTCCCCACGTAGTTCCCAATCCAACAGATACTGCTTGAACTTTTCATCAGGGACCTGGACCCAATCTTTTACAAATTCTTCTCTCTGCTCTCTCGTAGGAAAGGGCGCCTGGGGGAACTGCCCCTCGATCTGGGTAATGGTTAACTTCTCGCCGGTGCAATACATGAGGAAATAGATGGGGTTCAGCATGGACAGCTTGAGAGGAAGCTGCTCATGTTTCTTGATAGTATTATGGGCATAGGCCTCGGCTCCGTTGCCGATCTGTTTGGCCGCCCAATAGGTGCCGTTTGCAAGCACGTCGCCAATCCCCTCACGCCGAACAATCCTGTCGAGCAGCCAGTAGAATCTTCCTTCATTGTCCGCCGGCATCCCCGGGAAGTCCTCGTCGGTCAGAATGCCGTTCTCGTAGAGCTCAAGGGCAAAGGCCATGACCTGTGGACAGGAGAATCCGTCCACCCCGTATTCCGTGGCCCTCTGCGCAATACGCAAGCCGAAATCCAGGTCGGAAAAGGCAGCCATGGTATAGGTCAGCTTGGAGAAGCATTTCATCATGTAGGTCGGCAGCCCCGGAGGAGAAATGGTTGCGCCGCATGTCATGGGACAGTTGTAGCAACTGATCAGACGTGTCCGCATGCTATCGAGAGTCACCATCCACTGCTGAGCGACTTCCTCGGTCCAGAAATCTTTTCTGCGGACACGTGAATTTCCCCACATGAAATTCTCCGTGTGCCACTTTTCATCATGCATCTTCATCTCCTGGGGCGAGCCGAGTCCCTCAAAAATGGGCATAACTCCGGGAATGGGGTTGTCGTTACGGTGTCTTATGTAACCCAATACTTCATTGCAGAGCCCCATATACTCTTCCGGCCGAGCGACATTGATGTCCTTGGTTCCTCGAACAACAATCGCCTTGACCCCTTTGTCCCCCATGACCGCGCCGATCCCGCCGCGACTCGCGCTGGACCTGCCCTGTTCGATGGATGCGAAATAGACCCTGTTTTCACCGGCGAGGCCTATGGCGGCCACCTGGGCTTTCGGCTCGTTCAACTCTTCTCGAATAAGCTGTGCCGTTTCAACAGTGCCTTTACCCCGTAAATGAGAGGCGTCACGGATCTCCACCTTGTCGTTGTTGATCCACAGATAGGCCAGATCCGGAGACTTGCCGCGAAGGATCACTTTGTCATAGCCCGCGTACTTCAGTTCCGGCGCGAAAAAGCCGCCCATCATGGAGAACGCCATGAGCCGGGTTTGCGGGGAAATGGTGGTAACGATGGTGCGATTGCAGCCGGTGGCCGGTGTGCCGCAGAGAAGACCGGCTGCGAATATGAGGAGATTGTCCGGAGAAAAGGGCTCGACTTCGGGAGGCACCCTCTCCCATAAAATCTTCGCGTTAGTACCCAAGCCCCCCAGATAAAGCTCGGTGTCTCTCGGGTCCGTTTCCACGCGCTCAATGTTTCCTCGAGTCAGATCGACTTCCAAATTATACCCTGTTTCTGCGTACCTCATCTCTCTTACCCCTTACAGGCGACATACGATACCTGTTTCCGCTTATGTACAGTCCAATATCCGTATATTGGGAACGTATTCTTCCTCCATCCATTCCGCAGTGGTACCATCCTGACCATCGTTCTCTCACGTCCTGCATCGACTGTACCAGAGTTCTCGGAAGCTGGTAATAACTGAGTTTTCCTGCGGGAAAAGAACGAATCTGCACATGGCTACGCGCGCTCTCGCCAAGTCTTCCTGAGGGAACACCTTTGTTTTTGGCCCGTTGGCCCGGGATCTCCTTAGACGGATTGCCCGTTCAGCCCCTCTCAATACCGCCTCGTGAGAGAGGCTCGAGACTCGGAGCCGGAGGCTACCAAGTGCTCGGAAAACGAACGAATGCGAGTTCACCGGAGTTTTGATTTTGTGGGATCTCTCATCTAAGGCAGGCAGCGCTGCCCTTTTGTCGAACTCGGGATCTTGAGGAAGAAAGGGAAGGAAGTGCACACTTGAGGAGGGGACGGCGAAGGTAGAGGTGCAAGTCGCGTGCTGAGCCTGCTCAGTTTTCGCTTTATGTGGGAGTGATCCATTAAACCTTCTCATGGCCGGGGGGGTGATTTCCCACTTGACTGCGGATCGGCACAGGTTCGACGGGCAATCACGCCGCTTCGGATCAAGGAGTGCGGGGCATTCTGCTCATGGATGAGAGGCGGAGGAGATGGGTTGTTGGCCGATGCCTCATGTGTTTCGGTTAGCGAAGACCAATAGGGGAAGGAGAAGGCAACCGCGTGTAGTCACGTAGATCCTGGCACAGCACTCGCAAGCGCTGAGTGACCTGCTTGTCTCCCATGCGGGAAGCTACAATGAGAACCACGTCGGCTCGAGCCGCCTTGTAGTGGGTAGCTGTGTATGGTCTTGATTTGTCAACGAGAATCTGCTCCTCGGCGCAGGAAGCCGCACTGATGAAGGGGCTTGTACGCGACATTGCAGCTTCCTGCTACTGGAGGCAACCCTGTATCTCACCTCCATTTCACGGTCAACCAATATAGTATGTAACCGTATCTGTGCGATAGCGTACTTTTCTACTCAGTTACCTCAAGAGTTTGTGCGTTGGCAAAAGGTATCTCAGATATATCGGCCTTGTAGACCTTGCACTGGACAGTCCTAAGCGTCCATGATCCCAGGGCAGGATCGACAAATTCCGGAGCCTCCGGGGTGAGTAGGTTTATGTTGGAAATCCAGGCGCCGTGGAGCCACGGCTCTTCAGCCGGAAGCTCGGGGAACCACCACCCGTGTTGGGCGTGTACCACATCAGGATCGATGTCATCCATGTACTTGCACTGTTGGATAATTCTCCCCTCCCTGGTTTCGATCCACACCCAATCACCTTCCTGGATCCCGGCCTTTGCTGCGGTGTCGGGATGCATCTCCATTTTCGGATAGGGATACCTCTTCCGGAAGGTCCGAATGTTGCGAAATTCGGAGTGGAAATAGGGCATGAACCTGGCGCCCGTAATGAGGATGTAAGGATACTCTTCGATCACCTCCGGCGTGCTTACCGGGCTCTCCGGCGGTTCAATGTACCGAGGAAGGGGATCATAGCCGAGTTCCTCGAGGATGGTCGAGCAAAACTCTACCTTCCCGGTAGGGGTCCCGAATCCCGTCTTTTCATACTTCTTGAATTCTCTGGTCTCCGGGAACCATTTCTCCATCTCCAGGAGCTTCGAGAAGGTTAACCCCATCGGCTTGAGGCGATAGTCATAATACTCTCTGACGCTCTCCCAAGCCCAATAGTCTGCTTGGCCAAGCCGCTCACCAATCCCTTTGAAAAAATCGTAGTCGTCGCGTCTGTCATATTCTCCCGGCATTGTCTTCGGCAACGCCCGTTCCCCCGCCTCCAGCAAGGGCGTGGTATTATGGTAGTTCCACACGAAGTCCCTTTCCAGCCACTCCGCTCCCGGCAGCACGTAATCGGCCAACTGCGCTGAGGGAGTCCAGACCTTGTCAATCACCACATAGAGGTCGAGATTCGTGAGCGCCTTGTGCACCAGCTTCGTGTTAGGGAGCGTGATCATGGGATTGCAGGCCACGCCGAGAAGGGCCTTTACCGGATAGGGGTCGCCGTAGGCCATTGCCCGGAGGATCGGAGGAGCCGACGAGACCTTGTTCGCCCCCTGGAAATCACAGCGTTTCCCCCACACTTTCATGACGTTCTGCTGAATCAGCTCATATCCGTCCGAGGCGAAGAGCCTGTATTCTTTTCCTATCTGCTTTTGGGCCTGTTCACGGCTAAGGATCTCGGGCAGCTCTATTTCGTGCTCAGTGATCCAGGGCGCCGGTCCCATGAGTTCCTCCCCGCCTTCAACATCGATGAGCCCCACGAGTGCGGGCATCAGATACCGGGCGAGGAGCGGTTGCAGCGAATTAGGCTGGTGGGCGACACCCATACCCTCCATCACGCAGGATGGCTTTTCCGTAGCATACAAACGCGCCACCTTTATGATGTCGTCAGCGGAAATCCGCGTAATCTCAGAGACTTTGTCTGGGGGATAGTCTTTCAGCCTTTCCGCCAACTCCTTGAATCCGTGAGTCCACTTCTCCACGAATTCCCTGTCATACAGATTCTCCTCGACGATCACGTGCATCATGCCGAGGAGAAAGGCCGCATCAGTGCCAGGTCTTATCTTGAGCCAGATGTCTGCGTCCCGAGCAATCTGAGAGTAACGCGGATCCACGGCTATGAGATGTACGCCTCTCTTACGAGCCTCGTTGAGCGCATCTCTTATCGTCTGGTGCCCTGGACCCGGGTTACGCCCAATCATGATGACACACTTGACCTTCTGGAGTTTCTCCACATTCATCCAGTACGGCCACCATCCCAGAACCATGCAGGCAACCACGGCCGAATTTCCGTGGCAGATCATGGTTTGTCCCACGTTGTTCGGACTGCCGAAAAGATTGAGGAATCGATAACGGAATTCTTCGTAGGTTCGGCTTGTTCCGTGCTCGGTGCACACGGTTTCCGCGCCATGCTCGTCCCTGATTTTGGAAAGCTTTTCCGCAATCTCGTCAAACGCCTGTTCCCAGGTTATCTGTTGCCAGCGGTTAGCGCCCCTGTCTCCCATACGCTTCATAGGAAACGTCGTTCTCGTGGGATTATAGAAGATCTCTCTTGCCCTACTCCAACGAGGGCAGCCCTTAATGGGTGACTTGCTGACGCCGAGAAGCCTCCCATCCTTGACATACACTTCGAGCCTGCAACGCGGTTTGCACCAGAAGCACATCGAGTGCTTGACTTCGGCTCCTTCATAAGCCTTTTCCATGGTTTCTCTCCTTTCTGACAAGTGTGCCAAATTACGGTGAAACTACCACCTGCAATGGCTCAATTAGCTCGCGCTTCGGGTGAGGGCGAATCTCTCCTTCGCCTCAGTTGCCCCGTGGTACGGGCAGCGCTCACAGGGACCGTTCGAATTTGGTTGGGGAAGATTACCGTTTCCACTCCTGCCCCAGAGACATCCCAAGCGATGGGAACTCGTGTAGGCCTCGGATGACGGTTCATCGGAAAAAGTCACTTGAATCGATCCCGTGATTCCGCTCTTCTCTCCGGCGCCCCGATGAAACGAGGGCGGCCCGATTGCACGTCTCACGCTCACCAACTCTTGACAAGATCATGACCTGAGAAAGGCTCGTCACGGCTTTCAACCAAGATAGCCCCCTGAAGCCTTACCACCTCGAAGAGCCAGGTGATTGATGGTTATTCACTCCAGACTAGACTCCGGACTGAGGCGATCGGACGGGATAAAGCCTGAGCGACGGAGGAACATCGTCATATTCTTTTCAGACCATCTCACCAGTGTCCGGATGGTTCTATACCGGTTCTCGAGAGTTCTCACGGATTGACGCTTCCGGGGACACCATGAAGAATGGCGCCCCCGCTCGGAGTTGACGGTTCCATTTCGCGTCCATTTGCGAGAACCCGTATAGCGCCCGGTTTTCTTATCTGATCCCGGGACTGTTCCAACGGTTTCGCGGCGATACCCTTGCCCGGCGCCATTGGTGGCGACGGCCGGTTTGTCCTTGTAGTATTCAGGCTTTGAAGTCCTGAAATGCATGTTGTCACTATTCGTGACGGCGTCCACGTCTTCTTCTCGCATACTCCGTGTTTTGATGTTTTCAAGGCCAATTCCCCGCAGTTTCATTGACATTGCGCCAAATGATCACGGATCATGCGGGGGCGTGTTTGCGCCATAGCGCGCCAAGTCAGTCGGGCACCTCAAGTGTTTGTGTGCTGGCAAATGGTGGTATCTTAGATATATCCGCCTTGTAGACCTTGCACTGGACAGTCCTGAGCGTCCATGATCCCAGGGCGGGATCGACAAATTCCGGGGCCTCCGGCGTGAGTAGGTTTATGTTGGAAATCCAGGCTCCGTGCAGCCATGGCTCTTCACCCGGAAGCTCGGGGAACCACCACCCGTGTTGGGCGTGTACCACGTCAGGATCGATGTCATCCATGAACTTGCACTGTTGGATAATTCTCCCCTCCCTGGTTTCGATCCACACCCAATCCCCTTCCTGGATCCCGGCCTTTGCCGCGGTGTCGGGATGCATCTCCATTTTCGGATACGGATACCTCTTACGGAAGGTGTGAATGTTGCGAAATTCGGAGTGGAAATAAGGCATGAATCTGGCGCCGGTAATGAGGATGTACGGATATTCTTCGAGCACCTCCGGCGTGCTTACCGGGCTCTCAGGCGGTTCAATGTACCGGGGGAGGGGGTCATAGCCGAATTCCTCAAGGATGGTCGAGTAAAACTCTACCTTGCCGGTAGGGGTCCCGAAGCCCGTCTTTTCATATTTCTTGAATTCTCTGGTCTTCGGAAACCATTTCCCCATCTCCAAGAGTTTCTCGAAGGTTAGCCCCATCGGCTTCAGACGATAGTCATAATGTTCCCTGACGTTTTCCCATTTCCAGTAATCCGCCTGGCCAAGCCGCTCACCAATCCCTTTGAAGAAATCGTAGTCGTCGCGTCTGTCATATTCTCCCGGCATTGTCTTAGGCAACGCCTGTTCCCCTGCCTCGAGCAAAGGCGTGGTATTGTGGTAATTGAAAACGAAGTCCCTTTCCAGCCATTCTGCGGCGGGTAGCACGTAATCGGCCAACTGTGCTGACGGAGTCCAGACTTTGTCAATTACCACATAGAGATCGAGATTCCGGAGCGCCTTGTGCACGAGCTTTGTGTTGGGCAGCGTGACCATGGGATTGCAGGCCACCCCAATAAGGGCCCTCACCTGATAGGGGTCGCCGTATGCCATTGCCCGCAAGAGCGAGGGAGCGGAAGACAGCTTGTTGCAACCCTGGAGATCACAGCGCTTCCCCCATACTCTCATGACGTTCTCTTGGATACGGTCGTAGCCTGCCGCGGCAAAGAGCCTGTATTCTTTTCCGATTTGCTTTTCGGCCTGCTCGCGGCTGAGGATCTCAGGCAACTCGACCTCGCACTCATTGATCCATGGCGCCGGTCCCATAAGTTCCTCCCCGCCTTCAACATCAATGAGTCCCAAGAGTGCGGGCATCAGATATCGGGCAAGAAGCGGTTGCAGGGAATTAGGCTGGTGGGCGACACCCATGCCCTCCATGATGCAGGACGGCTTCTCCGTCGCATACAAACGCGCTACCTTTATGATGTCGTCAGCAGAAATCCTGGTAATCTGGGAGACTTTGTCCGGGGGATAGTCTTTCAGCCTTTCCGCCAACTCCTTAAAGCCATGAGTCCACTTTTCCACGAATTCCTTGTCATACAGATTCTCCTCGACGATCACGTGCATCATGCCGAGGAGAAAGGCCGAATCAGTGCCAGGTCTTATCTTGAGCCAGATGTCTGCGTCCCGCGCAATCTGAGAGGAGCGTGGATCCACGGCTATGAGACGCGCCCCTCTCTTGCGAGCTTCGTTGAGCCCGTCTCTTATCGTCTGGTGTCCTACACCTGGGTTGCGCCCCATCATGATGACACAGTTGACCTTTTGGAATTTCTCCACATTCATCCAGTAGGGCCACCATCCCAGGGTCATGCAGGCAACCACGGCCGAGTTGCCGTGACAGATGTGCCCCTGGCCAACGTTGTTCGGACTACCGAAAAGATTGAGGAATCGATAACGGAATTCTTCGTAGGTTCGGCTTGTTCCGTGCTCGGTGCACACGGTTTCCGCGCCATGCTCGTCCCTGATTTTGGAAAGCTTTTCCGCAATCTCGTCAAACGCCTGTTCCCAGGTTATCTGTTGCCAGCGGTTAGCGCCCCTGTCTCCCATACGCTTCATAGGAAACGTCGTTCTCGTGGGATTATAGAAGATCTCTCTTGCCCTACTCCAACGAGGGCAGCCCTTAATGGGTGACTTGCTGACGCCGAGAAGCCTCCCATCCTTGACATACACTTCGAGCCTGCAACGCGGTTTGCACCAGAAGCACATCGAGTGCTTGACTTCGGCTCCTTCATAAGCCTTTTCCATGGTTTCTCCCCTTTCTGACAAGTGTGACAAATTACAGCGAAACTGCCCCCTGCAATGACTCAACTGTCGCGCACCACAGGTCAAAGCGAGTCTCGTATGCGTATAAGCGCGCCGTGGAAGGAGGCACGTTTCGCGAACGTCTCCACCATGTTGGCAGAAGATGGCCTAGTGAACCTTCTTTTTCGCGCAATCCCAAACGCGGCGTTCCTAGTCGATCATCAGGAAGGCGTACCGATCCATCTTCCGCGTGTAATCTTGGACGACCTCTATGGGAAAACCAAGCCGCCTCACGGTCGTGAACACGTCTACACCCATCGCCTCCGGCGTAGGTCGAGCCTTTCCCGGGTGTTTGCACTCTTCCCGCACTCCTGTACAGTCCTCGCAGATTTTGCACGAGGACATGAACAACAAGAATGCCTTTTCGTGACCCAACAGAAAGACTTCACGCTCCACCTTCAGGAGCCTCTGATTAACTCCTCTGGGCCAATCGCGTCGTTCTTCAGGGAGCTCCAACGTTTTCTCGAAATGGAAGATGACACCCTGGTCGTACTCACTGAAGAACTGGCGGCATTCTGAGATAGACGGAATGTTCGGGGGACACCCAACCTGTCGGCCAAATCTGGGGCAGGCAAACAGGCACTTCATCCGCACCCACTGACCTAGCACGATGTCCTGAGACTCGATCCACTTGTAGTCCGAGCAACCGTGCTTCTCAAACACGGCCGCCAGTTCCTCGCTGTGGTTCCTGACCATGCTGGACTCCTTCTCGCCTGTTGACACGATGCCGTCGGTAGCAGTAGCGCATCTAGGAGACGCACAGCCCGACCACATTTGCACAACGCAAAACGAGCAAGGGCCGCCCTTAACCTTCGGCTGCAGCCTGTGGTTCGGCCGCTGCCCACCGGTGGTTACTCTTGCAACGCGTGCCTAGCCACACGTCCACGGTCTCCCATCGGGAATTATTCTGCGATCTCACAAATGACGGTCTTCTTGGGCCAAAAAGCAACCGTCCGATGGATCTCAAACACCGGATCGCTCTCGCAGCGCTTCCGAAAGTGAGATTCCGCATCGTGCCGGTCGGCGGGCATCCAAACATGTCCGGGTCCAGGCGCACGTATTCAATGACACCTGTGGTCACGCCCGCCGGTTTCCGGTATCTCGTGCAAAAAGGGAATGTTCATTGCTCATCGCAAAGCCCGGCGAACAAGGGATCTATGTAGCTGACGAGTCCTCTTCCCACAGGCCGATCCGGTTACCCTGAGGATCGACCAGCACCGCATACCAACCCTTTCCCGGAATGGCTTTCTTGGCTACGACGGTTTGAGCGCCGAGACCTTCGGCCTTTGCCTGTGCGTCCGTTACCGATGGAACTCTGACATAGTTTACCGGCGTGTGCTGAGGATCTTGACGAGCGGTAAGTCCTCCTCTCGGGGTCTTTTGGTCCATATGGATCTTGTAATATCTGAATCCTGCCGGATACTTTTCAAAAGTCCATCCGAACATCTTACCGTAGAACTCCTGCAAGGACTCGGGATCGTCTGCGGGTATCTCGAACAAGCAGACCGTATTGTCCATTTTTCTGTCTCCTGATTTGGATTGTGGCACCGGTTCATTCGGTCCCGGTAGAGGTCCCGGAAATGCAGCCACGCATGTCCGGCAAGACCAGACCATTGTCTCGTCGATGAAAAGGATCGTGTAGCTTCCCGCCGGGCTTATCCTGTCGCGCGGCTACCCGTGGGCTCTGCCCTTCGCCGCCGCTCATTCCAGGGCCCCTCGTCAGCACAGGCGAGGGACAACCGACAGACCACGTGAGCACACCGACTCGAACCGTTTCGAGGCGCCCGACCAAGACTTCTGCAATATGTGTACCGACAGGCAACCCCCAGCAACGCCAAAACTTGCCCACATCGTGCCAGAGGAGAAATTCTAAAAGCGCAGCGGCCAACACGTCCCGAGCCGCAAGAACCGGTCAGGTAATCCAAGAAATTCCGAATGTACACGAGTCTGAAAGGGACTCCCCCACATTGTGTTGAGCGAAGTCCCAGCGAAACTTGTTATTGGAAAGAATGCAGGAATCGGGATCGTACGTCCGGTCGATTTCCGAACAACGCTGCACGAAGAACGAACAAAACCCGGACGTACTTCAGCGTAATCCTCCGCCAAATCCCCTCCGGGATCATGAAGCAAGCCGAACATGAATAAGCAATTGCGGGTCAAGTCCATGAGATAACGATCCTATTCTGACGGGGACGCCGACGGGACAAACCGGCAATTCGCCGAGACGGCAATTAAAGCCACCCCTCGAGCCAGCGTCGGCTTCGTGAGGTCACCCGGTTCAAAACAGCCCGAAAGCGACCAAGAATCAATTAGATTCCAACACCTTATCTGAGATCCCTTTGGACAGTCAGCGTCTCTCGGTAAGCCGCCACCAGGGACTTTGCACGGGTGCCGGGGCTCTCATGTCGCAACCGGCCAAGGTCGTTCTGAAGGGAGCGAAGCCTGCGAATCGCTTCCACTATGGGCTCAAGCGAGTCGAGATACGAAGTTGCCGCTTTCAGCCCCGTCTTTGCACTCTTGGCAATTGATTCGGCGGCCGCAATACCGCTCTTAAGGGCCGTGCCTATCCCCTCATAGGTGATGGGGAGCATCAAACAGGCCGCATCCCCGACCAACAGCGTGTTCCCTCGAGCCGGGGCAAATGATCCCGTCAACAAGTCCTCGTACATGAGGGCAAGGGCGCCGCTGTCCTTCCGTTCCGGTTCGCTTCGGGTGCGGAAACCGTACGGCTCGAGTGTCTCGTCGATCTCCGAGCGCAAATGACGAATAGCTCTCCCCTCGACAAGAAACATGTCATCTTTGTGATTAACGTTGAAGCGTGGCGTAGGGAGCCCTTTTGGGAAAAACCAGTGGATAAAATCCTTTTCCAGAGAGAGTTCTCCCCGATAGTGCTTCCGGGCGGATGCCTCATACCTGACTGCGAGTACAGGGAATATTGATCTCCGAACACGCGAGATGGCGCCGTCGGCTCCGATGAGATACCGGGTCCTGTATTCTTCAGTGACGCCGTCCCGAAGGATCGCAACTTTGTACTGACCCTGTTCCCATCCGGCATGAACAAACTTCGATCCGTCTCGAAGCGTAACACCTGCCTCCTCAGCCCTTTTTGCCATCCAGAAGTCCAGGTCTTTCCTCCAGGCCAAAGGGGTATCCCATTCAAGAGTTTGCGGTTCCGCTCCCGCCAGGTGAAGGCGGTGACCTGAAAGACGCGGGGGATCGACTAGAACAGTCTCAGGAATTTCTCCGAATTCCTCCCGGATGAGGTCGTGAGCCCAGTCGCCCATCACCATTCCCGTGCAGACCTTGTCTCGCGGCAGCCGCTTCTTCTCAATCATCAGCGTGCTGAGGCCCCTTTCCGCACAACGTTTAGCGGCTGCCGAACCACCGGGACCACTTCCCACTACCATGACGTCGAAAGTCTGACAACCATGCATGTCGCTCTTCCTCCCCGATTGCGGTCGTTATTCCGAGCGGTTACGATCACCATGAACGGAGACGGCCCGAACATCGCAACCGAAACTGCGTCGGAGGATTCCGCCCCCAACATCCGTTACCCGTCATCCCATCGAGGGCCACTCCCATTGAACGAATGCGCGAACGGCCTCGTTCAGCGCTCTTCGAAGGTTCCGTAGGCTGAGCGAAGATCGGGACTGCCTGAAGCCAATCAGCGATGACTCGCGCCAACCGTTACGAACCCTACCGGAAGTATGATTTCGAACCATTATCTCTCGTATTCAAACCATCCTCTCCCCGTTTTTCGCCCCAGGTGATTGGCATACACCATTTGTTTGAGAGCGGGGCTAGGTTTGAACCGCTCTCCGTAGGCTTCAAAGAGAATTTCCTGCACTTTTAGATTGAGGTCATTTCCGGTGATGTCCATGAGGGCGTAGGGACCGATGGGGTGCCCAAGGCCCAATTTGCACCCGGTGTCTATGTCTTCTGCAGAAGCAACCCCCTCCTCGAGGAGTCGATTGGCTTCTATCCACATGACGTGGAGAAGCCGGTTGACCACGAAACCCGGAACGTCCTTGACCCGGATCGGTGTTTTGCCGATGGCGCGGCAGCAGTCGATCATGAAATCCACCGTCTCATTTGCGGTCTCCAGTCCCGGGATCACTTCCACCAGTCGCATAACCGACGCCGGTGAAAAGAAATGGGCGCCGATGAACCTAGTCCTCCGAGAGGGACTCACACATCCAGCCAAATGCGTGATAGGGATACTGGACGTATTCGTAGCGAAGACGCATTCGGGTTTGCAGATTTCGTCCACTTCCTCAAAAACGCGCTTCTTGGTGGGAAAATCCTCCGCAACAGCTTCCACTACAAGATCAGCGTCCTGAAAGAGTCCGTAATCGCCGGTGGGAGTGATTCGAGAGAGCGTCGGTTCCTTGTCCTCGGCCTGAAATGCGCCTTTCTTGATGGCCTTGTCAAGCACTCCTCCGAGACGCCGCTTGCCCTCGCGAGCTATTTCCGGGCTAATCTCCTTCATAGCGACGGCGCAGTCGGACATGGCGAAGCACAGCGCAATTTCAGCCCCCATCATCCCGGCGCCCAAAACCCCTATTTTTCGATCTCCATTCACGGATTACACCTTCTTCAATCTGGGGCACGGTTGCCATAGCGTTGGAATCGAGCCGGATAACCTTGTGCCTGCACGTCAAGGCGTGTTGTGTCCGGTCGGGCGCGAACCCTTGATCTACAGGACCAATCAGCCTGGGGTCCTTCTCTTGTGGAAGATCGATTCGGTTCACTCGCACGCCGAGAAGAGATTTCGGGATAGGAAAACTCCACGCCGCGTCCCCTCATCGGACCAAACCCAAGCGACAGTCACACGAGTGGCGCGGGGCCTCTAAGTCCCTTGCTCGCTCGAGACGGCGCGGGCAAGCAAAGAAAGCGCCTCGTGCGCTTCGAACAATTTGTCCGATTTGTCATCCGGCTTCAGTATGAGCCACCGGAAGGCCATGTGGAAAAAGCCGCCGAAGAGCAGATTTTTGAACATTCGGTTGCTTACCGCAGGCCGGAAGCTGCCGTCGCTCTTGCCCTCATCGAGGATCTCGTCGACAATTCCCGAATACTCCCGGAGAGAGTCCAGAGCTTCAGTTTCGTAGAAACGAGGGTTCAGCTGAAGATCCAGCAGGAAGGTCTTAAGAAATTCCTGCTGAGTCAAGTACAGGACGAAGTGGTAACGTATGAAACGTCTCAGCTTTCTGACGGGCGCCTTTATAAGGAACAATTCCTTGAGGGACTCGATGTGCTCCCTGAAACGGACCCTCGGTATTGTAAAGAGAAGCCCTTCCTTGTTCTCGAAGTATTCGTACACCGTGCCTTCGGCCACCTCGGCCAGTCGAGCGATTTCAGCTATGCTGGTCTGCCTGTAGCCCTTTTCCGAAAAGAGCTTTTCGGCCGCAGCGGTGATGCGCATTGACTTGTCGGGGTTCCTCCCTTGGACCGGTCGAGTAAGGATCATAGCGCATACAAGATCCATGACCTCGTGCACGTCACTAGGAGACCGCTGGGTGTCCCTCGCCGAGAGCCATGTCAGCGTCTCCCAGTCCAATGCTCCCAATATGAGGTCCCCCGCGACGCGGATGTCAAGGTCGTTACGAAATACCCCCTGTTCGACCCCTTCCGCGAGGATCCGCAAGAGGACGCCGCCATACTGCCGAATCAGTTCGTAGGATTCGTGCCGATAGAAGTTCCTGTTGGATCGGCATTCGAAGAGTAGAATGCGCGCTTGGTCTGCATGCGTCTCGTTGTACCAAAAGCGGAACCAGACCATCTTGCTCAACCTGCTCACAGGATCGAGGATGCCCTCAAGGTGCTCCTGCAATCGAGCGAGGATGTCTCGCATGTGGTTTCCCGCGATGGAAAAGAGGAGATCTTCTTTGTTCTTGAAGTAGTGGTAAATGACCGAATCGGCGACACCGACCCTGGCGGCGATCTGCGAGATGGTCGTTTCTTGAAAGCCTTTCTTGGAGATCAGGTCTTCGGCGGCCAACAGTAGTTTTCTTCCCTCGCTTCTCCGTCGTCCGTTGTTCAATCGCTGCTCCATTGATCCTTCCTTCAAACCTCATGCTAATTGAACACCGTTCGAGAGTTCCGTGTCAAGGGTTTTCTTCCGCCTCCTTTCCAACGGTCTCACCATTCCCCCTAGGAAGGCATGATTCCTTGAGCCACGAGCCCGCTCCCAAGACGCGCGATATCTGTCATCGGAAAGCCCGCGGGCTTTCGGGTACCCTTCTCTCTCCGAGAATGGCAGTAAACTGCTGGCGAGTGACTGAACCAGGCTTCGACGAGCAACGGGATTTCCGATATGGCCCAATGGCGCAACAGGGAACCGAAACTCGGTGAGGAGAAACCACGGCCCGTTCATACCGTCAGGGAGAAGGCAGAAGCGCTCTTGACTAGGATTCGGCCGCAAAAGCCGCGGTGGCTGGGAGAGGTGGTTTGCTCAGTCTAACGGGCGGTCACTCCGGCCATGAAGCTGACGGAAGCGTTTCATTCATTGACCTCCGGACCCGCCTTGAGACTACCAGTTCACTCCTGGAATGCAGGACCGCCGATTGGAGGTTGTTCATTTGAGACTGGGGCACGTCTCCCCCGAGACAGACACTGGGAGTGTTCGATGGTCCCCATCCCGTCTCGCTTAGGAGAGAAGTATTTGGAATGCCCTGAAAATCTCCGCTTTTTCCTCGACAGGAGTCGAGGGAGTCCCTAGCGGAGTCGGAGTGCGGTTCGGGAGACGGGGTGGACCGACATCGCGAACGGAGATTCACGCGGGAAGAACGACAATCAGGGAGCCAGACTCCTGGAAGCGAGCCGGATTAGGCAGGTGTAGCTGGCGCTGCGCGCCTGAGCGTCATTCTAGGCTTGGACAACCAGGATTTTTCCTGAGCCTGAGCCAAAGTGTCCGAGGGGGCCGGCCAGCGACACAGGAAACCGCGCTGTGCGCGTCGGCTTAAGAGGCAAAGAGGGCCGGCTGGAGCTTGCGGAGAAGGCTCTGAACCGGTTCGTCATACTATTCGAGGGTCTGACAATCCTTGGGAGCTGAAAAAAAGCTTGACAAGGGGGGGGCGGGAGGCGGTAAAATAGAATCAGGCTCAGAAGTGGATGCTGCCGAGCGATAGTCGAAAAAACAGAGTCGGGCCCCCTGCGTGTACGATCAGGATTTCAAGGCAGTAACAGGTAATCGCAGAACTGAGGAGCTGTCTCCAGAATCCTCTAGCGGCACGGGGACGCGGTCTGTCGTTCTTGAGGAGGCGCACGAGGCCGGAAGCAAACGAGAAGCTCTAAGGCAAATTCCTGACTATATGCGTCCACGCGTTTCCAAGGCGAAAGCGAACGTGGTCCCGTCAACTGCGGATTCACAAGGAGGCTTCGCCCCGGTGGCGTAGCTTGAGCAAAGGCCAGGATGCTCGTGGTTGCTCGTGCTGTTCGATCATCCCGTCATTCCTCGGTCCGGGCACGCAAGGAGTTTTACGAGGGGGCACCCATGAACATCAGGGGAACAATAGAGAGCGGAGCGGGAAAAGGGGCTTTCTTCACTGGACTGGATTGGGTGGTGGAGCAGATCGAAAGGGGTTTCGGATGGAAACCCTTTCCGGGAACCCTCAATGTGAGAATATCCCGGGAGGATGTTGCGAAGCTGGATGAGTTTTTTGCCCAAAAGGATCTGGAACTTGTTCCCGAGGACCCGGCTTTCTGTTCCGCCGGTCTGAAAAGCGTTCGAGTCGGCGGCATTCGGGGCGCAGTGGTTTTTCCCAGCGAGGACGTACGTATTCATTCAGAGGATATCATCGAAGTGATCGCCGGATGTAGCATTAAGGAAACGCTGGATTTGGCTGACGGAGACCAGGTGGTCATTTCCGCTGGTTAGGCCAGCTTGGCAAAAGAGGTGAGGATCATGTCGGACCAGACTAAGACTTTTCGGTGCGCCGAAGACCTCAACGAGTTTGTCGATCTTCTCACGGAAAGCAATGATCTCATGCACATAACGGACGAGGTGAGTCCGCGTTTTGAGATTGGAGCGGTCCTCAAGCTCCTGGGAGAAAAAGAGGGTCCGGCAGGCCTCTTTACGAACGTTACAGGGTTTTCCTGCAAGGTGGCGGGAAACGTGATGGGCCACGAGAGGCGATTGGCGAAGGCATTCGGGGTGTCCCCGATCGATCTGAAAAGGGTGTATCTGGAGCGTCAGGACCAGCGGGTGCCGCCGACGATTGTGAAGAAGGCGCCCGTGCAACAGGTGCGCCTCGAAAAAGACGAAGTCAATCTACTGGACATCCTGCCTGCCTTGGTCCATCACGAACAGGACTCCTCACCTTACCTCACCAGCGCCGTAACCTGT
Organism: uncultured Syntrophaceae bacterium; assembly: GCA_964497585.1. GTDB lineage: Bacteria > Desulfobacterota > Desulfomonilia > Desulfomonilales > Desulfomonilaceae > CAZCDS01. Next base: position 16,549 of record CAZCDS010000091.1, read on the forward strand.
GCCCGCGATCCGAAAACCGGCGGTCAGAGTATGGGAATTCATCGCGTTCAGATCCAGTCCGAAAATCAAACGGCCATATGCCTGAACAACCCGCCGCTGGCTCATTTTCTTTGGAACGGCAAGGAAATGAAAAGCCCCATGGATGTTGCGGTGGTGATCGGACCGGACCCCCTGGTTCTCCTGGCTGCGGTAAGCAGTTGCCCCGAGGGTACCCACAAAATTGATATCGCAGGGGCATTTCGGCGAAAGCCGGTGGAGATGGTGAGATGCGAGACGGTCGACGTGCTTGTCCCCGCCTCCGCGCAGTTTGTGATCGAGGGGACAATCGACCCTGAGGAAACGGCTCCCGAGGGCCTTTTCGGAGACAGCTCAGGGATATATATCCAGGCTCTGAGTCCCGTAATACGTGTCACGGGTCTCAGTCACCGTGAAGATCCCATATACCAGGCCCTGCAGCCATGGTCACGGGAGGATGACACACTCTTTAATCTCTGCTTCGGCTCGGGGTTTCTAGCACAGGTTCGGAATGAACATCCTTTTATCAAGGACCTTCAACTGATTGGAGGAACGGTCGGCGGCCACGTGGTTTTTTCCGTGAAAGATGCTCCGAAACCGAAGATTCGTTCAGCCATTGCCGCCTTGCTCGCCAACCATATCCATGCCAAAATGGTCATTGCCGTTGACGAAGACATCGACATCCACAACATCAGGGAAGTGCACTGGGCAGTGGCCACCCGTTTTCAGGCCGACCGCGACTTGCTCCTCATTCCAGAAGTGCAGGGGTCGGCGATCGATCCTTCGATCTCTGTTGACGGGGCTTCGTGCAAGATGGGAATCGACGCCACCTTTCCCAAGGACAGACTAGGCAAGTTCGAGAAGATCCGAATTCCGGTCGAGAGTCGGAATCGGGCGAGCGCAATAGTGGAAAAGGCTACAAGCATGCAAGAGTTGCCTGCCCGAGGAGAAGAGTCATGAAAAGGATAGTCGTTGGTATTTCAGGCGCAACGGGGGCGATCTACGGTATTCGAACACTGGAGATTCTTGCCAAAGACCCCGAGGTTGAGGTTCATTTGGTGCTGTCGGACGCCGGCGCACTGACCATTCGGGAGGAGACTCGATGGGATGTTGAAGAGGCAAAAGCCTTGGCTGACTGCGCATATGACTTGAGTGACATCGGGGCGGCGATAGCCAGCGGTTCCTTTCACACCGATGGGATGATTATCGCCCCATGCTCCATTAAGAGCATGTCCATGATCGCCAACTCAATCAATGGCAACCTCTTGATCCGTGCAGCGGATGTGACGCTCAAGGAGAGAAAGAAACTCATTCTACTGGTTCGGGACACTCCTCTGCATCTGGGCCATCTCCGGTTGATGGTAAGTCTCACCGAGATGGGGGCCGTGATAAATCCACCGGTGCCTGCTTTCTACAACAGGCCCCAGACGATAGACGAACTAGTGGACCACACGGTGGGAAGGGCATTGGATCAACTCGGAATCGGGCACAATCTCTTCAAACCCTGGACCGGCACGCGCGGGAGGAAACTCAAGCCCATCGAAGGACGATCCTCCAAAGTGGCCGGATGAATGGAAATGCGGCTTCACGCGCAAGGAAGATCCATGCGACACTTGGTCTTCGTCCCGGCCGGAACCCCGCCGATTCCCTGGACAGGTATCTTGGCTCTGCGAGCGCGACCGTGTCGCGGCTGGACGACCATTGCAGAAGCGGACGGTATACCGAAAGGGGAAAGCCGGGATCCGAGCTTCGGCGCAGGGAAACACCGGTCTAAGAGGCTCCCCCTTGGAAAGGGAGAGCCCCGAGGCCATGGCGCCGACACGCCCGGCGGGGCCGTAGAATTACTTATCCCTGCCTCGGGTGATGAGGATCGTAAAGTGGTGACGCGGTTGCCAGCTCTCATAAAAGGACAATTATGTTAGTGAGTTGACGACGCAACTAGGCGTTGAAGAAAGCGGTTAGCGACCACTGGAACGTCTCTTCAAAGCATACTTGCGAATGGTTCTCGGCACTACCGAACTGATTGCAGATGCGTCAACCGCTCCCGTCCCGGACCGTTATCGTGAGGCAACCGATCATGAACGAGACGAGAACCCCGTGCCGCTGTTCGCAACAGCGAGCCGCGGAAGAGAATTCCGTTCAGGCATCCCGCCAGCCGACGCGTACATGCGCGAGAAAGGACGACCACGTCAGAATCTGCCTTGAAAAGGATGTCCTTTTCTCCAAGAAGAACGGCTTCGAGCGCTATGAGTTTGAACACAGGGCGTTGCCCGAAATCGATTTGGACGAGATCGATACGACGACCTTCTTTCTTGGACGCGAGTTCAGATTGCCGTTCTTCATAGCAGCTATGACAGGTGGCACTCCTGTTGGTCACAAGATAAACCGCAACCTCGCCAGGGCCGCGGAGGAGTTGGGAATCGGCATGGGTTTGGGTTCCCAGAGGGCCATGCTGGACGAGCCGAGTGTCGCACAGACCTATGTCGTCAGGGATGTGGCCCCGAGCATATTGCTGCTCGGAAACATAGGGGCCCCCCAACTGGCGGGTTTGTCCATCCCGGAAGTGGAAGCCATGGTGGGACGGGTGGAAGCGGACGGTCTGGCGATTCACCTCAATCCTTGTCATGAAATGGGGCAGCCGGAAGGGGACACCAACTGGAAAAATGTCCTCGAATGCATAAGATCCGTATGCGCCAAAATCTCTGTTCCCGTGGTGGTCAAAGAAGCAGGCTGCGGCATATCCGGCGCCGTGGCTAGCAGGCTGAAGACAGCCGGGGCATCCGCCATAGATGTCGCAGGGGCCGGCGGAACCTGTTTCGCAAAAGTGGAATATTACCGGGGTTCCAGAATGGCTGAGGCGTTCTTTGAGTGGGGAATACCGACGGCGCAAGCCCTGTCCCAATGCAGAGAGGCGGTGGAGATTCCGCTCATAGCCTCAGGCGGCATTCGGTCGGGGGTGGAATGCGCAAAGGCACTTGCTCTAGGGGCCACATTGGTGGGATTTGCTCTGCCGGTTCTCAAGCCTGCCTTGGAGTCACACCATGCGGTAGTGCGCCGGATCAACGAATTCGCACTGGAGTTGCGCAAAGCCATGCTTCTGATAGGCGTCAAGAACATTGCCGAACTCAGGGTCGCCAATATCAGAACGGCTAAGTGATCGCTGGCACCCCCTGATATTGATCTCGACGGGCAAGCAGGGACGGGGACGCGGATTTGCGAAGTAGTGCAGTGGGGATAGGCCTGAAAAACGGCATCCATTCGGATCCAGAAAGGTACTACGCGCGTCCCCGCCGACCCGATGAAGACCCTGTTGACAATCCTATTCAATGGGAAACGATCATCGCGCAATCCGGAAATCGAAAACAGGGGCTAGTGCCCCGTCGCAGAAATAGCTTCACAAAGTCTTTTGATCTTTGCAAGTATT
>CAZCDS010000092.1:0-19473 GCA_964497585.1 uncultured Syntrophaceae bacterium
AGACCACCACGATTTTTATTCTTCGTTGTGCCTTTTCAGGCATGAATGTTGCTATGAAAGACCTACCATGCCCAGAAGAGATCAACCTTTGCGCCACCACGAGTCTCATGGTACTCTTTGCTCTACTTGTCCTCTGGTGACAGATCATGGTTGGCAAGGGCAAGACCGTGAAGAACCCGGACGGCTCTTGCGTTGTCCTCCTGTCCGCAATCACTCATCGGACAGAGAGATCGGGCTTTTCAAGGGAACTCTTTGCCGTTAAGATGGAGGTCTGTTGACACGTCGAATGAGAGACTGGGAGGAAGATCATGATTACAGCAGTCGTACAGTTCAAGCTCCCGCAACCGGTGACCCGCGACAAGGCCCGAGAGATCTTTTCCAGCACGGCGCCCAGGTATCGGGATTTCCCGGGTCTTGTCCGCAAGTACTATCTTCTCTCCGAGGACGGAGGAACCGCCGGGGGAGTCTATTTATGGAGATCGCGTGAGCAGGCCGACCAGCTCTATACAGATGACTGGAAGAAATTCATCAGAGACAAATATGGGGCTGAAGCGTCGATCGAATTTTTCGCCAGTCCGGTGATCGTTGACAATTTGACCGGTGAAATCTTGAAAGACGATTGATCCCGGCGATTCGTGCCGAGGTAGTGCGCTCCTCGAAACGGCAATCCCGATAATTTGCGACAGTCTGAACCTGAACTCTGGAGCACTAGTGGTTTTGAAGGATTCTCCCGGGCTTCCGTCCCCAGAATTCCCAATCTCTGGATACGAAAAGCTTCAAGGAGGGAGGAGTGGCTCAAGGGAGTAACCAAGATCTCTGGGGACACCCGAAGGGGCTGTTTGTTCTCTTTCTAACCGAGATGTGGGAGCGATTCTCGTACTATGGAATGAGAGCGCTGCTCGTTTATTACATGATCAAACAGCTCATGTTCACCCAGGGGCAGGCATCACATATATATGGGCTGTACACGGGATTGGTCTATTTGACCCCGTTTTTCGGGGGAATTCTTGCAGACCGTGCCTGGGGACAACGTAAGACGGTGATTGTGGGGGGAGTGCTGATGGCCATAGGCCATTTCTTCATGGCATTCCAATCCCTGTTCTTCCCTGCGCTGCTGTTCCTGATTCTGGGGAATGGCGCCTTCAAGCCGAACATCTCCACCCAGGTGGGCAACCTCTACCCGGCAGGCGACGCGCGACGTGACAGAGCGTTCAGCATATTCTACGTGGGGATCAACGTGGGAGCCTTTTTCTCTCCCCTGGTCTGCGGGACACTGGGAGAAGTGTACGGATGGCATTTCGGGTTCAGCTCCGCGGGTGTCGGGATGGTTGTCGGGCTCCTAATTTACCTCGGGGGACAGCGTTGGCTTGCACCCGACAATCTTACAACGCGACAACGCTCCACGCAAAAGACCGCCCCGGCCCTTTCGGGAGATGAAAAGAGCAGAGTGGTGGGGCTTGTTGCGGTCTGTCTTGTCAGCGTGGCATTCTGGGCGGCCTTTGAACAACAAGGCAACACCATTGCGCTGTGGGCCGACGCCAATACCGATAGACTCATTCTCGGTTGGGAGTTCCCCGCGTCATGGGTTCAGTCCCTCAATCCAGCCTTCGTCTTCCTCTGCACTCCCTTGATCACCACGCTCTGGGCACGTCAATCGAGCAAGCACAGGGAACCGTCTGCCGTAACGAAGATGGCAATCGGCTGTTTCCTGTTGGCATGTGGTTTTCTCGTCATGATTCCTGCGGCGAGGATGTACGCCGCGGGCGGAACACGCGTCAGTGTTCTCTGGCTCGTCTGCTTTACGCTCCTGGTTACCCTCGGTGAGTTGTACCTTTCGCCGGTCGGCCTATCCCTCGTGACCAAACTGTCACCGGCTCGCATAGTCTCCATGATGATGGGCACCTGGTTCCTGGCCTCGTTTTTCGGAAACTACGCGGCGGGATTCATCGGTGGCTACTGGGAGAAAATCCCGAAGGAAGCGTTCTTCCTCATGATAGCGGCAATCGGCCTTGCAGCGGGGTTGGCGATCCTCATGATCCAGAGGCCCCTGAGGAAGGTTGTGGCAAAGGAGCCCATGTAGAGCTTTGGCATCCAACCGCGGCGTTTTTCGCCGGATCGTTCATCGATCTCATTGGGAACGTGAATTCGTAACAGACGCGGGGTACGGCTGGAGGATCTCTTTGATCTGATCGGTAAGTCGCGTCCGATAGGTGGAGACGGAGGCTTGATCGGCCATGACCATGTCGAGTTGTCGCGTGTGCATGATCAGATAGCCCAGGATTACCAGCCGGCTCTTGACAAGGTCCTCAGGGTGACCCTCAAACCGGGCCGATACGCCGTCTTCCTTGACCTCTACGTGGAAACCGAATTCTTCCAGGACACCGGCCACCAATGAGGCGCGCTTCACTCTGCGGGGTCTATCCGCCGCGCCTCCTTTGAACACGAAGCTGACATAGTTCTCTGCCGCCCTATCGCCCACGAGTGCCTCGACTGTGGAGAAGTGAAAGCCGAATCGCGAACTCAGGCTGCAGAAATTCTTTGATATCATGAAATAATTGCGTACCGAATAAGGTGAACTCAGCGCGGGGTCGAGGCCCGGATTTGCCGTTGCCTGGACCAAGACGGACATGAATCCACCCGCGTTCACCGGTGGCGGTCCTTCCCAGGGAATCGCGATAATTCCCTCCCAGAGGGCCAGCATTGGTATTGACGCGATATCCTCTATGCGCACGAACTTACCCTCGATAGGCGACTTGAAACCATCGTCGAGGTCAACTACCCACCACTGCATGGGGACCTTGTCCATCATCTGTTTGCTCGCGTGACGAGAATAACGGTGGTCCTTGCAGAAGCTGAACATTTCCTCGACAGCCTTCTCATGAATGAACCGCGTGATATCGTGCAAGGTCCGGCATTTCCTTGGATGGAACTCCGGAGAATCAGGGTCGAGAATGTTCAAGGGGGCCACGAGTTCCAGTACCGAGCGCAGCGTGTTGAAGACGGCACTTCCTTGCATCAGATTCTTCTTTGGTCTGACCAAGCTGAGGAGTGACTCGACCCTCCCTTCGTAGACCCCCCGCGCGTCAGCGTCCACCGTCACGACTGTCTCGTCGGCCAGGTTCTCCATCACGCCCGGCAGACCGAATAGCGCCGGAACGCCGAACTCCCTGGCAACGGTGGCAAGATGGCCGGTAACCCCTCCCATCTCCGTAACCACAGCCGAAGCCCGACCGAGGAGAGATGCCCAGGTGGGAAGCGCCTGTCGCGTCACCATGACCGCGCCTTGGGGAAACCTCAATTTGTCCGATTCCCTGGAGACTCTGAACACGGGGCCGGATGCCACGCCCCGTGACACTGTCACCCCGCCGTTCGCCAGAAGAGGCGCGCCGTCACAGGACTCGTCACAGGGCTCGGCAACGGCCCGAACGGAACTTTCCTGTTGGAGCGGCCGACACTGCAGGACTACAATCTGACCGGTCGTATCAATTGCCCATTCTATGTCGCGGGCAGATCCGTAGTGGTCTTCGACCTTCACTGCGACGGCCGCCAGGTCGAGGGCTTGCCGGTCGGTCAATGACGGGACTGAGGCCTCGTCATCAGTCAACTCCATCCTGCATATCCCCTCTTCAGGGTCGCATGTGAACTGCCGCTCCTTGAATCCGATTTGCTTTCGTTCCACGTGGAGGTCCGGTCGTCGTGACACAATAAACAGGTCCGGTTCCTCGGACCCATCGACCACGGCCTTGGGCAGTCCCCAGAGGGAATTGATTACGATGGAATCGTCTCGAATATCGAGCGGATCCCTTGAGTACATGACACCTCCGGCTACCGCGTCGACCATGGCCATGACCCCAACGCACATCGCGACCGCTTCATCGGGAATACCGCGGGAGAGGCGGTAGGCAACCGCCGGAAGACTGTATTTGGCTGCCACGACCTCCTTGTACGCATGAACAATGTCTTCGGGACCCACGTTCAGTTCAGATCTGAACTGGCCGGCAAAACCGGTTCCGGCCACGTCTTCGCCGAGGGCACTGCTCCGAACGGACACCCGTACGTTGTCATGGCTTTCTCTCTCCAATGCCGTGTACGCGTCCATAATCGCGCGCTCGACCGCTTCCGGAAGCGGTGAGTCAATGACAAGCTGCTGGATGTTCGCGCTCAGGGTATAGAGTTCCTCCATGTCCTCCTTTTCCGCCGCCTGGATCCGGCGATCGATTTCGGTTCTGAGGTCATTTGTTGCGATGAACTTGTCGTACGCGGCCGAGGTCACCACGAATCCCGGTGGAACGCTGATTCCCAGTCTGTTGCGAACCTCTGCCACATTGGCCATCTTTGGCCCCACTTCGTCGAGCATCGTTGCATCAATGTCCGCCAGCGGGGCCGTAAAACGGTCTCCTCGAGCGACCCTCCCCGTTGACAGGATCGCGTCCAAACGGGACCGGATTGCCTCGAATACTGAGAAGAGCTCTGAATATTTTGTCGGTGCAAGTTCTTCGAGATGCTGGACCATTCGAAGGACGTTGACGCACACTGCCGTCGACTTGGATCTGACGAAGGACATGCCAAAGGGCTGGTCTCCTCTGAGAGCGTTCTCCAGATCGGTGATTATCTCCAGGGCCTTACTGTTCGCGGTGAGCAGGAGCTTAAAGCTATGATATCGAGACCTGAAGGCTGCGCGGAGCTCTTCCTCGTCTATCAGAGGCGCTGCCATGCCCTCTCCCCTGCCGAGCATTCGTCTGATGAACTCAGCCAATGGTCCCATGAAGCCCCTTTCATCTGCCATGTCACGTGAGGCTTAGGCCTTGGAACTTCCCCCCTTCAACAGCGGACTTGTCGCCTCCGGGGACGCAATCCTTTAGTTGGATTTACCAAGGCCCGAAGGCCGTCCACCGGCCACTTCCCATCACCTCTGCGCACCAAGCTCAAACGGCCTAACCAGTCAACCCGGCCCTACTGGAATAGGACATGTTTACAGGATGTCAGGTTTCTTTACACTCTCCACGCGGTGACTCCCGAAAAGGTCCTCCTCTTTTCCTTCACCGGCGCCCATGCAGCCCTTTCATGACAAGAGAACCGCTTTGTTCAGCCTTCTCAGGCCCTCGGTGCCGAGCGCGTTCCAGGGAATACCTATGCACGGATAAAAAGGTAGGTGCGCCGATCTTCTAATCCCCTTTACCACAAGGAAAAAGGGATAAGCCCGCTTCTTTGAAGGGGAAGACGTATCACTCATATCCCGTGACAAACGCTCCGTTTCTTTCGCAACAAACTCGAGCACCCTCTCTGTTCGTGCCGGAGGGAGCGAGTGACGATGAAGTCATAAACTAGCACGTGGAATCGTTTCGCGGCTACACCTCCTTCTTTGCGCCGGCCTTCATCTCGAGCCCCACCCCGTGGAATATCAGCAGTATCGCTATGCCCCACCATAACGTATATATCACATAGAAGACGAGGGACAAGGACAGCCAGACAGCCTCCTGAGAGGCGGTCTGCGGTTGGATGCCGAAGAAGTTGTACCCGACTTCGACTCCCTTTTTCACGACCGTCGATACAAACGCAGCCTCTTTAAATTTCTTCTGTCTCGTAAGATCCCGCTCCATTTCCTTGAGCACCGTCCACCACGTGGAGAGCGTTTCCTTTCCCGCGATACCGTATTTCCCTTTCAGGACCTCGTCCCGATTGGCGAACATGGCGGTCGAGTCTTTGAGGACCTGGGTGAGCAGGGCTCCCAGGTCACCGCTCACGGTAAGGGCGTTCCCCTTTCCTCCCACCTGTGCGCCTGCCTTGGTGAGGATTTTCGAGGCTTGTTGCGCAATCCCTTCATTGGCAAACTTCAGACCGGCAGTAAAAGTCGTGCCGGCAAAAACCTGGGCTTTTTTGATCAGTCCGGGCATGTAGTTGGTGGAACCCTTGGCGATCGAATTGAAAAGTCTGTCCGCCGCCCTCAGAGCGTTTTTGCCTTGGAATATCGGGGAAAAGATAACGGCCAGGACGATGAGGAACGTGACCATGAGGCAGATGCCTTTCCAGAATGCACTGGGATTCTTGATCAACGGCGAATTCCTGCGTCCATCTGCCGTCATCGTTGCATTCTTTCCGCTCATGAGTCTAAACCTCCCCTCTCAGCACTTTCATACTGCCGAGAAACTTGCTGATTATCCACGCTGCGAAGATCCCTATGACAATAAAGAAAGACCATGTCCCTATGTCGGTCAGCCCTTTGGCAAGGGACGTGGAAATACTGATGACTTCCATCTGGTTGAGCTTCTCCGGAAGTGCAAACAACCGGTTGACAAATCCGGCGAGAATTGCGGTAGCGTAGAACCCCCGGATGTAGATCCCTTTCACCACCTTCGTCGTAAGCGCGCCGACCTGTACTCCGATGAGGGAACCGAGAAGCATTCCCATGGCGAGGGTGTAGAAAATGAAGCCATGGATAGCATATTGAGCGATGGACGCGTAACCTGCGGTAAAGATGATCTGTAGGATATCCGTTCCGACCGTAGTGAAACTTGAAACGCCCAGGACGTATACAAACATGGGAAAGGTCAGAAATCCACCACCCACGCCCATGATCGCAGCGGCGAAGCCGACGATGGCTCCGCACACCGCCACGAACAGTGCGGGTATTCGCTTTCCGCCGGGAACGAGATCCTCGTCGAAGCCTATGGTGGGAGGGATCGAAGCAGCCTGAAGACGGGCGGGAAGCCCCACCTTCCCCGATGTGGCTTGTGCGCCGTGAACGCTCTCACCGGAATGGGCCCCGACCTCGGCCTCCGATTTCCTCAGTTTCAGGAAGTCGAAGAGTGCGTAGAATCCGAGAAATCCCAGAAGCACAACGTAGACGACGCTGATAAACGTGTCACTCAGGACGGGATTCCTTTCATAGAGCGCTCTGTTGATAGTGCCACCCCCGGTGACTCCAATGCCGGCTCCGACAAGAAACGCGACAGCCAGCCCCACTGAGACGTTTCCCAGTTTTTTGTGGATGGCAGTCCCCATGATTGCTTTGGCGAAGATGTGGAAGAGGTCCGTTCCCACTGCCAGGATGCCCTTGACCCCTGCGCTCATGAGTGCTGGAGTTATTATGAAGCCGCCTCCGGCCCCGATGCATCCGGTTATGAGCCCCGCACAGAGCCCGATGAGAATGCTGACAAGAAAGATGTCGGTTGAATAAAAGGCGGGCGTGTACGCTTTATGACCGCCCAACGCTGAGGGAAGGTCTGTGGCCAGTGCCACGGAGACCAATACCGCCGGCACTGCCGCCAACGCCAGAATGTAGAGTTTCTTTTTATTATACAATATGTTCATAGAGGTCTCATAGTCCCATCGGGCATGGGCCGTGGCGGCTTCCATGAACATCCCGTACAACCTTGTGCCCCAATTCATAACGGATCTCCTTTCCACGCGGTTGAACTCAATCGGCCACGGCCTTGCCACGAGCATCTTCTCCAGGCCGTCTCCCGCTTGTGTTGCAACCTTCGTGCCAGAGTCGCTTCCAAACCTGCAGACGGAATTGCGCAAGAACGTAGGTGTTGCTATCCATTGGATCGCATGTCCGGTGCGCTCAGGCCCCGGCACTTGGGGCTCGTGGCACAAGTCTTGCACAACTTTTCGCGAGGACAGAAGACCACGGGTAGGCTTACGGACCAGAAATGCCCTGCATTATCAGGTGGTGACTGTTGAGGATGTTTCCGACTGCGAGGCAGGCCATGCGCGACCAGGACGACCGAAACGAGACCTACTATCGATCTCTGAAACGAAACATGATTCTCATCATGATCCTGGTGTCGGTGACACCCCTGATGGTCATCGCGGGGACCATCCTCTATTACTTCGACGTCTCCTACAGTAAGCGAGTCGAGGACCACCTCCGAGTGCTCGTCAAGAAGCACGCGCAGAACGTAAACACGTTCCTCGACGCAAATCTTGCCAGCATCAAGTTCATCGCCAGCTCGTTTCCGGACAAGAAACTCGCGGACAAGAAATTTCTCAACAGGCTTCTCGCGACACTCAGAGAGGAACATGGCCGCTCATTCGTCGATCTGGGACTCGTGGATGAAAACGGTCTCCAGGTTGCCTATGCCGGACCGTTCCATTTGGAGGGCGCGGATTATGCCAAGGCGGAGTGGTTCAAAGAGGCCATTGGGCGACACTGGTACATCAGTGACGTCTTCGAAGGGCTGCGCGACCTGCCTCATTTCATCATAGCCGTACGGGGTGAGAACGACGGGCGGCGCTGGATACTGAGGGCCACCGTCGACTTTGATGCCTTCAATCTTATTGTCAAGAACATTCGCATTGGAGCTACCGGCTTTGCCTTCATCATCAACCGGAAGGGCGAATTTCAAACTGACTCCCGTTTTGTAGGCGCGTTGCCCACAGACAAGTACCTCAATTTCCTGAAAACGGTCGGAAAAGGCCCGCTGGACGTTACCGTCAAGAGGCTGCGCAATGCCTCACAGGATGAGATCCTCTGTTTCATGGCTCCTCTCAAAAACGGAGACTGGCTGCTCGGCTATCAGCAGAAAGCGGCCGATGCCTATTCGGTGCTCTACAAAGCTCGCAGGATAGCCTTGGGGATCTTCGCGGTGGGCGGCTTGGGTATCATCCTGGCAGCGGTGTACCTGTCAAACCGTATGATTAAACGCATCAGTTTGGCCGACGCCCAAAAGGCGATGATGAACGAGCAGGTGATTGAAGCAGGAAAGCTCGCGTCTGTGGGCGAACTCGCCGCGGGCATTGCTCACGAAATCAATAACCCCGTCGCTATAATGGTGGAGGAGGCTGGCTGGATAGAGGACTTGCTCGAGGAAGAAGAGTTGAAGGCATGTGACAATGTTCAGGAATTCCGGCGAGCGCTCTGGCAGATTAGGACCCAGGGCAAGCGTTGTAAGGAGATCACCCACAAACTTCTGAGCTTTGCAAGAAAAACCGACCCGATCCCCGCACGATTGCAGCTCAATGAACTCGTGGAAGAGGTGGTCGCGCTCTGCGACACACGCGCGCGGTACGACAGCGTCAGCCTTGTGACGAATCTTGACCCGCAACTGCCCCGCGTGGAGGTTGCGCCATCCGAGATACAGCAGGTGGTGCTCAATCTCATCAACAACAGTCTCGACGCAATGGACTCAAAAGGCGGAAAGCTTGAGATAACCACCAGGACAGAGGATGCTTTCGCCGTGATCGATGTGGCTGACGAGGGCCCTGGAATACCTGCGGCCAACCTTCAACGCATATTCGATCCGTTTTTCACGACCAAGCCCGTTGGTCAAGGAACGGGGCTCGGTTTGTCGATTTGCTACGGCATCGTCAAGAAACTCGGAGGCGACATCAGCGTGAACAGCGCCATGGGTATCGGAACCACCTTTCACGTCAAGATTCCGATGCAGGAGGGACAGGCCCGGGTCCAGTAAGAATATCGCGCCGGGGCTCTGTGCAGCGTAACAGGTCATGAGAACCCTAGCAGATGAACGGAGGAGAACCACAATGAAACCCATCACGATAATGCTCGTTGACGACGAAGCGCCCTTCGTGGAAACGATGGCAAAACGTCTCAGGAAAAGGAATTTCGACATTATCCCTGCGTTCGGGGGTCGGGAAGCACTCGAAATGCTGGACACTGACGGGAACGTCGACATTGTCATTCTTGACGTAAAGATGCCGGGAATGGACGGTATTGAGACGCTCAGAGAGATCAAGAGAAATCACCCGCTCGTAGAGGTCATCATGCTCACAGGCCATGCCACGGTGGAAAGCGCCATTGAAGGCATGAAGCTGGGAGCGTACGATTACCTGATGAAACCCTGCGACATGGACATCCTCATGGCGAAGGTGGCCGAGGCAGGGGCGAAAAAGGCCAGACACGAGGAAAAGATTCTCGAAGCCCAGATGAAAGAGATAACTTTGAGAAGAGGCTTCTGAGGAGGCTTGACATGGCGTTAGAAAACGGCCTGCAGTCTCGTCCCAGAGCAGTCCTTCTCGTTGACGACGAAGTCGCGTACGTTGAAATAGTTTCCAAAAGACTCACCAAAAGGAATTTCGCGGTAACTGCTGCTCTGAGCGGTGGCGCAGGCATTCAGGCGCTCCGTAAAGAGGACTTCGACGTCGCGGTTCTTGATCTGAAGATGGGTGACATGGACGGAATTGAGGTACTCAAGATCTTCAAAAAGATGTGCCCGGAAATGGCGGTGATCATGCTCACCGGCCACGGTTCTGAGCAGGCTGCACGGGACGGGATGGCGTACGGAGCCTTTGACTACCTGACCAAACCGTGCGAACTGGAAGACCTGGTGGCAAAGATCCAGCAAGCGTGCGAGAGGAGGGGAAAAGGATGAGTCGTTTTCGCGTGCTGCTCGTAGACGATGAAGAAGGATTTCTCGCCCCGCTTGTCAAGAGGCTCTCGAAACGCAAATTGGACGTGAGTTGGGCTACGGGCGGGCGTGAGGCATTGGACAAGATGCGGGATTCCCCGGTGGACGTCGTGGTTCTCGATGTCAAAATGCCCGACTTGGACGGGATCACGACCCTTGCCCAAATGAAGAAACTCGATCCCTCGGTCGAAGTGATCATGCTCACCGGCCACGCGAGTCTGGAAGCTGCCATGGAAGGCATGCGGCTCGGAGCTTTCGACTACCTCATGAAGCCGGCGGATTTCAACGAACTGTTCTACAAGCTCGAAGACGCATTCAAGCGGAAAGTATGCCAAGAGAAGACAAGCGAGTGCTCGATTGCCGGCAACTAGAGGGACTCGCGCGTAGGGGGACGCGCCTGTGAAGATAGCGTCCCCATGGGTATCCCCCCTCGAACCGACTTCCCGAGAGAGCCAAACCCGACTTAACAGATACCATTATTGCGATACGTCCAATGGTGGGGATGGCATGGGTCCTTTTCGATAGAATTCCGAGCGTGAGACAGGCCCTGTATTCATGGAAGCCTCAAGACGGTGAACACGTGCCTTCAGTAAAGCAATTTCGGACCTCTCTCAACATCAGCCCGTTCCCGAGGCTGGAACACTCTGTCGTTTCCGTCTATCCTAGATCAAGAGCCTTTCTTGGGCTGGAATAGACACCATCCGTGGAGCGCAGCCGCCTTCACCGCGCCGAATCTCTTCCCTTTGATCTTCTTCTTGAACAATTCTCTGTCGGACATTTCCTGTTCCTCCTTCAGAGGTATGATCTCCACTTTCACGATGTTAGATGCAACGAGGAACCCGGAGGATTCACGGCCCGGACAAGATTTTCGAGGGACCTGAATCCAGGATCATGCTGCCCTCTTGCCATGTCGGGCGTCTTGGCACCCTGAGAGTCGAGAGGGAGGGCTTGCAGCAGGTCGGCGCCGCTACTATTTGTCATGGTTCATGTTGCGCACTGCAGCTCTTGATTCCGGATTTCGCGTGGGTCCGCATCGTCCACACCGTAGAGGCGTTTCCTTTCCGATTCGCGACCATGTTTCCAAAAGGAGTCTCGGTCATTGTTGATGTGAACGGCTCGTAGGCGGATTACGCTCACTGCTCCCTGAGCCGTCCAGCTCATTCCGGTGGGTTCCAGCCTGTCGTTGATCACGTTGCGACGGCGCTCTCAATGACCCCGCTTCCCATGGGGGAGCCTTTTGCCAGGCAGATCTCGCCCCTCATGCTCGGATCGTCCCGTTCCAGGTACCCGATCACTTGCTTGAAGGCATAGATCTTACTTTTGGAGAGCTTGTGCTTGGTAAGCATCTGCCTCAAACCCCCGACAAGCGTGCCCGCCTTTCCGACCAAGAGCCTTCTCAGTCGCTCGGTCAGGAACGCCCTGTCCTCAGGGCTGTTCGCCCCATGGAGGCACTATGCTGCCTTGGTCGGCTGCTCAAGGACATGGAAGATGCTCGGGACAAAAAAGGCAGTACGAAAATACCCTTACGCCTGATTCCACAGTGATCGCTCGCCGTCCAGGATACAGGCCGGCTCGCTGCCTTCCGGTAAACGCTGAGCCACAGCCCTCTTCAGGCGTACAACCGTCTTGTCGGGACCATCGGCGAGGCTTCCCCATATCTGTTTGTTTTCGTGCTTGGGCCTGGAGCCTGAGCTTTCCTGATCGGACATCTCGTGCACCATGTTGTGGGCCGTTCGTACATGACTCGGGGGTGGTATACACTGATGTTACCGTCGCCATCCTATTCCTTCCAGGCTTGGCCAGGTTGGTGGCTTTTACTTGGGTCTCCGTCCTTTCGCGATTGGGTTTGGGAATGCCCCCCCTTCTTGCCCATCGTGGCAACGCTCACCACGGCCTCTGGAGAAACTTCCGGTAGGGCCTTCTCCTCATAGTACTGCGGCACATCCTCGCTCAGCTATCCGACAATGCCCTCCAGAGACCGAAGAGGGATCTTCACCGGAAAAAACGAATCGACTATCTCCACTCCATTCCCGTAACCGGTGTTGACCGCCAACCGAGATGAGACTTCCTGAACCACTGAGGAATCACCGCTGCGGGACAGATTCAGTTCGCCGTCCAACCGGGAGAAGCCCGATCATCGCGGAAGATGGCAGTGAGCCCGGCGAATGGAGACGGAAGTGAAAATTGAGCAGCAGGTTCGATTCCCGTCCCGAAGGTACGCGTATCGGGCCCGCTGCACGAACCACACTACCCCTTTGAGCATCGAACCAATCTGAGCAATTGCCCGTCCCAGTTCCGGAAGAGAGAATACGCGCCCGTATGTACGCCAAGGAGTACTGTGGCGTGATCGCGGGCCGATTGCAGGGCAAAATCCGTCTCAGAGGAGTTCGCCACCCAAGAGGCATGGCCGCATTGACGGAAGTCCTCAGGGAATCGGAACGTGCTCTTACCACCTCCATGAAGGATGGAAATCACCTACATATCGGCCTTTCGACCGTGTCTGCCGGCGTACTTGACCCGTCTCCTCGTGCTATGCTTCACTCGTCCGGGGCGAGTGCCAAATTTCATTGGGGAGGCCTTCCATGGCTCTCTATGATGCGACTATGCCGATAAGACACGGAATGGTAACCTTTCCCGGCGATCCCTCGTTCAAAATGGAGCCGTTCTTTCAACGCGCAAAGGGCGATCCCTTCAACCTTGCACTCATGTCGATGGGGACCCACCTGGGCACGCACGTCGACCCTCCTGCACACTATCTGGACAGCGGAGCCACCGTGGACCGGATACCCCTCGAGACCCTGGTGGGACCGGGCGTGGTGCTCGACATGACCGACCGAGAGTGCGTGGATCGTCAGGCCCTTGAGGCGTCGGAACTGGGAGACCATGTCCGGGTGTTGCTCAAGACGGACAACTCCCCGCGGCTCCACGAGTCGACTTTTCACGAGAACTATGTCTACCTCACGGAGGACGGGGCGGAGTACCTGGTGGAACGGAGCGTGTGTCTCGTGGGGAACGACTACCTCTCTATCGAAAAATACATGAATCCGGGAGCGCCTGTCCATCTGACTCTGTTGAAAGCCGGAATCCTTATCGTCGAGGGAGTGAACCTCGTTGACGTCCCGCCCGGGCCCTGCGAGGTCTTCTGCCTGCCTCTCCGAATTAAAGGGGCGGACGGCGCGCCGGCTCGCGTGCTTATTCGCACCTGATACCATTTCTCTTCCACCCGCGAGGCAGGAGATCTCCGCGTGAGGGTCGTGCTCACCTGCCTGCGATAGGATTGACGGCGGCAGGAACGCCCCCCTACAGAGCCTATCCCCCTGCTCCCGGGAAAATGTTGGCGTCGGGGAAAATGCTGTCGTTCTGAACGTGCAGCGGAACGTCGGACGGGTCGGAGGAGGCAGTGGGGTCCCCCGCAGGGGACCCCGCCTGCTCACACCATGGGCAAGATGAGAAAGGCAATGGAGGTTATGACGAAGTAGACGATGAATACGAGGATCAGCCATCCCATGATCTCACGAAACTCCAGCTTTGCCACGGCCAGCATCGCGATCGCCCAGAACGGCTGGATCATATCCGTGAGCATGTCACCCCACGCATAGGTGAGGACTGTCTTGGGAATACTCACGCCCAGTTGTTTTGCCGCAGGGATCAGGTAGGGTGCGGTCACTGCCCACTCTCCACCGCCGGACGGGATGAGATAGTTGAGTAGTCCCGCATACCAGTAGATGATCAAGAGATAGGTGGCCGGCGTAGAAATGGCCACGAACGCACTTGTCATTGCGGTAGCAAGCGCGGTGAACTTGAATAGTCCGAAGATACCCGCGTAGAAGGGGAACTGAATCACGATGCCCCAGGTCGCCTTACCCGCGTCTTCAGAAGCTTTCAGGAACGACCAGGGTCTCCAGTGGAAAAGTATCCCCAACATCAAGAACAACATGTTTATGTTGTTGAGGTTAAGGATTCTTCCAATTCCCTTGGCATTGAGTTCCATTCCCAACCAGATCAGACCGGCCGCGGCAACGATGATATTGAAACCCGGCCACCAGTTCATCCAATGGGAAGCGGACTCGTACTGAGCCGGTTTCTCCGGTCCCTCGTAAATCTTGAGCTGGTCCAGGAGTTCCGGCTTGATCTTGTAGGTCTTTTCCTTGGGAGGATGCATCGCCGTCATGAGGGCGGTCACGCAGATGACCACGATGATCGCCAGGATGATGTTGAATGGTGTGAAGATCGTGTCCCAGGGGGTTATCGTGGCACCCAGCAGTTTCGTTTTGATCAGGAAGTTGTCGGGCGTGTTGACCAGCAGCGGTGCTGAGCCGGTGAGTCCCGAATGCCAGGTGCAGCCCAACCCCAGATAGGCTGCGGCTACGAGAAGCCTGTAATCAGTGTTGGGGTTTCTTCGAATGACGAACAGAGCGAACATGGCACTGCCGATAATGCTAAGCCCCCAGCTTATCCACGCGGTTATCATGGAGAAGAGGCACATAGCCAAGATGGCTTGGGCCGGCCTCTCAGGGTTGGGCAGGCCCGAAAGCCAGTCGAGAATGCGCCTAACCGGGGGGGAGCAGGCCAGGATGTACCCGGTCATCATGATCAAACACATCTGCATGCCGAACTTGAGGAGTACCCAGAAGCCTTTCCCCCAGGCCACGAGCGCCCCTTTCGGAGTGGTGTCGCCCCAGATGAGGGCCATGATGAAGGTGATTATGCTCAGTATCCACACAATGACGAGAGCGTCGGGAATCCATCGTTCCGTCCATCGGGTAAGTCCATCACCCATGGCCTTCAACATGCCGGGCGAAGACTCGTTTGCTTGCGCTGACATCGTTGTTCTCCTCCTGGTTGGATACGGTTTGCGACAAACAGCCGTCCTTACCTAAAAAGTGAAGGCATCTCACCCCCCTTCCCGTCTCAAAAGCGGAAATGTGTCAAACCGGTGTGTGAAGCGCACACCAATCCCTTCAGCCCTAAGCATGAAACCTGGGATCGGAGCCATCCTCGAACCCCCACACGAGCCGAGAATGCCCTGCGACTCGTCCAGATATTGGCAGATTAAATGAGCAGTGCGTATTTCCTCTCTTCGAGACCATAAGCTGTACAAGCCTCTCTGTCAACGGAAAACGCCTCGTAGGGCAGCGATTCCGGCCACTAAGTTCGAGAAGGGAGGATCGTGAGCCCGCACAGGCCGAGCAATCTGCGGTGTCGATCGACCCGAGGCGTCCGTGTCCGGCGCGACGTACCTTGCCGACTTTGCCAAAATGCGCGCAAGATGGTATGAGGAGCCTTTGGAACGAGTGCTCTATGAAGCTGGCGGTAACCATAGATGTGGAGGAAGAGGGCCTGTTCCGCTCGGAATATCATTCCGGTGACGCCCCCGCCTCCAATGTCCCGAGGCTCCAATTGCTCGACTCGGTCTTCCGGGAGTTCGACATACGCCCGACCCTGCTCGTGTCCTATCAGGTGGCCCGTTACGCGCCCAATCGAAGGATTCTCCTGGAATTGGTGAGCAGATGGCAGGGGGAGATGGGAGCGCATCTGCATCCCTGGAACACCCCGCCGCTGGATCCCTTGCCCTATCCTGAGCCCGCGCCCTCCGAACTGATCCCCAGGGAGCTGCTCGCCGCCAAGCTCGAGAATCTGACTGCGGCCCTGAAGCCCATGGGAGTGAGGCCGGTTTCCTTCAGGATGGGCCGTTTCAACATGGGGCCGAAAATGCTTTCCGTGCTCGAGGAGTCCGAAATCAGAGTCGACAGCAGCATCTGTCCCATGCGCAAATATTACGGCGGGCCTTCACACCTGGCCGCTCCGAGCGAGCCGTACTTCCCTGACCGGGACAACCTGTGCAGAGCGGGATCCTCAGAGATTCTGGAAGTGCCGCTCACGGTCTTACCGGTTGTGCCGGGTCTGGGATCGGCGCTGGAAGGTATCGAGAGGACCGGACTGGTTCCGCGGGCGTGGGTCTCATGGTTCGCCATGAACCTCGGATCGCTCCCGGCACAGCCTTACTGGACCGGATTAAGGCGGCTGAAGATGGCCGTGCAACTGCACCGGGCACGGGGCGGCCACGTCCTGTGCGTATTCTTCCATTCATCCGAGCTTCTGCCGGGCGCGTCTCCCCAGACCTCCACAGACCAGGACGTGGAGCGTTTCATCGACAGGCTGCGACATTTTTTTTCTTGGCTCAGGAGGAAGATCTCTGTAGAATCAATAACTTTGTCGGAACTTCGTGACTCTTTCCACAGGCCGCAAACAGCCTGAACGGCGCGGAATAAAAGGACAGCCGCCATTGGAGTACCCGAAAACCGCATACATCCTGCTCTGGTTCCCGAAGCCCACCGAGACCTTTGTCTTCAGGGAAGTGATGAACCTGTGGAAGTTCGGTCTTCCTCTCAAGGTCTTCACCTTGTACGGCGAGATCGCCGACGACCTCTCGGCAGAGATGGCCTCCGTGTCCGACCGGGTGGAGCGCCTTGGAATTCCGTACCTCAAGAGCGTTCACCGACATTTTCTCTATTGGTGGAAGAGAGACCGTCGCCTGACAAGGGATGTACTGAGAACCCTTTCGCTCAAACGCTGGAGCGGGCCCGAAAAGACTGGCGAGAATCTGTGGGCTTTTTTCTGCGGCTTCGCGCTTGCGCGGCGCTTTGAGGAGGAAGGGATAGAACACATTCACGCGCCCTGGGCCAGCGGTCCTGCAACCGCCGCGTGGACGGCCTCGCGGTTGACGGGAATTCCCTTCAGCTTCACCGGCCGTGCCTGGGACATTTTCACTCCGGACAAGGGTCTCCCGGACAAACTCAGGGCTGCCACACTCGTGCGCAGCGAAACGGGCTACAATATGGGACACCTCGCAGAGCTGCTCCGCGGGGACGCCAGCAAGATCCATTTGACGTACAACGGTATACCGCTCACAGAGCACAGAGAATCGCCCGTCGCCATGATGCCGCCGTACAGACTGCTTGCCCTTGGCAGGTTCGTGGGCAAGAAGGGCTATGAGTACCTTCTCGAATCCTGCAAGATCCTTCAGGATGAAGGTCTCGACTTTCGTCTTAATCTCGTGGGCGACGGTCCGCTCCGATCAAAGCTCGAAAAGCTGGCGCAGGAACTGGGAATTGAGCATCGGGTCTCCTTTCCCGGATTCCTTTCGTACGATCGGGTCTCCGAACTCTTTCATTCCGCGGACATTTTTGTTATGCCGAGCGTGGTGCATTCTAACGGCGACCGGGACGGCATACCCACGGTGATCATGGAATCGCTCACGCACCGCGTGCCCGTCATAGCCACGGACGTCTCGGGCATACCAGAGGTGATTGAGAATCGGGTGACGGGGCTCCTTATTCCGGAGAGGGATTCCGCAGCCATCGCCGATGCGGTTCGCACCATGATCGCGGACCGGGATTCGGCCATCGCGATGGCCGAGCGCGGCCGGTCCAAAGTGCAGGAGCAATTTGATCCCGACAAGAACCATCGGAAGGTTCTGGAGCTTTACCAACAGTATTTCGGGTCCGCGGGGACCGATTCACGAACCTGACGTACAATAGCAAGAGGAGTTTGATGTCTATCGGAAAGACGCTGTCCCTTCAGGTAGCAAAGCTTATTCCCTTTAGAGGAATCGGTATCGGCCGGTGGGGAACTCTCGGGCTGGCCGGCATGGAGTACGTGACACCGGCGAAGCTCTGGAACCTGTTGCGATGCGAGTATGAAAAAGTCCGCCGCGTGGCGCGCCCCAAGGCCTTCCCTTATGTTGCCATCATAGACGTTGCCAACAAGTGCAACCTCAGATGCCCCTATTGCCCCACAGGCCTGAGGCTGGACGGCGGTCGTGACAAGAGCTTCATCGATCCGTCGGTTGTGCAGCAACTCGTGGACGAGTGCGGCAAGTACCTCCTCGTCTGTGACTTCTTCAATTGGGGCGAGCCGCTTCTTCACCCGAAGATCGGCGAACTCGTGGAAATCTGCCACAGGGCCGGAATATGGACCGCCATATCGACCAACTTCAACATACGAAACAAGCGGGTCCTCGAGGATCTCTGCGACGCGGGACTCGACTATCTCATCCTCAGTGTGGACGGTGCGACCCAAGAGTCCTATGAGAAATACCGAAATGCCGGTAATTTCGAGCTGGTACTGGAGAATATCGCCCACATTCTAGATTACCGGCAGAGGAGAAACCTGCAAAACCCCATCGTCGATTGGAAGTACCTGGTCTTCAAGCATAACGAACACGAGACACGACGCGCGTACGAAATAGCAAAAGAACTGGGGGTGGATATCTTCAGATTCCGTTCAGGAGGCGGGCCCGATTATGCCACGGTCGAAGCGCGCGGTGCGGAAAACCTTAAGAAAAGAGTACTGAAGCAGTATTGCAGGCAGCTCTGGCACGCCGTCGTCGTCAATTCCGACGGCGGTGTAGCTCCCTGCTGCTTTGTCTTCAACAAGCGGGACGATTTCGGGGACTACCGACCTTCCCGTCTGCTGGACATCCGGGGAAACGAGAAATTCGTCACGGCAAGGAAGCTCTTTGACCCGTCTGCGATGGGGGATCTTCCCGCGGATCTCGAGCACACCTGCCTCAAGTGCGGTCTCGTTCACAATCAACCTCATCTGCGCGAATATCTTGCTGCCAATCCCAATGCGGTTCGGGATCATCGGACCGGGATCAGCTACGAAGATCCCGATTCGAATGAACCGCAAGACAAAGTCCACTCCGATGCGGTCGGCTCGTGATCGGATCACGCTGCCACGCCTGATTATGTTGTTTCATAAGTTCGGTCGCGTATTCTTGTGTCATCCCTCGATTGTTGCAGCGGAACTTCTCTAGCAAGGCGGGTGCCTCCCGAGGGATAACTGGTTGACATAAGGAGCTTATTCCTTTTTGCAGCCCCTTTGTTTTCTCGGCATAATCGAGTTGGGTTGTGCCAACCCCAACGTGTCCACTACAAATGGCCTTTCGAATGAGTGAGCTTCCGGCGAATTTTTCCAGTCGCCTGAAAAGTGAAATCCCCCTGTCCTCCTCTCGTAATACCAAGTTGCGATCAGATAGGCACTGAATATTGCCCACCATTGAAGAACTCATCGCATTTGAGATAGGGGAAATTGG
>CAZCDS010000093.1:0-19375 GCA_964497585.1 uncultured Syntrophaceae bacterium
GTCCTGGCCTCGTTCGCTTAGGACTCAGTCTCATCGCGCAGCACTATAGAAACCCAACTCGAGGCTTCAATTCCACCGGAGGCAGTCTCATGTTCCTCTCGCCTTGGGACAGAGTAAGAGGACCGAGAATCAGGTCCTGCCATCCTACCTTCCTGAGCTGGAGGAAAAAGGGTCCATCCAGGGGAAGGTTTCTCAGTACCAGCCGGCCATCTTCATTCGTCTTTCCTACGCCGCGTGCTTTCCCCTTGTGCCGCAGATAGACTTGCACGGACGCTGGTGTTGTCACCAGGGTCATGGTTGGCTTTCTTGGATGTAGGAACGAGAGAGGCATTGCCCCCTCGACCCGTCCTTCCCACTGGGGATGCTGAACGCCGCTCGTCTCGTCCTTCGTGTTTTCGTAGACAAAATCGTATGCTTCCTTGAGAGTTACGACACCGTCTCGGTTAAAGTCCGCGTCGCTCTTGAGCCCTCTAATCAAGTAATGCGTGAAAATACTATTTCCTAGGGCGGGCTTTTCCAGAGATAACTCGTCCGGCCGGCAGGAGGTAATGACCACACGTCCAGAAGACTCTTTGAACTCGCGGAGGAGATTGCTCAAGGGTGGTTGAACGCTCTTCGTTCCGCTTAGCTCGAAACCCCCCGCGTGGCACGTATCGGCTATGACCACAACTCTCTTTGAGTCGAGTCTTTTGAGGAACCTCATACGGGTCATGTTAACCGCAGTCGCTTCCAGAAATTCAGGATCTGCATCGTACGTTACGAGAAAATATTCCCCCGGAAAATCGGGGGGCGTTGATCCATGACCGCTGAAAAAGAGGACCACCGTATCATTCTTTCCAGCCCGCCGGAGCTTGTGGAAGAGGTGTTTCTTGACCTCCACTGTCGTGGCCCTTTCGTTCAGCAGGAGCGTAAGATGAATCTTTGAAAAAAGCCTGTCTTGTGTTTTCAGGAAGGCGGCAAATGCCTCGGCGTCTTTATCCGAGACTTCCAGACCGGGCACCTTGGCATTCTTGTATCTCGATACTCCGACCACCAAGGCGTACAGATCACCGAGCGCTGGTTCCACCGGAGTCACGGATTCCAGATCGGCGTTGCCGCTTGGAGACTCGTCCTCACGGGACGCGGCGGACGAAGAGGGCACCGCGAAAACGACTGAAACGAGCACGAGAAGAAGCATTACCGAGTAGCCGAGACCTGCTCCAGTGTTGTCCAACCCCGCGCGCACGATGATTCTGGTCATCAGAACCTCCCCTAGAAGGCTGATCTGTCCCAAGGCTAGAGCTACCGTTTAGGTGTTGCACGCATGAGCGAATCGGTTACGCCGAGAATGAGAAACGAGTCGCACGGGAGGACCCGGCCTGCCAGAAGATCAATCTGCCGAATTCCCTCCGGTTTTTTCAAAAACGCTCCTGTGTGCTCCTTTGCCTCAAGTCGTCTCGAGTCCGCCAGAGTGGCTATCTCGGCCGCGCGGATTGATACCCGGAATCCATTAATCTGTAATCACTTCGATAAAAGGTCAAGTGATTCGTCTTTGGGAAGCGTGTCGACGAACAACTTTCTCTCTGATCTGCTCAGGGTTTTCAATAATCGCTCGTATTCTTTTTTTGAGCGTCGCTCTCTGGCAGCCTCTCGTTCCTTCCAACCTCTGCACACACCTCGCATAAAGCTTCGTGATATCGAACTGTCCATATCCCACGTTCGGCAACAGCGGTCTCGGATCCTATTGAAGTAATCTCCGAGATCAGCTCCCAGGCGATAGAGACGGCACAACTCACTTTTAGCGTAGCCGGTGTACATCGCTTTATCAGCAGCTATGCACCATTTTGCCGCTTGGGCCAAGTCCCTGGGAACGCCTACACCGTTCAAATACATTCGTCCCAGTTGCAGCATCGGACCCGGACCCGCGTCTCCTTGAGCAACAAAGAGCTTGAGTTTGTCCGCCTCATGTTTCGCGTCAAGCTCTTCATATCTGGCTTTTGACCGTAGATGACCTAACTTAGCGGCTCTTGCATAATAGCTGAGTGCCTTAACAACGTTTCGCTGTATTGACTCCCGGCCGTATTCATAGATCCGCCCCAATCGAAAGAGTGCCTCACTGTTGCCGTCATCACCCGCCGAAGTGTAATAGCCGACGGCGCGGGTGAGGTTCCGCTCTGCCCCTCTGCCTTCCTCATACATCTTGCCCAGATCAAACGCCGCCTGAACACTCCCTCCCCTCACAAGGTTTTCTAGCCTCTCCACTTCACCTTGCCTGACCGACGCCCGTTGCGTGATTTCAGACGGCGGCGCACTCGGAGCCACCATTGCCAGGGGGAACTCCCACCTCGAATCGCCTTCTCGGATGTCGGGTTTGACTTGAGGGCTCTGGTAACCTTTTGAGTCCTCCTTGGTCCGGTTGTACACGTAGTTGAAGACTTCTTTCAGAGTGACAATCCCATCGTTGGGATCATGGTCGGCCTCTCCCATGAGCCCGTGAATGAGGTGATAGGTGAAAACGCTGTTTCCGAATTCCTCCTTCTCCGTGGAGATCTGGTCTGCCCTCGAAGAGGTAATGAGGACTTTCCCTGGGGACTTCTCGAAAAGCTCGTTGAACCTTTGAAAGGACGGAGGCAAAGATTTCGCGCCTTTTGTACGCATCTGCATGGCGCCCGCGTGGCAAGCGTCGACAAAGACGGCCACGTGTTGAGAATCGAGTTTCTCAAGGAACCACTGACGGTTCATGTGGATAGCCTGGGTTGCCAGGTAGTCTGGGTCGGAATCGTGAGTCAGGAAGAAGAACTCACCGGGGTTCTTGGAATCGTCGGACCCGTGTCCGCTCAAGAATATGATCACCGTGTCGTCTCGCTTGGCCTCAGGCAGCCAGTAATAGAGCTTCTTCTTGACTTCGGCATACGTGGCGTTCTCATTGGTTAGAAGTCTGATGTGGCCCCGGCGGAAGAGGTCTCTCTGTGTGTTGAGAAACCTGGCGAAATCTCGCGCATCCTTGTCTGAGACGGTCAGGGCCGGTATCTTGTTACTGCAGTACCTCGAAAGTCCGACGATCACAGCGTAGAGATCGCCCCCTTGACCGGCCAACATGGCCGTCGAATAGGCCTGACCAAAGCCCTTACTGCGGGCGCCCCAGTCATAGGATAGGGACTCGGCACAGAGCGGACGCCCCATAAAAAAAGTGAGAGCCAGTGCTGACAACAGTAGACAGCTCCACGCTTCCGCTCCCTTCCCTCCGCTGCTCGTCTTCATGGATTTTCCCTCACGTTTCGCGAGCCTCGCTGGCCGATGCGGACTGGTCGTCGGCCATGGATTCTCCAAACGGAAGTCGGCGGCCAATGCCCGGCCCGATCCCCACTATCCGTTTACTTACTGCGCTCTTGTTTAACGAAATTGGGAATCGAGCCTGGGACGACCATCGGCTTAAGGCATTGGTGCCTGGATCGGGGTTTCCGAAACCCTGACGGCGGCTACTTCCTCACGGGCTTGAAACCGGGGAGGGGCCCACGTTCTTCCTTTGTCGGTAGACCCTTGCCTCCAGCCGGTTTGAAACCGGGCAGCATGCCTCCTGACCGAGGCTTGCTCTTTGCCCTTAAGCCCTTTACCTGGAATGCCACCTCGTCCAGTTTGTCTGCCGCGGCTTTGAGGTAGCTTGCCTTCGTCTGATCTCCATCAGCTGCCGCTTTCTCGGCCTCTGCACGGTTCTCCTTGGCGGCTTTCTCCAGTTGTTCCAGAGTGTCCCAATCCACGTCGCCCGAGAGAGCCTCCCCGCCTCCTCCGGAGGGACCAGGGGAAACCCTACCGGAAGGACTCGTGGCTTGGCTGTACAGGGAGCCTCCCGATTCCCCACACGCGAGATGGTCCTTGTCCTTGGCCTGGTCGCAGCCGGCCGTGAGGATCACTACGCGCCTGTTCAGTTTTCTGTTCGCTTCGGATGTGTTGGGATGGGCGGGATCGATTTCTCCGAACCCACGGACTACGAGCCGATCAGCCTTGACTCCCTTTTCGATGAGCTTGTTATAGATTGCCCTGGCCCGCTCCCAGGAGAGGCGGCAGTTGTTCTCGTTCGTCCCGATGTCGCACGTATGGCCGTCAATATAGTACTTGTAATCCGGAAACTGCTCGTACCCGATCTTTATTCCCTCGGCGATCACCTCGAGGTTGTCCTCGTTCTCGGGAATGGGCCTGAGCACAGGGAGGCCGTACTCAAAGAGCAAGGCTTCCGAGGTGTTAAGTTCTCCACACTGCTTTGTGGTTTCGATGACGATATCCTTCACTCTCAAGCGCTTCGGCCGAAGACCTCCCTTGGGAATGAGTTCAGGTCTCTCTGCCTTCCGCAGCTTCTTGATGTACTCCCCGTACGATTCTGCACAGGCGTCCTTGGCTGAAGGGAACCCGAGGATGCCGAGGACTCCGATGGCAAGAGCCAATGCTATGAACTTCTTCATGATGTGTCCTCCCCTCTCTGATTAAAACGATTCTCGGAGAGGGTTCCTCACCGTAGTACGAACGAGCGAGGCACCCCCTCGGCGTTATCTTTTCAGACCGTTCTCCGGTCCGTCTTTCGTTTTCGGATGGCTATCGATTCGATTGCAGCTCCTCTCAGACGGCTGGATTCG
Organism: uncultured Syntrophaceae bacterium; assembly: GCA_964497585.1. Taxonomy (GTDB): domain Bacteria; phylum Desulfobacterota; class Desulfomonilia; order Desulfomonilales; family Desulfomonilaceae; genus CAZCDS01. Next base: position 4,608 of record CAZCDS010000093.1, read on the forward strand.
GCCCGTCTTTCAGCTCCATGAATGATTCACCCCTCGGGAAAGAAGCCGTATCTCCTCAAAATGTTTCGCTCCTGCAAACTTCAGCGTGCATCTTCGTAGGGATCGTCTCGCCAGCCTTTGAGACCCCTGCTTTCGGAGCCCGGTCTTTTCTCCAAAAAGCCGGTTTCCCGAAGCCTCACCATTCATCTCCTGATTCCTCAACGCGGTTCAGAAGATAAAGAGGCCTGTGTAATGGTGCGGATCGGTGAGAGTCGGATGCTGGACATTTACAGCACTCCGGGGATTCTTCTTCATGAACTGTCTCGTTTCCTCCTCCGTTCTCTGCTTAGCGTGCTTAAATGCGGCACTGAGGCTGGAAGCTCCAGCGTTGATGGCCAGCAGCAGATGGTACGTGAACAAACCGGATTTCCTCTTTTCATCTTCGTACGAGGACTCGTCATCCCTGCACGCGGCCATCACCGCCTCGTGATCGTTGCCGTAGTCCGTGGCAATCGATTTGGCCTTGAGCCGCCGTTCCTTGCCGGTTACAGGATCGGTGAAGGGCAGGTACTTGGAGACGAACCGCGATTTCTCCGCTCCTGTCGCCCGACCCTTGGCGATGGTTCCGCTATGGCAGGCGTCGGCCACGAGGATCTTCTTGCGCGCGGGGATCCTTTTCAGGAGCCTGTTGAAATCGTCGTCCTTCATCAGTATCTTGCGTTCCAGCGCCTGAAGGTAGTTGCCCCGCGAACCGGTGTAATGCAATACAAAGCATTCGTCCTTACCGTCATTCTCATCGAGCGGCGCGGTATCGGGGATTGACGTGCCGTGTCCACTAAAGTAGATGATTGCGGAATCCTCGGGGCCCGTCTTTTCCGCCAGCCATTTCAAACCCTTCTCCACTGCGTCATAGCTGGCTTGTGATCTCAAGAGGAGTTTCACGTCCGAGCGCTTGACCCTCAGTTTGGATTTGAGCGCCTCCGCGAAACTCTTGGCGTCCTGATCGGAATACCGGAGACCCTCAGTCGGAACCCCAATTGCAAGTACCACCTTCTTCCCGGTCAACCCGCCGGTGGGAGACGAGGATACCCCATCAGAAATCGTAGATGCGGAATCGCGAGTTGTGGACTCGTCAGGTGAATCCTGGGAGCTGGGTTTCGGCACGGAACGGGAATCTTCCGGAGAGCCAATACAGAGATTGACCTGCGCGGTTCCCCAGGAGAAATCGGACTTGGAGGGTTCCGTATTCTCCCTGAAGACGACGCTGAGGTCCTTGGCTTTCAGCTTCAGCTCTTTGAAGCCGCTCTTTCCAAGGGCCCTGAAGTCATCCTCATTGAGAATCTTCCCAGATTCCGACGTCGCGTATGCCACGACCCGCTCGGTGCCGCGCGGACCCGCGATACGATACTTGAAGGTGTCGCCTGAACCGGGAAACTGCTTGCGGGTATTGGCCCGGACGAAATTGTCTTGGCCTGACTGATCGTTGGGCCACAGCCGGATGATCCTTCCCGAGGTGCCCTCATCCATGAGGGTCAGATAACAGTCCTGATCCGCCTCGAACGAGATGGTAACATAGTCGCCAGGCTGAACGTCTTCCTTGTCAACGGAAAGCGTGACATGGATGTTCTTGCCATGGTCACCGTTGGTCGGCAGGAGAGCTATGTCCTTCCAGGATCCGATCGATCCACACTCCGACGCGATGACGAAACTGCCGCACCAAATCGTCAGCAGATGAATAGCCGCGAGGAGCATCAGATTTCTTTTCCAGTGCGTTGTCATGAGTTCACTCCATACAAGTATCTGCCGGCAATGATGTTCGATCAACGTTCCATTCCTGGTCAATGGTTTCGCACGGCACGCGGTCTCTATTCAGAGGTCCAATGCTGTTGGTTCGTTTCACCGTTTTGCCCCGACGGATGACTCGCTTTTGAGATCAGCGTCTTGCCTGCTCCTACCTGCTCTGGTAGCCTACACAACCGGTCGAGAAACAGGTGGCGTTCCACCACGATCAGTCCCTCTTCCTATGCGGCGGCGTTTGAGGTTGCTTCTTCAGGTTGGCGGCAGTTGTGTGGCATGTCTTCCCGCAACCCCAACCGACAGATCGATTCTGAATCCGAACCCGTTTTACCTACCGCAATCCAACCAAATAATGGCTCGAAAAATGATCCAGACGATTTCGGCCCAAGAGCCTTTTGGTCCCAACCGGTTCTTTGACCACGCCTTTGGCCATCTATCATCTTGACCTGTGGACACTTCGGACACTGTCAAAAAGAACTCCTCCTGACGTAGGAATGGATCGCAGCTCTCGTTTCACCAAGTCATCCAAAATGACTAATCGTTGTCCGGCATCATAGGCACGGCTTCCGTGAAAGTTCCCTATCTCCGCCTCACGGTCCGGCAATTGGTTCATCTTCGTATCTAACTTGGTTCCGGGCTATTGTTTGATCCTCGGAGGCTCCTGTTCTCAAGCTATCGCTTGATTTTAGTGCCCATCATTTTTCTGAATGTTTGGCCATAATGATTCGCACTGTAGGTGCGGGATCCAAGTTCACAGCTGATTCTATCCTACCGAAGACGCGTTTCCCTTCAGAGAGCAGCACCGATATCGCGGTTGAGACGCTCTTGCTCCTCCTCCTGATCAGCTATCGCCTTAGCTTCTTCTACCAACATCCCCTCGTTCCCTGGCCTTTTGAGAATTTGGTCAACCCGTAAGGCCTGAGAGAAGCTATCAAAGCCATTCTTCCGAGCAAGGTCGTTCCAGGTTTCGTACAGTGTGTTTATCCTCTTGGCGCTCTCGTCTCCAAACTGAGCAGCAATTGCCACTAGTATGACACCATCAATGGCTGTGGCTATTACTGATGTGTAAGGTTGTATCCCAAGGATGTCTCTCATTCTTTTCTCTGTATCCTCTTTATTGCCACCTTCCGTAGTCAGGGCATCCACCGCCTCCCACCAGCTGTATAACTTGCCAGCCTTTGGAACTCCCCCCATCAATGTACCAAGTAAACTTTGTTGGAAATCTGAGAAAGGACCTGCCAAAATCTCTGCCTCCCTATCGAATTCCTCATTCCATTTTGTCAGCTCCGAAAGAAATTGTTCTTGAGACTGAGTTAATCCGTGATTCGGATTGGAATCACCATTAGTTGTTGTAGGTATCGATCCCTCAGGCACCTGGGATATAGGCCCCTGATACTGCGGAGCGTCTCCAATCGGTTGCGCTGCTGAATCGGGGTCGGGGTGCTTCTGAAGCACAATCTGACCTTCGCCCTGCGTCTGCCCTCCACCTTGATATGGACCCGGTTCAGGGGTACCTCCTGACACTGAGCCCTGGGAGTCAACTGTTATAGTGCCGCCCACCGGACCTATGTTGTCCTTACCCCGACAAACCAAAAAGCATAGTCCGCGATGGCTGCCGCATATGGGCTCACAGTTCTTTCCTTCCACCGCCCTGCACGTATCATTGCATTCGTCTTTTTCATTTCTTGAAGTCTTGAAAACCGCCTCACCCTCCTTAGCTCCAGGACAGTACCACCCGTCGTAACAATCTTCGACTATTTTTTCGTCCCGAAACTTGTCAACTTCCTGCACCCAATTGCCCATCTCTTCTTCCCAATGTTGATAAATGTCGGTGGCTTGCTCGGCTATTTCTGGCATGCTCGGCCATCCGCCTGGAAGAACTGGCCCGATCGGCGGCAAGAATCCCCCTTCTACTGGCATTTCGGGAAACGGAAGAGAGTCGCCAGATCCTACGCCACGGCAATATGCTGCACACGGGTCCATAACAGCCGACATGCCTTTAGCCGTAAGGCCAAACGATAGGAGGTCTGAGGTACCTTGAATAAGACCACCAACAATCGGCGTGTCCTTAGTACCTTCAACCACAGTTTCTGCAAAATTCGTGGTCAAATCTGTAAGAAGCTTTCCACCTTCCGTCGCAAGGCTCTCTAAGGTGCCTCCGATGGAAAAGCTGCCCCTGCAATTTCTCAAACATCTTTCGTACGGGTCATCGTGGGGAAATCCCCGAACCAATTGGTAGCTGTAGCTCGGTGGATTCTGTTTGTTCGTGCGCACCGCTTTATTTGACCTATCCCTACTCGATACCTTTGTCTTAGGCGTAGTCGTCCGGGTCGTGGTCCTGACCAGTGTTGTCGACGTGGAGACTCTTTGTTGCGAGGTGGTGACCGTCGTCCTTTTGGGACTTGAAGCGTACGTCCTCCCCTGGTCACTGTTGTCCACCGTTATTCTTCCCTGAGGTTCTTCGGGAGCGCGGGTGGCAGTCACGCTCGTCCTTCTCTGATGGGGTTTGGCCTTCCGTTTGCGCCTGCACCTACCATTCACGTATTCGAGGCCGGGATACCTCTCGCAGGCCCTCCGCCGTGCCTCTTCCTTTGATATGGTCGGCCCGGTCTCAGGTGGGGGAGGTTGATACGTCTCCTGCTGAGGAGGAATGTCGGGCTGCTCTTCTGAGAGTTCGTAATCAGGGATATCGTCGAAATCCTCATCCCCTTCGAAGTCAAGTGGATATGGACCCACGGGTTGAGGACGATGCCGAATCAGGTCCCCAACAGAGGGCAGCTGGTTCAAAATACCTGTAATCGTACCCAAAATCGACGAGTTGCCCCGTGATCCTGACTGATAACTTGTACTTGGAGTGCTCGGCGTTTGCGTAGAGGGCGGTGGACTGTACCTACTCCCACCATACCTTAGGAATGGGTTGGGAAGCGCTGGACCCTTGGCCTTGAGGTCGACCGAGGCTCCCTTGTCCAGAAGGAGCTTGACTGCGCGAGTGTTCCCCGAATTGTTTCTGGCCATCATGAGCGCCGTCGTACCCGTGGGAGTCCTCGCGTTGATATCCGCGCCCTTCTCCACAAGCACTTTGACTACATCAGCGTACCCTGCTTCAGCAGCCACCATCAGGGGAGTGAATCCCCCGGCCGTGGCCCCGTTGACCCGTGCACCCTTTTCGCAGAGCAGCTTGACCAGCCCGGCGCGAGGGGTTCCAGCCGCCAGGATCAGACTCGTGGTACCATCTTTGCTCTTGGCATTGACCTCGGCTCCCTTGGCCAGCAAGACGGCCGCGGTCCGCTGGTCTCCGTTCGCGCATGCGGTCATGAGAGGCGTCGCGCCGGCTCGAGGCTCCGCGTAGTTCACGTTCGCGTCATGATCGAGCAGCAACTGGGTCATCGCGGTATCCCGCTTGGCCACTGCTACCAGGAGGGATGAGATGCCCTGCCTATTCGCGATGTTGGGATCGGCCTTCTTCTCAAGGAGGAGCTTCGCCACGGCAAGGTCTCCCATGGCCGTCGCGACGACCAAAGGCGTGTCCCCTTCCCTGGATCTGGCATTGACGTCATAGCCCTTGCCGATGAGTTCCTTCATCATCTTCAGGCCCGGGAAGTGCGGAGGCCTCTTCTGCGCCTGCACGGGCCTTTTAGGAACCTTTTTCTCGGGGGTATCCTTGGCGGGGCTCTCTAGAGAAAGCCCAAGAAGGAGCATGGTCCACAGTGCCAGCGCGTATGCGAGTTGCTTCTTCATAGCGATCACCTCGACAATCCTCAAGCCTGAAATTCAAACCCTGCCGGAGGGGTTGGAACCCTGTACAAGTGTTTGTTCTTTACAGGGCTGATCCCGGTCTTCCGTGGCCGGTCTCCGTTCCGTCGGCGGACTTGATTCCAGCAGACCTGCCTATTTCTCCACCACGTCGAAGCTCATCTCGACCGTAGCCCATTTCTTGGGATCTATGTCCTTAAGCACAGCTGCGATATCCTTGAGCACGAGCGCGGGATTCTTCATGGTCAGGAAGGCCTCCCCTCCCTCACTTTGCGCCACCGGCTTCTTCAACTCATCCTGCAGCGAGGAGACCTCGCCAAGGATCGGGTCGACGCATGCGAGCACTTTGACCTTTTCCAGCCCTGCGGGACCGTTGACTTTCAGGGCATACTTGCTGTCCTTCGGAGGGATGGTGTAGCTCTTTCCCTTTTCCGCCTTGTTGTCCGTCTGCCATTTGTTCGGGAAGAGAATCGTCGTCTTTCCGCTGGTTCCCATATCGATTATGGCGACGTAGCAGTCCTTGTCGGCTGTGAAGCCGAACACAATCTCTTCTCCGGGTTTGTACTCATTCTTTGTCCCCTCGCGCCAGAATTCCAGGGCGATCCCTGGGTTCTCATTCTTGATCTTGTCGGCTATTCCTATGAGGTCTTCGGCTGACTCAGCCCCGATAATGTCTGAGCCGGAACCGCCGACCATGATCGCGGCACAAACGAGTGCGAAAATCCACCCTGCTTTCCTCAAGCAACTCATCGTTCTCCTCCTAGTCTGGTTGCATGCCATTGGAGCGCAATCGGGGAGAGTGTCGATCCCCGGCTTTCCCGACTGTGATAGTTCCTTGGGGCACTTTCATGTGCCGCCCCTTCTACTCGAGTATTCTGTGCTCTCGTCTTGGCTCTTCCACCGGTAGAAGGTCGACCGAGGGCACTCCCGGTCGTCTCAGCTACGCTGTGATCGAGAGGCCTTCGGTCCGCAAAAGCGCCACGGCCCCGCGATCTGCTCTCCCTGTTCCCGAGAATATCGCCGACCAGGCATCTTGCCGCTCAAACCAAGTTCATCTTTTTTTTCAGCGCTATCAGCTCCTGGGAGAGTAGAGCCACTGTGTCCCTGAGCTTCTGATTCCCTTGTTCCAGCTCCCGCACCGGAGGATCTCTCCTCGGTCGACTCCCTTTGATAAACTCCGCAGCCCCTTGATCCAGACGTTTCCGCCACCGATACGGCGTCATGGGATGTATCCCGTGCTTTTCGGCTACCGCAACCCCGTTTCCGGTTGTCTTAGATCGCCAGCTTCTGATTGGGCGTGAATCTCTCCCGCTATCTCTTCTCCGCCGATGTCAGTTGAACATTCGCCCGTCGTTTTCCTCCAGTCCAGGGGCTCATATGAGACCCCTCACGTTCGACCAACACCATTCTCTCTCAAGTTCTGTCTAACCGGCCTTGACCATCATAATGGTTCACAGAGAGGTCACGACCATTCGCATACCGTTTTCCAGGCATTTATTGTGCCAGAACAGGGTCAGAAACAAAAAAGATGGAAAATGTTGTAAAGACGAGTAGTTGGAGTCGGTGCGAGAATCTGAATGGTTAGAGTTTGAGGTCCTGACTCTGACCGGCTGCGAGCGATATCGCTCCTGCAAAATGAGAACAGAAGATAATGATAAGAAAAGCAAGTAGTTACTGGATGAGCGCATAGCGCTCGCGAGCAATCACCAATGAGCGCTCACCGATCGTACATCCCGAACTTGATCATGTAGCGCTTCAAGGCATGCCGGGATATTCCCAGGATCGCGGCTGCCTCCTGCTTTCTGCCTTCCGTACGCTTGAGGGCTTCGATGATCATCGAACGCTGGGTCTGCTCAACAACCTGCTTGAGAGATCCGGCATGCTCACGGCTGTCTGGCGACCGTTGGGAGGCCGATGTGCTCGTGTCCAACGCGATGTGACTCGGACTCAAAGGTCTGCCCCGTGCGAGAATTAATCCTCTCTCTAATACGTTTCGCAGCTCCCGAACGTTGCCCGGCCACTGATATGAGGATAGTTTGTCGACTACCGCGGGGTCAATCTGGGGCCCCGACTCGAGTTGCATCTCGACCGTGAGATGGGAAATCAATGCACGCATCAGGAGGGGAATATCCTCAATCCGCTCCCTCAGGGGCGGAATCGCTATGGAGAATACTTTAAGGCGATACAAGAGATCTTTGCGAAAACTTCCCGCTTCCACGACTTGATTCAGATCCTTGCTCGTAGCCACGAGCAGTCGGGCATTGACCTTCACCGGCTGTTCTCCCCCAACCCGAGCAAAGGAGAACGTATCGAGAAAGGTCAGCAGCTTGGCCTGCACGGGCAGTGGGAGTTCCGCGATTTCGTTGAGCAGGAGGGTCCCTCCCTCGGCTAGTTCGAGTAATCCGCGTTTGCGGTGAGCGGCCCCGGTGAAGGCGCCCACTTCGTAGCCAAAGAGTTCTGATTCAGCAAGCTCCACCGGAACCGCGGCACAGTTCACCGCGTAGAAGGGACCATCTGTACGGCTGGATTGATCATGGATGTATCGTGCCAGGTAATCTTTCCCGCTTCCGCTCTCCCCCGTGAGGAGTATTATGCTGTCTGTCTCCGCGGCCAAGTGAGCGCTGGCCATTGTGGCCTGCATTGTAGGAGACTCGTACTCACGGGTAGAGGGCTTATGGCTAAGGTCACCACGCAATCGCTCTGTGATGCTCCGAGAAATCCCACAGAGCCCTACGATCTCACCTTGCGCGTTCCTCATCGGGGCCTTGATGTCGAGAAAGGTCATCGGGCTTCCGTTCACACGTCTCACATGCTCTTCCTCAATCGTTTCGCCATCAAGTACGCGGCAAGCCACCTTTCTCAGGTGATCTCCTGCCTCCGGTCCGAAAAGATCCTCATCGGTCCGACCAAGGATGTCTGAGGCGGGGCGTTTCAAAAGGTCTTCCATGCAAGGATTGATAAAGGTATATTTCAGGGTCCGATCTTGCACGAAAATGCAGTCGGTAGCTGTCTCAACAATGGCTCGAAGGACTTCCTCACGCTTAGCCAGAGCACTCTGAGCCTCGGCTCTCAGGGCAATTTCATCTCTCAGTCTTTCGTTTGCGTCTGCCAGCTCCGCGGTCCGCTCTTTGACCCGAATCTCAAGTTCGTCATGGGCATGTTTTAGTGCCGTTTCAGCCGCCTTCTTCGCGGTGATGTCGTATAACAGGCAATAAGTGAACTCTGACGTGCCGCTTTCATCGCGTTGGGATTTGCTGTGCAAGGATACGGCAATGCGCGACCCATCTTTCCTGCCCACGTTGAACTCAACGCCATTGATATCTCGGCACGTTTTGAATAGTGAGAGGGAATCGCCCAATACCTGAGGAAGCTCTGCGCTCAGAAAATCAGCCAGGTGATTTCCGAGTACCTCCTCAGGAGCATAGCCGAGCATTTCATACAATGCCTTGTTCGCGTCTACTATGCGTCCCTCTCGGTCGAGCGTGACATACGCGGATGGGGCATCTTGATAAAGGATCCTGAACCTCTCTTCGCTCTGCTTGAGAAGTTTCTCCATACTGTGTTTGTACAGGGCCATCTCGACCGCGCTCTGCAGCTCCTTGTCCGTCCAGGGCTTGAGCATGTACCCGTGGGGCTCAGTCCTTTTTGCCCTCGCCAAGTCCTCGCTCTCCGCGTGGACTGTGAGGTAGATTACAGGGAGATCCTTGCGTGATCGAATTTGCCGGGCGGCCTCGATGCCATCGATGGCACCTTCAAGCTCAATATCCATGAGCACGAGATCAGGATTGGTTTGCTCCGCCTTCTCGATGGCTTCCTCCCCCGAAGGGACCGAAGCAGCAATCTCATAGCCCATGGATGCCAGGCACTCCTCCAGATCCTTGGCAGCCAAGACGTCGTCTTCAACTATGAGAATACGAGCACCCGAAGCCATGCTACCTCCCGTGCCTGGGCACGTCTCCTCTGAACTTCACCCGCACTTCTGTTCCCTTGTTTCGGATGATGTCCACGGTCCCTCTGAGTTGGCGAGAGAACGTGCGCACGAGAACCAGGCCTAAGGTTACCGGGTTTTCAAGGTCAACATATGCCGGTATTCCAACTCCATTGTCACTTACAACAAGCTCAAAATCCTGGTTGGTGGCCAACCGGAGTGATACCATGATTTCACCTCCACCCTCCTTGGGAAAGGCGTGCTTGAGAGCGTTGGAGACCAGTTCGGAAGCGATGAATCCCAGTGGCAGGGCTGTGTCCGGTTCGAAGGAGACCTCCTCAATGTCGCGGTTCACTGTCAGGGATCGCCCGATCTTCCCGTAAACTTCCAAGAGGTGGTCAAGTAGGCTGTTCAAGTATTCCCTTACGCTCAGGTGACCGATGCTCTTGGATTGATACAGCTTCTCGTGCACCATGCCGATGCATCTCACCCTGAAATCGGCCTCCGCGAACAGGCTGGCCAGCGACTTGTCATTCATACGCCTAGCCTGGAGCCTGAGCAGGCTCGACACTGCCGAAAGGTTATTCTTCACGCGATGGTGCACTTCCCTGAGAAGCGCCTCCTTCTCTCGTAATGCTGCCCGAAGCTTTTCCTCGGCTTCCTTCCGCTCGGAGACATCACGCACAACAACAAGAATGAGGTCTTCGCCCCGTATGCCTATCTTGCTGAAAACCACTTCCAAGTCGGAGACAGAGCCGTCGTCGTGGCGTATGGCCTTCCACTCACAGATCCTGCGGTGCCCTGCAAGGGCCTCTTCCCATATCTCCTCCATCGATTCCTGCGGCTCCATTGGGCCGTAGTAATGGTCTGCCCTCATGCTGAGCGGCCCGGGAAGCGCCTCGATCCCGAACATCTCGAGTGAGGTGCTGTTCAACCGGATTATGCGGCCTTCCTTGTCATGCACGAAGATGGCGTCATGCACCCCGTTGAAGATCGCGGACAGCGCCTCGTCCACTTCTTCCCACGTGACCGTGTAATCGGACTCCTCGGCCAGTACACGGCCAACGCCCAGAAGCCCCTTGAGGGGAGGATCGGATTGATTCACCAATGAAAATTCGATGGCTAACCGGTGACCATCCTTATGACGAAAACGCTGACGTGCCCTGCGTGTAGTTCCCACTGGACCGTTCCATACTTCGTTCGCAACCCGGAGGATGGTTCCCAGGTCCTCGGGGTCGACGAACTCGGCCGGATTGAAGTGGGCCGCCTCCTCTTCCGTTATGCCGGCATGCTTGAGCAAGGCACGATTGAAATACCGCAACTCACCTTCCCGGCTGTAAAGCTCAATGGTTTCATCCACACCGTCCAGGATCGCTCTGAAAAAATCTCGTTCTTCGAGGGTTTTTTCCAGTTTCTCGATGAGTTCATCCTTCGTGTTTTGCCGGTAATTCTCAGACATGCGTGGCTCCCCCGTGAAGTCCGATCCTACTGGACTTTCCGCTCGGCGGAGCGGAAGACTCCCCGCTTCGGTACGGCCCTAGAACTCGGCCTCTAGCCTGACTTCCATCCCCCAGACAGGATCGATGGTCCTGCTGGGATTGATCCCCCACCTGTTTGCGGGGCCCGGCCTCTTCCACCCGGGATTGGACCGGTCCACACAGGCGTAGGAGAACCACTTTCCCGGCTGCCAAGTCCCGAATTGGGTCCGTAAGAGGTACCCCTCCAGCAGCCGCCAATCGATACCCCAGTCTACCTCGTGCCCCAGGTCTGAGTCGGGAATGGTAGGTGCCGGATTGTCGAAATCGTCCCGCTCGAAGAACTCAACCCTTCCAGTGAACCGCCCCTGCCCACCCGCGTCGGAGTATTCAGGACGAACAAATCCCCAGGGATACCCGTGAGAAACCCTCTCTGCGTGGAAGAAGGATACAAAAAGATTCAGGTTGGCCGCAACCGCATAATCGATCCTCGCCCCGAAGCTATTGGCATCCGTCATGTACCCGTGGTGACTGTCCTGGGTGAAGCTGTTGTTACCGCTTCCGTACGTGTACGACAGCAACAGGCTGTACGGTTTGAAGAGGGTTACGTTGCTATAGGAGGAGACGAACCGGACGTCCGGGCGTCGGTCGATTATGATCCCATGCCTCCTGTCGGGTCCGGGAATCCATGCCCAGAGAAGGGTCACCTTCGCGGGGCCGTGAACCGCACCCAGTTCGACCATGTGCCTCGTGTGCTCCACGTACCAGGGCGCGAAGAGGCTACGTCCCCCGGGAAGTATCCCAGGACTGCTGGAGAGCCATCTTCCCCGTTTCGATATCCCGTAGGACCAATCGGTTTCGGTATTGAAGAAAAACCTTCCGTCGAAAAACTTGAAATAGATGGCCCCGTGGGTGACCGCCAGATCTTCAGGGATCACCCCATATCGGCCCGTTGGGAAGACGGGATCGTCAACTCCTTGAAACGTCGCGGATTCTGGGCCCACCCGTGTCCTCCAGTACCTGCATCCCACACCGGCGGTGAGAGAACCCGCGTCGTAGATTATCCCCGCGGCCACATCGACCTGGCGCATCCCGTTCTTGTCCGACAGGGTGAAGTACCGCCATTGACCGAGCAGCCACGGAGAGAACCCCACTCCCATGCGCAAAGGCCCGTAATTCGTGAAGAGGATCACCCCTGCAGCGTCCGCGTTGTCCACCGCGTCCCACATGAGGCCCGTCCCCAGCGGGAAGGACCGTTTTCCAACCCCTATTATGCCCCACGGGGTATGGGCAGTGAGCCAGAGAAGGTACCAGTAACCCGGCGAAAAGGAGCGCTGAACCCCCGGTGCCATGCCTTCCGCGTACTCAGGCCGGACCAGCCGGCCTTCACTGGTGGGCAGTTCCGGTGTCTCCCAGGAACCAATGTGATAGACTCCCCGCACCCGTACCGCCCTGTTCAGCCTTATTTGAGGACGCAGATCCATGTACATGGTTGCAAGCGCAAGGTCCGATCCAGAGGAGATCTGACCGATCTCGTAGCCCAGCCACCCGTTCATGGATGCGCCGCTGCCCAGGGTTCCGCCGTAGCCTGCGGGATTGTCGCTGTCGTCCACGTCGAATGAGCCGAAAAACCCGCTTGCACCAAGCTGAGTGTACGCGTCATATTCCCAGGTATATGTCCCTGTCATGGAGAATTCCCATGCAATGGCCGGCGGAACCATAATTCCCGCGATCAAGACAGCCGAGAGAACTAATTTCGAACGACAGACTCCTCTCCGGCCCCGGTTCAGATTACGAAAGACAGCAGGAATCTTCCCAGAGATGGCGGCAGCCATCGGCGTGAGGTTTCTTACGAGAAACACTGCACAACGAGTATGCGACATTGACTTCGTCCTTTGTCGTTGGGGGCCTAACCCCAGTAGTCTTGTAAAGAAAATCAAGACTATTTGGCGAAGTGGTTTTCTCAAATAGTAAATGATGCCAAAGAGCGAAAAACTTTTCAAATAGAAAAAAAGAAGGGACATCGAGAAGTAGAGCAGAAACTAGTCAACCAAGGTTGAGGCCTGGACTTGTTTCTTTGGACTCAACTTTCGCACTTGGCGACAAAGGCGGATCCAATAAGGGCTAGGGTGTCTTTGATCGTGGCCTCGATAATGTTGTGACTAGTGGCTCCGATGTATTGTGGAATTCTCGCATTTTGTCCCGGACCATGGAGAGTATCCTCACCAACGCTTCAGCTGACCGTCGCGGCGACTTCAATCCCGAGTCTCCGCCTACTGGCGGATTGTCCGTAGCACGATGCTTGATACCCGTAACAATAACTAACCTTGTGTCTATGGTAGAGGGGCACGACTCACGGACACGAGCAAATCACAGTCCCCAGGAGGAACGGATGAAGACTTTGTACAGCGTTACAGCAGTAGCTCGCCTGCTGCAAATCAACCCGGCCCGATTACAGCGATGGCTAAATTACGGCCATTTCCGAGCCGAATACCGGGCCCTACTCGGCGACGTGGAGGCGCGGCTACTCACCGAGGAAGAGATCGAACGACTGAAAGAGGTCACCGATCTCATCAACTCAGGAACGCCTGTCAGAAGGCGTTCGATCAAATCGGTGCGGAGAGCACGGAGAAATCAGACGAATAGAGCAGAAAGCGGGCGGCGGTAAGTCTCACGGCCCCGCCGTCCAAGGAGGCAACATGTCAAACGCAACAACCAAACCAAAACCACGGCCCCAATCCGTGGGGGAATGGAGAGAGAAAAGAAAAAAGAGATACGGTAATGGAGGAGACAACGGCGGGTTTAGAATCCTGCCCCGCAAGGTCTTGGACTCCGATGCCTTCAACGAGCTCAGCAAGTCATCGAAGCTGGTCTTAATCCTGAGTCTCGACCAGCTCGATTACTGGAACAAAAGGAAACATAAGGGAGATCCCAAACGAAACTCCACTCTCGGACCCTTGCGCAATGACGGACGGTTTTCCTTGCCGAACAACCTGCTCAAGGAACGCGGGATCAAGGCGCCAGACACCATCGCCCGCGCCCGCCGCGAACTCGTGGCGGCAGGATTCTGGGAAAGCGTACAAACGGGAACGCTCCTACAGTTCGGTATATTCAGATGGTCAGATAATTGGGTGACCTACAATCAAAAGAGCACTTATGATCGTATGAAGATGGATGCAGGTACCAAGGCACCGGGATACTGTCATTACCCGAACATAACCAGATACAACGAAGCTCGCCGGGCCACTATCGCTGATCAGCAGGACTTGGAATCTAAACCCGGTCAGGAAGATGATGCTCTTAACCCTGCCCATAAGTTCCCTGTTCAACTAGAGCTATTTCCTGACCTCGCTGCTTAGAGTACGGACCCTGTTGCACCTGTACAGGGCGCAAGGGGTAATGGAATATTAAGTTTAAGTGTGAAAATCAAAGCGCAAGATCCCGTACAGTAAGTGTGAAAATCAAAGCGTGTAATTCGGAGCTGCTTTGATTTTCACAGTGGGAAAAATGCGATGCAGCATTCTCTCATCTGATCTGAGTGGGAAAACGGACTCTAATGAATCGCCGGATGGCCCCACCTTGGTGTAATTCCCGATTACCGCGACCTTGCGGCTCTTGTCGATGGAGTACCGGAAGACAGAGCGAAACACAAGTCTTGGGAGACGCGAGATCCGTATTCAGACTTCGTCAGATCAATTCTGAGCGATTTTCTCCGGCCGGGGATAGTCCTGCGTACCCGTTTCGAGCCAAATCTTACATAATAACTACTAGTTAGTATATGACGTTGTCATCACAGGCGATTCTGGTCACGGCCTCTTGCCGATGTCCAGCCTGAG
>CAZCDS010000094.1:0-19195 GCA_964497585.1 uncultured Syntrophaceae bacterium
CAACTGAGGGCTTCCTGGCCATGTGAACCTCCCCAAAAAACTTGGGGGGGTCTTACCACACCACCGTTCACGAGGCAACCCATAATGGTACCCCTCAGACCGCACCTTGGTATCAGCCGGTTAAGAACCGCATTGGCAGAGAGCCTGATGAAGCACGTGACTCGTTCACCTTCGCAATACTCGTACACCTCTGGATCGGCAAACGCTGCATCACCCCGAAGCCAGAACGGAACGAACCGAGAACGACACCGCGGCACAATCGGGTCGATGAAATCAACAATGCCGTCGGCTGAATGAACGTCGCCGGGCCTGAGCTGCGCGCCAGGGCAGTCGCCGTCGCTGGTGAACGCGACGAGCAGATCAAGGCAGTTCTTCCCGAAATGACCGTTGAACACGTTCTCCTGTTTGCCGTGCGCCGGGTCTTCCGTAAGACCTCATTCCCAAGCCTCGATAGCCTGGACTGACCGGCTCTCGCTTCGTCGTCCTTGCCTATGGCAAGCCGAAGGGCAGGATCTACCCGTAGAAAATCCGCATCATTGCGGTCCTCATACCCCGGCGCCATCTGACAGATCCTCTGCGAGTCATTTGAAGCAAAGTGTGCCTGCTTTGAACCCAGGACCTTCAATCCTCCAGATCAACCGCGATAGGACCCAAGATGCCGAATCGCTCGTCTATCTCCCGCAACAAGAGAAAACCGCCTGTACCAGGTGACCTTCGCTCCCCGAAAGTCGATCATGATTGACCGATCAAATTCAGGTCGAATTGCCTCTCTTTCCTTTGCACTATTCCCGGACATCCGATTTCCCTCAAATTCGTTTGATTTTCGTCACCATATCAGATGCTTGAGGAGAAGAACATACTTTTCTTTGTCTACCCCCGGAATAATCCAGGAGACATAAGGCATAGACGGATACAGTTTTCGAGTTCCCGTCTGCTTCCATAAGATATTTTTACTATTTCGAATCCCGCTCGCGCTTCTGAGTCATTACCTCGCTTGACCCATCGACAAGTAGCCTCCAAACTAAACGGGAAGACTTCACCGTACTCGTCACCCAGGATGGTGAGCGTCTTAGTCTCCCCCACAACTGCTTCGATACCTATCGTGCCAATTCCCTTCGATGATACGTCGAAAACCTTGCCTTCATTGTTCGGATCATCTTCACTTCTGACCGTAACTGCAAAAGGCGTGCTGAGTCTGGGAACCGCCCTTACCGGAAAGAGACCCATAAGAGTATCCACATTAGATTTTCGGGCATCCAGCTCGGACTGGCCAATGAATTTTTGTTCAGTCAATAGTCTAAGAGCTACCCTAAGCAACGGAGCCGTTAGCTTGTATTTCTCGATGAGATCCTTGTCGCTCATTCCAGACCGGATATCCCGGACAATTTCTTCGGCCGCGATCTTTCTTTTGAGAGGCATGGCGTAGCCTTCGCCTACCGACTCCAACAATCCGGCCTCCACCAGTTTCTTGAACAGCCGTTGAAGGCCACTCTCGGACAGTCGATATTTTTCCCTGAGTTCAATCTCATCCATTCCTCCGAGGATGTCTCTCAAAGCTTGCCATGCATTAATTGTCCGATCCCGCATGAAAATCCTCCGGAAGGTTGCCCAACTCTTACGGGCAAGTACCATCACCGAGAATCGCTACACAGCTCCTTGGAAGCGTAGTGAAGAGGCGCTCGGCCTGACACCGGGCAAGTCATGTCTGCGGTGCGGCTCCTCATGAGCTGATGATCACGGCAGCATCATCGCGAGCGTGTCTGCTGTCAATGTGAACCCGCCGATAACTTCTCTCAGTTCAGCCAGGTCTGCCTCTGATATGGATGTTATTTCGAATCCCGCCACGCACTGGCCGTTGGCTTGCTTATCGGTCTGCACCCAACGACAGGTGGCTTCGAATTGGATTGTGTCGAAGCTGGTGAGGCCGCCGGGACAGATAACGAATTGTTTTCTCTCAGCAGGTTGCGCGTCGATTCCCTTAACGCCGATCCCTCGTTCGGTTATGTCCCGAACGACCCCCTGCTGTCCTTCCTTGCTCCCATCATAGACAGTGACAGATAATGCAGGGTAGTTTCGTGGGAATTCTCTCAGGTCTTCGATCTCGGCAGTGTCGTCGTGCTGCGACATCCTCGAGCTGAGCTCAGCGTGCGTGATGAGGTTGCTCTCCAAGAGCTTGAGGAATATCCTCTGAATACCCTTTGCCGTTAACCGGTACTTGTGCATCAACGCACCATCATCGAGGCCGGCACGAATGTCGTTGACAATGTCCCTGGCTCTGATCTTGCGCTTAGCCATTTCCATCCCCTTGCTCACGCTTCTCAAACAGGCTCCCGAGAGTCCTGTGACAGACCGAACGCCGCATTTTCAAATATTCCGTGGGAGAGCCGCTCTGGGTCCCAACCAGGCATGTCCTAGAGGCCCATTTCAGCATTACGCGCATGGGTTGTCTGTTCATGGTCGGGTGTTAGCCAAGGTTCCCCCCACGAAAAAGGGGCTCAGCCCCCGTCGGAGAGTCCGGAGAGCCCTCGCACATCGGACGAGCCTGTCTCAGGCCGATTCCGGTAGCTTCCCAAGTCGGCGAGGGACCCTACCCGCAGTCATCTGCCATGTGGGATTCCTTTCTTCCCGCAAACGTTCAGCAAATTCTGCATCGGAGACAGGGTGTCCAATAAAGAAACCTTGCACCTGATCGCAGCCCAACGATTTCAGGAAGCCGAACTGCTCTACTGTCTCGACTCCTTCCGCGACGACTGCCAGTTGTCGGCTGTGAGCGATCGTCAAGATGGCTTGAACCATGGCTCGGGCTTCCGGATCCGCGGGAATTCCCGTGAGGAAAGCTCGGTCCATTTTAATTTTGTCAATGGGCACCTCTTTCAGAAACCCCAGCGAAGAAAAGCCGCGTCCGAAATCGTCCATACTGACTGTTATCCCTACCTGCCTGAGTTCTGAGAGTACCTCTATAGCCCGTGTACTGTCTTCAATCATGACGCTCTCTGTTAGCTCGATTTCAACGTATTTCGGATCCAGATGAGCATCCTTCAGTATTCGCAGAAAGGCTGCTGCCGCGCCCCGATGTTTGATTTGGCGGCCAGACACATTGACGGCCATTTTGCCGAGAGTGAGCCCCGACTTCTGCCATTTGCGATACTGCTCACATGCTGAGCGCAAGATCCAGTCTCCGAGAGGGATAATCAATCCTGTGTCCTCCGCTACGGGGATCAACTTGGCTGCAGAAACAATACCTCGTTCAGGATGCTTTACCCTCAAGAGGGCCTCGGCAGCGACGGTCCGCCCCGTCTCGGCTTCAAATATGGGCTGGTAGTGAAGGAGAAACTGGCGCTCTGACATAGCCAAACGAAGCATGTTCTCCATCTTCAAGCGCTTGAGGAGATTTGCGTTCATTTCTCGGGAAAAGAACCGGAAGCTATTCTTTCCTTGCGTCTTGACGTGGTACAGGGCAGTATCCGCCTTTTGAATCAGACGGCTGACTTTTTCCCCGTCTGAAGGATACATGGCGACTCCGGCACTTGCCGCGATGAAGATCTCTCGACCATCCAGCGAAACCGGCTTGGTAAGCTCGTCCATCACCGTGCGCATTGCCCTGGCAACGCCCCTGGCGCCTCCCACGCCAGGTAAGATCAACGCAAACTCGTCGCCTCCCCAACGGCATGCCGTGTCGCTGACCCGGATGCATTTTTTCAGGCGTTCGCCCACGGTGATCAAGACCTTGTCCCCGAAGCGATGTCCCATAGTATCATTGATGTTCTTGAACCCGTCCAGGTCGAGCAAAACCACGGCCGCTGAGACGTTGTCTCTTGAGGCCCTTACGATCGCCTGCCTGAGCCGATCATGGAACAACAGACGATTGCTCAACCCCGTGAGAGGATCGTAGTGGGCGAGTCGATTCAGACGCTGCTGCGTTTGCTTCATCCGAGTAATCTCGGAAAAGCAGCTCACGTAGTGGGACACTTCGTCCCCATGGCTTGTGAGGGCGCTTACCGAAAGGAGAATCGGGAAGAGTTGTCCGTTGCGACGGCGTGTCCAGACTTCGCCCTGAAACTCGCCGGTCTCTCGAAGCTGGAGCCACACATCTCCGCGGGTACGCCCATTCTTCTCCACCAGATCGAAAGCTTCGAAACCCGAACCGATCGCCTCAGCCTTGGAGCGGCCTGTTGTCCGACAATAGGCCCCGTTAGCCTCCAGAATGGTTCCGTGGGCATCGGTTACCACGATCGCCTCGTTGGTGCTGGAGATTATTCTGGCAGCCAGTTGAAGATGTTCGTTAGCTCTTTTCCGTTCGGCAATCTCGAGTCTCAAGCTCTCATTAACCGCTACCAGTTCAGCGGTGCGCTCCTGGACTCTCCTCTCTAGATCCTCTTTGGCTCGCGTGAGCTCTTCCCGGTGTTTCTTTTCAAAGAGCGTCCGCTTTTTTTCGGCAGTCAAGTCTTCAATGATAATCAGTACGGATCTCTCCGTGCCCATTCTTATCGGTCTAAAATGCATACGGCCCCACAGCCGGCGCTCAGCTATGGACATCGGGGCCTCCCACATGCGAATCTCCCTACTGGCGAAGACGTCTGTTATCAGCGTGGACGCTCTGTCCGCCAGGGCGCGGTTGGGAAGAAGTTCCGGAAATGTCGTGGGGATGTTCTTATCGTTGCCATCACCAGGCCCTTCACCTGCCCAGTTGGCAAAGAGAATATGACCCAATGGGTCCACTAGCAATGAAGGAACAGGGATGGCTTGCAGCAATTGGCCCAAGGAACTCGATTGCATGCTCCTCAGATCAAAGCTCCCGGAAGACGCCACCTCCCTGGCGAACAAGCTCCCAACATCGATAGACTGGGTGGTCTCCTCCAGATTGGCTATCCTTGCTGCCCAATCCGTTGTTCCATCCGGCGCGCGGGAAATCGATCCAGTGTACCTCACGCGTCTCCCTCCTCACCCGGTGCTGCGGGATGAGAACTCTGCAACTCCCAATGCCCGACTGACGGTGGCCGATACAAGGCGCTTTCCCTTCCCTCTTGGGAGATTTGGGCAAGGGTCGGAGCCCGGTCCTAATAGCTGATCGTAAGCCCTCGAATGAAGTCTCTCACGGTCATGAGAGCCTCCTCCGCAATTCGCGTAATCTCGAATCCGCTTTTGTAACCTCCATCCTCGCCCCTGGCCGACCAACAACAGATCGCTTCAAAGGAGACTTCGGCAACCTGCCCCGATTGTATGACCAGAGCTTTTGTCTCGTGAACCCCGGCTTGGATCCCGGTCACTCCTATTCCTCGCTCGGTGATATCCTCTATCAGGCCCCTATTCTGAGGAACTCCGGCTTCATAGACCGGCACCGAGAAGGTCAGATAGTTTCTTGGCCATCTCCGCCTTTCCATCTCTTTCGTTCCCTGGCCGAATCGCGCGGAACGTGCATTGTCTTCCGGCAGCAGTCCGAGGCCCAGGTGGGAATCTCTCTCCGGTGGCCGCGGACATCCTTGGGCCCGTCGGACGAATTCCTCAGTGAGTTCGCAGTCGAAGGCTCCCGAGAATCCATTCGAGGGATATTCGACTCGGTCGACTCGCCCCGGTTCAGCGCTGGGGTCATCTCTCGCTGAAGAATGCTGCAATCCCAATCGCTCGATCAGCCGCCTGACTCTCTGCAGACACTGGTCCGAGATTCGCGTTACCTCGAATCCTCCAACGTAATAGTCTTTGCGTCTTCCCCTTTTCTCCACCCATTGACATCGGGCCTGGAGTATAATGGGTTGAGGATCGCCAATCGGTTCAGCACTGATTGCAAAGGTCCTGAGTCCAGACTTGTCACAGAAATCTGCGTGGGGAGACGCCAGGCGAAACTCTCGTTCCGACAGGTCTCGCAGTATGCCCTCCGAACGGGCGTCACTCAAGTCCCATACAGGTAGGCGAACGCGTATGCGCCTCAGGGACGAGGTGGACCCTCGAATGGCACCGGGCTGACGATCAAGCGGAGCACAATACGTCGGTTCCAGAGGACGTACGCCTTCACCGGGGCTTTCGACGACGCCACCGGTGATCCCTTCCTTCTCTCCAAGTGTCCGGAACAATTCGCGATCAGTCAGGCTGAGCCACTCGAACAGCTCGGAGTCGGCCAGGTAACCGGCAAGCATCATTTTGCGGAGCAGGCGAGGCAATTGGTGCTGACTTAGGCCGTGTTTTTCCATCAGGTCATACTCGTCCATACCGGACCTGACGTCCTTCCGGAATTCTTGCGGGTCTACCCGGCGCTTCGGCATGTTTCAATACCCGTTCTGAAGTAGGTCAGGCTTGGGGAAACGACCATCTGTCAAACTCCGCGAGTTGAACGATGCCGCCCGATGTGGAGCCTATTTTATGGCGACATGTCCAGCCAGTGTCTCTCAAGCGGGTCCGACCGAACCCGGCCTCTCTTCACCGCTTTTCAGTCTCTCCCATTATGCGGTCCATTTTCCATCAGTCTTTGGTTTAGCAATGCATCGTCCATCCATCCACCAAGCGTCATCTCCCTGCTCCACCACGTCAGTCGCTGCCGGGTACGGGCAATTGGCCCCACACTCGTTACGGAGAATCAGGGATCCCGTATCAGAAGACAACAGTCAGATCGACGCACCTGCTAAATCTCGTCTGACGCTCACGTATCAGCGTCGTTCGCCCGGCCCAGAGGAGCCCCGAGGTCCTCACTGTCCCTCAGGAATTCCTCTCGTAGTCGGGCAAGACCATGGGAGCGTTTCCCACGTCCAGGAGATGGCTCAGATTGTCTCCACAGGCCCACTCGCCGTTGTTCAGGATACCCCTGGGGCACAAATACTTCTTGCCCGTGCCGTCAGTCACCCACACCATGTCTCCGGTTGCGGCCGATCTAGCCTCCGGGCAGGCAAGCCCATCCAGGTCAATTTCAACCGTTCCTTCAAAAAAGTCACGACGAAGTCTCAAGTCCTCGTGTGTCAACAACTTTGTCTCTACGAGCTTGTCGAAAACCTTCAGTAACACGAGGACATCCAGGTCGTACTTCTCCATAAGACCTTCGTCGGTCATTCCGGCGCGAATATCTGCTATCACCCGTTTGGTCGGAAGTTTCCTCTTTCTTTGCATTCCAAGCTCCTACAGGCGGTCCGGCCTCAGATTTTCATACATCGAGCCCCCATTGCAGGCGGCAGGGCCAGGACCCTTCCTGATCTGTCCCGTGTGCGCAGAAAACTTCACGGGCTCTTGCATCCAATCACTTCGGCCAAGGTGCGGCTAAGTTGTATAGCGTCATATGGCTTGGGAAGAATGGACTTGAATCCATGCCTTCTGTACTCGGACATCACCGGGTTGTTAGAATACCCGCTTGACGCGATGGCCTTAACGTCCGGGTCAATAGCAAGCAATTCCTGCAGAGTCTCGGCTCCTCCCATGCCACCTGGTATCGTCAGATCCATTATCACGGCGTCAAAGCGCCTGTTTTGCTTGAAGGTTTCACGGTAGATCCGAATTGCTTCTTTTCCATCAGTTGCCGTACATGAGTCGTATCCCAGTTGCACGAGCAACTCACGTACGAGGTCCCGTATCAGTTCTTCATCGTCCATCACCAGCACTGTGCCTTTGCCTCGGACCATCCGTGGTTCTTCGGCCTGATGAACGCGTTCCTCGGCAAGGGTTGCCGGGAGGTAAACGTGAAACGTAGTTCCCCTACCCCCCTCAGAACGAACGGTGATCAGTCCCCCATGTTTCTTCACTATGGAATAGGAGGTAGCTAATCCGAGGCCTGATCCTTTTTCCTTGGTCGTAAAGTATGGATCAAATATCTTTCGAACATGTTGCTCGGGTATTCCCACTCCGTCGTCTGAAATTGAAATCTTGACGTAGTTTCCCTCTTGCATGGGAGTAGGGTTGCTCCGCCGGACAACCACGCTCGACGCCCGCACCTTGATTGTGCCACCAGAGGGCATGGCCTGCACCGCATTGAGCACAAGGTTGTTTATGACCTGGCTGATCTGCCCCTCGTCCATGACAACCCAGGGCAAGGTCTTCGGTAAATGGAACTCGCATCTCACCGCAGAACCCATGAGGGCAAAGGTGACCCAATCCTTGAGCAGCCCCGAAATTGGCGCCCGTCTCTTGATGGGCGTCCCGCCCCTTGAAAAGGTGAGGAGTTGATGGGTCAGATGGCGCGCCTCATTGGCTGCATTTATAGCCTTCTCCATTCTCTCCACGGAGGCGTGACCGGATTCCAGGTGCATTTGAGCCGAAGAGATGTTCCCTATGACTCCTGTGAGAAGATTGTTGAAATCGTGTGCAATACCGCCCGCAAGCATGCCGAGGGAGTCGAGCTTCTGAGTCTTGAGAAGTTCTTCCTCCGTCATTTTCTTCTCGGAGATGTCCCTTCTCAGCCACCAAAACCCGAGGAGATGTTGGTCGCTCAGGATACCTATAAGAGAATTCTCAAAATGTCTTATCCTGCCCATGGATGTCTTCTCTTTTGTCTCAAAGTAGCGAATCGGATAGCCGCTCTCGACCCACTTCTCACAAAGCGACTTCACATTTCCCTTTGCAGGTAAAAGTTCCTTCAAGCTCACACCGAGCAAGTACTGAATCTCTTTCCGTTTGTACATTCTTGCGAACTCGTCGTTTCCGTCCACCACGCGGGCCTGGAGAATGGCCGTGGCGGCCTTGCTTGCCGTACCGGTACAGGATACGGGCTCGGGCAAGGCAAACTCTGCTATGCCAATGGGAACGATGCTTACCAGTCTTTTGTACTTCTGGATTGCCTGTAGCTCCCTGTGAGCAGTCAGGTTCTCGATCAGGACCAACGCCATACGGTCCGCGTCCAGGCGAACGGTTCGGACATGAAGCCTCCCCCATATCCTCACGCCTTGAATCTGAAGCATCCGTTCTCTTACTACCGGTCTCCGATCGGAGAATATCTTCTCGAGTAGAACCTGCGCCTCGCGAGCTTGTTTCGGATTTGGGAAGAGAGACGAGAAAGTCAGGCCTTCGGGATCTATCCGTTCCTTGGAAATTCTCTTGAACGCATCATTGGCGAACTCGACCCCATGCGAACGGTTGATCAGCAGTGTGGCAATCGGAATTGCCTGGAGCAACTTGCCTAAAGACGTCAACTTGAGGCGCCGAAGGTCGAAACTGCCTGATGCCGTGACACTTTCCAGGAAAAGCGAACTTAAATTGATCGACCGTGTCTTTTCGGATAGCGATGGATTTCTGTCCTGCATCCCAGACCCTTTCGTCGGCCCGATCCGGCCGGCCGCATTGAAATCTCTTCCGTTGAACCCTGCAATGAGTTCAAGCGGTATATTACGAATACGTCGCGTCCCGTGCCTGGGTCTACGATTCCCCCTTGACGTTGTTTCTCCGGCGTGCACCTTGGGCACCGGTCGAAGAGAGCAGTGCAACCATCTCTGCATGTCCTGAGGCTCTGGCTACCGTGCGTGCGGACTGACTGAAATCGTTGGTCGCGTCGGGATCGGCTCCACTGGCCAATAAGAGCCTTGCAACGCCCAGATGGCCCCGGAAAGCCGCCCTCATCAGGGCAGTATTGCCCGTCCACGACCTGGCGTTGGGATCCGCTCCCCCCTTGATCAGCAGGTCCACAATCTCCCTATGTCCCTTGTAAGCAGCATTCATGAGAGCTGTTTTGCCCGTCTGAGAACGCCGATTGACATCCGCCCGACGCTCAAGGAGTCTGGCGACGACATCTTCGTGTCCTTTTCGGCACGCCATCATGAGCGCGGTAGTCCCCCCTTGGTTCCGAGCGTTTGGCGAGGCACCATGATCGAGGAGGAGAGTGACCATGTCGCAGTCCCCCGCGGTGCTGGCCTCGAGTAACGCCCAATTTAAAAGTGTCGCCGATCCATTCGCGGATTCGACCTCGGGCAACAGGCTTGCTGCAAGATGCGAACGGCCTGCCCGTACTGCAGCCTTCAGCGTAGCCACCCGTAACTCTGCGTCTCCGTTGAAGTAGGCTCCGTAGTTCATGAGGAGTTCCGTTATCCTCAGATGGCCCTTCTTGGCAGCCTTTGTCAAAGCAGTGCTCCCTTCATCGCTTACAGCACAAGGATCTGCGCCTCTTTGCAGAAGGATTTTGACCAGATTGAGATAGCCCCTTGAGGAAGCCCGCATCAGGGCAGTCTCGCCGTGATTTCCCGAGGCGTTCGGATCAGCCCCTCCGTCAAGCAATAACCTGACCGCCTTGAGCTTGCCTGCCGCACAGGATCGGGTAAGCGGAGACTCGCCGTAGTTGTCTGTAGCGTTAACATTGGCCCCGTGGTCCAGCAGCAGGCGCACAACTTCGAAGTTGTCCCTCACCGCGGCAAATGTCAGGGCTACATTGCCATGGTGGTTTCTTGCGTTAACATCAGCGGCCAAATCCAGCAGCATGCAGGCTATTTCCACATGGCCCTTGTAGGCTGCACGCATAAGGGCTGTATTGCCATATGCGTTCCGCTTGTCAATGTTACATCCGCTGCGTAAGAGCAGTTCCACTACTTCCGCGTGTCCTTTGGAGGCGGCTTTGATAAGCGCGGTGTCCCCACTCGCGTCAGCCCCGTCGACCCACGGGGAAGGCCGCAGGAGCGTTCTCTGCTCAATTGTCCGTTTTTCCTGCGAAGTACCGGTGAGATCCGAGTCTTTGTCCCCTCTGGCTGGGTCGCCGGATGGTTCATCGTCCAGGAGGGCCTTGACTGCCTCCACGCGCCCCCACGTTGCAGCTTCACCCAATGCGCTGATTTTCCATTGCTGCCCGTCACTCTGGGAATGCAGCGCGCGGTAGATCAGCTCAACAACATCAGGATCATACTCCGCCAAGGCCCAGCGCAATGCCGTCCACCCCTGTCCGTCTTCGGCATCCGCGTGAGCTCCTATTGCGAGCAGCAGATCCACAACGTCCGCGTGCTCGGATATCGTAGCAATAATCAAAGGAGTCCGCCCTGCTTCGTCCCGCCATTCCAGGTCCGCTCCCGCGTCCAACAGGAGTTCCGCGATCTCCCGGTGGCCGCCAAGGCAAGCTTCTATGAGAGCAGTATTCCCGTACTGGTTGGTGAGATGGACGTCCGCACCTTCGTTGAGGAGCAGTTCAGCCACATCCAGATGCCCTTGATAGGCAGCTCTGATGAGCGCGGTGTTTCCGAACCGTGTCTGCTCGTCGATAGACGCTCCGTGCGAGATCAGCACGGGTGCAATTGCTGCGTGGCCGTGGGATGCTGCTTCCGTTAAGGGGGTGTCGCCCCATTTGTTTTTGGCATTAACCTCCGCTCCCTGTTCCAGTAGCACGCGTATCCCGTCCACGTTCCCCGCGCGAGCAGCCAGGATCAACGGGGAGTTGCCGTCCGCATCGACATCACAGAGATTTGCTCCGCCTTCCAAAAGAATATTGATTACTTCGGCTTGGCCGGCCGCGCATGCCTTGAACAACGCACTGTTTCCATCCCGGTTCTTCAGTTCCGGGTCAGCCTGGTGAGACAGCAGAAGTCTCACAACTTCCGCATGCCCTCTGCCGGAAGCCCAGAGAAGAGCCGTGCAGCCGAGTGCGTCCCGAGCGTCGACTTCCGCACCATGATCAAGGAGCAGGCGTGCCGATTCGACGTTTCCCCAATATGCGGCATCTATTAAAGCCGTCTTGCCCTTGTTGTCCTTTGCGTAGAGAGCCGGACGGTCGATCAGCAGTTGTCGCATTGATCCCGGATGGTCCCAGAAGGTAGCCTCCATCAGAGCCGTCCGGCCATCGCTGTCTTTGAGATGGAGATCCGCACCATGCTCGAGCAAATAGGCAACTACGCGGTCCTGCCCGCGAGCCGCGGCGCAGAGCAGGGCCGTTCGACCTCGGTTGTCCGGCACGTTGGGATCGGCACCATTGACACACAGGAGTTCCACGGTTTCGAGGTGCCCCTTGGACGACGCCTCCATGAGAGCCGTCCGACCCTGTTCGCTTCTGAAATCGGGATTGCATCCCGAACCCAGGAGTGATTCCACGATCTCGTGCCGACCGGCATGGGCGGCTTCCAGAATTCGTTTTTGGGGCGGCGACTCGTATTCACCCATCGATAACCTCTGAACGCGGACGCCTCTCACCGCAGCGCGTTTCTCGGAGCTTTCGTTCCATCGTGCACGGCCGGCATGTCCTCCCAAGAGAGAGGCGACATGAAGCAGTTACCGGCCGTGGCTGATGGCGCTCGCTTCCAAGCAAGTAATGACTCCCCTCCGGAAATCAGATGTCGTATCAAGGTGGTGTACTTTCCAGCTCAAAGGGAAACGGGTGAGGGAACCAATTTCCGACTGGGCTGAGAAAGCATGACGTTGGGATTAGGTTATGCAGGATTTGTGCCACTACAAAGCACTCCCCAGGAAGTTCGGTTAACTAGCTGTAATATCAGCTAAATACAGGGAACGGCAGTTTCGGCGGTGAATGGGTCAGGCGTGCTCTGAGAGGACGAGATGAGCGATATCGCTCGCAATGTTTGGGGGGTAAAACAAAAATGTGGATATATCAGATGGTTGGCTCCGAGCGATATCGCTCGAAGAGATTTCTCTGTGTGTGTTATCGCCCACCGAGGCCCAGCTTCTTCATGTGCCGCGTCAGCGCAAACCGAGAGATGCCAAGGGAGCGCGCGGCTTCCTCTTTTGTGCCACCAGACCGCGCCAGGGCTTCCTCTATCAAGGAGCGCTCGATTTCTCCAAGGATCTCGGGAAGCGGTCGGTCCTTGGGGAGACGCACGCTTACCGGCTCATTCTTCTCTCTTCGTTCCCCGAATCTCAGGTGCCCCGCGGTTATGGGTTCGCCCCGGGAGAGAATGAGTGCGGCTTCCAGTATGTTTCGAAGCTCTCTGACGTTGCCGGGCCACGAGTACCGCCGGAGTTTCTCGAGAGCCGATGAATCCACTTCCGGCACAACGGGTAACTGCAGATTGGCCGCCACCTTCGAGATGATCTCTGCCACCAACAGAGGAATGTCCTCACTTCGTTCACGGAGGGGCGGAACCTTGATTGAGAATACGTTCAGACGGTAGAAAAGGTCCTTTCGAAACGCTCCTGTGGAGACAAGGTCATCAAGATCCCTGTTTGTGGCTGCTATCAGTCTCGCATGTACCGTGACGCTTTTCTCTCCACCGACCCGGGTAAATGAACGGCTATCCAGGAACGTCAAGAGCTTGGTTTGAAGCGAAAGAGACAACTCACCCAGTTCATTGAGCAGCAGCGTGCCGCCCTCGGCCAGTTCGAAGAGTCCCCGTTTTCGCCTATTGGCGCCGGTGAAAGCTCCTGCTTCGTGTCCGAAGAGTTCCGACTCTGCCAGCTCTGTGGGTATGGCTGCGCAGTTTACCGCGTAGAATGAACCGCCAGATCGGCCGGAATTCGTGTGGATGTATTGGGCCAGATAGTCTTTGCCCGAACCGCTTTCACCGGTGAGCAGCACAATGCTGTCTGTTTCCGCTGCCAGACGAGCTGCGGAAAGAGCAGAGCGCATGGTCGGTGAAGGGTAGTCTTCGGCTACCGCGGGCTGAGTGAAGGACGAGCTTGTCCTGCGCTCGGTAATGTTACGAGAAATGCCGCAAATGCCAATCACTTGACCATCGGCGCCGCGCAATGGGGCCCTGATGTCGATAAACGTTGTTGGAATGTCTGCCACCGGTCTCGTCTGCTCTTCCTCTACGATATCCCCCTGCAGTACGCGTGAATCCACGTCCTTTATATGAGCACCCACCGATGGTCCGAAAAGGTCGTCAGCTGTCCGTCCCACGATGGCTGATTGCTGGAGACCGAACATTTCCGCCATGCTCGGATTGACGAAGGTGTATCTGAGGGATTCGTCTTTGATGAAGATGCAATCGGACGCAGTCTCCACAATCGCCCTGAAACGCTCTTCACTTGCACTCAGAGCTTTCTGGGCGGCGCGCAGTTCGGCTAATCTATCGCTCAATTCCTCGTTTGCCGCGGCCAACTCCAGCGTACGTTGCCTAACACGTTCTTCGAGTTCATCATGGGCCATCTGCAGGGCTTGTTCCGCCTCCTTACGGTGGGTTATCTCATGAGATATTCCGAGAATTCCCACCGGCTTATCTTCAGGGTCACGCAGGAGGGTTGTGGAAATCTCCAACCACACGGTGGATCCATCCCTTCGGTACTGCTCAATATCGTCCAGGCGCACGGTGTGTTTCGTTCTAGGGTTCCGTCTCTCCTCGTTCAGTGCTTCCTGAAATGCCTTCACGACCTTTTCCCGTGATGACGGAGTCAGGGTGTCAAGCGGATCCAACTCCATGATCTCCTCAACCGTATAGCCGAGAAGGTCGGTAATTGCAGGGCTTACGTAGGTGTATTCGAATGCTGAATCAACTGTCCAGATGACATCCCGCGCGGTCTCAACGAGCGTCCGAAAACGTCTCTCACTTTCCTCCAAAGCCTCCTGGGCCCTGATCCAGTCATCAATATCTCGACCGACGGAAAGAATGAACGGCTCTGCTTCAATCTCCATAACCTTCGCGGAGAGAAGTCCGGTCCTGAGCGAACCATCTTTCAGCCGAAATTGCGCTTGAAAATTGTTCACTTCGCCCTTTCTTGTGATAATGTCGCTAAACATCCCGAGAGCCTGGGGTTCGTGCCAGATTTTCAATTCACGGGCGGATCTTCCGATGACATCTTCACGTGAGTAGCCCGTCAAGGCTGTGAAGCCAGGGTTTGTGTCAACATAGACTCCGTCCTCCAACCGATTGAGACTCAGGGCGTCCGGGACTGTTTGAAATGCGGTTCTGAAGCGCAATTCGCTCTCCTGCAGCGCCCGTTCCGTCTTCCGTCGTTCCGTAGTATCCAGTATGGTTCCCGCCATGCGCACAGGCTTGCCTTCTGAATTCCGCTCCACGATCTTGCCCCGACTTAAGATCCATGTCCAGTCGCTCTGCTTACCGCAAATTCGGTACTCGACCTCCATGGCCGGAGCTCTCCCGTCAAGATGTTCGTCTAGTTTGCTTGCTACCCCCGGCCAATCGTCCGGGTGAACCAAGCTTTCCCAGGTCTTGAGGTTGGTTTCAAACTCATTAACGTCATATCCCAGGATACGGAACGAGCGTTCATCCAGCACGGCATCACCTGTCTCCAGATCCCAATCCCAAAGTCCCAGGTCTGCTCCGGCCAAGGCAAGCTGCAGCCTCTCTTCACTTTCCCGGAGACGCTTCTCCATCGAGTGTTTGTAGAGAGCCATCTCAATAGCGCGCTGCAGTTCTTGTGTTGAGACCGGCTTGCTGAGATAGCCGTGGGAATCGGTGAGCTTTGCCCGTTCAAAAATATCCTTTTCGGTACGGGCCGTTACAAAAACCACCGCCGTGTCGACGAAGGAACGCAGGATGCCGGCCGTCGCGATACCATCGGATTTCCCCCGCAGCATGATGTCCATGAGCACGATGTCCGGCCCGGTTTCCCGGCAGAGACGAACGGCCTCGTCGCCCGACCTGGCCATCCCTGCAACTTCGTAGCCAAGGTCACGCAGGGTTGCGGCCAAATCCTCGGCAACTACCTTTTCATCCTCTACGACCAGCACCCGAGTCGCCGCCATGATTTCTGCTCCCTCACTCCTTGTCTACTCCTCTGAACCTTATCCTGAATTCCGTACCCGAGTCTCGAATGACCTCCACGCTTCCGTTGAGCTGCTCTGTGAAAATTCGCACGAGGTCCAAACCGAAGAATTTCGGGTCGCCTATCTCAATGTCTTCGGGAATCCCCTGCCCAGTGTCCGCCACGGTCAGAAGGGACTCGTCTTCGCCGCACGAAACCAAGGAAAGGGAGACTTGGCCTCGTTCCCCCTCCGGGAAAGCGTGGACGAGGCAATTGGTCAGCAGCTCCGTGATGATGAATCCCAGAGGGATGGCATCATCCAAACTCAAAGCGATTTCTTCGAAATGGGTCTTTACCGCCGGCTTCGTGCCGGATGTGGTGTACGCATCCAGGAGGTAATCCACCAGCCCGATCACATAATCCTTAGCTTTGAGAGTAGCCAGTTGTTTGGACGTGTATAGCTTTTCGTGAACAAGGGCCAGAGACCTAATGCGGTTTTCAACGTCTCGGAAGATCTTTCGATGCTTATCATCCCCAACGCGTCTTTCTTGAAGCCTCACCAGGCTCTGGATCACCTGCAGATTGTTCTTGACCCGGTGATGAATCTCTCGCAGAAGGATCTCCTTCTCTCCGACAGAAGCTCTGATCCTCTCCTCAGCCTGCACTTGCTCGGTAATATCTTCGCATGTCATCAACTGTTCACCAGTTTCAAGTTGAACAGCTCTGAAATGCACAGTCTTCGCGGACCCATCTCTACACTTCATACTGAAGATTCTCGGCCGCAATTCTCCCCGTTCCGACTGTTTCAGGTCTTCGAGCCAAGTTGATATGACTTGATGCCTGACTTCAGGATCGGGAAACGCCCTTCTGAACCATATTCTTCCGTTAGGGATATCCTCGAGTGTATAACCGAATAATTGCGTAAACTTAGGGTTGAGATAGTGATATTCGCCCTCCGTGCCGATCAGAACCATGCCGACCGGACTACTGCGGGCCAGGCACTCGAACCTGCTCTTCTCTGATCTCAGCGCCTCCTCTGCCTTCTTTCTCTCACGGATCTCAAGTCTCAGTTGTTCGTTAACCTTTTCCAGCTTCTCTCGGTGCTCTCGGCTTATGGTGAGCTGCTTCTTTTCCGAACTGAGATCTTCAATAAGTACGAGCAATAACCTGTCTCGCATTATCCTGAGGCATCTGAAGGTGAGACGACACCAGAATTGGGTTCCATGCACTCTCAGCGTACCGAGGGCAATACGGGGCTTGCGGGTAGAAAAGATCTCTTCCATCAACGCCTCGGTTTTGCTCGCGGTGGAATCATCAGGGAAAAGAGAAGAGAACGCCTCACCTTTGAGTTCCTCAGAGGAAGGGCTCATTCTGCCGCAGGCTTGATTGGTGGTCACTATGTTGAGGGCTTTATCGACGAGCAACGCCGGAATGGGAAGCGCCTGCATCAACTTCCCGAAGGTGGTCTTCCAGATCTCCCCTCGGATATCGAAGCTTCCTGAAGCAGTGAGTTCACGAGTGAATACCCGACTGAGATCTATGGACTCGGTCGAATCTTCGAAAAGCTGATTTGTAGCAAGCGTCTGGCTCTCGAAATCTTCTTCCATCTGGCTTCCCCCCGAAGTCGCCTATAGGGATGCTGTACTTTTAATTTATTACCGATTCTGTACTACCGCACGAAAATTGGAAAGTAAAGCACAACTTCCTGAGTATCCGCGGGAGCCGTTGAAGCTTCTGCGCAAACTGCCGAAGGGCGTAGCATCATATTGTCCTGACAGACATCGGGCCATTTTTTCAGAGTGGATTGACCGCTGGGACCGGACTATCGGAATATCTCGCTTTGTAGAAGAGCTCGGAGGCCTTACCGATCGTCACGGTAGCGACAGGGCCTTTGGTTGGAGTCATTGCGCCGGCAAGACCTGAGGGAACTGGTCCGTCCTGCTCCTGAAGACCAGCGGAGGTTTGAGGTGGAGTTGCCCAACGATCCGCGGCAGTTCTATTCTCTCTACAGTCTTCGGGTCGTGCACAAAGGCCGACCGCGAAGAACTCATCCCGTCGAATTCATGGACGATTATTCACGAGTCGTGTCTCATGACAAGTTCTTCCTTCCTCTATCCAGTCTCCTCATGACGACGCGAGAAAAATCCTGGGAAGCTCAGCGAGCGCTTTCTTCTCCCGTTGCTGATCATGTGTGCGCGTACGCGGTACACAGCGCCATCTCCGTCATCGTCCCCTCCCCCTTGACCGCGTCAACAGTAACCTGTGCCGTAACGCTCACGTCATACCTCTTCCTCATAACTTCTTAAAGAGCCTCATTGTCAACCTCCACGCTTTCTCCATCGACAAGGTTGGCGTTTCCACCTTAATGCCCTTGTTTGTCGAGCTTTCGGCGTCCCTTATAATCTCCGAGACATTGATAGATTCATATGGGATATGTCCTCGGCATGATGAGGCGTAGAGCGGCGCTTTCCTCCATGAAATCGAGTGTCTCCTATATCGCCCCGATCCCCAGTGCCACCGACGAAACCAACAACATTGCCCCGACAATAACCTGCAAGGTCTTGAAGGTGATCTTCCTAAGTAGTCTTACACCGATGAACGATCCCAACCAGGCGCACAGCATGCCAGCAATAATTAAACCACTCTCGGCATGTTCTCCGAGCGTGGCGAAATGCCGAGAGAAGAACGTCACACCGTAGATGGCAAGACGTGAAACGTCGACCACTACCGCCGAGATCACTCCTGTACCGATGAATTGGTCTCTGTCGAGTCCGGCTCGGATGAGAAAAGCACTCCGTAATGCTCCCTGGAGACCGGACAGCCCCCCAGAAAATCCTGAAATTGCGCCTCCCAGAGGAATATACCTTTGGTCGAAGGCCAGGTCTCGGAACCTGGGCAAAAGCTCGATGAGGGAGAATGTGGCTATTAAGAAGGCTATAACGAGTTTGACGGCTGTTATTTCAAAAACTCCGACCTCCGACACTGTAACGGACGAGAGGTTCCATTGCCGATATGTAACCCAGGACAAATGCTCCAAGTGCCGCAAATAGCGCCGCCGGCAAGGCGAATCTCACCACGACCTTGATATTCGCGTGTTTACCGACGAGCACTACCTCAAAGAGGTTATTGACCAGATGAACGACCGCAGTACCTGCCACCGCAACATTGATTGGAAAGAAGAGCGCAAAGGCTGGCATAAGGAGGGTTCCCAACCCAAACCCGGAGAAAAGAGTGAGCGCGGATACGATGACGGCAACAGTACAGATGACTACGTATTCAATCATGGCTCCTCGATGCGCTTTCCGACCTGTCGGTCTGCAGAGAAGGGGCTCTCATGAGAAAACAGTTCCCCAAAAAGTCCCCGGACCTTCTCTCTTACCTCAAGAAGCGTTTGTCGTCCCAAATCGGTGGTGCTGTACACCCGCCGAATCTTCCCGGTCAACGAGTTGTTTCTCGGATTCCAAAAGACCCCTGTTCTCCATGCGGTGAAGCAGATGGCATAATGTGGCGGGACTCAGCTCGTATCCGTGCCTGCGCAGCACTCTTAGAATTTCCGGACCGAAGATAGGTTCTTCGTGAGCGTGGTAGAGAATGTGAAGACGTATGATACCATCTCGCGTTCAAATGATGAATGTGATAGGGATCTCCCCGAACGTATGGG
>CAZCDS010000095.1:0-19004 GCA_964497585.1 uncultured Syntrophaceae bacterium
TCGAATACGCTATAAACGCGAAAGTATAGCTCCCCGGACCCCTCCCCAAAAACTCCATAAATTTCGTGGTGGTAGGTAGCCCGCCTCCGTCGAGGCTTCCACGACGACCGCCACCCGTTTCTGCTCCTCCGCAGGTGGGTCTAAGAAGGCCCAATCCTGGGACAAGCCACCTACCAGCCATTGAGCTACACTCCGAGAAGCCTGGGGACAGTCGCAACCCCTTGTCTCGGTGAGGTGTTGCAGTTTTTGCTGGCACATTCGGGCTCTATTTTTTATAATCGGGACGGAGGGTGCTGTCAACGCCATGTCCGAGCTCCGATGTCACAGGTGTGCCAAACCCCTGGCTGAAGGATCGCTGAAGTACCAGGTCGAGGTAAGGATTCGCTCGCACTTCGACGGGGTCATTCCCGAACTAACCGAGGAAATTCCCACCCAGGACCTGGACGGCATTCTCGCGGACATGGCCGGCTGCTCGGAAGAGGAACTCACCCGCCAAGTCTACCAGGACGACGTCTTCATCATGTGTCCTTCCTGCAAGGAAGCATTCCTGCGGGATATCTACTCGCGGCTCCACCCCGAAGCAAGTTCACGAGAGGGCCACGTCCACCTTATCAACTGATTGGCCTGCCCATCAGTTCCTATTTGCCGAACCACAGTCTCGCGGCGTCTCTTCTATAAAATAGGCCGTTTCCGCTTGCCAAAGAGGCTTCCCCGGCTCATACCATTTCGCGGAAAGACCGGTAACTCTGTAGCCTACACAAGAGCACTGACCTGGCTTCCAGGTCAGTGGCACCCCTAGCTTCCCTAGGGCACGCACGTGGGGTGCCACGGATCTGCGATCGCAGATCCGTGTCTTCATGCTCCGATACCCTGTTACAAGGATAATCGCGAAATGGTACCAGCTTGTCGAACGCAACATCATGTCACGCGACAGTTGACGACGGGTGCAATCTTGCTTACCTTTCGGGAGGGTCGGCCGGCGCGATCGAGCAAGGAGGCGAGGCCGGATCCGCAAAGAGCACGGAAGTGCCCCGGCGGCAATGCCAGCGACCGGTACTTCCCTCTTCGAGCTGAAAGGAATCGCGGAGACATACTGATGGGTTTAATAGGCTGGATGAAAGGCAGAAGACTCGTGGACGCGGCCGCGGCGGGCAGCATGCAGGAGGCCAAAAGGCTCCTGGACGAGGGAGCGGACGCCAATTCGATCAAAAACGGCGAGACCGCACTTGTGGCGGCTGTCAAAGCAGGACACGCGGGGCTGGTCGGTCTGCTCATAGCCAAGGGAGCGGAGCCGCACGAAGAGGACGCAGATGGATGGACTCCGCTCATGTGGGCCGCGGAAGGGGGCCACAGCGATATCGTGCAGAGGCTCATCAGCGAAGGAGCGTCTATTGCGGCGGTCGACGGCCAGGGGGTGACTGCGCTCCGCGTTGCCTGCGAAGCGGGCCATGAAGATGCGGCGAGACTTCTTCTCGACGCCGGAGCCGACCTGCGCGGGGAGGACTCCAACGGATGGACCCCCTTCATGGCTGCTGCCAATTCCGGGCAGACCGGTGTGGTAAGGCTCCTCCTGGAACGGGGCGCGGACGTCAACGAAAAGACCCTTCCGGGAGTAACTCCTCTGATGTTTGCAGCCCGGGGCGGCCACACCGACGTCGTGAGGTTGCTTGTCGAGAGCGGCGCGGACATCAACGCGCAGAGCGAAGACGGAATCAACGCGCTCCAACTTGCGGCGTCCGGTGGCTATCACGATGTTGCCGAGATTCTCGCGTACCACGGTGCGGAGATCGTCCAAGAAACGGGCGGCGGCTGAGGCAGCAGGCCGTAAAGGCTCGGACTGGTACGGTCCTTTTGGTCCGCCCCCGTTGCGGGCTCCCGATGACGATCCCCGAGTGAATCCCTCTCCTCACCGCAACTGCATGGTTGCAAAAAGAACTTGACCGCGGCACCGGATAGGCGTAAAAGAAGAAATTGAGGTAAAGCTGTACATGTCTCAGCCTACACAGGTGACCGACTTCTATCGTTATTTCGGGTACTACTATTACTATGAGGTTTCCCGAGGAGGATAGAAGCGCGTCCGCGTAAGGCCTTTTAAAGAAAAGAAGAAAAACGATGCGGAGCAAGCGCTCCGCATTTTTTTTGGAGGAAAGAAGATGGTAGTCGTCATGAAAAAGGATGCGACCGAGCATCAGGTGTCGCAGGTACTGGCGAAGATCGAAGACAACGGTCTGCAGGCACACCTTTCCAAGGGGCAGATCCGCACCATCGTCGGGGTCGTCGGAGACAACTCCGCTGTGGAACCGAGTACCTTCGAGAGCCTGGAGGGGGTCGAGAGGGTCGTGCCTCTGCTCGGGCCGTTCAAGCTCGCCAGCCGGGATTTCAAGAACGAGGATAGCGTCTTCGGCGTGGACGGATTCATGATCGGCGGCAAGAAGATCGTCATCATGGCCGGTCCCTGCGCGGTGGAGAGCAAGGATCAAATCGTTCAAACAGCGCTCGCTGTGAAGAAGGCCGGAGCGTCGGTTCTGCGGGGTGGAGCCTTCAAACCGAGGACCTCACCCTACAGCTTCCAGGGACTCGGAGAGGAAGGATTGAAGCTCCTCGCCCAGGCACGGGACATGGCAGGCCTCGCAGTAGTGACCGAGGTCACCACTCCGGAGCAGGTTCCGATGGTGGCCCAATACGCGGACATCCTTCAGGTCGGGGCCCGGAACATGCAGAATTTCGCGCTCCTCCACGAAGTGGGAGAATGCCATAAACCGGTTCTGCTCAAGCGCGGTATGATGAGCACCCTCGAAGAATTCTTGAACGCCGCGGAATACATCCTCAGCCACAACAATCCACGGGTCATTTTGTGTGAGCGGGGCATCCGCACATTCGAGACGTACACCCGTAATACGCTCGACATCAATGCCATTCCCGTGCTGAAATCCTTGAGCCATCTTCCCGTTGTCGTGGATCCTAGCCATGGCACAGGAAAACGCGAGTACGTAGCCGCGGTGAGTCGAGCGGCAATAGCCGCGGGAGCGGACGGGTTGATCATCGAGGTGCACCCCAAACCGGAAGAAGCACTATCGGACGGGGCACAGAGTCTCCGCCCCCACGAGTTCGAAGCTCTCATAGGGGATCTGCGGAAGGTGGCGCGAGCGGTAGGACGAGACCTCTGATCCCGTTTGGCCCTGGAGGAGACAAGCCGGGAAGGCCGCGAGGGCCCTCCTCGATCATGATACTATTTCGCATTCCAAAATGTGAGGCCGGATCTTTGGGTGCCACTCGTGGCTCGACCACCAGTGCTCTCTGGTTACGTATTGACACGCGAATCGATATGAGCCGCGTCCGGATTCCGTCCGAGAGAGGCAACCTTGTGTGTGGAAGACCGCGCTCGTCCGACATAGGCATGGGGTCTTTTGCTGTTGTGCGCCAGAGCACGCTATTCTTCCGGAAGATCGTCTGAGGTGTACGTGGAATTAGGAGGAATTACGCATGGTGTACTCGGGATTCACGGAATTCACCTGGAACTCATAAAGACCCATTACGTCGTTCCTCCCGTCATTTACTCGAATAGGTTTCTAGGATTGCTATGTCGTGCTTGATCCGAGCCGCAAGGTCGGCTGAAGGGGGGGGGGGCGTCAAGCCACGGGCGTTCGTGCTTCAGGTAACATCGCAGAATCTTAACAGCCGAGCTGACCGAGATCTGTGGTTCGTACAACCCAATAATCCGCCAGAATCCGGCTGGTTTCGCTAGATCAATACTCAGCACTTTCTGATCGTTCGTAATGTGAAGAATGCGGGAGAGCTTTTCATCCAGTATTCTCCCCGGGTGATGGGAACCAAACAACGCCGACTGAAGACCTTCCTGGTTTATCCAACCGACCCTCCTAAGGACAACCGTCACGTTCGCTAGCTTACCAGTAATACGAACATTCCTAACCGTGAACCCGGTGATAATATTGAACCGGCTCTCCTTGGGTCCCATCGGCATACTGATTTGAAAAACTCGGCGCTTGCAGTTCGCTACAATGTCGTCAGCGATCGGTAGATATGGCGATTGAACATCTAGAACTTCGGTACAGGGCTGTAGATCCTCTGCGGTGATAGAGACACCCCGTAGAGCAGCCCTCAGAAACGCTTCCACCACTGCCGCCGCGCTCTTCGGGTAAACTGTGTTTGCTTTTGAGGCCACGACTTCTTTGTGTTTGATTTTGCGAGCCCTTGTGTAGCAATCGGGCTCAGAACCATTGGTGGCCCCGGCAGCCTTGAGTAGGGTTATAATTGCCCTGAGCCTTTGGGACTCTGGCAATTCACACGCTGTAAACTCTGCCTGTCCGAGCGCAGTGCCCCCACTGCTATCCTTCGCATGCACATCAGCCCCCTTGCTGAGGAAAAAGCATACCAAACCAGGCTGTCCTGATCCTGCAGCCATCATTAGCGGTGTGCTGCCATCCGATCCCGGCGCGTTAACATCAGCCCCTTTGGCGACGAGCAGCTTTACTGTCTCCGGGTGTTCGCTAATCACAGCCTGTAAGAGGGCGGTCCTACCGGTGTGTTCCCGTCTGTTGACATCAGCCCCCTCCTCAAGATGTCGCAAAATCTCTCGGTTGTTCCCGTGTCTCGCCGCATCGACTAGTGTATATTCCGCTCCAGCGGCTTTGAGCAGTCCTACAATATCAGGGCGTTCCGGCTGGGCAAACCCTACGGCCGAAAAGCCGTTTCTATCTCTGGCATTAACGTTAGCCCCGGCCGAAAGAAGGAGCTTGAGAACGTCCGCGTGTCCTTCCGAGGCGGCCGCCATCAGAGCGGTATCGCCGATATTGTCAGCGGCATTAACGTCAGCGCCATTGCGGACAAGTAGTTCGACGATTGGCACCATGCCTTCCGCCGAGGCATGAATCAATGCAGTACTGCCATTCCCATCCTTCCCATTCACGTCAGCACCTTTGGCCAGCAAGGTCTCGACTGCGGCAACATCGCCCTGTTGGGCAGCCTTAATTAGTGCCTGGTTGAGTGTCGAGTTGGAACCCGCGCCACAAAGCGTGCGGAGCAGCACAAAGACCAGCGTTGGAACCACCAGTCTCTTCGCAATTCGCTGAATCACTATACTGTTCATGGAAAATCTCCGAAATAGCCCACGAAATCAGGGGAAATAATAGTGTTTTCGCGGGCATGGCTCTAACTAGCTTGCCACATTCGACGCTCCGTCACTCCAATTCTCAGCTTTTTCCGCCAGGAAGTGGGACGCGTCAGCTCCCCCAACCCTTGACTCCTCATCGTTGGCCCTTCGGGCACATGACCCAACACTATGTTTGACAGGGTTAACAGAGAGAAAGGGGCCGCGTCTGGTGTTGGGCTTTTCGCAAGTGTCGTCCCAATCTTCCGGCAACACGCGCAGGAAACGTGGATGATCGTCCCTACCAAGGTAGATGGGCTCGCGCCGCCTTCCCCGGTTCATTGCATGTCCCCAGGCGCCCCGATACTCGATTCGCGACGGACGAGACATTTGACCCCTCCTTCAATTACCACAACACCGATCTCCTTATGACGAAAGACCGCATTTGACCCGTATTTCCTATTCCATTCTTGGTGTCCGTCCGCCATGGGTTAGCCCTCCAGCTCAATATTCAAACCTTTCTTGGCACATTTGAATGTACCAATGGGCTTCAATCCGTCTGTACACGCATTCGAACTCGCGGAAGTTGTCGGGGTAGCTGTTAAGGCTTTTCCATATCCGGCCAGTGCCACCCGGAATGGGGGAACCCGGAACCACTAGCCACCCGTCCTGAACCTTTGGAATCATAGGGAGGTAGTAATACTGTTTGTATACGGGCGCCATGGTTGCCAGTCTCGTCACTCGGCCTTGAGCACAGCGCATGATGACGCCGGAGAACGCTCGTCTTTCCTGCCCAAACCAGCTACCCACGGACTTGAGCTTTTTCGCATCATGGTGCCTGCGAATTCCGCGTACACCAAACTTAATTCCCCTCAGCGCTCCTTTTTCGGCCGGGCTTCTGCCTACGCAAGACTCCGCCAGCCCCACTTTGGGTTGGGTCATGAAACATCGCTCCCAAGGGGTCTGCCGGTTCGTTGATGAGATCGCGAGAGTTCAACGGCGTCCGCTCCAATTTGACCAGGATTAACCCCGTAAACCTCACCATACCACACAGTGTCCGCTCCCGACGATTTCCCTGAGGCACAAAGTCATGAGCAAGCCTGGGAACCACCACTCGTGCTACGTGCCCCATAAGCCCGTCAGAGGGAATTCCACTCCTTCGTCAAGAATTACGTATGGTGTCCCGGAATTCTACGGAATTCCCTACCTTGAGGTCCAGATACTGCCACACACTAACTCAGAACCTGGACCACTTTTTGGGGGATAGGTCAATTCAGTGGCCACGGTGAAATGAAGCGGGCCGGCCTGACTTCCAAAAAAGCTAAATTTAGTACTATTATGAAATAGGCAAATATTTTACTTTTTTCCTTGACACGCCCCCACACGCCATTCATACTGTATTGAAGAAATCTTTTCTCTTCATCTCTCTATGCAGGAGCGTCTTTCTCTTGTTTCGCGAGGTTCAACAGAGCAAATTTTCGTTGGATATCATTTCCCAGATTCGGGAAGCCATTCTGACCGGTGCGCTGAATCCCGGGGACAGACTTCCCAGTGAAAAAGAGCTCGTAGCAGAATTTGGCGTGAGCAGGCAAACGCTTCGCGAGGCTATTAGAGCCTTGGAGGTAATGGGCTTTCTCGAGGTGCGTAAAGGGGTCGGCGGTGGTCCGGTGGTGCTCGAAGTGGAGATGAAGACTGCTAGGGAATCTATAGAGAACTTCCTTTATTTTCAGAATGTTTCGATCCGACATCTTTCCGAGGTCAGGAAGGTTTTCGAGCCGTATCTGGCTCAGCTAGCTGCTGAACGCTTGACGTCCGAGGAACTGGAGAATCTTGCCGGCTGTCACAGGGCCAGTACGGGGGCCAAGACACCCGGGGCGAGCACGTACAGGCAGGAGATAGCTTTTCACCGACTCATTGCCCAGGCGAGCGGGAACCCGGTGTTCGTATTGATTCAGGATTTTGTCAACACCGTGCTGGACGACAGCAAGCGCCACCTTAGACCTGGACAGGACTTTTCAGCAGAAGTGCTCGCTGCGCACGACCGAATTCTCGATGCTCTCCGTGCTCGGGACCCGGAACGAGCGGCGTCAGAGATGCATCGCCATGTGTGTGATGTTGAGCGCTCTCTGGAAGACCTCCGAAGAGAGAGGGAGCAGGCATAGTAAGTAAACATGCCAGACCTTGAAGCTTCGGCGAAAGATCGGGTGTAAACCTGTCCACGAGGAGATCATGTAGCCTCAAATTAGAGTTAAACTGTGTGCTTACCTGAATAACCATAGTTGGAGGCCGTTATCCTTCAAGTCAGTTCAAGGCGCGAACGGAATGCGTTGAGGGTGCGCACGACGGCATTGAGTTGTTACCTGTACTCAGCTAGTTACCAGGATTGTTGAACGAACCGGCGTGGACACCCAGGCCAAAACAACAACAGTAATTATCGGGCATATCGTAGGTCTATCTTGAAGCAGCCGTGAGCCGGCCATGGGAAAGACGTGCTGTGACGTGGACGGTGCCATCGCTTTCAAGTCGAAATGGTAGTATGGGGTAATGGTGGTTCCGGTGACGTAGCTGAGGGGAGTTTTTCGAGGGCCGGCAGACGAACGACGATGCTTTAAGGCAGCCCCTGGATATTACCTCGGCAGGCATAGTCTGAGGGAGATCGCTCGCCGTCACATGCGGGAGCCAAGCTCTTTTTCGACCATCGCATTGCGCGTCTTGGTCATAGGCACACTGCAGTGATGAGAATGACCACCCACAAGTGTGGCAGGAGCTCAGAAGATGTCGCAAGTCTTTAAGGATTTGCGTTGGCGCCGAGACATTTCCCTGAAGGACTACCTCGTCCCTGAGACCCTGCCTCAGGCTCTCAAGATGCTGGCGGAACACAATGGCCGAGCGCGGGTGATCGCAGGAGGCACCGACGTAATCGTTGAGCTTCGGAGGCGGGACTATGAAGTAGACGTCCTGGTAGACATCCGCAGGATTTCGGCAATGGACGGCATAGAACTGCAGGAGAACCGCATCAAACAGGGCGGCCTTGTTCCCATGCCCAGGCGACGGCCTCTCCCCTCATACGGCAAGTCAGATCAGTAACCGAGGTATGCTCTTCTACGCGGTTGAGGGCCCAAAAATAGGCACGAGGACTAGATGGCCGCGAATATTGTGGCGGTACCAGGGGTGACCAGGGACGACAAGAGCGCCCTCACCAGAACTAATCTCGAAAGGAAAGTCCCTTGAAGGTCGCTTTTGTCGGACTCGGCACAATGGGAAGCGCGATGGCCTTGAACATAATGAGGGCCGGCCACGATCTGATCGTTCATAACCGCGCCAGAGCCAAAGAAGAACCGCTGGCGGCACAAGGAGCGAAACGCGCGCGCTCCCCGCGGGAGGCTGCCGGGGAGGGGGAGGTGGTAGTAACCTGTGTCAGCGATACACCGGATGTGGAAGAAGTGATTCTCGGAGACGACGGGATCGTTCACGGGGTTCAGCCGGGGGCTGTGGTGGTGGACATGTCCACCATTAGCCCTGAAGCTACCCGCAAGATCGCGCGGGCGTTGGGCGAAAAGGGAGTAAGAATGGTCGATGCCCCTGTTTCAGGCGGGTCAGAGGGTGCAGAACAGGGCACTCTCGCCATAATGGTCGGCGGTGAGCCTCAGGACGTGGAAAGGGTTGCACCGGTTCTGGAGTGCATGGGCAGCACAATCACACACGTGGGCCCCATCAGTGCAGGCCAGATGACCAAAGCCATCAACCAAACCATTATAGCCGGAGTGTATCTCAGTGTAGCGGAAGGAATGGCCCTGGGGATTAAGGCTGGTTTGGACATGGAAAAAGTGGTCCGCGCCATCAGCGGAGGCGCGGCCGGTTCGTGGGTACTCACCCACCGCTCCCAAAACATGGTTACCAACAAGTATCCTTTAGGTTTCCGTGTGAAGCTCCACCAGAAGGACCTGAGAATCGCACTTGAGACGGCGAGAGATCTTGGGGTAACTCTCCCGGTAGCCGCTCTGGTGGACCAAATCGAGAACGGTATTATCACGAAAGGCTACGGAGACGAGGATGTTTCGGCCATGGCCCGCAGTATAAGAGAACAATCCGGTATTGACTGAGTGAAGACTCAGAAGACACCCGGCAGCTGTTCGGTTTCATTCGCCGGAAAGCCAATCCCGAAACGGGAACCCGGATCTGCCCTCAGATTGCCCAAGCAAAGATCTGTGATGCTTGAGCTGGGCCGCAAGAGTTTGTCAAGGAAGTATTTGGCTGGCAAGTTCTCAACAAGCCACGAAGGCCGTCTCACATCATCAGATTGTCAGAAAGAAACTGAGGAGTGTATCGTATGTCTATGGAGATTCTGAAAAACTACGTCGACGGAGAATGGGTAGCTCCTGATTCCTCCGCCAAAGGGGACGTCTGGTGCCCTGCAACAGGGGAGAAGATAGCTGAGGTTCCCTACGGCAATCAAACGGACCTGGACAGGGCTGTGGCGGCGGCCAACGAAGCCTACCCGGAGTGGCGTATGACCCCGCCGTTGAGCCGGGCCCGCTATCTCTTCCGACTGAAAGAGCTTTTTGAGGAGAACTTCGAGGATATCGCAAAGACCCTCGTCAGGGAAGAGGGCAAAACCATCGACGAATCCCGTGGGGAAGTCCGCCGCATGATCGAGAACGTGGAACATGCTACCGGCGTCACCACCATGATGACTGGATACTGTCTCGAGGACATCTCCCAGAACATCGACTGTTGTGCCGAACGACAACCCCTTGGTGTCTTTGGCTGTATTGCTCCCTTCAACTTCCCCGCAATGGTGCCCTGGTGGTTCCTGCCGTACGCGGTTGTAGCCGGCAATACGTACGTGGTCAAGCCCTCGGAACAGGTGCCGATGACCCAGACTCGTATCTTTGAAGTCATCGACGAGGCGGGGTTTCCACCGGGTGTACTCAACATGGTGCATGGATCCCGGGACGTGGTCAACGCAATGTTGCGTCACCCGGATATTAAAGGCGTCTCCTTCGTTGGGCAGACCGCCACCGCGAAGCATATCTACCGCACGTGTGCGGAAACCGGCAAACGGGTGCAGGCACTGGGCGGCGCCAAGAATGCCGTTGTAGTGATGCCAGATGCGGAGATCGACAAAGGTATCCCGTCACTTGTTACTTCGTTCTACGGGTGTGCCGGCGAACGATGCCT
Organism: uncultured Syntrophaceae bacterium; assembly: GCA_964497585.1. Lineage (GTDB taxonomy): Bacteria > Desulfobacterota > Desulfomonilia > Desulfomonilales > Desulfomonilaceae > CAZCDS01. The sequence goes on from CAZCDS010000095.1 coordinate 10,289, forward strand.
TTCCGGGTCGATTCTCGTTTCCGTGGGAGATATTCACGAGGAACTCAAGGAAAAGTTCACCGCTGCGGCCAAAGCCCTGAGAGTCGGTAACGGGCTGGACCAGGCCACCCAGATGGGTCCAGTCATTAGTGCAAGGCACAAAGAGCGAGTGCTCGGATACATTGAGAAGGGGCTGGCCGAAGGCGCGAAAGTCATCCTCGACGGACGCGACATTGAGGTGGAAGGGCATCCCAACGGATTCTTCATCGGACCGACCATATTCGAGGATGTGACACCCGATATGACCATTGCAAGAGAAGAGATCTTCGGCCCGGTGGTGACGATGATTCGCGTGAACGATCTGGATGAAGCTACGGAAATAATCAACACTCGCGGCTTTGCAAACGCAGCGTGCCTCTATACCTCCAGCGGAAAGGCCGCGAGGGAGTTCAAATACAAGGTGATGCCGAGCATGATCGGCATCAACATCGGAATTGCCGCTCCGATGAGCTTTTTCCCCTTTGGAGGCGCGGGCGACTCCATGTTCGGAGACCTGAAAGGACACGGTCGGGAAGTATTCCAGTTCTTCACCGACACCAAAGTGGTCATCACTCGGTGGCTGTAATTGTGCGCCGACGGCGCGTCTACGGATGTGTGCAACCGTGCCGCTGGGGCCACCGCACATGTTCAACAGGAGGACCTTGATGGAGTTGCAGAACTTCGGAAGTATTCTGAGTTTCGCCGTGGAGTTGGAAGCCGAAGACTTCGCTTTCTACAAGGCATCGGCGGCAAATCCGGCCTGTGCCCAGCACGAGGCCATGCTCTCAGAATTCGCTGCTGACGAGAAGAAGAATGAGAAGACCATGCTCCGAGTCCGGAGAGAAAATGTCACAGAGATGATCCTTGAGCCGATCACCGATTTTTCCAGTGAACCTTTTCTCACGAGCCGAGAAGGCGTTGACGGGATGAATGCAGACCAGATTCTCGCGAAAGCTCTCGACCTGGAGGAGAAAGCGGAACGATTCTACCGGCAAGCTGCGGAGAGAATGAAGGCTCTGCCGGAAGTGTCTCGGGCTCTGGAACGCATCGCGAGACGTCGGTCTGATCATAGGGAACGTTTGGCCGGGGCTTCCGGAAAAGGCTCAACTTGAGGTGAGATCTCGTCTTCTGAACCACCGCAGTTTGAGCGGAGAACCGGGTGCATAACACCATACGGAGGATGGGCGAGAGTCAATATGCTCCTCGCCGCACGAAAAGAAATCCTCGGAAAGGAATCCAAGGCGAGAAAGGATCTCGGGCGAACACGCCGGAATTCGTGGGTCTCTTCAGAAACTCCTTTCATGGGGAGCAGTCTGCGGCCCACCTCATTGAAACTACGAGATCGATCCGCAAGATTGTGTGATGCTTTATCTCACCGTGACAGTCAGACGTCGAGACGACTGTGCAAAGTGTCATAGGAGCCGCTACTGTCTTCCTTCAAAATGGCTCCAGGAGGAGCCCCAACCAGGAAAGGGAGGGAACAAAATGGCGATTGACACGAAAGGACTAAAGAGAAAACGGTTAGGAGTGATCACCAGACGGCGGTTCATCAAAACCACGGCTGGCGCGGCTCTGGCGGCAGGTGCAGGGAACATCGTGTTCCCGCGCTACGGACTGGCCAAGCCCAAGCAGCTCAAAATCCTTCAATGGGTGCATTTTGTTCCGGCGTATGACAAGTGGTTCAACAACGTGTACGTCAAGGAGTGGGGCAAGAAGAACGACACGGAGGTCATCGTTGACAACATAGGGCTTGCCGGGCTCAACGCCCGCGCGGCCGCAGAGGTCTCAGCCCAAAAGGGACACGACCTCTTCATGTTCCTGTGGCCCAAACCCGATTACGAAGATCAGGTCATCGATCACAAAGAGATTTATGAGGAGTGCGAGAAGAAGTGGGGGAAACCCATCGATCTTGCAATCAAGAGCACATACAACCCCAAGACAAAGAAGTACTATGGTTTCTCCGACAGTTTCGTGCCCGATCCCGTGAACTACCGCAAAGACCTGTGGGATGAGGTCGGCATGTCTCCCAATACCTGGGATGACGTGCGCAAGGGCGGCGCAGCGATCAAGAAGAAGACCAAAATCCCGGTGGGAATCGGACTGGCTTCGGAGATAGACACCAACATGGCCATGCGGGCCATCATGTACTCCTTCGGGTCCTCGGTTCAGGACGAAAAGGGCAACGTTGTCCTCAATTCGAAGCAAACCCTTGAGGCGGTTAAATTCGTCAAGGCCTTGTATGAGGAGTGCATGACGCCGGAGGTATTCACCTGGGACGCCTCGTCCAACAACCGCTTTATGATTTCCGGCAAGGGATCGCTGGCCCTTAACGCCATCTCTATTACCAGGACGGCTGAGAAGCAGGCTCCGGAAATGGAGAAGAAGATCTGGTTGGCCAAGGCCCCCAAGGGTCCGGTCCGAAGAATGGGGCTCGAGCACGTGATGGATGTGTACTGCATCTGGAAATTCGCGGACAACATCGGTGGAGCCAAGAAGTTTCTCGTCGACTACATCAACAATTTCAAGAAGGCTTTTCTTGCAAGCGAGTACTACAACTTCCCCTGCTTCGCCAAGACGGTGCCGGATCTCAAGCAGCTCGTGGCCAAGGATAAGAGGGCTCAACCGCCGGACAAGTACAAGGTTCTAGAGGACGTCCTGGATTGGGCCACAAACGTGGGCTATCCCGGCTACGCCAATGCGGCTATCGCCGAGGTCTTCAGCACCTGGGTCGTGTCAACCATGTTCGCCAAGGCCGCGAGCGGGAAAATGAAGCCCGAGGAGGCCATCAAGGCCGCTGACAAGAAGACCAACGCGATCTTCAAGAAGTGGCGGGCGAAGGGTTTGGCCTAGGTACGAAGTCTCACGTGTGCCGTTGCCGTCCAATCCTGCCACGACCAAACCGTGCATTCCCGTGGTTGGCCGGGCGGGCAGCACCCGTTCATGCGGCAAACAGTTCCGCCTCACTCCCTGGTGGCAGCGACAACAGCCGGTTGCCCTCTGGCTAGATCGGAGGGCGACCGGGCAACCCCCAGATGTGGTTCTTGTGGGGAGCGGCGAGGATCTACCCATGGTTCGGCTAGTACTTGAGACGGATGACTCCGGGACGAAATCGCTTTCTCGCCGAGGGATGATTTGAGTTCATTCGACACCGATTGGAGGATTGATTGGCCAGAGTAGAAACGCGAGACATTGTAAAGCATTTCGAAGACATAAAGGCGGTTAACGGCGTGAGCCTGGCCAGCGAGGAAGGAGAGTTCCTCGTTCTGTTGGGACCTTCGGGCTGCGGTAAGACCACCCTGCTCCGAACGATCGCTGGCCTGGACCCACCGACCTCGGGAGACGTTCTCATCGGAGGACGGGTAGTCACTCACCTTCCCCCCCGCTCCCGAGGCATAGCAATGGTTTTCCAAAGCTACGCCCTCTATCCTCATCTGACGATCTTCAAGAATATCGCCTTTCCGCTCAAAGCTCAGAAGGTCCCTAAGGACCTCATCCGGGAAAGGGTGAACAAGGCGGCGACAATGTTCAAGATCGAAGGCTTCCTCAGACGTAAGCCTCGGGAGCTGTCCGGTGGCGAGCGGCAGAGAGTGGCCCTTGCCAGGGCCCTGGTGCGGGAACCCAACGTCTTCCTCCTCGACGAACCCCTATCCAACCTCGATGCCAAGCTCCGGGCGTCAGCCCGCGAGGAACTTGCCAATTTCCAGAAAAGTGTCGGCATCACAACGATCTACGTGACTCACGACCAGGTGGAGGCCATGGGAATGGGGGACAGGATTGCTGTGATGAACGAAGGGACCGTGCGACAACTTTCCACTCCTTCGGAGATCTACAACGATCCTGCGGACACCTTCGTGGCAGGTTTCCTCGGATCGCCTCCTATGAATCTCGTGAAGAGGGGTAATATCATCGTGGGATTTCGACCGGAGAGCTTTCTTCCGAAAGGGGCTTATGAGGGACACGCGGACCTAGAACCTCTTGAGTTCCAGGTAACCCGGACAGAGTATCTGGGATCGGATCGCCTTTTGTACGGCAATCTGGGGGAGCGATTCAAGCAGCGTCACGTGGTTGCCAAGTTGACCACAAGCATTGATATGCCTATTTCGAGCGGGCAGCGCTACGAGTTTGCCGTGCCGAGAGATACCATCAGGTTCTTTGACCGGAATACGGGCCTGCGCATAGACCCGGTTCCCTTGTAAGGAGGGATGATGGAGGGCCCAGAAAAAGGAACAATGAGTTTGACGCCTACCCCTGCCGCCCGTGGTTCCGCTTTCCTTGACAATGAGAGAGTGCTCGGCGCCCTGATGATAGCGCCCGCGGTGATCTATGTACTGCTCCTCGTAGGGTACCCGTTGATTCTGGCCTTTATGTACAGCGTGAGCGACATTACCGTAGGATCCCGCCAATTCAAGTATGTGGGTCTGGCGAACTTCAGAGCAATCATTGGTGATCCGACTTTCAGGACGGCTTTGAAGAACACCATTCTGTTCACGGTGGTATCCACGGTGATTGTGGTGGTATTGGGCAAAATATTGTCTCTTGCCCTGTTGAAAGACTTCCGAGGGAAATTCGTGTTGCGAGGCCTGATCCTGATGCCCTACGTAGCCCCTATCTCTCTTGGCGTCATCGGCTGGTTATGGATGCTCGACTCCATTTACAGCCCGATCAACTGGCTGTTGAAACACTCGGGTCTCTTTGGGCCGGACTTCTGGCCCATGTGGCTGGGAGAACCCGGTTTGGCAATGGGTTCCATTATAGCCGTGCACGTCTGGCGCATGTTGCCGCTGGCTACAGTGATCATGCTGGCGGGACTGTCGTCGATCCCTCAAGATATTCAGGACGCGGCCAAAGTGGACGGTGCCAGCTATTTCCGTCAGCTCTTTACGATCACGATCCCCATGATGCTGCCGATCATCCTGGTGGCGGTTCTGTTCGCGATAGTGTTCACTGCGACGGACATCATTATCATTCTGGTTCTGACCCGGGGAGGACCTTATGATTCCACCCAGGTACTGGTAAGCCTTGCTTTCTACACCGGTATCGACGCGGGGGACCTTGCCGTTGGAGCGGCAATTGCCTTGTTCCTCGTCCCATTGCTGGTTGCCGTGGCGATCATGATGCTTAGGCTCGCCCGTCGCGCGGAGGTGGTGTGAAATGGAGAGCTGGAAGAAGATTGCCAGGGAGTGGGCGCTCAAGCTAGCGCACTACCTGACGCTGAGCATATTCGCGTTTTTCGCAGCGGTTCCTTTCTTGTGGATGCTCATCACGACGTTCAAACAGGACGCGGACCTCTACAACAGGAACTTCAACCCGTTTATTCTCAACATGGCACCAACCCTCGAACATCTGAGATACCTGTTCACAGAGACATTGTTTGTCAGATGGCTCTTGAATACAGCCTTTGTGGGTGTGCTGGTTGTGCTCATTACCCTTGTGCTGGCAATACCCGCAGGGTATAGCCTAGTCCGCCTGGGCGGCCGCCTGGGGGAACGGCTGGGAATCGGGATATTCCTGACCTACCTTGTCGCTCCCACGATCCTCTTCATACCGATGTCGAGAGTTGTCGTCAGCTTGGGGCTTCAGGATTCGCTGTGGTCGTTGGTGGTGGTTTTTCCGTCGTTCACAGTTCCTTTCGCGATCTGGCTTCTCATGAGCTTCTTTAAATCAATCCCGCCCGAACTGGAAGAAGCGGCCATGATCGACGGTCACAGTCGCTGGGGAGCCTTTCTCAGGATGGTGATTCCCATATCGACTCCCGGAATCTTGACCGTGGTGATTTTCAGCTTTACTCTGGTACTTCAGGAATACATCTATACTATTACCTTCATCACCGCGTCCAACGAGTATACGGTCAGCGTCGGAGTGCCGACTTTTCTCGTTCACGGGGATGTGTACAACTGGGGTGCTCTCATGGGAGGCTGTCTTATTGCCTCAGTGCCGATTGCCATTATCTATAATTTCTTCGTGGACCGCTTTATCGGCGGGCTCACTCTCGGAGCTGTCAAAGGCTAAACGACCACGTCCGGAGGAGATGGATCCCGATGTGCGCTAATAAACTCTCTCCCTGTAATCGATCACCGGGAAGAAGCGACTATTCCCCGAAATGGTCTTTTCAAAGCCGTTGTTCAGTCTGGAGCGGAAAGGCTCTCTCCGCGCAGGTGCGCCTTCGACCGTAGGCGCGGATCAGTGGGGACGCCTGTGGCTGCCCCGGACGCCGAGCCGGGCGCAAGGGCCCTCGAGTCTACTGACCATGAAGTCTATTCCCCATGGGACTTCTTCTGGGAAGTCGTCAAGAGTGATCGCTGATGTGATAGGCACCCATTACATGCGGGTGGAGAGACTCTTTAGTGAGATCTGGAAACTCGCGTCCGACGGGCGGGGTCAGAGTTCGATGGTTTTGCCTTTTGATTCACGCTTGGTCGCGAATGACCACATTTGTGCTTGAACTGTGGAAAAACTCTCGGCTTCAATTGTGGCCTTTCCTTGTCCTTGAAGCTGATTAGTGTAGGAACAAGGGACCAACTCCAGGGACGGTGGGCAGCAAGCCACCCTTTGGGGGGCAACTTCAAAGCCACGTGCTTTGCACGTGGATCTTTACAGCAATTGCAGAAGGTTTTGTTCGATTGGCAGGCTGTAAAGCCGGCTCCAAAGTTATAGGAATCGGACATTGATTTTGACGCTTGCTCTAGAATAGTGGATTGGCTGGTTCAGTCCGATTTCAGAACAAGGAGGCCCCCGCCGGGGCCTCCCTTTCCGTGCTAAAGAAAGGTCATTTCTTAGGGTAGCGTGGGTCGAGGACCCCTTCGGTAGGACGCCCGAAAGACGCGGCGTCCACTCCCTTTAGGGGGTGCTGCCGGGCATACATGGGTTTCAGCTTGGTAGCTGCTATCCGGGGGTAGTAGGTTTTGATGGCCTCCCGGCTTCGGTCCAGCTCAACTTCCACCAACTCGTAATCCCCGCTGCCCAAGCCGTTTTCTACGCCTCCGTAAACCTGAGGCTCGATATCCTTGCCCTTGATCATGTTCAGCTTGGCGCTGCCCGCGGACAGGCAGCCGCAGTCCTCGGCCTCGGAGTTGTTGAGTCCCGGGGCCTGATTCATCAGGTCTATGCAGGCCTTGTCCACGGCCACCGGGTCGTAGGAGGCAAAGACCCCCAGTCCGTTGACAATGGGCGTATCCGTCCACCCATAGCAGTCGCAGACGGGGGTGATGTCCACTGCGTAGTTCAAGAAGTAGGCCTTGCCGTCCGGCTTGGTCTTCATCACCGCCAGGGCGGAATCCGCGATGCGTCGGCCCAGGGCCGGCAGATGGTCGAAACGCTGAACCGCTCCCACCCCTGCCATGTTGATGCAAAGATTGGCGCAGGCAAAGCAGTATACGCAGGCCTCCTGGTCCACCTTTAGTCCCTCCGGCCCCACCTCGATAGCGCTCTCAGGGCAGCAGTCCTGACAGGTCTGCCACCAGTCGCAGTCGCGTCCCAGGCACTTGGTTGGGTCAATCACGGGTTTGTCACCGGCCAAAGCCCCGTGCAGGTTCATCTTGCCTCGCTTGGACGCGCAGCCCACGCCGATGTTTTTAATGGCCCCGCCGAATCCCCCTGCCGGGTGCCCCTTGAAATGGGCCACGGATAAAAGCGCGTCAGCGTCGGCTATGGCCCGGGCCACGAACTGCTTGTTGAGGTAGCTGCCGGCCCCTTCCAAGTCGACGACGATGTCGTCGGTACCCAGCCAACCGTCTGCCATTATAATGGGGGCACCCACCGTGGACCGGGAAAAGCCGTTCTGGGCAGCAGTCTCCAGGTGGTCTATGGCAAGGGTGCGGCTTATCCAGGGATGGTAAGGCATGGTGGTGGTGTCGGTCACGAAGGGGCGCAGACCTCGTTCTTTCAGAGCCTCCACCAGAGTGCGAATTATTATGGGTCGCAAATAGCCCACATTGTAGGCTTCGCCCATATGAGTCTTTACTGCAACTATATCGCCCGCCTTCAGGCCGTCCAGCCAGCCGGAATGCTCCAAAATCTGCCGCCCCTTTATCGCCGTAGACTCCATGAAGCGCTTCGCCCGTGCGTCCATATACCAGACCGTCGATTCCATAATCCGCCTCCTGTACGATTCTCCCATGATTTGTGGTCAAGGGATGTGTTCAAAATCCTATTGGAATTCATCGTTAAGTCCTGTAATTCTCTTGAGCTGGTGGTAATTCGCACGGTTAATCATCTGATCAGTTACGCTCGAGGAATTGCTTGCCTGTTTTGGAATTATGCGGCGACCCTCCTTTTTCAGGCCTCATGGCACGATTGAGGAGTCGAGGGATGGCCGCCCCCCATAACCTGAGCCACTTCTTAGGTTAAGGTCTTCTGTGTACGGACTTCCCTTGAACATAATATCATCTCCAGCATATTCCGGACAATGAACGTTTTGAAGAAGGCTTCCGGAGCCGGCGGTCTGTATCCTGCATCCCGAATGGGTTTCCAGTGAATTCCGGGAATTGCGGGTACACCATACTTAATTCCGGTGAACTCGGCGTGTCTCGGGAAAAGACCCTGTCTTCTCATGGGGCCTCCTTTCGCTCGCTTGCCTCAGACTGTCTGCGGTCTCTCCTCTCCTAAGAAATTTCCACCACCAAGCCTCCAAGCGACTGTGTTGCTTTGTCAAGCACAAACTTCACGAAATGGGCGCCTTGATTTCATCATGGCGTTCGTG
>CAZCDS010000096.1:0-18896 GCA_964497585.1 uncultured Syntrophaceae bacterium
TAACCTGCACAAGGATAATTGTCGTCAATGCACAAATGTAGTTGACATCAGGGAGCCCTCCTAGGAGAGACGGATAAAGGGAGCGTTGCCCTGGCGGCTTCAGACTTATATCAGCAAGGCGATTCGTGCGTGTCTTGGCAACGGCCGAGAGTAGATCGCGGAGCAATTTTGTGATTTTCTCTTGGTCGAGTGCTCGACCGGAGGCTATGGGGTTATCGCCGAAAGCGTGTCCGAAGGGGATTACGGTTCTGCCAGGATAGAAAGACATCCCTCCCTCCTCTCATCCCTTCACGAGCCGCAAATGAAGCTTGACGGCTTCCCGTATGTGGTGGGATCGCGGCCCGGCGAGTTGGTCCAATTGGGTTGTGAGGTCTTCAGGAAACTTGACGGTGACTATCTGAGGATTCACGAGAGGAGTTGAAAGGGGCACAGTGCCCGCAATTCCACCCGTCTGGGGCAACTGATTCGTGGGATTGAGCATGACTTCCCCTTTCCCGCATACTGGTAATACGAGGTATTACCATGCTCAGCCGGGAAGTCAAGCTTTTCTCAGGAGGGGGGAATAAAAAAGGGCCCTCGATGTGAGAGCCCCCAATGGATCCGTACTGGCCGGCTGGCTGACTCAACCATGTCTCGATTGTTTGGGGTCGTCAATAAGGACCTGGGCCTGAGCCACGACAATCATCTTAGACTCTGCATTGCCAAATCCGGGAAATTGAGTCCCCGAGCGACGAGTCTAAGCCTGTGAGAATACGTGTGTGTCATTTGGTCCCCCTCATTCGTTTGGCGAGGCGGTCGGGATGGACTCCAGGGGGTTTACGTGGTTGCTGATAAGGTGTCCGATTGCGATGAATCTGCCTTTCGTTCGAGGATTGGTCGAGGTACGCTTCAACGTCTCGCTGTCTGATCCGGATTTGCCTGCCGACTCGGACATGCGGGATTTTCCCTCTCCAGATCATTTGATACGCGGTCGTCCGAGAGACCTGTAAATAGGCCATGAGATCTTGAATCGTCAGAAGTCGATCGGTCATGGACACCTCCGCTTATGACTCGGCTGTGGTAGAGAAATCGTCTCCTACAGTCCGGCCACTAGCACTTCTCACCTGGCTCCGCAACTCTCGGAGAGGCAGGGATACCAAGTTGACTTTTGATCTTTCGCATCCTGGCCAATGTTGCCGCTTCCATCTCCTCGACCAGCCGCCGAGCTTCGGGGTCCAGGACTCCCTTGGAGAGTGAGCGAAGTTTCTGAAGCTGCTCTTGGATTCTCTCAAAACACCTCCTCATTCGTCGTCGGCGACTGGCGGCCTTTTCCCTCTCGCTTTTCGTCATGCCCGGTCTGGCTGTCCGAGGTCCGCGGGGAAGTACGTACGAATGCTTGGGGAGAGTTGAGGCTTGATGTATCGTCCATCCCTTGTTGATACGGTTGAAAAGCGTCTGCCGGGAGATGCCCAAGAGCTTGGCCCATTCGGCCATGGGGAGCGCTCGGCCGTCGTGCTCGATTATTCGCGGGGAAGGCATGAATCGTTCTCCTTCCCGGCCTCGGCCTGGTCGTGGTCATCCGTCGCGGCTTTGGCTTCCAACATCTCCTCAAACAACTCGTTTTCCTCGTCAGAAAGACAAAGCCGGCTATCCTCGATCACCTGATTGATCTCCGCTTTTATGAACGGATCGAGGAGTACGGCGTGATGCGCCCACTTCAGGAGTTCACGAAAATCCTCGAACGCCCGAGAAAGGTTTTGGTGGATTGCCACAAACTCGAACCTGTCACCCCCAGGAGGAGGGACTATCTTGTTCATTGCCCCTCCCAGGAGCTTGACAAGCCCCAGACATTGGTAGCTCCATTCGAGGAGCGTGTAGACGACAAACGATCCGTCCTCGGGATGATAATCCGGGGGGGCATACCGTTCCCAAGCCGGCGGGTCCTCGCCAAACTCTTTCATCATCAGTTGCTCCCAGATTACTTCAGGCAGGTCGAGAGAATACGATTCGCCCATGTTTGCCTCCAGACAGGTTTGTCGATCCGGAAAAAGAAGTGAAGCGCCCATGTCAATTCCCCTCCTTCTCAGCAGCGGCCTTGTCGCCATTGCCCTGGAAATGGGCCTTGATCAGCGGATCGTGGGGCCACGTCGCCTCAAAGAATGGCAGTAACCGTCCAAGCCGATTAAGCTCCTGCTTCAGCGCGGATATGGCAGCCCACATGGTGTCGTTCAGGTCGTGGCTTCTATCCGAATGAACCGGCCCAGCAATCTCGACCATCTGAACCCAGGTATTTTCTACGGCCAAGAAAAAGGCATGTGCTTTGCTGTGCCACCAAAACAGAAAATCCGAGTGGAAAGGCTCGCCTCCACAGACGGTGGCCCCGTCAAGGGCGTCTCGGATTAATGCGGGGGAGTTTCTCTTTTCAAACTCCTCGCGGATTGATTCCGGCAATGGAAACGGGTAGGGTTTACTCATGCTTGCACCTCCTACTCAGGTGTGGGCAAGAACCCCCGTGGAGGTACAGGCTCCTTGGGGGTTCGCCGTTGATGGGCCCTGAATAAACGGGTGATGCAAGGATGAGAAAGGAAGGAAAATTGGATGCTCCTCCCATGATGCCAGACCGAAAAGAAAATTGTCAAGGGTTTCGGGAAAGTAGAACGATTTCGCGCGATTGGAATTTTTTCTGAAGCTAAGATATTAAGGTCGCTACGGAAATTATCCCCCCTCTCGGGAACCTTCGGGGATCCGTACTGTCTCACTTGACAGTCCATCCCGTGTAAAGGGTTCGGCCGAACCGGTCTCATCTGTCAAGCAAACGGACAGTCTTCCTGCGATCCGTCAAGGGTCGTCTTCGGTGACGTGCGTACGGAGTCGGAATTTCCATCGAGGGGGAAGTCATGTTCAGGAACGTCGTTGTTTTCACCGTCCTTTGCGCGATCTGCATGCCCGCGGCCGTCATCTCCCAGGGGAACCCGGACGATTTCTGCCAACGAGCCGGCTATTTTCTCGAGACTGGAAAATTCGACAAAGCGATCGACCTTTACAACCAGGTCCTTGATCGGGAGATGGACCACAGGGACGCCCTTCTCGGCCTCGGGAGAGCCTACGTTGCGAAAAAGGATCTACCTCGGGCCCGGCGAACCCTGGAGTTTTTCACGGCCACCTATCCCCGGAGCACGGAGGGGTTGTGGCTCCTCGCGGAATTGCAGTTGCAGCTTGACCAGGTCTCAGCGGCCAAGCGTAGTTTCCTCAAAATCCTTCGCCTCAAACCGGTTCACGTCCGCGCCCTGGTCGGTCTTGGGAAGGTGGAAGGGCTCCAGGGGCACAGGTTCACCGGTGAGCAGTATTTGAAAAAGGCGCTGGCGCTCGACCCGGAAAACGCAAACTTGAAGCGAACCGTGGAAGACGTGATCCACGCCAACCGGCAATACCTGAAGGTCAAGGCGGCCGAGAAGCGGGCCATGATCCGGGAACTCTTTGAAAGGGCCATGGCGTACAAGGCGACTCACGAGACACAGCTTGGTCTTCAGGCCGGGGATTGGATCATCTGCTACCGGGAGCTTGCACACCAGGCCGATGCCAGGGGCGGAAAGACCACATGCAAGGAGTGCCGTCAACCGGCTCTTCTTCAACGCGGCCAGACAGGTGCCTCACTCTGTCTCGGGTGGCGGTTCAAGCACGTGAATAACCGGGCGGTCGCATACGAGTGGATGTCCCGGAATTGCGATTGTCCATGGACACGGTAGAGAAAACAAGGGGCGACCCGTCTGCCGCCCCATTTCGTTGAAAGGAGGTATGGATTGGCGACCTGTATACCATGGCGTGTGGTATAACGCAACAGTTTCCCGGTTCCCTGGTCGAAAAGTGTGGCAATTTTGCTACACCCTGCTTGGTGCCTTAAGATGGGGAGCCATGGAAACGGCTTGACTGCCGCGTCCTGACAGAGATATCCTGATGAGGCCCACTGTGCCTCGCTCTTTCCTTCCTTTTAGCGTAAAGCTGATTGTGATAAGAGATCGGTTTGAAGAGCGTTCAGCGGTGGGCATTTTCGCGTCCGTGATGCGCGCTCTTGCCAGACTTGCGGGGACCATGGCAGGATCGGGTGAATTCTTGAGAATTGAGAAAGGGTCCGCGGGGTCGGATGCCCGGACAAGATATGGCGACTTCTTCAAGTTGATTCTTGCGGGACTTTTGCGGGACTCGGTTATGCTTCGTTGTGCTTTGTGGTGCAGTTTGCAACGGGAGCGCTCGGCTAAGTGGTTGATATTGTTACGGTCATTCCTGAGTTCTCGGCCTACGGATCAGAAGGTCGGGAGTTCGAATCTCTCAGGGCGTACCAAAGAAATCAAAGGGTTACCGAGCTGCGTGGGTGGCCCTTTCGTGTTTTGCTGCATCCTTGCTGCAGCGCCAAACGAGAAAATCTCCCCTAAGGGGCACCGGTGGCTTCGCTGCGGTGCCTGGACTAGCCTCCGCGGTTCCCGGTTGTCAGGAGAGCCTCCCACCAGTTCTTGCATGGAAAGGTAGATTTCAAGCCGCTCCCGAGGCGACTATCCAGAAACATGTCTCAGGAATTCCCGGATGTTTTCAGTTTGTTCCTTCTTAATAAGAGCTGAGCCACAACTCTCAAACTAACAGCATTTCAGGACGGGGTATTGCATGACGGTCACCAAGGCTGACTTGGCTCAGAAGATCGCGGACGACTGCGGTTTCCTGAAGGGAGCGGCCACCGAGATCGTTGACAAGATGCTGGAGATCCTCAAGTCTCGCTTGGTTTCCGGAGATGACGTGATGATCTCGGGATTCGGGAAGTGGAGCGTGAAGTCGAAGAATTCTCGGCACGGGAGGAATCCTCGGACCGGAGAGCAACTCATGCTGGATGCCCGGAAGGTCGTGACGTGGAAATACTCGCCGGTGTTAAAGAAGGCCGTAAACAGGTCGATGTCTGGTCAGTAAGAAACGGATAAGCCGATGCGGGGGGACCAGCTCTATCGCCTGAAGAGACATGAGATCCGCAAGAAGGATCGGATTGAAGCCCGGAGTCCATCGGGGAGGCTCCTGGAAACGAGAAAACCCCGCGAATCTTGACGGAAAAGGTAGGGAGGCTGCTCCAACGAACTTGAGTAGTTTTATCAAAAACTTCTTGCGCTCCAGTTAGGGGTCTGTTATTCTTAGAATTGAAGAGGCGCCAAAAAAACCGCGGGTGTCTAATTGTACTTCTGGACGATTCCTTTTCAGTCGCTTTCCCGCGCAGGGGCCTCGGAAACGCTCCACGTGTACGGAGGTGGCCAATGATGTGCTTTCTACACACTGGATTCCATCCGAGAATGTGCCTGCAACGCCCTTAGTCCTGAACGTGTCTCTCGACAGAATGCTTCGGCCGGAATCTGAGGTTGGGCAGCTATCGACCTTTCAAGACCGCCGACACACGTCGTCCCACCAAATTCTAAGGGCTAAGGCTTTCCGATTCAGATCAGGGTAAGATCACTCTTCGCTGGGAGTTCAACTAGGGGCTGGTGAACCGCTTCATGATGGGTGCTCAGCCGACCTGGTGTCCGTGCTTCGCGATGCGATGGGCTCTCGGTACCATGCAAGTGGGGGAACAGCCTTTGGCAACGCCGGTGCCGTAACAGCCACAGGCGATATGACCGGCGTAGGAAGTGAGCGGGTGTGCAAGCAGGAGAGGGACTATTGACGAAGCGTCCTTGAGGGCGAGGCCTACAAATTCTCGGAGAGTAGCCTGGAGCCAAGAAAGCAATGAATAAAAAGCTGAATTGGAGTGTCGCCATGAGGGCGCCGGCCCGGCCGGATACAAACTCGGATCTGTTTGGATCGAGCAATCATTCGGCATTCCGGAATCGTCCAGCATTCACTCGGGGATGAATCGAGCCCGCGAAGACTTCCGTGACCAAGGCAAAGAGGGAGGTCAAGATGAGCAGGTTTCTGACCATACACGACGAAAGTGTTACGGAGAGAGTATTTCTGGAATCGAGGCTGACCGAGATCTTAAATGACCCCAGGGCCGAATTCAACATGGCACTGGTCGATGGAGATCGGGGAAGACGCTATTGCGAATGGGAGGCTCCGAGCCACCAATTCGTTGAAGAACTCCTGTGGGACTATGAAATCACGTGGTCCCACATGTCGGAAGTCGAAGTTACGTCGGCTTCCGAGTGGCGCTTGTGGCAGTTGGAATTCGGAAAGGAAGTGAGCAATTGCTGGGAAGTTGCCAACTGCGGACGGGACCATGGCGAGATCCATCTCGATGCGAGCGGCTTCTGTCCGGCTGCACAGGACAGTGGTCGGCACCTGGAGGTGGCCGGTGACCGCTCACCCACAAGGTACTTCGATCCCTCGACGGAACGTGATGCGAGCGGCTTCTGTCCGGCTGAACAGGGCAGTGGTCGGCACCTGGAGGTGGCCGGTGACCGCTTACCCACAGGGTACTTCGATCCCTCGACGAAACGTGATTCGAGAGAGCTCTGGGCGAGGTACAAAGGCGACGACGAAAGCAATAGAGGGCTGCCACGCATGGACTGAGCAGGAATAGGGGGACCGATTCCCGTGGTGACCAATAGGGAGAGAGCAGCCTACAAAGAAATGGAGGATAAGATGGCGCAGCTTCTGTCCGTCCACATCGACTCGCCGGCCTCCCAAGACGAGGCAACCCCGGGGTGCCCTGGTAGAGCTCCCTGTCCCGCCATGTTTTCCGGAAAAGACCTAACTTGGCTCAAGACCTGGCGTGATTTTGAGTCAGGTAGGATCTACTGCTGGTGGGGCGCGCCGGACAAAGAAGCTCTGGAAGATTTTTTTCAGTCGAACGACATCCCGTGGGAAGAGATCGCCGAGGTCAAGTTCACCAGCCCCAGAGACTGGGCTTGGCGAGAAGATTGACGCGCGTCGGCCCAAGCTTTTCTTGCAGGGATCACCTGGTGTCGTGGGCTGAGCGGATCTTCCGGAGGGACCTAAAGGATTCCAACTTCAGAGCCCTGCCGCGGTAACCTGCTTCGTCGGCGAGTAGTCTGGTTCCAGGTTGAGGGAGGGACTTGCACGCAAGTAGCGGAACCAATGTAAGGAGAGGAAAAGTGACACAACCAGCGACATCACTCATACAAATGCCCGAGACCGGGATCGAGGTAATTCCCCTTGAAGAGCTGGAGAAGCTTGACCAGGTTGTTGACCAATACTCGCGGAAGAGGGAGTTCCTTATACCCGCGCTCAAGGAGGCACAGGACATGTTTGGTTATCTCCCCCACGAGGTTCAACTCCGACTTGCCGAAGGATTCCGCGTTTCACCGTCACACGTGTATGGAGTTGTGACGTTCTATTCTTTTTTCACGACCACTCCCCGCGGTCGAAATACCATAAGGCTTTGTTTGGGCACAGCTTGCTATGTCAAAGGATCGCGGAAGATCCTTGGAAACGTTGTCCAGGAGTTGCATATCAACGTCGGGGAGACCTCCCCGGACCTCCGATTCACCCTTGAAGCCGTGCGTTGTCTAGGAGCTTGCGGTTTAGCGCCAGTCATGGTGGTTGACAACAATATTCACGGTAACGTCAGCCCGTCAGAGGCCATCGACAAGCTGCAACGCTACGAGTAGGTCTGGAAGTAGGATAGTACCAATCGTGGGTGGCAAGGCCCTAGAAAAACGGGATTTACCCAGATCGGACGGGAGACAACGATGGGTAGAGAAACACTCCTAAGCGCCAGCCCCTCGTACAAAATGCGCCTGATGACCTGTGCGGGCACAGGATGCATTGCCTGCGGTTCGCTGGACGTGAAATCAGCCATAGAACAGGAACTCATTCAGAAAGGGCTCCAGAGGGAGGTGCAGGTCTCTCTCACAGGATGCAATGGATTCTGCGCCAAGGGGCCTATCATTGTTGCCCGTCCGCAGGGGATTTTCTACAACCAGATCAGAACTGAGCACGTTCCACTTATCGTCGATCAGTTCGTGAAGAATGGAAAGATCGTGGAGGAGCTGCTTTTCAAAGACAAAAAAACAGGCGATCCGATTCCGCTTCTCAAGGACATAGAATTCTTTGCGCGGCAGAAACTCATCGTTCTGCGTAACCGAGGGCTCATTGAGGTCGAAAACATAGGCCAGTGCTTGGCTAGAGATGGATATGCAGCTCTGACCAAAGCCCTGCGCGAGATGACTCCCGACCAGGTCATCGAGGAGGTCAAGGAATCAGGACTCAGAGGTCGCGGTGGCGGCGGTTTCTCCACCGGAACCAAGTGGGAGGCGTGCAGACAAGCCTCGGGACTCCCCAAGTACATCATCTGCAATGGGGATGAGGGCGACCCGGGGGCCTTCATGGATCGCTCAGTCATGGAAGGAGATCCCCATTCCGTTCTGGAAGGAATGGCCATAGCCGGGTACGCAGCAGGAGCGGAGCAAGGCTACATTTATGTACGTGCGGAGTATCCGCTCGCGATAGAACGTCTTCAGGAGGCAATCGACGCCGCGGGCGCATATGGTTTCCTGGGGAAGAACATACTTGGCACTGGATTCAATTTCAACATCCGCATTTACCCTGGAGCAGGTGCGTTCGTTTGCGGAGAGGAAACAGCCCTGATCAAATCGCTGGAAGGGCTCAGAGGAACGCCGCGTCCCCGTCCGCCGTTTCCGGTCCACAAGGGTCTTTTCAGTAGCCCTACCATTATCAATAACGTCGAAACGTACGCGAACATCAACCCGATCATACTCAACGGCGGCCAATGGTTTGCTTCCATAGGCACCGAGGGCAGCAAAGGGACCAAAGTCTTCGCTCTGACCGGAGCGGTCAACAACGTGGGCTTGATAGAGGTCCCCATGGGCACTAGCCTGAGAGCCCTGATCTTCGACATCGGCGGCGGTATTCCCAAACAGCGCAGGTTGAAGGCCGCTCAGATCGGAGGTCCTTCCGGCGGCTGCATCCCGGCCGGTCTCCTGGACGTTGACATCGACTACGAATCGCTGAAAGACGCCGGCGCAATGATGGGTTCAGGAGGTATCGTAGTAATGGACGAAAGAACCTGCATGGTGGACACTGCCAGGTTCTTCACGGACTTCCTGGTGGAAGAATCTTGCGGGAAATGCACGTCTTGCCGGGAAGGCCTGCACGCGATGCAGGACAAGCTCATCGACATTGTCGAGGGCAGAGGAGAGGAAGGTGACGTGGAATTCCTGGAAGGCTTGGCACGTCATATCGGTTCCATCTCCTCTTGCGGTCTGGGGAAGACCGCGGGAAACCCGGTGCTGTCCACCATCCGCTACTTCCGGGACGAGTACGACGCTCACATTCTTAAGAAGCAATGTCCGGCCGGCGCGTGTGAAGGCCTTGTGCTGTCTCCGTGCCAGCACGGTTGTCCCGCGGGGATAGATGTGGCTGCCTACGTGGGATTTATCGGGCATGGGGAGTACGAGAAGGCTGTGGACGTGATCCGCGAAGTCAATCCCTTCCCGGCCATCTGCGGCAGAATATGTCACCGACCCTGCGAGCAGAAATGCCGCCGCGGGGAAGTCGATCAACCGGTTTCCATACGGTACTTGAAGCGTTTCGTCGCCGATTGGGTCTATTCACATCAAAAGGAACTGCCCGAGCCCTTCCCCGTCACCAAGAAGGAAAAAGTGGCTGTGGTGGGGGCCGGTCCGGGCGGGTTGAGCTGCGCCTACTTCCTTGCCAAGCTGGGATACAAGACAACCGTTTTCGAGGCAGATCCGGAGGCCGGAGGAATGCTCGTACAGGCGATCCCGGAATTCCGTTTGCCCAGGGAGGTTCTGCGCAAAGAGATCGAGTACATCCAAGCGAGAGGCGTAGAGATCTTGTTCAATAGTCCTATCGGCCCAAATCGTTCCCTGGACGATCTCAGAGATGACGGGTTCGATGCTGTCTTTATTGCCACCGGCGCACCCAAGAATGTGGTCTTGGGGCTTCCCGGTGAAACGGAAATCAAAGGGGGATTCGTGTACGGTCTAGACCTGCTCAGGGACGTAAAGACCGACAAACGAATCTCTATCGGAAAGCGGATCCTCGTCATCGGAGGCGGAAACATTGCCCTCGACGTGGCAAGGACCGTCCTGCGCAAGGGAGCGGAAAGCGCCACCGTGATGTACCGCCGGACGCGAGAGGAAATGCCCGCCTATCCCAGTGAGCTCCACGAGTCCGAAGAGGAAGGAGTGCAGTTCCAGTTCCTCGTTTCTCCAAAGCATCTGGAATCGGAGGATGGGGCCCTCAGAGGTGTGATCTTTATTCGAAACCAATTGGGAGATCCCGATCCGTCAGGCCGCAGGAGACCCGAACCCATAGAGGGGAGCGAATTCTTCGTGGAAGCTGACACAGTGATCCCCGCGGTGGGCCAGATCACTGATCTCAGTTTTCTTTCGTCAGGCACTCCACTGGGCCATACCAGGAGAGGCACATTGAAGGTGGATCCGGATACGCTACGCAGTGACATCCCCTGGGTTTTTGCGGGCGGGGACCTGGTCACGGGCCCCTCGCTCGTCATTCGGGCCATTGCCGCGGGCCGGCGAGCGGCTTTGAGCATCGATTGGTATCTTCGCGGGAAGGATGAGCGGTTTCTTATCAGGGACGAAAGATACAGCGAGGTTCCCGAACCACTGCCCGAGCTTGAGGACGTCGGCAGAGTTGAGACTAGAGTTACCATGCCTCGCATCCTTCCCAAAGAAAGGACCACCGGATTCGATGAATTTGAAATGGGATTGAGTGAGGGGCAGGCTCGTCGAGAAGCCTCTCGCTGTCTCAGATGTGACCTGGAGCGGCTGGCCGGCGAGGTAACGGCCGCGGATCAAGTGCCTCAAGATGTTCCGATACAAGCAGATTTTCAGGCCTCGAGAAAGGAAAGCACTCATGGTCACTCTGTTCATTGACGGAGAACAGATCACGGTCGAATCCGGGACCTCAGTGCTCAACGCTGCCGAGAGATGGGGCATCCGCATCCCCACATTGTGTTACGATCACCGTCTGTCGCCCTATGGAGCTTGCGGGATCTGCGTGGTAGAAGTCACCGTCAACGGCCGCAAGTTCATCGCGCTTTCCTGTTTGACCGCGGTAGAGGAGGGGATGCGGGTCGCAACCCATTCGCCCGACGTTGTCCAAGCCCGGCGCAGGCAACTCATGTTGCTGCTGAGGAGTCACCCCTTGCTCTGTCCAACCTGCGATGCAGCCGGGGACTGCAAGTTGCAGGATCTCGTCCGAGAGTACGAGATCGCGGAGGTCGAGTTTCCGGCGGAGAGCCGCGCCTACCACATTGACAACCAATCCCATTTTATTCGGTTCAACATGAACCTCTGCGTCAAGTGCTGGCTGTGTGTGCGAATCTGTGAGGAAATACAGGGAGAGAATGAGCTGAGCATGGTCCGTCGAGGACTGGCGTGCGAAGTCACCACCGATTTTGGAAGGGCCCTCAATTGCGAGTTTTGCGGCCAGTGTGCTCAGATCTGCCCTGTGGGTGCTATTTCGTCCAAATGGCAGGTGAGTACGGGACGTCCTTTCGAATTGACAAAGATTGAGACAGTCTGTTCGTTTTGTAGCCTGGGATGTACTCTCGCGCTGGAAGCAAAGGATGAGACTATTGTTTACGTCAATTCTCCTCCGGAAGGTCCAAATGAGGGGAATCTGTGCGTGAAGGGACGGTACGGTTGGCCGTACGTCTACTCCAAAGAGAGGCTGAACAAACCGTTGGTCCGCAAGAACGGCTTGTTGGAGGAAGTTGAGTGGGATGAAGCACTCAGCTTCGTTGCAGAGCAATTCAAGAGGATCAGGAGTGTCTCCTCTCCGGGAAGCCTGGCAGCTTTGGGATCCGCCCGGCTGACAAACGAAGAGGCTTACGCTTTCAACCGTTTTGTCCGAACTGTGATGGAAACGCCGCATCTGGACCATGGGGCAGGGTATGCCTATAGCGGCCTCGTCGATGGTTTGGGACCGACTCTCGGTTACCCCGCGAGCACTCATTCCATCCGAGAAATCAGAAATGCCCGAGTCATTGTCTTGTTTGGGGCTGATCTTTCGGAGACCCACCCCGTGGCGAAGAACGAGGTAATCATTGCCACTGGTCCGACGCGAGACGGCAAGGTTGTAGTGGTGGATTCGGTCAGGACGCGGTTATGCGATCACCGAGGAATCCAGCTCTTGACCTTGCCGGGGACTGAATATCTGGTGGCCTTCGCCATGCTCAAGGAAATCCTTGACAAGGGTCTTTGCGACGAGCAGGCTCTCGGCTCGATTGAAGACGGGGTGGCCGATCTTGCAGCCTCGTTGGAGGAATATAGCCCTGAGAACATGGGTCGGCTCGCGGGAGTAGACCCGGAAATGATTCGGAGAGCCGCCACAGAATATGCTGAAGCCCCCACTGCGACGATAGTCTTGACAGCCGGCGTGAGCCAGGCGGCCAACAGCGTGGAATTGGCTCAGGCCGCTGCCAATTTGGCTCTGGTAACCGGTCGATTGGAAAAGGAATCCTGCGGAGTCCACGTCCTTGGCGAGAAAGCCAACTCCCAGGGTGCCATCGACATGGGGCTGGCCCCCGATCTCCTGCCTGGATTTCACAGCATATCAGATGAGAAATCTCGCGCGAAATTCGAAACTGTATGGGGTTTTCCCTTGCCAAGCGAACGCGGTCTGGGTGCCCGTCAAATCCTGAGCAAGGCAGAGACGCAGGAGATCCGTGGTCTCTACGTGGTAGGGGAAAACCCTCTAGAGACCTATCCCGATCGATCGCAAGTGGAGAGAGCCCTCAGAAAGCTCGAGCTTCTCGTGGTCCAGGACCTCTTCCTGACGCCCACAGCCAGGATGGCCCATGCGGTCTTTCCGGCCAAGGCCTTCGTGGAAAAACGAGGGACATACACCAGCGCTGAGCGGCGAGTGCAACTCCTGCGCCCCATCCGCACCGTGTCGGGACCCAGAAGTGATCTGGAAATCTTCACATCTCTTGCCGCTCGAATGGGAAGACCGTTCGAGAACTATGCGGCTCCGGAGCAGGTTATGGAGGAGATAGCCAACTTGGTGAAGGAATACGCCGGGATTTCCTACCTTCGACTCGGAGAGCATAAGATCACTTGGCCTTCAACAAATCAGAGAATTTCCTGGGCGGAGCCCCTCTATGCCGGAAGCCCACCCCTGAAGCCAAGGCTTGTCCCTGCACCGCCTCTTGTTGAAGAGTCTCGATCCGGCGAGTTCCCGTTCTACCTGATTCCTAGGGTCCTGAAATTCCACTCTGGCTCTTTTTCCCAGTGGAGTCCCTCATTGATGGAAGTCAGCCCGGACGGAATAGCTGAGATGAACAGGGAAGACATGCTCGCTAAGGGCTTGAAAGAAGATGACAGGATCCGGGTCACGTCTTCCACAGGCGATTCCTTGGAGCTGAGAGTGAAGCGGTCGTGGAGAGCCGTTTCGGGTTCTATCATAGTACCTCGGCACTTTGCCTTGCTGAAGTTGAATCGTTTGACAACGTGGAACGAGCCGCAAATGAAAGTGAGAGTGGAGAAGGCTTAGATCCCCAAGAACTGAGGTTCGGGTACTGTCACGGAGGTCTGATCCGGAATTATTCCGCGATCTCACGAATACCGGTTGTTTTGTCTCATGAACCCGCTTTCGGATGGATCTCGATCCCCGAATCTGCGTCGCCGCGCTTCGGAAAATCATCCAGCGACCCAAATTCCCACCTTCTTGCCAGATCAGTGGCAGATTTTCCTGGATTCAAGCATACTACTCCCTCAGCTCCCCGGTCAAACGCAATCCTGAGCGTCTGCCTTCAGCCGAACACGGCCCGATAGTGATGAGCCAACGGGAACGCCTAAGCCACATTTACCTGCCATCTCTTGCCACTGGACGAATGTAGGATGACCTCTTTGAGGTTGAGGTAAGTTGTCTTGTGATGTTTTCCGCAGGAACGCTAATAGGATCGGAAGAATCCTCAATGATTCCGGCAGGTCAGTTCTGGGAAATTTCACCCGCACAGGAAGACGACGGTTAGGGGACGGTCGGCTTAAGTTGTTGTATTTCAATGAATAACCCCCGGGGCCTAAACAGAGCCCGGGTAGTCAAGACACCGGCACGATGCAGGTATGCCTCACGTTTTCATCCCTCCTCAAAACCCTGCTGCCCACTGGACAGAGATTTTGGTAAGGGCAACCAGAGCTACCAATTGTCAACGAAAAGTTGACCGGAGATGATCTGACAAGACTCCCCTCGGCCAAATCCAGCCATGATGGGATTTTCAGCACGAAGTTTTTCAGATAATGTCTTTATCTCTTGCAGCAATGTCATTCCATGGTTTGTCAATTTCAACGTTTTCATCTAGAATCGTCAATTCGTTGTGGTCAGTTAAATAGTTAGCTTCCCTAATTCCGTCGGCCTGAAAGGCTCTATGGCCAAGCGCAAGCGGTTACTTGACGTCGCACAACTTGGAACCGTGTTCGACGTTCGCGACGGTACGCACGACACGCCCAAATACACTGACAAGAGCTATCCGCTAATCACGAGCAAGAACATCTCCTCTGGTGCTCTAAGGTTCGATACGGCGAAACTCATATCCGAAGAGGACCATCGACACATTTGCGAGTGGTCACGGGTCGATCGCGGGGATCTCCTCTTCGCGATGATCGGGAGCATTGGTAACCCAGTCATTGTTGATACCGACAGGGAGTTCAGTATCAAGAATGTCGCTCTGTTTAAATACTTCTCCAGAGCAGATGCTGAGCCACGTTTTCTCCTCCACTATCTGTCGTACGCTGCAGAAGGAATGAAGGCGAAGGCGGCGGGTGGTGTACAGTCCTTTGTTTCCTTGAGATTCTTAAGGAACTATCCGTTTCCACTCCCACCCCTCGCCGAACAACGCCGGATTGCAGCCAAAGTTGATCAGCTAATGACCCCGGTTGACAAGTTGGAAGAGCAACTTGCAGCCTTCCGGACGACTGCCACGAGTCTGATGAACGCCATGGTTGCCGAACTCACAGTCGAGGACTGACCAATGCCAATTCACAAGTTCTCCTCCTTTGAACACGAAGCAACGCTTGAAGAACTCGCAGGTGTAGGCAAGAATCGTCGTTTTGATGAAGTCATTGACGATGGAGAAAACGAGGATATCCAGGTTATCTGCAGGCGCGGTACT
Organism: uncultured Syntrophaceae bacterium; assembly: GCA_964497585.1. Taxonomy (GTDB): domain Bacteria; phylum Desulfobacterota; class Desulfomonilia; order Desulfomonilales; family Desulfomonilaceae; genus CAZCDS01. The sequence continues at coordinate 15,092 of CAZCDS010000096.1, forward strand.
GAGGAAATCCCGCTTGCGAAGCCCAGTCGAGCCTTCTACTTCGGCGACCGAAACCTGTACGATCAGAAGGCCAGGCGCTACGACCAACAGGAGAAGGTTCGCATCCTCAACACCGATCAGTTCCCGCGAAATTTGGCCCGTTTTGAAGACCTCAAACGCTCATGCCAGCACGGATTTGTCATCCCTTTCATTGGAGCAGGGATGTCGAGAGGCGCTGGCTGCCCTGATTGGACGGAATATTTGCTCGGTTTGTGCGGCGACGCAAACCTCGATCCGACAGCTGTGCGCGAACGCTTGGAAACTCAAGGCGACTACGAGGGTGTTATGAATGATCTCGTTCAAGAGCTTGGGGAGAATCGTTTCAACCTTGATTTCGAACGGGACTTTAAAACACCCGAGAGCATCTCTGGGGCCATCACACTGTTGCCTCGATTATTTGATAATTGTGTTAACACGACAAATTTCGACCGCGTGCTCGAACAGGTGTACGCTAACGAAGGCAACCCATTCATCGAAAAGATCTGCCGGCGGGGAATGGTCAACGCTTTCTTCCGCGCGATTCCAACAGGTGACCGTTACCTGCTAAAACTACACGGTAATTTGGATAATGCGACCGAGCGTGTTCTGAATCGTGCCGAATACGATGCCGCCTACGGCAATAACGGTAATATTCACTTCTCATGTCCGCTGCCGAAGTTGCTCAAGCGTCTTTTCATCAGTTATAGCTTCCTGTTCCTCGGCTGCAGTCTCTCAGCAGATCGCACGATCCAGACATTCATCCGAGTCGCAGGGGATGAAGGTTCTGACACTCTCCCCCACCACTACGCCATCCTCAGTTGCCCAACGGAGGTTGAGAAACAACGGATCATCGACCAGCGATTGGCCGATGCCCACATCACTCCAATCTGGTATCCCGAAGGCGAGCATGAGCACGTTGAACAAATACTGAACCTTTTGTTGGACTGATTTCAAGAGTCATGAACACGGAAAAACATACCAGGCGTATTCAGTGACCTGCTCCTGACCTCCCATTGAGTTCCAGATACCGCCACACATCAACTCGCAACCTGGACCACTTTTTGGGGGGCAGGTCAACTTCCGGCAGCATGGGCACCACAGTCATTCGACGAGCCTCTCGCCACAGCTCATGCAATACTTGGCCTCTCCGGGATTCGTGGCCTCACAGTGGGGACAGACCGTAGCACATTCCACCTGCACGGACTGAGTCGCCTTACGGGGAGCGGGTGGTTCACCGGACGCTCTGGCCTCGAAATCGCTGATAGCTAGTCCCAGAGCTTGAGCCCCGAGATTCGAGCAGTGCATCTTCTCCTTGGGCAACCCGTCCAAAGACTCTGCCACGGCCTTTTGGGTAATGGAACGGGCTTGGTCAATGGTTTTGCCCATGGCCATCTCGCTGACCATACTCGACACTGCGATGGCGGCCACACAGCCAAACGTTTGAAACTTGATGTCAGTCAGACGGCCATCCTTGACCTTGATGTAAAAAGTCATCATATCACCGCACACAGGGTTGCCGACTTCCCCGACACCGTCAGCATCCGCCAAAGTGCCGGTGTTGCGAGGATTCGCGAAATGCTCTATCACTGTCTGGGAATACATGAACCGTCTCCTTAGTAAGTTTGATGCAATCCCTCGGCCTCAAAGGAGGTCGGCCAACGTAACACTGTCCAATTGTCGGTACAGAGCCGAGCCGGCGATCTTCCACAAGTTGCGGGTTGGACACTTGTCTACCCGCTCGCACGTATTCGGATCTTCAATGCACTCAACCAATACGTTTTCCTTTTCCAGCGCCCTGACGATCTCACCCGCGGTTATCTCTCCGGGTGACTTGGAGAGCAGATGCCCTCCTTTGGCTCCGCGAATGCTCGTAATGAAGCCAGCCTTTCTTAGCGGAATGATCAATTGTTCAAGGTACTTGACCGAGATTCCTTGGCGTCTGGCGATATCGCGAACAGGGACTGCCCCTAAGCGGTAATGCTGAGCCAGATCCACCATCAGGCGCGTGCCGTAACGGCTTCGAGTGGACAGTTTCATTTTCGAACCTTCCTAGCCAGCAGCTTCCCGTCTTTTCCACAAAGGCGACATGGCACGAAGCTTTCCAATGGCATCGGGCAATTTTTCCAGCACGTAATCAACATCCTCAGACGTGTTGGTCCGATTCAGGGTAAACACGACCGAACCTTGAGCCAGTTCCGGGGGCACCTTGATGGCCGCAAGCACCGGTGAGGTCTTGAGCGCCTTGGAGGCACAGGCCGAGCCGGTATTGGCATAAATGCCTTCCATGGCCAGCAGAAAGATCAGCGCTTCGCCTTCAACAGCTTCGATGCAAAGGCTGAGATGCCCGGGAAGCCTGTACTTGGCATGCCCCGTAAATATGATGCCTTCGATCCGTTCCCGGATGCCTGCCGCGAGCCGGTCCCTCAGTCTGCGTACGTAGTCCATGGTTTCCGTTAATTCATGTGCGGCAATTTCGGCTGCCTTGCCCAACCCCACAATTCCAGACACGTTCTCGGTTCCCGCCCTGCGGCCGTTTTCCTGGATACCGCCGTGGATCAGCGGCATGAGTCTCAGCTTATCCTTCAAGTACAGCGCTCCCACTCCTTTGGGAGCACCCACTGAGATGCCGGAGAGGCTCAGTAGATCCACGTTTAACTCACTGACATTGACGGGGATTGCACCGACGGTGGCGACGGCATCCGTATGGAAGAGTACACGCTTTTCTCGACAGACAGTAGCTAAGGAGTCAATGGGTTGGATCGTGCCGATTTCGTTGCTGGCGTGCCCGATGGAAACAAGGACCGTATCGGGTCTTATCGCCTTGGAAAGTTGCTCACTATCCACAAGACCGTCGGTGCCGACCGGTAGGAAGACAACATCAAAATCGAGGAGCTCCAGAAAGCGAGCGGAATTCGTGATGGAATGGTGTTCGATGGCGGAGATAATGATTCTTCGGCCTTTGTTCCTTCTGGCCAACGCGGCGCCTTTAACAGCGAGGTTATTCGCCTCGGCGCCTGATGACGTAAAGACGATCTCTTCGGGCCGAGCGCCGATCAGACTGGCCACCCGTGCTCTTTGGGTGTCCAAGTCCTTCTTGACCCTTGTCCCGAGATCGTAGACGAGAGAGGGATTGCCAAAGTGGTGATCGAAGTACGGCAGCATGGCTTCGATGACATCACTTCTGACAGGGGTGGCGGCCGCGTGGTCCATGTAAACCATTCTCATGGCCAGCTCCTTCACTTACCTTTCTTGATGTAGAGCTTGTAACACTCATCGTCTTCCTCAATGCCGACAAACTCGTGGCCGCACTTTCTGCACCACTCCGGTATATCCTCCAGGGCACGGTCGTAGTCGGTCAACACTTCCAACACCTGCCCCTTTTTCATACACTTAAGTCTTTCGCCTGGCTCCAGCAAATGCATGGGGCACATACGGCAAACCAGGTCTACGGTGGCGTCTGCAGATTGATTCTCGACAAACTTCATTGCGTGCTCCTTGGGAACGGGTCCAATTAATAGGATCAGGGTTTGTTTCCAAGCCATCGTCCGTCTGTTGGCTTTGGCCGCGAGAAAGCGCGAATCTATACCTATCTAGTATAGTATAAAGGTTTGCCACCGAGTGTCAAGGCGAGAGCTCGGCGAAGAGAAGAGAGGAAGGCCTGTTGCCTTTCGTGAGGCAGGCCCGGCGCCAATGCGCCGATGGCCATCAGGCAGACGTACGTCGGCTGGATGACTGATACCAAGTTGCGATCAGATAGGTACTGAATATTGCTCACCATTGAAGAACT
>CAZCDS010000097.1:0-18528 GCA_964497585.1 uncultured Syntrophaceae bacterium
CCCCCCACTTACGTACAGGCCCTGGCAATCAAGTACTTCTCAGGACAATATATAACACACCAAGAAGGGATTGGAGAGGTGAGAGTAGAACCAGCGAGGCACAAAGGTACAAAGAAGAATGAACGCACGGAGCATCCCGGCAAGTTCATACTCCTTGCGATCAACCGAACCGTCCGGTGACGTACTCCATGGTCTTTTCGACTTTGGGGTTGGTGAAGATTGTGGACGTCTCACCGTACTCGATGAGCCGACCGAGATACATGAACGCAGTATTGTCGGAGACTCGGGCCGCCTGCTGCATGTTGTGCGTCACGATGATGATCGTATATCTCCCCCGCAGCTCGTCGATAAGGTCCTCTATCTTGGCCGTGGCGACAGGGTCGAGCGCTGAGCAGGGCTCGTCCATGAGCAGCACGTCCGGATCCGCGGCCACGGCCCTGGCTATGCACAGCCGTTGCTGTTGTCCTCCCGAGAGGCCCAGGGCATTATCCGTCAGGCGGTCCTTGACTTCATCGAAGAGCGCGGCCTGTTTGAGCGCGGTCACGACGGTCTGATCCAAGGTCTTTCTGTTTCGGACACCGTCCACGCGCAGCGGATAGATGACATTATCCGCCACGGTCATGGGAAACGGGTTCGGCTTCTGAAAGACCATCCCCATGGTCTTGCGCAGGCCGATGACATCTACGTTCGCGCCGTATATGTCCTGGCCGTTGAGGAGCATCTTGCCTCTCGTGGTAAGCCCCGTGATCAGATCGTTCATTCTGTTGATCGATCGCAGGAGCGTAGACTTGCCGCAGCCGGACGGGCCGATGAGGGCAGTGACGAGACCCTTTTCCACGGCCATGGACACGTTGAAAAGGGCCTGATTGTCTCCGTACCAGAGATTGAAATCCTCAACGGAGAGCAATGTCCCGTCCGGACCGGCCTTGGTGTGGTAGACCGTGTCTCCGTTGTCACTGACTCTATTCATAGGTTCAAACCTTTTCTCCATCGCATTCGTCAATTCCGGAAACGACTTTAGAAATGACCGGCAAAGAACTTCTTCTTGAGCCGATTGCGGACATAGATGGACGTGAAGTTCATGGCAAAGACCAAGGCGATCAGCAGAAAGGTGGTCACGTACACCATAGGTCGGGCTGCCTCTGAGTTTCGGGATTGGAACCCCAGGTCGTAGATGTGGAATCCCAGGTGCATGAAGCTCCGTTCGAGATGGATGTACGGGAAGAAGCTGTCAATCGGGAGTTCCGGTGCCAGTTTGACGACGCCCACGAGCATCAGAGGCGCAACCTCTTCGGCTCCTCGGGCCATGGCAAGAATCAGACCGGTCATGATTCCGGGCAGTGCTCGAGGCAAGACAATATGCTTGATCGTCTGCCATTTGGACGCGCCGCAGGCAAGCGAGCCCTCTCGCATCGACTGCGGCACAGCCGCGAGAGCCTCCTCCGTGGCCACAATCACCACGGGAACCGTGAGGAGGGCCAGAGTCAGAGAAGCCCAGAGTAGGCCGCCCGTTCCGAAGGTCGGATTGGGGAGCCTTTCCGGAAAGAAGAGCCGGTCTATGCTCCCGCCCACAATGTACGCGAAGAAGCCGAGGCCGAATACGCCGTAAACGATTGACGGCACCCCGGCAAGATTGTTCACGCAGATTCGGACCACGGAGACGAGCGCACCCTGTTTCGCGTATTCCCTCAGATAGAGGGCGGCCACCACACCGAAGGGCGCCACGGCCAACGCAAGGAGAACCGTCATGCAGAGCGTCCCGAATATGGCCGGCATGACCCCGCCCTCGGTATTAGCCTCCCGGGGATTCTGGGTGAGAAACTCCCGCCAGCGAGAAAAATAGATTCCGAGCTTCTGGGAGAGTGACAGGTCATTGGCCGGATAGAGGCGTACGAGTTGAGAGAGCTTGAGCTTCTTCTCTTTGCACGTGACATCCGTGAGGGTCATCGTATACTTCGCGTCCACTGCCTTGATGCCGCGCGCTTCCTTTGCCAGCTCTTGGTGCCGGGCGTTGAGCCTGGGGGCTTCGGCCTTGTATTCCTTTTCCGCGTGCTTGTATGCGGGGCTGTGCTCACCGCGTTGCATCGCGATCTTCTTCAGAGCGAAACGCCCTTGCTCCAGGACGTAGTTCACCCTCCCCATCTCTTTGCTTTGAAGCTCCTTCAGGCGCTCCCTTCGTCTCGCGGCCTCGTCCAGGGCTGTGGCAAGTTCGGACAGGTTCTGAGGATCAATCTTGATGGTCTTTCCGTTCAGGTCGACCGATTTGATCCGTCCGATAAAGGGACCCCACTCGAGCCTCTCGAAAAAGAACAGGTCCTTGGGCTTCGTCGCCTTGACCGTATCGAAATCGGGAATCCATCGGAAGTCTTGGTTGTAGAGGTCGTAATTGCCCGTTCTGTAGAGCGTTCGATCGGCAAAACCTTTGTTAGCTTTGATGCGGTTTCGGATTTCTTCGGGCAGCTTCTGGAGGATGTCCGGCCCCGGTCGGTACGACTCGGTGCGGAAGTGCTCACCCGCCACGATTCCGCCGTCACGCAGAGAGACAACCTCGATAGGCTTCGGATAGAAGGTCGCCACACCATTGCAGAGCACGAAAATCAAAAAACCGATGATCATGAAGATCCCGATGACCAGGGCGCCTCCCAGACCCCACACGAAGGGCTCTCCTCGGGCGCGGAAATCCCACGCGGTTGAACGCCGGGTCGTTACCGGTTTTCCGCCGGAGACTTTCGCCTGTTTCTCCTCAAGCTCAGGCGGCTTGCGCGCGGGCTGCGGCGCGCTTTGCCCATCCTCGCGTGGCTGAGGTTGTGTCTCTGATTCTCCGGTTGCGTCACGTGGCTCTTCCACGGCTGACGTCAATCCTTCAGGATTGCTCTTCATGGGAGTTTCCCTTTACAACTGCATGGAACGTTTTCTGAAATGCAGACGCACCAATTCCGCGACGGTGTTGATGACGAAGGTCATGGCAAACAGTACGAGTCCTGTCAGGAAAAGAACGCGGTAGAGGGTGTCGTCCTTCGGCGCTTCGGGCAGCTCCACCGCAATATTGGCCGAGAGCGCACGGAGTCCGTTGAAGATGTTCAGATCGATCAACGGGGTGTTGCCCGCGGACATAACTACGATCATGGTTTCTCCGACCGCTCGCCCCATGCCGATCATCACCGCGGAGAATACTCCGCTGATCGCAGTGGGAAGTACCACCCAGAGAGCGGTCTGCCAGGGCGTTGCACCGCACCCGAGACTTGCGGATCGGAGGTGATCGGGAACCGCGTTCAGCGAGTCCTCGGCAAGCGTGTAGATGATCGGTATTACCGCGAATCCCATGGCGAATCCGACGATGAGTGTGTTGCGCTGGACGTATGTGCCGACGAAGCCGCCCCGGGGATCAAAGCCCAGCTTGTGCAAAACCAGCGCGCATATGTAGGAAAGACCTATGGTGGCGACGGCGATGCCGAGCCATCGTCCCAGATCCATGAGAGCGGCCGTGAACGGAGCGACCGTCTTCATGAACTTCGCGAAGGTACGCCCAAAAAGCCGGGACGCGCCCGTTGCGACGACGACGGCTGACACGGGCATTAAGAGGAGGAACCAAAAAGGCGTGCCGCTACCCATGTCCCCGTTGACCCAAGCTTTGAAGTTCCCGTCGAAGAAGAGACGCTCAAAGGTCGGGCCGAGAGCGTATGCGCCATATAGGGAGAGACCGACGATCAAGCACATACAAGCGAACTTGGGCACTCCTTCCAACCGGACCGCGATCGGTGGAGGCACCAATTGCCACAGATAGGCCGCGAGGATGAGGGAAAGAGGCAGGACCACAAAGACCAGCAAAACTGCTGCGATCCAGGTCTCCACGATGGGAGCGAGCACCAGCGCGGCGACGAAGCCGAGTACCACGGAAGGCACCGAAGCCATGATTTCTATCGACGGCTTTATACGACCGCGTATGGACGGCTGAAGGAATTCGGAGGTAAAGATTGCCGCCAAAATGGCGATGGGGATCGCAAAAAGCAATGAATAGAGCGTGGCCTTGACCGTCCCGAATATGAGCGGGACGAGGGACAGTTTCGGCTCAAACGCCTCGGTCGCTCCGGTCGACTGCCACGTGTACGAGGGCCGGTCATAGCCCTCATACCAGACCTTCCCCAGGAGCGTGTGGAGCGAGGTCTCGGGATGGGGGATGGTGAGATTCCAGAAATTGGTCGTGCCGTCCGAGGCCATGGTCAACAGGCCGTCACGTCTCGGCGCGAGCGCAATCCTGCCCGTTCCCCGGGTTTGTTCGGGTCCCTCTTCCTTGAGCTTGAGCAGGGTTCTCACGCTGGTGCCGTGTCTGATCCAAACGTCTCCGGAGGCATCGCCCGTGGCAAAGGTTCTCCCCTGTTGACAAGGAGAAAATGCCACAATGGGAGCGGGTTGCGGCTCAAAGGTCCGTGTGTGTACCAGCGAATAGCCGTCCCGGGACTCGGCATCCTTGCGCCTCAAGAGGAAAAAGATGTTTAGCGAGCCGTCCGAGCCTCCCACAACGATCGAACTCTCCCCCAGGAGGTACGAGAAGAGGTTGAGTTTCACTCCTTTCGGAACGACGGTTGCTGCTTCCGCAAGAAAAGGCTGGGAGATCTCACGTGTATTGAAACGATAGACCTTGCCCCTTCTGTCGGCGAAGTAGACCGTGCTTGCCAACTCATTCACAAGCGCGTAGCGTACATCGGCCTGTTTCGGCAGACGCGGAAGCTCCGCGCGTCTCACATCTCTCGTCAATTTACGAGTGAACAGGTTGAGTTTTGACTCGACAATGAAAAGGTACCCGACACGCTCGTCGTCCATAGCGGCCATGATCTGCGTCGGTCTTTCCCCAAAGCGGCTGAACCGGTAATCGATTGCAATGATCGGGCTGCCTGTCTTGGATACCTTGATGGGCTCGTCCAGTTTGAACTCAACCCAGGTCTTTCGAATCTGATTGCCTGGAACAATCGAGTACACTGCTCGTCCGTCGGTACTGTCCCTTGCGTCGAGCTTTTTCAGCCCCTTGGGCAGTGCTGCGGGCGAAATGATGTCCGTTTTGTGCTCTATGGTGCCGAAACGGACCGTGCCGTCGGAAAAGCCGAAGGCCAAATGACGGCTGTCGATGGCCTGGGAGAACGCTGACACACTCTTGCCCGAGAAGTCGAGCGGGATCGACTCCAGCGGAACACCCGTTTGCGGGTGCCACGTGGTGAGGACCCCCTTTGCGCCGACTCTCACGGCCAGGCTCTTGAACTCGTCAACGGAGATGGCGAGCATCTTCTCTGCGGGAGGTTTCAGTTTGTACTCACGGTGCGATTGGACACTCCCTCCTTTGAACAGTGGCGCGACCTGCGAGAACAGAAAGACCATCATCCCGAGAACTGCGGCTATGACGAGTATCCCGCCAACAGTGATGATCCGGTCGGCCATTTTGTCGACGATCAATACGGAACGACGGGTCTTTCGGGGCCCGGCAGTTCGTGACTGTGTCATGGGGAACCTTTCCCTCTTACGTGCTCATGCCTTGCACGCAGACAGAAGTACAAACCTGCGTGTCTGGACTCAGGGGCCTTCGCACCTGAACGCGAATATGAACCGAGAGCGGGGTGCGTCCTGGGTAAGCCTTTGGGGAGACTGACAATTCTTCCAACCGAACCGATCCGGATCAGCGTAGTACCTATTTCGGGTCGTCATGACCTGATTGAGTTCATGGAACGCGGATCGGAGCCATAAGGCTCCGATCCCCACCCCGGTATTGCTGTTTCGAGGGTCTACTTGGCCAACCCGATTTTCTTCATGTCCTCGTCGGCAAGCGCCTTGGAAACCGGATAGAAACCGTCTTTGATGACGATCTTTTGACCGGCCCGAGAATAGACGTATTTGATAAATTGTCCCATCAGGGGAGACAAAGCTTCTTTGGGCTTCTTGTTGAAATAGATATAGAGGAACCTGGCCAGCGGATATTTGCCCGAGTACGCATTAGCCGCGTCGGCCGCGTAGCACTCGCCTTTCTTCCTGGACAGGGGAACCACTCGCACGTCAGCGGTCTTGTACCCCACACCGGAGTAGCCGATCCCGTACTTGTCCGAGGCGACTCCTTGGACAACCGCGGAAGAGCCGGGCTGTTCCTTGACACTGTCTTTGTAATCGCCTTTGAAAAGAGCCACCTTCTTGAAGTAAGCGTACGTACCGGAAGCCGAGTTACGACCGTAAAGCGAGATCGGCTTGCCGGCCCATTCGCCTTTGAGTCCCACGTCGCCCCACGTCTTGATGTCTTTGGCATAGCCACCCTTGCGGGATTTTGAGAAAATCCCGTCAAGCTGCTCGAGGGTCAGGCACTTGATCGGATTGTCCTTGTTGACGAAGACCGCCAACGAATCAACCGCGACACGTACTCTGGAAGGCGGATATCCGTACTTCTTTTCAAACGCCTCCTTCTCCTTGTTCTTCATTTCCCGGGACATGGGACCGAATTGAGCAGTCCCTTCAATAAGTGCAGGAGGAGCGGTTGAGGAGCCCTTACCCTCGATGGAGAATTTCACGTTGGGGTAAATGGCCTTGAAGCCTTCAGACCAGAGGGCCATTAAGTTGTTCAAGGTGTCCGAGCCGACGGTTTTCAGATTCCCGGAAACACCGCTGGCCTTCTCATATTTAGGCAATCCCTTGTCCACCTCCAGAGCGAAGGCCGCCCCAGCCGCCAAAAAGCAAACAAGGGTCGCCAATACCAAGATCTTCTTCACCTGTCACCTCCGAATGATTTGTCTCTGCTGACTTCGGAAAAATCAATCTCGAGATTGGGTTCAAAGATGAGAGTGTTATGTTAGAAAAGTGTTAAGGCAGAAATAGAAAACGATGAAGTCTCAGGGGAAAATGTGCTGCAATAACAATTTGATATCATGACAGAAACGTGATCAGGGCAATGCTTATTAACCATGCGGAAACGCTGCACGGCACTTCAGATCAGAGAAATCCTTTCGAACGCCGTGCGAGCAGCATTCCGCTCTGTCGCCCTCAAAAGACAGGCTCTAAGAGGCGATGTCTCGTTGGCCCAAGAGATCAGAAACGAAGGGAAAGGCTGAAGAAACCCTCAATGATCTGTCGGCCGGCAAAGACGTAGAGGACCGCGGCAGCCGCGATAAAAGGTCCGAAGGGAATCGGTGTCGTTGATTTGGTCGATTTGACCATCATACCTGCCAATCCGACAACTGATCCAACGAGAGAGGAGACCAGCAGTACGAATACGACTCCGTACGGACCGGTGAAGGCTCCGATCATGGCCAGGAGCTTCACGTCCCCTCCTCCGAGGCCTTCCACGTGCCGCAGCCATTCATAGATGACCGCGGGGATGTACAGCACCGCGGCGCCAAGGAAGGTCCCGACAAAGGTCAATTTCCAGTCCATTCCGGGTATGAATCCACAGATTGCCGCGGCCATCCCGACGGGAATACCGTTGAGGGAAATTGCGTCCGGGATGATCATATGCTCCAGGTCGATCCGAAAGACCGCGATCATGGCTGCGGTGAAAAGACAGAACACGACCGTGGTCGGAGCGACCCCGAATCTGAGAAAGACCCCTGTGAACGCACAAGCGGTGACAAACTCGGTAACAGGATACCAAGCAGAGATCTTCGTTCTGCAGTCCCGGCATCGTGTTCCGAGGATGAGATAGCTTATAATAGGGATGTTGTCGTAGAAGCGAATAGGATGCCCGCATTTCGGGCACCTCGATCCCGGTGATACGAGCGATTCTCTCCTTGGGAGGCGGGCAACGACCACATTGAGGAAGCTGCCGACCGCGGCCCCGAACAGGAAGGCATAGAGACCGTAAAAAACAGTCGTGTGAGAGCTCATGGCAGCACCGCGGCTTGATCTCCGGCGTGTATAGGAAAAGAGACCCTCTCCCCTCGCCGAGTGCGTGCTCCAGTACCATGAGCCCATCCGCCAGTCAAGCGCGAGGGCAGGGCAAGCGGTTTTCCCGCGGCCTTGCAAGGGTGACCCGATATCCGGTCCGTTCGGCCACCTGCCGCGCCTCCTCGAGAGTCGGGACAACGACCGCAATATCCTCGGATGCAATTTTGTCGAGTCTCAAATCCCCCTTGAGTCTCCATTCCTTTTCAACGGTCCAATCCTTTCCTCCGGGTCGCTGCAATTGAAATCGGAACCGATCCTCTTCGGCCATTTCCTCGAAGGTCCTTTCACTACCGTAGACCACCTGTCGGATTCCGAGCTTTGTCAGAGAATCCTTGGCTATGACCAGGCCGTAGGGCTCAAAGGACCAGCGGATCAGTCCGGGACGCCACCTAATGAGACTCTCCAGCTCTTCCGGCAGACATTCCGTGAACGAGACCAGAGGAGCCCTGCCCCGGGTAAGCTTTGAACTGCCTCGAATGAGACGTTCCTCAAGGATACGCATGAGGGTGTCGAATGCGGTATGCCCCGCGTCCCCGCGGCAGTCCAGGAGAGACTGACAGTACTCGGCGAGCGACTGACCCGGCCAGGATCCGGCGCATGAGCGGGTGTAGTGCACGAGGCACGTCCCGGCCGCAGGCCACGGACTGAGCACGAGGACCTCGGCACGTGTCCCGGCGTCAGTTTGAGAAGCAACCTCTCCCCCGTGTTTGGAGCTTCCTGAGTGGTTGCCGTCCGGTTCGAGCGGAAAGAAACCGATCGGTATCCCTCGCTGTTCGGCCTTTTTCAGAATAGCCGCCATGTTTCCGCCTTCCCGGATGTGGACTGCAAAGATGGCGGAGGCCAAGCCCGCGACCAACTCGTCTCTTACCCAGGAGCGGACGGCTCTGTTTGGAAGCTTTCCGGGCGGAAAGGGCGAGAGCATGAGCGTACGACCACAGGGGAAAAGACCTGCGTTTCTTCGGAGGAACTCTGTCAGGCGGGGTCGTGCCCGCATGTACGGGAGCGGACCGTCACACACCACCAGGAGAAAGCTTCCATTCGCGTAGGCCATGCGACTCACCAGGGAGTAGGAGAGCGTACCGTAACTCGACACCATCGCGCGGTACCGTGAGAAGGCTTCGAGGAATACGAATCGAGTTTGTTTCAACCATTTGTCGTCGGGGGTCACCTGACGGGTTGCTCTCGAATTGAGAATCGCGGCCGACGGCCTTTCGATGAGTGTTCCGTCACCCCACGCGAAGAGGAGGCGAGGAGGATTTTTCAGACCGGCGTCTGCTGCTGCGCTGCTCTCAAAAGGGATCACGAAAACACCGCGGGCGATCCAGTCATCGGCCCGGCGAATGGCGCTTCTTATGCTCTTTTCACGGGGAATTCGGAAACCGCGGGAGCCGAGGTAAATGCATTCATACGCCGTGCTCAAGCCACCGGAAATCCCGGTTTTCGCATCGAGGTCGAGCTCCGGAACTCGAGCGATGATCCGTGATCGCGTCACATATTCCAGGTCGGTCCGAGGCGCGAGAAGGGCAGCAGTGAAGAGGGCCGCACGCAGGTGATTCGGATCGTCGTAGCGATTTCCCATCCTGTCACTTCGGCTGTCCTCGGTCATGGGTTGAAAGTGATTTCCGGCGCCCGGTGTGGCCCCTATCAGGCGGGTTGCTCCCTGCGACGGCTGAGTTCCCGATCCCAATATGCGTTAGCCGTCTCGACGAGTTCCTCGGCATTGCAGATGTCCGCAGCCACCACGTTGATCGTCTCCGCTGAGATCTCGCCGCCTCGAGCTACCTCCTTGCCGGCGAGCCTGATGGAATCCATGACCGCCTTGACTCTATCCGGATACTTGCGCGTCAGAAGCATGGAAAAGACGGCGGGTCGCAGAACGGCCCCGACGAACTGCGTGTGGAAATTCCGGGCGACTCTCTCCATATGGAGCAGAAGCGGATCGAAGTTGTGCAAGCCCGGGTACCCGCAAACGGCCAACAGACACAGCTTCTCCGGAAATTTCCATCGTAAGGGGTGGATCACCTTTCCCCCATCCATCTTGAAATGGGGGTCCAGAAAGACGACTAATCTGTCCAGGAAGGTCTTTGCCAAAGCGGTCATCCCATCGATGTACACCGGCGTGGCCAGCAGCAAGAGGTCCGCGACCCTGATCCGCTCGGTGAGTTCTCGCATGTCGTCGACGTGTACACAGCGTCCCGGGGTCTTGGCGTAGCAGGTAAAACATCCGAGGCAACGTTTGATCTTCTTTCGGGCAAGAAGCGTTACTTCCACGTGCACGGTCTCACTCCGAAGCCCTTCGAGAAAAGGCTTCAGAATCATCTGCGTATTACCGGCTTCCATTCGGGGAGCTGCGTTGATGACAATGACTTTCATTTTCCGAGCCTTTCGTGGCAAGTATGTCCTCCTTCACCCTGTGCCGCGAAGAGAGGGGGAAGGACGGGCAGACCCCCTCACAAAGAGCCTGTCTCTTTGGTGGAGGGAGTGCGGGCAACTCTCGGCCCATTGCATGCTCAGTCCCATGAAAGAGGGGCCCGGCAGGCCGAAATCTGACGCCTAACCCGCCGACTTGAATGTAGTCTCGTCATTCATTGCATCTTTGACGGCGCGGCAGTCGGTTTGGATCACAGTTTCATGGTGAACTCTCCCCCGCCGGCGAGGAGCTTGAGCACATTTTCCAGTTTTTCAAAATCTCTGACGTTGACCGTGTTCTCGTTTACCTCGAGGATTTGGAGGGCTTCGAGTTTGCTCACGTACTTCCTGACCTGAGCATCGTCTTGGAGTCCGAAGATTTCCTTCAGTTCGCCAAGGTCGATTTCTTCGCCATTTTGGGCTGTGTTGCGTCGATGGAAGAAGACGAGACCGTAGATGAACCTGGATAGCGGATCCCGAAAGAGCGATCCACCCAATAGCATGGTGGCGTCCCTGAGTCTTTCCGCGAGACGTAAAATGACCTTGCGCGAGAGGTCTTGGGGAATGAGCCGAAAGAACGTATCCCGTTGTATGCGAATGAGCGTACAATCTTCTATTGCCCCGGCGTACAGGCCTCTTGCAGAGTCTTCGAGAAGACCGCTTTCTCCGAAAAGTTCTCCTTTGCCCAACACCGCGAGGGTCTGTGTGGAGGTTCCGGATTTGACGAAGATTTTCACCCTTCCTTTTTGTATCACGTAAAGGTCCGAGCCCGGATCACCTTGGCGAAATATAGTTTTCCCCGCGCGAACCTTCACCGTCTGCGCGGGAAATCTCCATGCCTCTTCCCGGACCCCTTCCAACACGTCATGAATCCCGGACTGGAGGTGGAACAGATCCCGGGAAAAGCCCACATCGGTCTCGCTTACCTTGTCTTTTCCGGGAACAACCGCGCTCCCCGTCTTCTCCTCTACGGGCGGACCACCGTACAACAGTTGCCTCATTCGCTCCCTGTCGAGATTCATTTCCCGCTGGAACAGCCCTTTTACATAAGCGGAGAACTCTCTCGGGTCGAGTTCCAGAGAGAGTTCCCGAACAACTGTCCGGATGTCGTCGATCATCTCCTCCATCCAGGTATACCGATCGTCCGGATCACGAGCAATGGATCTGCACAGGATCGGTTTTAGCTCAGGTCGGAGGCGGTCGTTGTTCATCACTTTCTCTTGCAGATCCATCTTCAGTATCATCTTGACCGTCTGTTCTACAGTTTCCTGATGATCGACCAACCGTTCGCCGGTAAGAAGCTCGTAGAAAAGCACGCCGGTCCCGTAAATGTCCACCCGTCGATCGATGGACTTGCCCTTGAGCTGCTCCGGTGAGAAGTAAAGGAGCTTTCCGGCAACCGGCACGCCCTGCCAGGTACTCCGATCGAAGAAAATGCGCGCAATTCCGAAATCGACTATCTTGACTTCCGCTTCGTAGGAGATCATCACGTTGAAAGAATTGATGTCCTGGTGAACCAGCATCAGACTCTCTTCATCAGGAGCCTTTCGCCGATGCGAGTAAGCCAGTCCCGCGGCCACTTCAGATACGACGTAGATGCAGAACTCAAGCGAGGGAGGATCCTCGGCCTTGTGAGCTCGAGAGAGCAAATGGGCGACGTTGCGACCTTCGATATGTTCCAGAGCTATGTAATACTCCCCGTCCACGACACCCGTATCCAAAACCTGCACAATATTACCGTGGTTGAGTTGGGCCAGGGTTCTTGCTTCGTTCATGAATCTCTTCACATAGCGCGGCTTACCGGTCAATTCGGGCAAGAGTTTCTTTATGATGAGCGGCTTTTGGAAGCCGCCCAGTCCAACTGATTTAGCCAGATAGATGTCGGACATTCCGCCCCTGGACATCCTGTCCACGAGATAGTAGCGACCGAACAGAGCGGGCTTGAAGCCTGTCTGCTGCGGATAAGTCGGCGTGGGGCCTTTTTCATTGGTGTTGGTCATTTGTCTGTGCGAGCTGGCACGCTCTCGCCCCTATTGCTCGATTCCGGCTCTTCGGCAGCCTCCTTGGAGAGCTGCCGATCCCACACCCCGAGTCGGCGGAGCCGGCGCATTACGCGCCACAGAAATCCGACCCGTCAGTTGCGGCCGCGTGTTACATTCTTACTATCGTTTGCTTCCCGAGAAAAGAGTGGAACCATGCGAAGGGCCGTTCCTAACGGAAGAATGCAGGGCTCAGGACCGAATACGTAGTGTTGCCTATCTTGATTCTGCCCTCCCTGGCCAGGTCCGCTCTTTTCGATAAACGCCGGTACCCCGTTGCCCTATCTGCAAGAAGGAAAAAGTCCTTCTTGCCCAGGGAAAGGTGAATCAGCCAACTCGCCGGTCGATTCCCCACTGACTGGGCAGAGCGCGGCTTCTTCAGCGGGAGCCTGGGAATCTGGCGGTTAGCAATGACGATGGTGGACTTGCGCATGAACTGCTCCGCTTGAGACTTGCCCAGAGGGTAGATGGCAGCGAGCATCGACGATGGAATCGCCAGGGGAAGGCCATACCATTCGACCATAAGGAGCCCGTCAAAGGCCGATTCCTCCTGTCCGACTCCCTCTGGTCGGCCGATTCGGGCCAGATCCCTGTGAAGCGTGAGAAGCTTGCTCACGCGCTCGGACAGCATCGCCTCCAGCGTCCCGAGTCGTCGGACGATTTCCTCCTCAGGCATATCGCCGCCCTTGCGGAGAACCGCCCTTATCCGTGCTAGACGTTGGCCAACCTCCTCAAGCGAATGAACCGCTCCACCCATGTTACTCATCAAGGTCCCGAAGTCAGCCGCCTGCCTTGGTGCTTCCGGAGCTTCTTCCCTGGCCTGAAGCGAAGAAATGATCTGATTATACGTGCTGCTGATGCTGGTCACGGCGGACTGGTCAGGAGGTGTTGCCACACCGGAAGAGCTGAGCTGCTTCAAGACCGCGACACTCTCCTGGAGCAGTTTCACCAGCATGGGGTGCGGCGACGCGCCAAGACTCCCGTGCCGGTGCAACACGCGGTGATTCATGTGGATAAGATTCTTGCCTTGATTGCCCTTGGGGAAATAGCGGTCGGCTTCCCTGAACTTCCTTGTGAGTTCCAGTACGGTCTCCTGCTTGGCTTCCCACTCGAGATTCAGAATGAGCGCTTCAATTTGATCCAGCAGCCTGTCAAGGCCGTCAGTCATCACGGGCTCCTTCTCCGGCGATGGTTTGGGCTCCACCGCTCGCCGTCGCTCAGTACCCCGTGGGGCTTCAACTGACTGAGGTGGGGGGGGTGTAGACGGCCGAGCCTGAGGGCCAGTTGCTGCCGCTCCTGCGCGTTCCGCGGATTCACCTGTAGCTTGGCTGTCCGGCTTCTCTTCGGCTGAGTCATCGAACAGCCCGCCGAAAAGGGCCTCAATCTTGCGTCCGACCGCTTCGCCCAGTTCTTCGGGGCTCTTGGGTTTTTTTTCGTCGGCCACGGGTCACTCTCCCGACCTTTCAATCAGGCCTCCGACGCGGTGAGGCTC
Source organism: uncultured Syntrophaceae bacterium (assembly GCA_964497585.1). GTDB lineage: Bacteria > Desulfobacterota > Desulfomonilia > Desulfomonilales > Desulfomonilaceae > CAZCDS01. The sequence continues at coordinate 13,852 of CAZCDS010000097.1, forward strand.
TCCCCTTTCTCCTTGAGGAGACGGGAACTTACGTCAACGACTGTCAACATGCAGATTTTCTTGAACGTCTCCCTAACACCGTCTCCGGTCAACGCGCTGGCGGCGAAGGTGGCGTACGTATTCTTTGGGTTCAGATCCTTGTCCAGCTCGCCGAGGGGAAGAACAGCCACCTTTGAGCCCTCCAGGTCGCGCTTGTTGTACTGGAGCACGAGAGGCACCGACGCGGTACTCTTCCCTTGATCCGCGAGATTGTCGTTCAAATTCTGAAAGCTTTCCAAGTTGTTGTTGCGTCTGGCCTCAAGGGAATCGGCCACGAAGACGATCCCGTCAACCCCCTTGAGGACCAACTTGCGCGTATCGTTATAGCGGACCTGGCCCGGAACGGTGTAAAGCGAGATCTTGATACGAAACTTCCCGATGGAGCCCAGATCCATGGGGAGAAAGTCAAAAAAGAGTGTCCGATCTCCGGCGGTGTCAATTGAGAGTAACTCCCCCCGTGTTTGATGACCGAGGGCCTTGTGGATTGCCACCAGGTTGGTGGTCTTCCCACCCCGGCCGGGCCCATAATACACTATTTTGCAGTGAATTTCATCTGATCTAAAACTTATTATCGCCATCAGATCATCCTGCCGGCAGATTCCGAGCGCCACAGCAAACATTGTTGCCTCGGCTCTCCTGTGCCGCGGTCCTGCCGACTCCCATTTCTCTCAATCCCTGCGGCACTTGGGAGATCCCGCGCCCGCTCAAATCAGTCACCCCACCGATACCGACGGCTCATAACCACGGATTGCTCCCCTGGTCATGGCGTCATGAGTTCCGTGAGACCGGCCGCCGGATACCGTCTCTATGCGTTAAACCATTCGCGCAGGTTCTCGGCGAACATGGCCTCCATCTGCTCCAAACCCTTTCTCACCTCCAGCCGGACGAGGCCCAGATGCGTGTCGTTATTGAACACGGTGATCATCAGATATTCCTCTCCCACATTGGAAAAGTGGAGATTCTCCTTCTTTCCCTTGTGAAACAGAAGAGTGAACTCCTCCTCTCCGAACAGACGAGCAATCGCAGTTGTGGCTCCGTAGTTGGCCGCGGTCAACGCAGCCAGCGAAGAGACCTTCTCCTCGTCCATCGATCCCTGGAAGCTGATGATCTGTCCAGCTTTGTCAATCAGGAGGACCGTATGAGCACCGCTCCTTTCGAGCATTCCCTCAAGGATCGAGTCGATACGGTCAAGGGCCTGCTTTGTAAGTACGAGATCCGCCATTTCCTTGCTCGTGACCGGCCCTGTTATTGTCCCATTCCCAAACGATGGGCCCTGCTTGTCCCAATGTTCGAACCATCAGCGCACTCGAAGCCGGTCACTCCTTTGTCCACCCATGGTTCTCACCACTCGCAACCTATAACACCAGCCCCTCAAATGACACACAAAGGCTCTCTGTTTCCCAGCGAGCCCGTCAAGGCAACAAGGCAGCCCATCCCATCTGAGCGCCTGCGGATTACAGGACCATGCCTCCTCAGTCAATCAAGCCCGCGAGCGTGCCGGAGCCCCCTGCTCCCGGTTGTGCGATGCCGGTCTCGCTGCGTTCCGTCGTCTCTCCGGTCCCTGTCCTGTCAAGGAACGCCGCACCCTGAGATGACGCGTAGCCATATCACGGGTGTGTCGGTCAAGGACATGTCGGATTATGCTTCTTCGCCGAGATCCACCCGTCGGAGGCTCTCCATAAGCAGGAAATCCCAGCTCTCTTCAATAGTCTCTCGATTTACGGGCTTCTCCTGGCATTCGAAAACCCCGAGTTCCCAGGAGAGTATATTGTAAAAAGCCTGCTCGCCTTCCACATCACCGTTCTTGGCGTGGACGATCTCTCCATCCTTAAAACAGATCAGTCCTCTCTCGGTACCGCTCCTCACCTGCATGTGGCACGTGCTCCGGCCAATGCAAATGAGCTGGATCACGTCATGGAGTCTTGTACTTGTGAGAGTTCCACTAAAGCCGCTGGATTTCAACGCCGATTCTCTTGTCCTTTAACCCCAGTATGGAGCTGAAAAGCCGGATGATCCAGTTGCGGCCTGCGATTGCAGGGTCTCACGGCAGTGCCCCATTCGGAAAGCGTCAGGAGACAGCCATCAATCCTCCCCTGGCGCGGATCCCAACCGAAAGCCGGCTCACCCGACACATATCCTCTGAAAAGCGTTCAAGTTACCTTTCATACGCCGTTTTGGGCCCGCTCATGGCCATCCCCAATATATCAGCACTGCGGAATAAAATCAATGTCTTCCGTCCACAGGTTGCCGTGTAAGTACCGGTCAACTGGATAGAACCGACACGACAATCGACTCTGGACCACTCTGTGGTAAAATCCCTACAGGGGCCCGACTGAAACGGTTGCGCATGGCCGTGCGCCTGATACGAGGCCGAGTGCGGGAGATTCTTTTCTTAAGCCGGGTAATCGCGGCGTCACGCAGGCACATGAGCAGGGCTCCGTGACAACTCCCGCGGCGGAAATCTGGTGGTGGTCGGGACGGCTGCGCGGTCCTGCCTGCGGTTCTCGCCTGCGCGCACCGAGTATCCTGCGATGGGGACCGCTCACCGTATCGGCCGCGCTGCGGCTGGCACGATTCCCCAAGAGGCGAAAGCCTTCGGCTGCGTGTTGGTTCAGCAGCAATCGAGCACACCCTATGCTCTCAATCGTGGAGGAATCAATGGCTGGTGCCAAGTTTCTCAATCAGCATGTCAAAATCGCAATATGCGCTGTCGGAATGCTCTGTATGGGCTATCTTCTCTACCCCTCGCTCGCGGCGGGGGAGGTTACCGACAGAATCACCATTGGACGAGGACTGGTCTTTCTTGCCTTCACGTTCTTCCTCGTGCGGAACCTTGCGGAAGTCTTGCGGCGTACTCCCAAGGGTCAGGATGATCCGGAATCGGAACCGACGGTGTGATTGCCCCGAAAGACTATGACTTGCGATTCACCGGCCGGCATGGGCAGGAAGCCCGCTCGCAGACCGGGTATCGACGGGAACAACAAGGGGTTTTTTGAGCGTCGCCGCGTTTTCGCAGACCCGGTGTCGCCTCCGCATGTTCATCTCTTCCGTGACAAAAGACCAACATTATCGGATACATATCCCGCATTTGTCGCGATCGCGCCGCGTCGCGTGGAGCCATGTGAAGAAAGAATTCGCGAGCGCGCGATTTTTTTCTTGCCAACGCGTTGGCGTGTGTTATGGTGCCGTCAAATTTATCACCATACCTTACCTTTTAGGTGTAGCTGAGAAGCCTGGCGCTTCGGATGTCCTGACGTCGGGCTTTTCGTTTGTACCGAGCTCAGAGGAGATGCAAAGACCCTGTAATTTCAACCTGATGAACTATCTATTAAATTTTAAGTTGAAGTATTGAGATCAATTTGCTATAATGCCGACCGTTAACTATCAGAAAACTGCTAACTATCAACTTTAAGTGAGGTCCATCATGATTAGGGTTGTGGTTGTTGTGTCCGCGGTTCTCTTTGCCCTCTGCGCGATTGCCGGCTCGGCGCAATGTATGAGCCCCGTTATGGGGAAACCGGGTTGTGCGCCTCCACCCTTTTATGTGACGAAACTTGTTCCCTGCGTCAAGACCGAGATGGTCGGCTGCGTGAAGCCGTGCAGGGGGTACGTGCCGGTCAAGATGATTCAGTTTCGTTGCCAGAGGTTCCTGTTAAAAGGGATGCCGGTCGGATGTCCTCAGGGCTCCAGTCCCTGTATCAAGTGTTACCCGCAGCCCTTTTGCCAAGTCGTTGAGCGGAAAGTGCCATGCGTGACGTGGGCGTACAAGCCGGTGAAGTACTACAGCGTGTGCTATAAGCCTGTGTGTCGCCAGGTCTGGTTGCCCCAGACCTACCAGGTTCAGCCGATTCCTCTTGGCTGTCGGTAAACCTGCGCAGGCAGGCCCACGAAAACACTAGCCAGTTAGAATTCCAGGCACCGGAGTACGAGGTCCCGGGTCGGTACCCGGTCGCCCAAGGACCCAGGCCGAAGCACGTTCGCGAGAGGCCACCTGGGGGCGGGCCCCACGCGTCATGACTCACTTACACGTACGGTCGAGGGCGGGCGTAGCCGAGGAGACAGGCTTAGATAGAGCCTCCCTCAAGGTTCTGAAAAGAAGATTTGGCGTGAAATCTCCGCTTGCCGATTAATGATTACGCCCGTGCGAAGAGGTAATCTGTAACTTCGGGCCGATTTTGTCGATGCCTTATCCTTCACCCTCCGCCCTGGCCGAAGAGACTTAACGTTACGTGTATTCATGGGCGTCTCTTTGAGCGGAGTGGGCTGAGGTGAATCCTGCGCGTTTGAACGCGGACCGCTCGCGATCGAACAGGTCCGAGAATTTTATCATCGTTTCATATCTGGTTGACTGCTATAGGGGAAGTTACGTGGGGGAAACGCGTCGCCGCGCGAATACCGCCTGATCGTCCGTAACCCGGAGTCGGAGGAGAAGTCTTGTGGCAGCACATTTCCAAGAATTTCATGGGCGAGGGAAGTTTTGGTAGGGGATTTTCTGGGGTTATGGCTTGTGGGAAGTGGAAATGGGGAAGCTTCTTGTAAAAACGCTTGACAGCCTCGGGAGCATCTGTTATAAAAAATAGTTTTATAGAGGCACCCGTTTGCTGGCGTAGCTCAACCGGTAGAGCAGCTGATTTGTAA
>CAZCDS010000098.1:0-17806 GCA_964497585.1 uncultured Syntrophaceae bacterium
CTGAACCATTCGGTCGTCCATGAGAACGCACCCTCCATTGAGAATTCCCAGGCGCCGGCAGGACCGGACGGAAAGCTGAGAAACAAAGCAAAAAGAATGGCAAAGATGCCCCGGAGTCTCATATCCTCCTCCTTAACCACGAGACAAACCGATACGAACCATTGATCGGCCGGGGGTGCGAGGGAAAATGGCCACGCTCCACACGCGCGGCGTCCTGCGGAACAATCGTCCCGGCAGAGTCGCCGTGCCACGGGGCATGTCCGTCAGTACAGCCGCGAACACGGCCGAATCATCAGGGAAGATGAAGGGCTCTCGACGATAGTGTTACGATGCAGAATTACATGCTACGAAGGACCCTGTCAAGGACAAAAGTGCTACGGTTGCCAAATACTGGTGACCGCTCGCGGCGGAGCCGAAAGAAAGCACGCGTCCCAATCACGTCCGCCAACGCGAAGTGGTATAAGAGAAATTCCGATGCGTGGTTCGTCAGCACACAGCGCTCCGCGTGTTGGACTGGCAAACGATCGGAGACCTCGGATGATGATTTCCCCCTCGTCTTTGCTCGTTGGTGAGGGTAGCGCCGACAGAGCCGACAGGGTACTGGCTCGACTTCTTCCTGGGAAGCCGAGCCGCGCCTCCATCGCCCGGCTTATCCGGAGCGGACGAGTACTGGTGGCCGGCAGGCCCGTACGGCCTTCAACGATCCTCAAGCCGGGGGACCGGGTGGAGATCGTTCACCGCACGGAACCCGAGGTCGCTCGGGCGCCCCAAGAGGCCCCGCGGTTTGAGATACTCTTCGAGGACGATGACCTCATTATCGTGGATAAGCCGGCCGGGCTGGTGGTCCACCCCGCGGCAGGCCGGCCTCGGGGCACGCTCGTGGACGCGTTGGTACAGAGCTATCCGGAAATCGTGGGAGTGGGTGAGTCCGGCAGGTGGGGGGTCGTGCATCGGCTGGACAAAGACACCTCCGGCGTGATGGTCGTTGCCAGGAGCGCTTTAGCTCACGCGAAACTCTCCGCCGCGTTCAAGGAGCACGCGATTCACCGGGTTTATCTGGCACTCGTCAGGGGAGACCCCGGCAGAGACCAAGGAATAGTGGATGCTCCCCTGGGAAGGCACGTGCGTGATCGCAAACGAATCTCCGTCGCGACCTCTAAACCAAGGCACGCGGTGACGAAGTGGAAGGTCAGGGAACGGTTCGGAGGATTGACACTCCTTGAAGTTGCTCCCGAGACCGGAAGGACCCACCAGATCAGGGTCCATCTTGCTCACGCCGGACTTCCGGTTGTGGGCGACCGGGTATACGGTCGTGCCCGCAGGAACGCCGGTGTACGGGATCCGCGGCTGAGAGAAGCATCGACTGCAATGGCGAGACAAGCCCTGCACGCGGCCGAACTTGGGTTTTCGCATCCGCGGCACGGGGAATATCTGCGGTTCGTCTCGCCATTGCCGCCGGACATGGATCGTGCGTTGGAGATCTGCCGCAGAAGCCTGAACAAAGAATCTTAACCGGTCGCGGTGCATCATATTTAGCAGAACTGCCAGTCATGGCCGGATGTGCGACCCTGGGCGATCAATTCGGGTTGCGGCCACATCAGGGAGAAGGGAGGCCGCTGCAATGGAGCTGGAGAAAAAAAAGACGGAATACGTGGACGCGGCAGAAGAAGACCTCACAGGCTTTCTTATCGACCCGAGCGACGTGTGGATGGAACATGAATCCGACCGTCCGAGAATTGAACTGTGGCCGGACGAAGAGGGGTGGGATCGATGGGTCTCCTCCCACGAGGAAAAGCGACGAAACGCCCTGTGTAGCCTGCGCTCGATGAAAGCAAGCCCCTTTTGTGCTTTGGGTTACCTCTAGCGGCAAACATGCCCAACACCGTCATCGAGACCTTTGACCGCATTTCTTTATCGAAGAGGCAAGAGGGAGAGAGCTGTCTCGCACGGCAGCCCTTCGCGATAAACGCTCACCTTGGTGCCTGATAGTTCTCCTTTTCATCAAGTCCTGGTGGTCGGAGGTTCAACCGGATTGCCGATCGCCGTGAGGATACCGTGGCACTTGCACGAGGTGGCGACGATACACCTGCTGGAAGTGACCGTGCCGGCCAATTTCCTCAGCTCGTCCATCCTGTACCCACCGACGCCCGGCAGGATCTGATGACTCCGCTGCACCAAAACTTGGAAACCCGGTGCCTCCAATCGTTCGAGAACCCCATAGAGCGGCTCATCGCGACGCTCGCCCGTGACTGTGCAGTAATCGCCTTCCGGACAATCATCAGGGCAGAGGAAGTGCGCGAAACTGCAACAGAGATTTGAATCATCGAGGGAGAAAGGATTCGGGACCTGATTGGCGAGTTCTTTGGGAAGCGTAACCGGCTCCATGTCCGATAATCGCGCACAGAGGTAGGCGGCCGCGAGGTGAAAAGGCACCATGGGAATCACGACGTCCCGGTCCTCCAGGCCCGGCTCTTCGACTAGGAATGACACCGCGTCCCCCCTGTGCGTGAGAACGAGGGAGGGGGGGCCGAGCCCGGTCAAACCTTCCTTTCGCTCGACGACAAGGAGGGGTCGGTCAGGGAAGCGCTCCTTCAATCTGTCGAAGGCCAGGCGGCCAAACTTGCCGAATCCCATGATAAGGTATTTCATGTGCTTGCCACTGCAACCCTGGGCTTTCCCGAGAGATCCTCGCGGAAGTTGATCCGCCCGAAGCGCCCGTGCGAAGCGAGTGTGTCCCTGACCGCGTCGCGCTGATCGTCTCCAAACTCGAGAATCAGCGCTCCGGAATTCTCAAGGAAGTCCCTGGCGCGTGAGGCGATAGCCCGAATGACGTCAAGCCCGTCAACGCCTCCGTCAAGCGCGAGCCGCGGCTCGAAGCCGACAATTTCCGGTTCGAGGGTCTCCAGTACGCTGGTCGGAATATAGGGAGGATTGGAACAGATTATATCGAATGACTCCCCGTCTGGAATTTCTGAGAAGAGATCCGAAGCCAGGAATCGGATCGACGCGCTGACTCCGAGGTCCGTGGCATTGGACCGGGCCACTTCGAGCGCTTTAGGGTCGAGGTCGGTCGCAACGATGCCCACGGCCGTGACTTCCTTTGCAACCGCGAGCGAGACAGCACCGGACCCCGTTCCTATCTCAAGGACCCTTGGCTCGTCGATGCCTCTGACCTTCTCCAGTACCGCCTGGACAAGTGTTTCCGTTTCGGGTCGAGGAATCAGCACACCTGGAGCTATCCGAAGTGGCAGAGACCAGAATTCCCTGGTTCCGGTGATCAGCGCCACCGGCTCCCGTTTCGCCCGCCGAGAAACGAGTTCCCGGTATCGGTCCCTCTCAACCTGAAGGAGCGGCCGGTCGAGATTGAGATAGAGGTACAGCCTATCTACCCGCAACGCGTGGGCCAGCAGGATGTCTGCATCAAGTCTTGCCGAGGCGATGCCCTTGTCCGCGAAATGGGACGCGGTCCATTCCAGGACGTCCTGTATGGTCCATCGATTTGTCGTCTTTACGTTGCGATTCATGTGTCCACAGCTTACGTTCATCCTACTATCCGGCGCACAGTTCGTCCAGGCGATCTTCCATGAGCTGTATTTGGTTGCACTTGTCCGCCCGTACGGGCTGTCCATGCCTCTTTCAGGCCGCCGTCAGCCGAATTTTTTCCATGCAGCAGGGAACCCCGCGACCGTGAGCGTGTCTTAATGTTTAACCCACTTCCTACCCCCTAACGAAATCCCGGTCCTAGGAGCCGGGGTTTCGCCCTCCTGAGATAGTAGGCATTGAGGGGCATTCGACCCCTCATGCCCTGCCCGCCTTGTGTCAGTTACGGCGCAATCAGCTTGACAATCCCGTGTTCTCAGCGTTATTTTTTTTGATCCCCACCTCTTTTGCATCACGGGAGATACCGATGAACATCATTGTCCTGGTCAAGCAGGTCCCGAACACTACGGAAGTGCGGATCGATCCGAAAACCGGGAACCTCATCCGGGAAGGTGTTGAGAGCATTATGAACCCGGAGGATCGCCATGCGCTAGAAGCTGCCCTTCACATCAAGGACTCCATGCCCGCGCAGGTGACCGTAGTGTCGATGGGGCCTCCCCAGGCGATCGATGTCATCTGCGAAGCCCTGGCCACGGGGGCTGACCGTGGAATTCTACTGACGGACAGAGTATTTGCCGGGGCAGACACCTGGGCGACGTCGACCACTCTGGGAATGGCGATTCGGAAAATCGGGGACTTTGACCTGATCCTTGCCGGAAGACAAGCAGTGGACGGTGACACTGCTCAGATCGGCCCCCAGGTTGCCGAGTACCTCGACATACCGCAGCTCACCTACGTTCAACGGCTGGAAGTCCGGGAAGGCTCGGTGATCGCGGAGCGTGTGCTGGAAGACGGTTGCGAGCACATAGAGGCGCCCACTCCTGTGCTCGCGACGGTTCTGGCTGCGCTGAACGAGCCCCGTTATCCAACGGTCCACGGGATCCTCGATGCTACGACTGAACGGTCGCCCATCGAGATTTGGAACGCCGCCGACCTGGGGGCCAAAGCCCAGGACCTGGGGTTGCCGGGCTCGTTGACTCAGGTTGTGCGAACGTTCACCCCCAAGGAGGCGCGGCAAACGGAATATTTGGACGGGAGCGCCGCGTCGGTAGCCACACAGTTGATAGAGGCGCTCCGCCAAAAGGAAATTCGCCTCGGAGAATGAGATGCCTGGAATCAAGATCGACCTGCACAAATGCAATGGCTGCACCATGTGTGCGCGGTCCTGTCCGTACCAGGCCATTGTCATCGAAGACAAGAAGGCCGTATGGCTGGAAGACCGATGCGTTCTCTGCGGCGCGTGCCTCGAATCCTGCAAGTTCGAAGCGCTCCTGGGAGAGATGCCAACCCGTGAGATACCGGACTTCAGCGACTACCGGGGGGTGATGGTATTCGTTGAGCAGCATGACGGCGTTTTCCACCGTTCCGCATTCGAGCTTATCGGATGCGCTCGCGCGTTGGCCGACGATCTCGGTGAACAGGTCGTGGCCACGGTTTTCGGACAGAGCGTCGCGGACAACGCGGCCCAGCTCATTCACCACGGAGCGGATCGCTGCATCGTCGTAGAGAACTCCGCACTCGCCTATTATCAGACCTGTACGTACACCCATGTATTGGGCGAGATCGTGAGGAAACACAACCCGAGCATACTCCTCATTGCAGCCACGCATCTCGGCCGGGATTTCGCACCTCGCCTGGCCCGGAGAATCGGTCTGGGACTTACCGCGGACTGCACGAGGCTCTCGATTGATCCCGAGGAAAAGATCCTCCTCCAGACGCGCCCCGCGTTCGGGGGAAACATCATGGCTACCATTGTGACCCGCTACTCTCGTCCCCAGACCTCGACGGTCCGTCCGGGAATCATGAAGGCCCTGGATCCGGACCCGTCCCGAGTCGGCGAGATCGTGGTGGAAGAGGTCGACATGGTCGATTGCCGGGAATTCACCAGAGTCCTGGAATGCGTGCTCAAGGAGGAGAAGGGGCCCGACCTGGTTTCGGCCAAGATCATCGTTGCGGGCGGACGTCCCATTTGTAACGATCGGGGAATCGGCGTTTTGAAGGAATTCGCCGACGCGGTCGGGGGACAAGTGGCCTGTACGAGAGTTGTGGTGGAAGAAGGGTTCCTGCCTCCGGAACACCAGGTGGGGCAGACGGGGTGTACGGTGAGACCGGAGGTCTATTTCGCGTGCGGCATTTCCGGCGCGGTGCAGCACAAAGCAGGAATGGACGGATCGCGCTACGTCATTGCGATCAACAAGGATCCTGACGCGCCGATCTTTGAGATCGCCGATTATGCGATCGTTGGGGACCTCTTCGAGATCCTTCCCGCGCTCACCCGCGAGGTGAAGGGAGAATAGGCCGAACCATCAGCCGCGGGTGATCCGACGATCCAAACCTGCAGACGGCTGCAACCAAAGAAAGCACCAGGGGCGCCCAGTGAACCAGATACCGAGAATGAAACCGGAGGAACTCATCCGTAAGACCTTCGCTCGTTTCACGGATGAGGAGGTTATCCCCAAGGCCCGTGAAATGGATGAGGCGGGGGAGTTCCCACGATGGATGTTCGAGAAGATCGCCAAGACCGGCGCCTACGGGATCAGATATCCGCGGTCGGTCGGCGGCGCGGGGGGAAATACGACCCAGTTTTGCATTATGGTTGAGGAACTGGCTCGCGGGTCCATGAGCGTCGCCGCGTTCACTGCCATGCAGTGCCTGATGGGAACCAACTTCCTCTACGAGTACGGTACGCCGGAACTGCACGAGCGATTGTTCGGGCCGGCAATCCGCGGAGAGAAGGTCGCGTCCTTCGCGCTGACCGAAGCTGACGCGGCCACCGATCTGGGCGCGGTCAAGACAACCGCGATGAGCGATGGGGACCGGTGGGTGATCAACGGTTCCAAGACCTGGATCACCAATGCTCCGGTCGCGGATTTTTACACGGTTCTGTGCCAGACGGATAAGTCCAAGGGTCTGAAAGGACTAAACTTTTTTCTTATCGAGCGTGACGCCCCGGGACTTTACGTATCAAGAAAATTTGACAAGCTCGGCACACGTGCCACCGAGATCTCGGAACTCGCCTTTACGGATGTGGTCATTCCCTTCGAAAACAGGCTGGGACGTGAAGGACAAGGCGTCGGCAACCTCATGCGGATACTGGCCGTGATTCGGGCCATGACGGCTGCCCTCTCTCTCGGTCTTGCTCGGGCCGCCTACGATCATTCCAAGGCCTACGCGATGGAACGGGTCCAGTTTAAGAAGCGAATCGGCAGCTACCAACTGGTGCAGCAGAAGATCGCCAATATGGCCACGGACATCTGGGCGTCTCAGCTCATGACCTACGCTACGACCGAGAAAATCGACCGGGGAGAGAGAGCCCTCAAGGAAGCATCTATGGCCAAGTACTTCGTTTCTGAAGTGGCCTGCCGCGCCGCGGACGAGGCAACACGGATCTTTGGGGCGTACAGCTACTCGATGGAGTACGACGTCCAGCGTTTCTATCGGGACTGCAGGTTCCTGCTCTTCGGCGGTGGAACCTCGGAGATACTCCAAACGATCATCTCAAGAGAATGCGGGGTCTTTTGACAGGCGACGCGGACCAGTGGCCGGCACGATGCATAGGGGTTGGTATCCACGGCTCGCAGTTGTAATAAGTCCCCCATATCCACCAGCGGCATACATCGACCTTGGTTCTCGTGGTCTCCGGACGTTCCGCGGAACGTCCGGCAACTCGATCTCCCATGACGCCTTCCGAATGGGCGCTCCAGGGAATCTCATCAAGACTCCGTATCACTTTTGAATTTCGACTTCAGGGCTGAGAAATCTCTCCAACTCCGCCTTGACCTCTTCCCGCGGAACCATCGTCGCTTTCCTGGACGTGGTTATCACTTTGCCTCGAACAAGTCCGTACTCCACCGTTTGAGGATAGTGGAATCTCCTCCTGGAGATCCTCCTCTTGTCCAACCACTGGGCCTGATGGATGGGCAGATAAAAGGAAAAGCGGAACGGCTCAAGCACGATATGGAAATGGTAAAGGTCGAAGTAGCCTTCCTCGAACTCCACTTTGCACTTCGGCGTCAGGTACATCCTGATGTGATGCTTATCTCCTCCGGTTTCACTCTCCCATTTCTCTTTGGCTTCCGCGGTCAGATGGTAGAGTTCCCGGTCTCCTCGGCGTACGTAATTGACCGTGAGGCAATTGTGGCCGCTCTTGAATATCTTTTCCAGTGCCTGGTGCTTCATCGGGAAGAGTTCGGTATTGGTCTTGGTCTCGTGAACCAAGAAACAGAGAAAGTAACAGGCTCGTGCGATCTCCCGCTCCGAGGACGGCAGCGACTCAATTTCGGCCAGATTCTGATTGTGGAATCGCACTTTCTCCGGCACAATCGCCTTGGCTTCCTTGGGTTTCTTCTGCTTCTGATGTCCACGTTGGGGAGAGGGCTTGCCGAACCGGAATCCCCTGTCCTTGGGAAGAAACGGTTTCAGGCCTCTGTCCTCCCTCTTGTACACGATGATCGGGTCCCGCTTGGGCGGTTTCTTGGCCATCTGATTCTCCTTCACCTGGATGCTTTTTTGCCTTCTGTATCAGTTCTTGCAAACGGATTATCTCAGTCGTTACGTGCCCGCCCTCTGCCGGCCGAAAAGGTCGGCCCTCTTTTTCAGAGTAGCATTCGGGCAAAGAGGTTCATGGGGCTTATCCCGCGGCCGATTTTCAAGAATTGCCTCCCTGCGGGCCAATCCTGCAAAGCCGCTCCCCATGAAAGCTCGATCAGGTTTCTTGTGGGGGTTGCGTGACAGTTCCCAGCAACCGTCTACTGCATCGGAATCATATCACAAATCTCATTGGGAGGTGAACGGGCCGTCCACCGGCCCAAACACCGTGCTGTTTCACCTCTAAACGTTTAGAGACAAAGAATCAAGAGAAATCTTGTACGCCCGTCTGCGACCGACCACATCAGGTGGAGACGCAGCTTTTGGCGGCCTCCAGAAGGAGGTTCGTAGCCGGCGAATTTCTCATTTCTGGAGCCCATGGCATTCCGATGAGCGTGCAGTGGAGTGACGCCGACACGAGTCGGGCTTCGACCGTCGCGATCCCTCCTCACCCTACCCCCGTTCGGAAGGGATTGTGGGAATGGGAGCAGGCCCCCGAGCGCGGGGTCGTTTGCGCAAGCCCTCTTCAAGAGCAGGTGAGTCTCCGTTTCCTGCGCCACAGCGCGTGCCCAAACAATGACCCACTGCCGCGGAGGGAAGGCCTCGGTATCCTCATGAGCTGACGGCACTCCGAAGCTCTTGGGCACGTTCGTGAATCCTCGACGGCCTCGCCCTGGATTGCACGGTGGTCGTCGACAAGGCGGTCATCCACTTGATTCGGAGGCGAGACTCATTTCCCCTCCGAACCTCCCCACAGCATATTGGTGTGGGGAGATTCGGTAGAATCCTCGATTGAGATTTTCGGACATTGTTTTTCACATATGCTATAGGCCCACCCATTGATTGACGCGACAGGAGGCCTTCGATGCTGAGACAGGCGACCCGTTGTGAGGTTCGATCAGCAGCAGGGCATCAAACGAACAGGACGCACTACACCCCTCGACCGGCGCCACACCCTTTTTTTCCGGTCGTTCGAGCATGAGTGAACACGAATCGACTGAATCCGTCTAGAAATTGACCGAGAGATCCACCACCTGTCCGGCAGGGTTGATCCAGACCATGAAACTGCTGGGCTTACGCTTCTTGGCCCTCGTTTTAATCTCATTGATCCGGGACTGGGGGAGTTCCACCGGGTTGGTCTTGAGGAATCGGTTTAGTTCGCGCCAGTTCTTGAATTGTTGAATAGTCATTACCGTTGAGCACCTTCTCGGGATTATTTGGAACCGGGGGCTTCCGGGAGTCTGATGAGGATTAACACATAAATTTACCACAGCTTACTATCCCATGCAAGCGACGATCTCCGAGCGCTTCACGGCCCACCATAGACCGGGCCTAGAGCAGTCTACCGGCCAGGGCTGTTGTGCAATCCGCGCAGATTGATTTCTTGGGAAGGAACTCCCGGGAGAGGTGTCGGGCTCGTGGGACTTCAGTTATGCGGGGCTTGCTCGTCGAGAGTTCAGCCGGTCCGTCAGGACTCAAAAGTGCTTTTTCGGACAAGGTCTCGTAACCGGAGAAAAATCAGCCGCCCAGTACCGGATCATCCCTCCGTGATGCGGGTATGTCCCGAAAGGAGAATCAACAACAGCCGGACTCTTCAGCACCAGGGAAATGCGCGCTCAAGGCCCTCCAGCCGTGTCCTGAAAGGGCGCCTGAGGCCTTTGACAATAGGGAGGGTGCACGTGTTGCCGCTAATGACCGAATGCTCACGCGGGGCGCGTCATTGACTCTGGGGATCGTGGGCCTGCTTCTGCTCGCTCAGGAGTCTGGTGGTGTTCTCCAGTCGCTCTATGAGCGTCTCCAGGAATATCTGATAGAATTTTAGTTTTAGCTCGGGATTCTCCCGTTCCAGGACCTTGAGGTCCAGCTTCAGCACGACACAGGGCTCTCGGGCAATCACATGAGCTGTTCGGGGGGTCTTGGTGAACGCGCCCATTTCCCCGAAACACGCGCCCTTGTAGAGGTCGGCAATCTTCTGGTTGTCTTTGATCACGCGGACCCTGCCCTTGAGCAACACAAAGAACGTGGTGTCCACATCTCCATCTCTCACGATGGCCTGGGATTTCTCGTAGCGGATAAAGGTTCCGAATCTTATGATTCCTTCGATTTCCTTTCGACTGAAGGGGCGGAAGAATTCGACCGACTTCAACAGATCAGCCTTTTTTGCCGCCTTGATATCCCTGACGGGAATCGATTTGCCCGCCATTGCACGCTCAATCTCGTCTGCGAACTCCTGGCCCGTCTGATACCGTTGGTCCGGCTCCTTCTCCAAAGCCCGCTGGATCACCAGGTCCAGACCCGCGGGTAGATCCGGTTGGAGTTTCAGGATCGAAGGTGGCGGCGCATAGCGGATGTTGTCCATAAGCTCGTACAGCGTCCGACCCTGGAAGGGCCTCCTTCCGCTAAGCAATTCGAAAAAGACGATGCCGAGCGAGAAGAAGTCTGTCTGGTTGGTGAGATTCAGACCCTTGGTCTGCTCTGGAGACATGTAGCTCGGCGTACCCAGAACCGGGAGGTCCGCGGTGTTCTCCGGTCTGTCCGTCATCGCGATCCCGAAATCGGTGATCTTGATCTTTCGATCTGAAGTGTACATAAGGTTTGCCGGTTTGATGTCCCGGTGGATCACACCGTGGGTGTGCGCGAAATCAAGGGCCTTGCAGACCTGCGTGACCAATTGACACACCTTGGATGGCGTGAGCAGACTGTGCGGCTTGTTGAAGGCGGTGAGGTTCTCCCCTTCCAGAAGCTCCATGGCTATGTAGCAGTAGTCGCCGTCCTGCCCCACGTCATAGATGGTCACGATATGTGGATGGATGAGGTTCCCCGCGATCCGCGCTTCCTCAAAAAATCTGCCGACCACATAATGAAGGTCCTTCTGCTCGTAAACGAGGTCGAAACGACGGGTCTTCAGGGCCACCATCCGACCTATCATCGGGTCTTTGGCTCGAAACACCTCACCCATATTGCCTCGGCCGAGACTCCCGAGTATTTCGTAACGGCCGATCTTGGGTGTTCCTTTCGCCTCTTTGAGGAGTTCGTTGATCAGATCCTCAGGTGGGGACATCGTCCGCATAGTGTCTCCCGTCGTGGTATCCTGACCCGTTCGGCAGCCGGTTCTCCCCTTGTGCAACCGGCGTGCCTCTATCACATGCACTGCGTTACCGGCCCATTCGGAGCAGCAGACCCAACGCGGATCCGCTCCCGGCGAAGCTCCGTTCGGGCTCGTTCTCCGGGCCGCTGTATTCTCCGTCTATGAAATGGATGCCTCGTTGGTCGGTGGCAGATCCCGCGAGGGAGCCTGCGCGTTCCGAGCACATTCGAGGGAGCGAATTCGCCGCGCTCAACAATCTTTTATTATAGTCCAAAACCTGGAAACAAGGAAGCATTTCGGTTGACACCACGTACCGATGCACGCAGGGAGAAAAAAAGTATCCGCAAACCGTTACTGTCGGCACAGCCGCGCAATCTCCGTGACGGTAGGAACGGAGATTGGTTCGTTTGCCACCCTTCGCAACGACATGGTCGCAACGAGTTTTCGCTCGCCCCCAAATCCTGCAATCAGGCCGCGGCGGGCGAATAATCCGAACCTTTTCACGCTTTTGTTGTCGGAAATTTCCAAGATATCCAATGACGCCGAAGTCCGTCCAGCCACGTGGAGTCCGCGCTCGTCCGGCGCGCGGTGAAACCGCCCAAAGCGGTTCCTCAATACGGTGAAAGGGAGGTGCCGGACCGAGTCTCACAGCGCAGTCGACCAATGAGCCATTTTGCATTTGGACGCGTCGCGCCAAACGACTACAATAGGCTGGATGATAATACCGATAATCGAATGCAAAGGGGAGCCGCAATGTGTGAATCCAATGCCTATGTCGTAGACTCGGACGGCAAAGAACAGCTCCTTATGGAAAACGTGGACTATCTCCGGCCGAATGGAGACGAGCTCCTGCTCAGAAGCCTCTTCGGCGAGGAGAAGAGCGTGCGCGCACACATCAAGGAAATGGATCTTACCGCCCAACGTATCCTGCTGGAATACGTTTGACCAGGCGATCGCCGGTCCAAGGGGAAAGCGGCCCGGCATAAGGGAGCTCGCCGCCCATCGTGCTCTCGGTGACGCCAGCCCCCCGGACTTTGACTCGAGGTGTGCTGACGTTTTTCGACCGGTCGGGCAGGGGTTTCCCTAACCGAATCTTCACGTGATTCCAGGACATTCCCCGGAATTTCTTGGGTGACGGGAGATTTGGGACGGGTTTTTATGGGGTTAGGGCTTATGGGAAGCCAAAATGGGGCAACTTCTTCAGTAAAGAATCTTGCCAGGACATTCCCCAGGATTCCATGAGTGAGAGACATGATACCAGGTGATTTTAGGGGCTTGTGGCTTGTGGGAAGTGAAAATGGGGAAACTTCTTGCCAAAGCAGATGGGACCTCGCAAGGTAGGATTGCTCAAGAGACGACGAGATTCGTCAGTCCTGTCAAGGAGGTCCAGTCAGATGGTACACCAGGGCGGGATGAAATTGCGAGTGCAGATTCCTCGTTTTTCGGGGAAACTCTGTACGGGAACGGGCAAGGTGTTGACCAGGTTCTCTCGAGGAAATGATGTACGGTGTTCAGGCTCGGGGCTCGGTTCGGCTGAGCGAAGTGGCCCGTTCTCTCGTGGAGGAGACCTGCCTGAAGAAGCGGATTGATCGTCTTTCACGGAATCTGGGCCGCAAAGGGTTGGCAGAGGAGATCGGATCGGCTGTGCCGGCCCAGGGAGGGGCTCGGGTTGGTCAGGATATGCTGTTGATCGTTGATCCGACGGATCTGAGGAAGAAGTATGCCGGGCAGATGGAGTATCTTGCCACAGTCCGGGACGGGAGCGAGAAGGAATGTGGTCTCGGATACTTTGTACCTACATTGAGCGCTCCTTATCCGCTTAAAAAAGCATGTGACTGGAACATCCGTCATTGCGAGCGCAGCGAAGCAATCTCCTTGGGTGGCAAAGCCAAAACGCGGAGATTGCGTCGTCGCTTCGCTCCTCGCAATGACATTCCCTCAAATCCCTCAACTTGGGTTGCGCGAGAGAACGCCCCCGGGAAACTTCGGGAAGGACGTGCCAATGAGGGTTTGGGGCGACTCCTGTCCTGTTTCGTGGCTTGACACGCTTGAAAAGACCATGCTAACCGTTTACCTTGACGAGAACCGATCCGTTCCGGGCACGAGCAGCAACACGTCACGCTCGTCGGGATCTCTCCTTCAAGTCCCTTTCAGACGCTGCTCTCGTGCAGGGCAAACTGCAACGGGGTCGGGCGACTCCCGCAAATGTGGGGGTGCCATAAGAAACTATAATCCTGTTAAAAACAGCGTTGGGTCATGTGGCGGGAGGGACCATGATGCGGGGTCAAGAGGCGAGTACCTGAGGCGTAGCCCTTTGGGGAAACGAGGGATTGTCTGTATGTTCTGTGTCGTTGTGTTTCAATCTTGCTGGAACAGGGGCCAGCTTGGCCAGACTGAGAGAAGATAGGGATAGGCGAACTATGTCCCGAGAAATACGAGCAATTGCCGGAGACTATTTATGAATGCTCGACACATTCCTATTTTTCGACTGCAAATTCTGTCGATGATTGTGCTCCTTATACTGTTGCCCTTGGTTGGGTTCGCAAAGGACACGGCCAGGATCGACCAGCAACTCAGACAAGCAGTGATGCAAGGGGATCTGACGCTGGCGGAGGCCGCTCTCGTCAAGGGCGCCGACGTCAATGCGAGGACTCGAATCGGCATCTCCGCCCTGATGATGGCCACCAGGGAGGGAAATCTCCAAGTTGCTAAGTTCCTCATCGACAAGGGCGCGGACGTGAACGCCAGGGACAATCAAGGCTTAACGGCCCTCATGTACGCTGTCTCGATGGCAGGCCTCGATATCGTGAAGTACCTCATTGGTAAGGGCGCAGACATCAAGGCACGAAACAATGAAGGCGCGACGGTACTTATGGAGGCTGCTACGTGGGGAAATCTCGAAGCCATGAAATACCTTATCGATAAGGGCGCGGACGTGAATGCCCGAAACAGTAAGGGCTCCACGATCCTTATGGAAGCTGCATGGCGGAAGAGACCCGAAATCGTAGCATTGCTTGTCGATAAGGGCGCAGACATGAACGCATGGGACAAGAAGGGCCGAACGCTCCTCGGCTCAGCCGCAATACACGAGGGTTGGGCAAACATGGAGATCGTAAGACTTCTCATCGACAAAGGGGCGGATGTGAATGCAGGGGATCAAATGGGCGATACTCTTCTCATGCAAACGGAATCGCCTGAGCTGGCAAGTTTGCTCATCCGCAAGGGCGCAGACGTGAATGCCCGAAACAATGGAGGCGGAACCGCCCTCATGCGTGCGGGATCGCCCGAGCTGGCAAGTTTGCTCATCCGCAAGGGCGCAGACGTGAATGCCCGGGACAATGACGGCACAACCGCCCTCATGCGTGCGGCCCGTGCAGGTGACCCTGTTGAATTCGTGAAGTTCCTCATCGACAACGGGGCGAATGTCAATGCCAAAGAGAATGATGGCACAACCGCCCTCATGTATGCGGCTGATAGAGGTATTCCTGTTGAAGTCGTGGTTGAAGTCGTGAAGCTCCTCGTCGATAAGGGGGCGGACGTCAATGCCCGCGATAAACGAGGCTGCAGCGCCCTGAGCAAGGCTGCCTCCGGGGGACATCTCGAAGTCGTGAAGGTTCTGATCGAACAGATGCGGGACACGAGTGTCAATACAGCATTGTTGAATACGGCTCTCATGTACGCTGCCTTTAATGGGCGTCTGGACGTGGTGAAATTCCTCACCGACAAAGGAGCCGACGTGAATGCAAGAGACAACAACGGGAGAACTGCGCTCATGTTCGCCGCCATTCGGGGACATTTAGAGGTCGTGAAGTTCCTCATCCATAAAGGGGCCGAGGTCAATGCCCTCAGCAAGAAAGGGACAACGGCTCTTAGCGCTGCTTCCACCTACCGCGACGATTCCGCGGTTATCCGATACTTGAAAGCTCATGGCGCGAAGGTCTCCCTCGGCGGCCCCGATCCCGATTACCGGGTTGAGGGCCCCTTCAGAACCCCTCCTTGGCGTCGGTTAATCACGGAACCTTCCAGAAACAGTCCAAGACGGAGAAGAAAGCGATGATGATTCGAATACGCTCGATGAAAGATAGGCTCGATCCGGAACAGCCTAAATCCTCATCATTGAGAACTACCGTCTACGCTCAATCCCTGAAATGGATAGTGCTCGGGACCCTCTTGACCCAGTTTTTTGTCAGTTATGGCTTTGGGGCTGATCCACGGAGTCCGCAAGATTTAGGGCCTCAGATCTGGTCACGGGTCGAATACGATCCCAAGTTGACCGGTCCCTTCTTCAGGTCCGTTAAGTGGACATATCCAAGGTGGATTAGAGAACATCCGAGAGGACATTTTATCAGCTTACGTAGGGAAGACAAGAATCCGGTAAAAGACCCGCCGCGAATAGTACGAACAGCCGACCTTCTTAGCACCTCTTGGAATCATAAGCACCTGCTCAATTTCTGTGAAGCCAGGCTGCTCGGTCAGCATACCATCCAGCTTTTCGTCCCTGATCAAAACAACATCACAGAACATTTGAGAGTTCTCATCAGGTATGGGAAGTTCTCATGTCAGTACTGGCAAACCCGCGGTAGTGGCGCCTACACTTGGACAACGACTCGGCAGAAGCTGATACTGGATAAAGAGATGTATCGCAAGGGCGAGGTGATCAAGGGTAGGCTTGATTTTGAGTGTGTCATGGAGCCGATCAATCGGGAGTGGATCTGGAAATACGGTAAACGGCCGCAAACGATCCATGTCTACGGGGTCTTCAAGACGATTGTCGAGTAGAAGCTTGCGAGCATGCAGCGGAGTTGGTGGACGAGATGCCTCGTTTCACCGCGTTCGGGCACAATATGGTTTTGGACGGAGCGGGTAGGAGGGGAGTTCCGGCCATGCGGAGTCCCGGGTACACCATACTCAATCGCGCGCGGAACTCTTCTCTCTGCCTCTGCGGTTCCAAACCCGTGAAGTCTGAATCTTGTTGGAGTCTTTGCGCCCCCGTGGTGGAGATTTCTTATAGGTGGAGAGACCGATCACAGGGGGAGACAAACTGATGAAAGGGACCGCTGCGGGAAAACGACGTTACATCCCCAGATATCGTGAAGTGAGGGGAAGAAGGTATAGTGTGCCCGGCACTCCGATAACCGCACGCATTCCCATATTGGCGAAGGCACTGGTGGGGCTGGCCGTGGTTGTCCTGCTGCTGCCGACGCTGGTGCTGTCCGAGTACCCGACCGCCCTCAACAGGCAACTCATGAAGGCGGCAGAACGGGGCGATTTGGAGCTCGTCAAGGCGCTGCTGGACAAAGGCGCGGACGTCAACGCAACAGACGTTGACGGTTCGACGCTCCTGATGCGTGCAGCCGGTGCCGGTAACGCGAATCTCGTGAAGCTGCTCATAAATAGGGGAGCAGATGCCGATGCCGAGACCTATGTCGGCCAAATGGCGATCGACATGGCGGCCGATAACGGTAATCTGGAAACATTGAGGTTGCTGATAAAGAGGGACGGCCGCCTCACCGGTGCTCTGCTAATTGCCGCCGGACGAGGCCACACGGACGCGGTGAAGCTGCTCCTGGACAAAGGTGCCGATGTCAACGCGGGTGATCAGTGGGGCCAGACGGCGCTGATGATAGCTGCTGGGACAGGCCGGCTCGAAATGGTTAGGCTGCTCCTAGCGACGGGTGCCGAAGTGAACACACAGTCCAAAAAGGGTAATACCGCTCTGATGTACGCTGCCGGTGACGGCCACAGTCAAGTGGTACAGCTGCTCCTGGAAAACGGTGCCAACGTTCACGTGAAGAACGGCGAGGGCTGGACAGCAGAGATGTTTGCCGCCGATGACGGCCATACGGCAACGGTGAAGTTGCTCACTGAGCGGGACATCAACCGTCCGAAGAGGCCGAAGCCCAAAGGACCGCCCCAGTAGGGTTATCCTCGGCAGCTCACTCGGAAACAGCTAAGTCGGCGATCAACGAGGGCGCGGTCATAGGGGAGTTCCGGGAGTTCCGGGTACACCACGGGAGTTCCGGGTACACCATACTCAATTGCGGTCGGAACTCTTGTCAGGCCGAGGGTTTACCTGCAGAAAAAGGCCGGCTGGCTGGGATTCCCCAGCCGGAGGACCTGATGGGGCAGCCTTGGAGCCAGGACTCGTGCTCCTTGAGCCACGAGCACACCTCAAGGGATCTTGCTCATTCGTCAGGAATTAAGTACGGTGGACGCCGATAAGTACTCTTGGGCGTTAATACGGCGAAGTATATCCAACCAAGGCGGTGAAGCAAGAAGAATCCCAGCGGCCCGTACCGTCGCCCCGGCGAACCCCGGATCGGGGTCCGGGGCAGGCGCCGGGGATCAGACACGATTTGAAGAGACTGGATACCGGCTTGTGCCGGTATGACGGATGAATCTCACGGTTCGTGAACATGGGAGCCGCGGAGCCGACACAGGTCGGAATACGTAACTGTATTTATGCCTCGGTGCACTAATACCATCTCGCGTTCCAATGATGAATGTGATAGGGATCTCCCCGGACGTATG
>CAZCDS010000099.1:0-16828 GCA_964497585.1 uncultured Syntrophaceae bacterium
ATCACAGCACCGTTCACGAGGCAACCCATAATGGTACCCATCAGCACGCAACTTGATGTAATTCCTCTGATTCTCATTGTTGTGATAGCAATCCCCCGGTGGTTCCCAACCACAGAGCAGATGTTTCCCTTTAGTTGGATAATGGCAGGCCGAACGGAGTACGTAGTATTGGGGATAATCTGCAATGTGCTGCTCGTGACCCCCCTCTCGCGACTTCAGCATAGGAGCCAAAGGTGGGCCGTGGGAATATTCGCGGGAGCCTTCTGTGTGTACTTCACCCTATTGCCGTTCATTATGCCCGCTCTGAGTTACCCCGAACTGTCAAAACTCAAGACAAGAGTCGACAGAGACGGCGTGTGCCGTCAGACCACTGACTATACGTGCGGCCCAGCCGCTGCCGTGACTGTCCTGCGCGCCAAGGGCATCATGGCTGAGGAAGGAAACCTGGCGATCGCCTCCTACACGAATTCCCTCTCCGGAACACCTCCTGATTTACTCTGCAGGGCAATCGAGAAATCATCCGGATTGCCGTGCCGGCTCGTTTATTTTCAAGCAGTTACTGACCTAAAAGGCAAGGAACCCGCATTGGCAGCTGTCCAGTTCGCCTTATTCGTTGATCATTATGTCGCCGTCCTCTCAGTGACCAAGTCGGCTGTTGTTGTGGGCGATCCACTATACGGAAAGATGAGGCTCACGCACGAGCAGTTTGGACAAACATGGCGGAAATCCACCATCATTTTCAATGAAAAGGAAGGTGGTGCACACAACCGCCCCGAATCATAGGCCTGGTGGACACGAACGGGCACGATGGGATTCCTCAACGGTCGGTAGCTGTTAGCGCTGCGAAGCCTAGAGTAATTTGAGCTACTTCTTCCGGCGTTCACCGGAAAGCAGCCTAACCGGCCATTCCACGTGATTTGGACGTGACCAGCGACGGGAAAAGTGCAGACCTGACGCGGAAGATTACCGGAATGGCACGATGGCTGTTGCTTAAAGCTGCCACGCTTATCGGCAGAGAATCGAAAGGCAAGAAAAATGACGCAGGAAAAACCGTCAGCACAGACAATTCGCCTTTTATCTGCTCTGGTAAACAGCCTTGGACATGTCCTTGGTGCCACACTAACCTTGATGTATTTTACTTTGCTGGACTTTGAAATCGTAGCCCTGCCTGTTGCGGGAGACCGGCTTGTTCTTTTGCGGTACTTCAGTATCGCGACGGGATCGCTGGTGACAGTGGCCTTCTTTGCAACTTATGCCTTTCCGCGCTCACTGTGGGGTGCATTGGCCGAAGTTGAGCAGACTCAATCGGAGCAGGACTTTCACTCGATTGCCGGCCGGCTGATGAACATCCCTGTGGTAATGTCCGGATTTGCTGTAGCCGTGTGGCTCGGTGCGGGTGTTACTCTTGCCATTTATGGTGGGGCCTGGCTTCATAGCTGGGATTCCGGTATCCGGACATTTATTGGTGTAGGGCTAGTTGGCGCCCCTCTTACCCTGCTGTTCCTCTACTTCGTGCTTGAAACCATTCTGCGAGAGTGTATTGTACAAGTGGCCCCTCTTGACTCCCTCCTGAGCCGTCCGCCATGTTTTAGAATAGGGGTCTTGCCCAGGCTGATATTCGTGATTCTAACGGTGAGCATTCCTCCAATTACCGCCCTAAGCTATTTCAGTCTTGGCCAGATTGAAAAGATGAAAGTAGGCCAAATCTCAATGTCCCAGTTTGTATCCGACATGCCCTCGGTAATAATATTCTTCTCTGTGGTTGGACTCACGGAGGCGATCGGACTGTCAGTACTTATTGCACGGAGCATAAGCATTCCCCTTCGAGATGCCGGGGCTGCCATGGATCGAGTGGGTCTTGGCAATCTTGATTCGGCTGTTCCCGTTCTTTCTCGAGACGAGTTGGGGGTAGCTGCTGAAGGCCTCAATCGAATGGGTTAAGGAACTCCGAGACAGGGATAGGATTCGCCGAATCTTTGGACTCTATGTCAGCGAAGAAGTTGTCGAAGCAGTCCTGAGACATGGCATGGCCGTCAACTTGGAAGGGGAGTTGCGGACCATAACCATACTCGTATCGGATCTAAGAGGGTTTACCGCCATGACCCAGAATTCGGAGCCTTCCGTAATACTGAGGGTCATTAATAAATACTTCGATCGAATGACAAGAATCATTCAGAGGCATGGAGGCACCGTAAACGCATTTACCGGCGACGGACTACTCGTTTTTTTTGGAGCGCCACGGATGCTGCCTGATCACCCGAGCCGGGCCGTAGCATGCGCCATGGAGATGCAGCGAGCCATGCCACTGCTCAATGAAGAAAACGCCAGACTCAACCTACCGTCTCTGAGGATGGGCATTGGTATCAACACCGGGGAGCTCATTGTAGGGGATTTAGGAGCTGAGAAACGCAAGACCTATAGTGCGGTAGGCAGTGCTATAAACATCGCATTTCGGATTGAGGGTCAGACTCAAGGAGATGACATAGTTATAACGGATTCCGTCTATGAGCACTGCAAAGGAGAGGTGACCACTCTGGCGAGCAGGGAGGTCACGCTCAAGGGAATAACTGAGCCGATGACTATCCACTACGTGTAATTGAACTTGGAGGATAGCCACTCTCAGGGAGACCTTGCGAAGGTGACCTGCCCCGGAGCCAAGTCTGTTTTGATGATTCTCTGGTCGGTTGCAAAGTAATCATCGGTCATGCTGACGGGGAGTTTCTTCCGGCGTCTCAAGGAAGGAAAGAGCAAGCTGGAGGTGTTGCGATTGGTGCGGAAGCAACGCAGAAAATCGGCACACGATCATCCGCTCTTCTGGGCTCTGTTTATACTCCAGGGAGAGACTGACGGACGAATGAACCGTAGTTCAGCAGAGCTGCGTCAAGAAGGCTGACAACGTCAGTCCTCAGATGTTCCCTCTATGGTGACAAGAGAGAGTCAGGAGCAATGCGCCTAAATTACAATTAAACTTTCAATCCCTTTTTCAGTAACATTTCCGTCATTCTGGCGGACACCGGATCGGTGCCCGGAGCAGGCTGATGATACCACTGTTTACGGCGAAGTAGTTCTTTTAGCCACACGATTGAAAACCTTGTAATACTGTTCACATGTGCCCCTTTTTCGAGTAGCCCTCTCATAACCTCCACATCACCTTGTCTCAGGCCAACCAGGCAGAGACTCCTTACAAGGCTTGCAGCGTGGTACCTGCACAACAAAGGGTTCCCCCCTAGTTGGTGCTTGGTGTGCTATCATGGATTCAGTGTAACACAAGCCGTTGACTGGATATGTGTTCCAGGAAGCGGCCTTGCCGTCACCCGCGTCCGGACCGCAGTCCCCGACAATAGCAGGAAGGTCACCAGCACCTGCGATTGGAATTGCAAAGATATAGCGCTTGCCGGGTTGCGGCCGGCTTCCCCTTTGAGAGCAGCTTTCCAAAACCCAGACGCCCCCAAAGTAAGGAGCCAGTCGTATTCTAAACAGGACAGCGCAGTTTGCTGAGCCGCCACTCCAGCCATAGTACGGACCAGCCAGATACTGCAATAGGTTCTTGCGAGCGAAATATTCATCGTCGAATTCAAGGTTCAGGCCCACGAGCTCGTCTTCCAGACGTTCGAGAGGTCGACCACACTTCATGAGGTCACTCTGCGCTGCAATGTCGCATCGGACCTCGTCATTAGTGTAGACCCCGGTAATCAGGGCCAGGCAGATCAATAACCCCAAGACACCGATAGACAGGATCAGGAAGATCAATAACCTCAATGTCTTGCGCTTGGTTGTGCCGGTTCGGCTCTCCATAAATACCCCCTTGATTGTCTGTCACCACCCGATCATCGGGCTTGAACTGGCTCTGAACCATGCGAATATGTTGAGCAGGTCCTACAATTCAATTGGACAAATTGGAGACCTCGTTTCAATTCGACCGACGAGCTTGGCTCGCGGTTCCCCCGTCGCTTCCCTTCGAGTCGGTTTTCCCGGGGTGCCTTAGCTTTTTTTCGGGTAGCCGTTAACCGTAAAAAGAGAGAATGGAGCCCGCCGTGGCTGGAACCATAACGATACTGGTGACGGATCCGAGATGCCGATGAGAGCCGAGATTACGACATACCGCATGATGTCCCCCTCCTGATGGTGGTTTTCTGCCTACTATACCAGATTGCGGCACTTTCCGGTTGAATTCTGGCAGGATGCAAGAACCAAAATCAGCGAAATGACACCGGCCAATCCCCCGCTTGCGGTCCTTCTTTCTCAACGAGACCTTTCCTGTTCTGTCCACTCAATGTCCCTCCCTGATTTCTCGATTACAAGCCCCTTTTCCGGCATCCCTGCAAACCCCGACTGTGGTCTTGGACAGGCTCGTAGAGTCAGGCCACCTGCGTAAACTAGAACTCCTTGAAAGGGTCGCCCCTCACGACAATTCATCGAATGGACACGAGACCCGTCGGCGCCCCAGAGAGAGGATTCTCTTCATTTTGGAAGTACAAGATATCTCGAGCCCTTTCCGTAGAGCTTTTCTTCGGGACTTGACAGAGGAGGGCATGCGCATTGCCGGGATCAAGGTAAACGTCGGGGAGGTGCGGGATTTCCTGATCCTTGCGGACGTGGTTGCTTCTTTGAGCCCTATCCTTGTCAGGGCAACATGTCGGTGGGTTGATCAGAAGGGCAAACGGAACAAATACCATGTGGCAGGCTTCCAGATAACCGACATCTCTTCCTCGGACCTGGAGACGCTTCGAAGGCTGGTCAAGGTCGTTGCCCGCCTTAACCAGGGTGTCTCTCCATCCCGGTTGGGGTTGAAAGCAAAGTTGCTCCAGTAGGGATGGCGAAGTCTAAGACCGGCATGATGGCTCTCTGACTGCCAATTGAAAACCGATCCTTTGCCTGATCTCGTTTACCGATGTGAGAATTGGCAATAGTGCAACACCCCGTCAACGTTGGTATTCTATTGCCGACCCGAGCGAAGTCCTGCAGGCCTTGGCAGAACTCACTGAAAGACTTGTCGCCGTGCCGAAACGGCCAAAAACTGTACGGTGGGCAAAGTATCGTTTTCGAGTAAAGCACTAGCTCGACTTCAGAAAGATTCATATTCATGCCAATGGCCTCTGCACTACCCATTCCCACCATGTCTGAACATATCTCATTGCTCTGAGTTCGATTAACCAGGAATTATCCCTCGATCATCCCTTTAGAGACTTGCGACCAGTGACCAACCCTCCAATGGTCTTCGACACCTCGAGCTGATATCGACGTGTCCTCTAAACCGTAATTATCCCGCGGTGTTGCCCTTTCAAGGACGTTTGACTCAGAATCTGGTCGCTCCCCTGTCCCCGTTGGCCGTATAGAGACCTCGAATGGTTTCTCAAGAGGCAAAAGGTGGCAAGACCGGCTTCATGTTAATGAAAAGGCTTCTCTTGTCCTGTGTTTGAGCGTACCTCACCGCACGCCTCACCTCAACCCTTTTCCCCCGCGCCTGTCATCCGAAGACAGGGCGGTAGTGTTGAGCCAAAGGAAACGCAGAAGCCATATGAACTTACCACCTCCGGCCATGCCACGAGACTTTCACCCTGACGTTGCTCGGACGCTTGATGATCCGTAAAGGAGCGGTCTTTCTCTTCATGGCCACGGAGATCCGATTGCGTGGTTCTGTTCAGGAAGCAGGCCAGTTTCAAATCCAGAATCGCTCAGATCGCTTCTCAGGTGCCTCTTCGTTCATTTCTGCGTTCGCGATCGTACTCAGTCTTTGGCTCGTCAAACAGGCCGTGAGCAGAAACACCTGTGAAGACAGGGAGATATACTAGATGATAGTTGCTATTTAAGATCTATTTCGAAGGGGTATACTGAACTATTCCCTGCTGAACTATTCCCTGCCGGAGAAAGTCGATCAGAATTGATCTGAGGGGCCTTATCACACGAATCTCAGGCCACTGACAATCCCGTTTCGCTGCGGGGAGGTGGCGTGGTAGACTTTCCCCATGCCAGTCGGCAGGAGGCTTCCGATGGATGACACCGAAGACCGTGATGAGGAACGGAACAAGCTTGTGGAGGCATGGCACGCTTACGGAGCCGAATTCCCCGTATTCGTACCTCAGCAGCAGCCCGCGCCGACCGTGTGGGACCCTGACGTGGACGAGTTTGACGATAAGGGCCAGGTGAACCCCCATTATCTCAAGCACTGGAAGTTGTTCCCTCAGACAAAGGATTTCCTGAAGGAGCGCTATTCCAAATTTAAGATACTCCAGGGCCCCGCCCTAATCTTTGACTGCCTCATCCGGAAATTCCAACCCCGCATCTTCAACAAGTCCCGCTTGGACGCGCACGGTAATCCCGATTTCTACGAGGTGAACGATAGCTACGAGTGGTACGAGCGGGCCATCCGCATGGACATCTTTGAGTGGCAGGTCGGCTTCAAGTGCCGCTCCTATTTGTGTGAACGGGACTGGTGTCTTCTGAACCGACGCAACCCAAAGAAGATCGTCCCCGTCGACATCTACAGCCTCGTGGCCACGTTCGAGGGCATGTCGGTGGCGGCTGCCAAGTCCCAAATAGGAAAATGGTTCGCCATGAACCTGGGTGACCTGGAGAGCAAGGGAGTACGGAAATCAACTCGACCACGGAGGAAGGTTCCCAGGAAGGATCTTCTCGGGGCGCTGGCGCGGTACAAGAACCTCCGCACTCAGCACGTCAGCCCGCTGATGGCTGAGCTGGCCGGTGTCATCCAAACCAGTGAGGTGGTGGAGTGGTACCGGCGAATGTTTGACGAGGATCCCGTCTTCTTGAAGGACCGGGCGGCGGACAACCTATACAGAATCAAAAGCCCTGCTGTGAAGGCCTACGTGTGGCTCCTGATGCGTCAAGAGGAGCTGGCCCGAAGCACGAGGGGGCGGAAGATGAGCGTTTCGGATTCAGAATTGGCGGAGGCCCTCGAAAGAAGTGGAGCGGCAGCTCCGAGTCACCTGGCCGCAGCAGATCGAGGCCGATCTGATCAAGACCGCAATGTTGCGGTTGGATCGGATCTTCAGACGCCGGGACATGAAGTCTCGGCTGGTCATGATGATCCATGATTCACTGTGGGTGGAGGCTCCGCACGAAGAGGACGACGAGGTGAGACACTTGATGGAACGGATGATGACCTCCGCCGGTAAGCCTTTTCTTGATCTGAAGGTAGATCTCGAAGATTAGGGCCGACCGCCGAAGTCGGGACATCCCATCCTCAGCCACCCTCCTTTAGAGAACTCGGCCGTAACGGTGCAACTCTTCGCGAAAAGACGGTTTTCATGGAACTATGCGGTACTTTGCCCGTTACGCTCCGAAGAAAAAACCGATCCGTTCCGCCTTTGTCCCATCTTCGCCTCACCAAAGTAACCCGAGAGTTCCTGTCGGCCTTACTGGCCCCTATCGTTGACGCTACCCTGGATGCCCCCCTTCGACACGGCCCTCAGCGAAGTCCTTGATCTACCCAGGCTATTGAGGGAGAAGCTGCGAGTGGAGGCGGGTCGGCAGGAAAATCCCGAAGCCCAGCACCGCAGAAAAATTTGTCACAACGTCCTAGGATGTGAGAATACTATGATGGGCGAAAGGCTTCAGTGCGATGAGGCCGCCCTGACTCGTCTGCCAAAATAACCGTCGTTTCGATCTTCGTGGAGGGAATCGATGAAGCGAGTGACTGCCGCGCTCGGGCTCCTTTTTCTTGGATTCTTTCTTCTGCCGCATCACGTTCTGTCTCAGGATAAGGAGCAGGCCATCGCTCTCTTGGACGAAGCCCAGAAGCTCCAGGAGAAGGCCCAATCCAAAGAGGACAGGCAGAGTGCCCTCAAGAAGTTCGAGCGAGCGTCGAAGATCTTCGACCGGCTGAAGATGGACAAGAAAAAGGCTAAGTGCCTGAACGGGATGGGTTCGATCTCGTCTGATCTCGGTCAGTACCAGAAGGCGCTGACCCTTTACGAGAAGTCCCTGACTATCCGCAAGAATATCGGCGACGTAAAGGGCGAGGGGGATACTGTGAACAACATTGGCCTGGTCTACTGGCGCCTCCGTCGATACAAGAAGGCTCTAGCTCAGTATCAGCAATCCCTTAAGATACGCAGGAAGATTGGCGACGTGCATGGTGAAGGCGTGACGCTCGGCAACATCGGAGTAGTTTACGACAATCTTGGTCAATATAAGAAAGCATTGTCCAACTACAAGAAGGCTTTGACAACGTACCGAAAGATTGGAGACGTCACGAATGAGGGCGTGACGATCAATAACATCGGAATAGTCTACTGGCGTCTCGGCCAATACACGGATGCATTATCCTCCTTTGGGAAAGCTCTGCCGATAAGCCGGAAGATCGGTAACGCAAAGGGCGAGGGCGTGACGTTGAGCTGCATTGGACTGGTCTACCGGAGTGTCGGTCAGTACAAGAAGGCACTGGCACATTTCGAGCAATCTCTGTCGATCCGCAGAAAGTTAGGCGACGTACATGGAGAGAGCGTGATGCTGAACAACATGGGACTCGCCTTGACCAATCTCGGTCAATACAAGAAAGCCTTGTCGTACTACAACAGGGCTCTTGAAACGTACCGGAGGATTGGCGACGTGAAGAACGAGGGCGTGGCGTTGAACAACATTGCAATGCTGGACGACTATCTCGGTCAGTACAACGAGGCTCTGGCCAAGTACTCGAAGGCCTTGGCGATATACAGGAAGGTCGGTGACGTAGAAGAGGAAGGAACGACGTTAAGTAATGTTGGAGGGGTCTATGCGAATCTCGGTCAGTATAAGAAAGCCTTGGCCTACTACGACAAGGCGCTACGGATACGCAGGAAGATCGGGGATATGAATGGCAAGAGTGTGACACTTGGCAAGATTGCAAGCGTATATAGTTTTCTTGGCGAGTCCAGGAAAGCACTGAAACATTACCGAGCAGCTCTGGCTATAGAGAAGAGAATCGGCATTCCGTATGATGGGACCGAAGATTCCATCGGGAGGGCATATCTCGAGATGGGTGATTTCAGAAAGGCGGAACCGTTTCTGAGACGTGCAAAGAAGTTGGTTTCTCTTGGAGTGCTGGCCTTAAGAAAAGGGGAGTATCGAAAAGCGATACGAGACTTTCGAGGGCAACTGCATGTGTCAACCAAGAACAGGAATGCGAAGGGTCTCTTCTGCGGGCATGCGGGACTCGGGGATACAACCTCTTTTGCGAGCGGATTCAGGCCGTCTCTTCTGCGGGCATGCGGGACTCGGCCTTGCGTACGAAGGCGCAGGGCAATATGACAAGGCGATTAGCCATTACAAGAAAGCCATCGAGCTGACCGAAGAGGTCCGGGACAGCCTGACCGAGGCCCAGCGGATCAATTTCTACGATGTGAAGATCTGGGGCATCCCCCGGATAGCGCCGTACGAGGGTCTTGCCAGGGTGCTGTTGCGCACCGGCAAGCAACATGAGTCGCTGAAGCGTGCCGAGGGGACCCGGGCACGCTCCTTTGCAGAATCGCTGAGTCACCGAGGGGAGAGGCTCTCCTCGAAAGTTCCAGCGGATATCGTCGAGAAGGATCTGGAGATCAACAACCGGCTGGCCGCGCTGCTCAAGGGGCTTCAGAAAGCCCGAGAAAAGAAGAGCAAGGATGCCATCGAGTCCTTCGAGAAACAGGTCGAGCAGGCACGGGCCGCAAACAAAGCTCACATTGCCCGGCTGAGAAAGGACTATCCGCTCTTCGCAGCAACCAAGTACCCCCAACCAATGGGCCTCGGCGAGACTGCCTTGAAAGAGAACGAATGGGTCCTTGAGTATGAGGTGACCGATTCAGGGATTTGCGTCTACCTCTGCAAGAGGAAGGACATCGTCAAAGCTGTGTTCAAGCCCATGAAACGAGCGAAGCTTGACGCTCTTGTGCGGCGGTTTCGGGAACCGCTGGAACTCGAAGGAGGGCCCGCGGCATCCAAGCTCAAAGCATTCGATTTCTCCGCGGGGAAGG
Organism: uncultured Syntrophaceae bacterium; assembly: GCA_964497585.1. Lineage (GTDB taxonomy): Bacteria > Desulfobacterota > Desulfomonilia > Desulfomonilales > Desulfomonilaceae > CAZCDS01. The sequence continues at coordinate 9,951 of CAZCDS010000099.1, forward strand.
AGCTGGCCGATCTTCTTCTCGGCGACGTATTGCCTCATTTGCCTGCAGGTGAGCCTCTGATCATTGTGCCTGATGATTCCCTGGGAGTGCTCCCCTTCGAGATGCTCGTCCTCAACGACGGCGGGGAAGTGCGGACGGACAAGGAGATTCCGTACGTCACCGGAGCAGAATTCTTCGGCGATCGCAATCCCATCTCCTACTATCAGTCGATCACCGCACTGACCCTGGCTCGGACCCTGGGAAAGCAGAAGAAACCGCAGGAGAGGCTCCTCGTGATGGCCGATCCCGTCTTCAGGTTGCAGGATGCGCGGGCTCAGAAAGCCCCGCAAGTAAAGGTGGCTCGGAAGGACAAGGAATACTACGCGGACCTCATGGTAGCAGTAGAAGAAGCCGGTGGCGGAGATTTCGTCTTCAACCGGCTCCCGCTTACGGGTGAGTTGGCCGAGAAGCTGGAGAAAATCTACCGAGACAAGGCAGATATCTTCACGGGATTGAAGGCGAGCAAGAGGACCTTCCTCGGCGAGATCGCTCCGAAGCTCTCTCAGTACGGAGCCGTGGTGCTCGGCACACACGGGTACTTCAACAAGGACAATCCGGGATTCAAGGAGCCCATTCTCGCGCTCACCATGGTTCCGCCGGGAACGGACGGCTTCCTCAGGTTGAGTGAGGTTATGGGCTTGAAGATGAACTCCGACATCGTGGCCTTGACCGCGTGTCAAACTGGTCTGGGTAGGCGCATATCCGGCGAGGGCGTCATGGGAATGGGCCGGGCCTTCCAATATGCAGGAGCAAAGACCGTGCTGATGAGCCTCTGGTCGGTAGCAGAGGCATCATCGGTGAAACTGGTCGAGAGCTTTTTCAGGCACCTCAAGGAAGGCAAGAGCAAGCTCGAAGCGTTGCGGCTGGCAAGGAACGAGATCCGGGAAGGGGGATACGACCACCCTTTCTTCTGGGCTCCGTTCATTCTGGTGGGGGAGGTTGATAGATCAAGCCACGAGCCGAGATGATGACAAGCCCTGCACGAGCCTGGCATGCAAACGCAAGGGAAAGAGGTCATGAAGAGAAAATCCTTAGTAATCATTATGATCTGCATAGCTTTGGGGGCTGCTTCCGCAGGCGCTTTCGCAGATGCCAAGGTGAAAGAGACCACTCTGCTTTAGCAGGCAATAAAGGTCCAGGACAAGGCCAGATCCAAGAAGGACTTTCAGAAGGCCCTCAAGACCTACGAAGAGGCTTTGAAGATCTTCACGGAAAGCCAATTGTCAACCAACGTGAGGATGGCCTGACCGGAGAAAGGCTTTTCAGTAGGCGCTCGTACAGCACACTTCCAATACGAAGTTCTGTCTCATTTTCTCAGAAGGGAGTTTCCGTGCAGAGAGGATATGCAATGAAGACGAGAATAGCGTCCTTGCTGGTGATGGTTTTGGCGGCGCTGTTGGCTGTTCCACTTACTGGGACTGCTCAGTCCAAGTTACAGGGACTAGCGGTCTTAAAGAAGGCCGGCGAGTTGCGAAATAGGGCCCGTTCGGCAGCAGATCTACGCAAAGCCGTCAGAAAGTATGAAGAAGCCCTGAAGCTCTTCAGGAAGACCGGAGATCAGCGGGGCGAGGGGGTCTCTCTCTACGTAATAGCATCAATCCATTCGAGATTGGGACAATATGACAAGGCAATGCAGTACTACGAGGCTTCACTCGCCATGAGCGAAAGGAGCGGCGACATGAATGGGCGGGCCGCCATCCTGCATAATATGGGGGCGCTATGTCGGACCCGGGGCCAATACCACAAAGCTCTCGAGTTTCATGACAAGTCGCTTTCCATATGGAAAAAGCGGGGCCACCTTAAAGGGGAGGCAGCTTCTCTCACAAATATCGGCGCGGTTTACAGGGAGTTGGGACAAAACGACAAAGCGATGGATGTCTTCCGCAAATCTCTAGAGATCACTAAAAGAACAGGTGACGTCAGACAGCAGGCGGCAAATTACCAGAATATCGGCGGCGTCTATGACACCCTTGGCCGGTACGACAAGGCACTGGAATTCTACAACAAGGCGCTTCCTATTTCCAGAAAGCTCCGCGATCTCACGAGTGAGGCAACGATCCTCAACGCTATGGGGCTGAGTCATAGGAATCGGGCTCAGTACAAGAACGCCATGGAATACTATGAAAAGGCTCTTGGTATATACAGAAGATTGGGCCATCTAACGGGCGAAAGTGTGGCCTTAAGCAATATCGGGGATTTGTATAGCCACTTGGGCAAATACGACAAGGCCTTGAACTTCTTCAAGAAATCCCTCGCCCTTAACAGAAAGCTTGGCCGTGCAAAAGGGCAGGGTATAACCCTGAGCCAGATCGGACTTGCCTACTACTATTGGGGCCAATACCAGAGGGCAATAGAATATCACAAGAAATCGCTCGCCATGAGTAAAAAGATCGGCCACCTGAGAGGCATGGGTACGAGCTTAAACAACATCGGAGCCGTTTACGTGTCCTGGGGCCAGTATGACAAGGGGCTGGAGTATTACTACAGGTCGCTGGCCATCGATAAGGAGATCGGTGATGCCCAAGGCCAAGCCACAGCTCTGAGGAACCTGGGAAACGTGTATAAGGAATGGGGCCAGTATGACAAGGCGGCGGAGTCTTTCAGGAACTCTCTGGCAATCTGCCGAGAACTTAAGGATCGCAATGGGGAAGGCGGCACGCTGAGGAACCTCGGGCAAGTCTGCGCGGATTGGGGCCAATATGACAAGGCTGTCGAGTTCCTCGAGAAGGCTCTCGGCTTATTCAGAGATGCCGGACTTCGGAGGGAGGAAGGACTTACCCTGACGGACCTTGGCAGGGTCTATGCTGAGAGGGGAGAATATGACCCAGCGCTCCGCAAGCTCGAAGAGGGCCTTGCCATATATCGTGAGATCCACGTTCCAACTGGCCTTCCAAAGTATCTGATCGGCAACCTGTACCTGGATATGGGTGAAATCGATAGGGCGGAAGTGGTCATTAAGGCCCATAGGGACTGGCGGTCCTTGGGGAGGCTTTGTCTCGCCAAGAAGGAGTTTGCAGAAGCGAAGGAACAGTATGGGAAGTTGCTACGATCCGCGGAAAAGAACCGGAATGCAGATAACCTCTTTGTGGCCTACACTGGTCTTGGCACCGCATATGAGGAGATGGAAGACAACAAGAAGGCGGCGGAGTACTACCGAAAAGCGGTCGAGCATACCGAGTATCTCCGGTCCAGCCTTGCAAGAACTGAGAGAGAGAAGTTTTTCGACGTGAAGATCGGTGGCTTCTGGAGGACAGCCCCCTACGAGGGTCTTGCCCGTGTGCTGATGAAAACGAACAAACCCATCGAAGCATTGAAGGGGTCGGAATACACCAAGGCCCGCGTATTTGCCGAGGCAATGTCAAAAAGAGCCGAGGGTCAGAAACTCCGCGTCCCGGCAGAGGTCCTGAAGACGGATGAACAGATTAACGACCAACTCGCTGCTCTGAAAAAGAGCAGACAGAAGGCGTTCGAGAAACAGAAGCAGCTCACTGCCAAATCCCTCGAACCCCAGATCAGAGACCTGGAAAAGAAGCTCGACGCCCACATCAGGATGCTCCGAGAGAAGTACCCTCTCTTTGCTGCGACGAAGTATCCCAGACCGATGCCTCTTGCAGAAAGCGCTCTTAAAGAGAACGAATGGGTACTCGCCTACGATGTGACCGATTCGGGAGTGTTGATCTACCTCACCAGGGGCAAGGAATTGATCAAAGGTCTCTTCAAGCCTATCCCGAGGAAGAAACTGGACGCCCTTGTAAGGATGTTCAGAGAGCCGATGGAGGTCGTCCCGGGCAAGGAGAGTCTTTCTGAAAAGCTGAAGAGCTTTGACTTCGCTTCGGGCAGGAAGCTCGTGGAGATCCTCCTGCAGGACATTCTGGCAAAACTTCCCAAAGACACGCCGCTGATCGTGGTACCTGACGATTCCCTTGGGGTTCTCCCCTTTGAGATCCTCGTCTTGAACGACGCCGGAGAAGTGACTGCCGACGGGAAGGTTCCCTCCGTAAAAGGAGCCGAGTTCTTCGGAGACCGGAATCCCATCTCCTATTATCAATCGATCACAGCTCTCACCCTTGCCAGGACCTACGGAAAGGGAAAGAGTCAGGAGAAGAAACTCCTGGTCATGGCGGACCCAGTTTTCCAGCTGAGGGACAGACGCGCGCAAAAATCAAAACCCAAGAGCAAGTTGGCCGGTGTTGAGGCCGACATGTACAAGAATCTCATGGTGGCGGTCGAGGAAGGCGAGCTGGGTACTGTCCGGTTCAATCGCCTGCCCTTAACCGGTGATCTGGCTCGGGAACTCTCCACGACCTACAAAGATGATTCTGTCGTGTACACCGGCCTCGATGCCACCAAGAAGCGGTTCATGGGAAAGGTGGCTCCAAACCTCTCCAGATATCGCAACATCGTCTTTGCAACCCACGGTTACTTTGGAAAGAATCTTCCTGGTATCATGGAACCGGTCTTGGTACTGAGCCTTGTCCCACCCGGCACGGACGGATTCCTCCGCCTGTCCGAGGTGATGGGCCTGAAGATGAATGCAGACATGGTGGCTCTCACCGCCTGCCAGACTGGTTTGGGCAGGAGAATCTCCGGTGAGGGAGTGATGGGCATGGGCCGGGCGTTCCAGTATGCCGGAGGGAAATCAGTCATCATGAGCCTCTGGTCCGTTGCTGAGGTCTCCTCGGTGAAACTGGTCGAGAGCTTTTTCAAGCATCTCAAAGAGGGAAAGAGCAAGCTGGAAGCGCTGAGGCTGGCAAGGAAAGAGATCCGCGATGCAGGCTATGACCATCCGTTCTTCTGGGCGCCGTTCATTCTGGTGGGAGAGGTGGATTGAGTGGAATGGCTGATCAAGGCAGGAGCGGAGGCGGCAAGTTCGCGTGGCTTCTGCGTTTGCGTTGGGTCGACATTACGCGCGGTATTCAGGCGACAAGGACGATGGGAAAAATTCTTGATAGAGTGGCAGGGGGTGAAGTACGCTCAGAGACAGGCAATAAGGGGTTTTCAAGGCAATATGACGACGGTTTTGCGTGAGTCTGTTGGTGTAATCAGAATGGCTAAAACGACAAGACTTCCAAAGAAAAGCAGAGGGGGTGCCACACGATGAGAACTCTCAATTCAAAGAAAACGGTCTCATATATTATCGCAGCAGTCGTAGCGATCTGCTTATCTTCGCATGGGGCATTCGGGGTGACCCCGCAGCTGACTTTTGAGTCCTCCAGAGGGCGAGTGGTAATTATTAAGGCGAATGGGATCGGGGGATCGGGGGTGATGAAGCAGCCAACGCTAAGAGTCCGCACCTCTCAAGGATATTCCGACATCGAAACAAGTAAGATCGTCTATATATATCGAAAGAGAGTTCGATGGGTCTCCGGTCAAAGCATAATGACAGGGGAGTTGCTTGAACAAGACTTAAGCATCAAGCTACACAACGGTCCGGGGTGGAAACTTCATGCTAGAGACATCCTTTTTTTGACCGCCGTCCCACCCAGCGCTCCTCCAGGATCAATAGTGAAAATCAATGTCTTCGTCGTGGGAGGAACTGTGTCAAAAAGAGCTTGGGCAAAGTCCGGACGCTTAGCCTGTACATCCGTTGTTGTCTTGGATGAGTATTCGGTGGATAGAATATTCACCATCTCAAATCCTGAATATCATAGTGTCATGGAAAAGCTTCCAACTAGCTTCGATTTCGGGTTTGATGTAATGCCAGAGCGCCAAATCAATAAGGAATTTCTACCGGTAATCAGCTATTGTCTTGTCCCAGAAGCCAAACGAGGGATTCATGCACCGACCCTTTCCAACATGTCCAAAAGGAGCTACACAGATACTGACGCTTGGAAATACCACTGGAAGGGGCTTTCGATCGATGAGGCGGTGGTTTCTGGTGCGACGTTTGGACCATCCGGGTTTTCTGCTGGCACTAAACGACGACTGAAACGGGTATTCAATGCCATTATCAGTGACTTTGAAGGATCGAGCGAAATCTACTTGTTTGTCGCGCCCTACGAACCATCGGAGAAACCTGGAAGCCATGCGATCGAAAGTTCCCCGTGGTATCGCGAGAGGGTTCACTTCTATAAAACAGTGAGTAACGTGCTGAGGCTCCCCGTGGAGTTCAAGTGAAAAAATGCAGACGTGAAACGCCTTGCGCTGGCTTGAAAGAGGATGTTTTCCACACATAATCGGGAGAACAATCTGTTCGACAGATTTCGATTGAACAGATTGGGTGTGGTCTCCTGGCGCATGGAAAAGGCCGCAGATATCTATGGGGGTATCCTCGGATTGTTGAGCTTCATTGGGTCGACGATTGTGCTCATTCTTCCTAACAGGAGCAGTCAGCTGGTCCGCCCTAAGACGAACCGCGCGGAACGGATCGGAACATAATCCCGCACACGGAGGTAAACAGATGGTTGGCAGGATTCTATTAGCTCTGTTAATGCTCATTGTCCTTCAGTCAGAGACCCTCCCCGAAGGTTATGCCGTCGGGCTGAAGGATGTCCCGACACCTCGCGCTGTAGGCACAGGCGCCTCAGTCAACGGCAAGATCTATTTCGTGGGCGGAATCGATTCTACTGGAAAAGAGACTGCCATCAATGAAGAATATGACACAAAAACCAATACATGGACTGTCAAGGCCGCCATGCCGACGGCCCGTGGTGGCGCAACGGCAGAGTCTTTGGGCGGCTTGATCTACGTAATTGGGGGACGTCGTGGTCGAGAGGTCCTTTCGGTCTGTGAGAAGTACGATCCGGTCAGGGATGCCTGGACGAGATGTGCCCCCATGCCCACTGCTATAGTCTTCCGCACTGAAATCTGCGCCTAAGCAAAGTGGGGAATAACCGACC
>CAZCDS010000100.1:0-16632 GCA_964497585.1 uncultured Syntrophaceae bacterium
AAGCCATATCACACTCCATTAAATTCAACAACTAACTTCTGAGACGGAACACTAGTACAGGTCGGCGGAAACCGTACGAGAATTTATACCGGGCTTTAGCTGTGCTAGGGCCGAGTGTCGTCTGCGGATCTGATCGCTTCTCTTTCCGCCATAAAGCGTTTCCTGTGATCGGCGATGTCAATGGGAGGATGATCCCGTTGCTCTCGTCGTTTGAGGGCAAGTGATTCGGTAGGGCATTTGTGGACGCAGACGCCGCATCCTATGCAGGCGCCCGCCTTGAGCACGGCAACCTTGCCCGTCTTGTTCTGAGCTTCCGCGGACTGCTCGAGGCTGAGGGCGTCCATGGGGCACCTCTTGACGCAGAGCCCGCATCCACTGCAAGTGAACGGGCTCGTCTGCACCTCATAATTTGAATGGTTCATCGGCTTGGAGTGTTTGAGCACGTGGAAGGCCTCAAGATAGACGCAGCAGCATCGGCAGCAGTTGCAGATGGTGTCCACTCCAGTTTGCCAGTTTGAGACTGCGTGAAGAAGTCCTGCGTCGGCCGACTTGTCGAGGATCGTCCTCGCCTCCTCTCTGTCGATCTGTCGACCGAGATCATTATCGATTATGTACCGAGCGTATCTCCCGAAGTGGAGACAGGTCTCGGTTTCATGATCACATGGCGGCTGATCCGGATCGAGCCCTTTCCGATGTCGACACGCGCAGGTGGCGACGGCAAACAATTCCTCGTTGTCCAACACCCTCACTACATCTTCATAGGGGAGAATCTCCCGCGGGTCCTCGATTGTCTGGCGAATCGGCAGCGCTCGCAGTCCTTTGGTGTGAAGACCCTTCCAATTGTCACCGAAACCGTCCAGGTAATATCTGTTGACATGAGGGGCGACTGTTCTGGTCTGCTCGTCGTCGCGGCCTGACCACCAGAAACTGCGAAGGAAAACGAATCGCGCATCGACCAGTCGATATGTGACGGCTGACCCCCTCTTCATACGGAAGAAGAGTCCTTTCCGAGAGAGTTCGTCCAGCACCGGCGCCAGCTCTTCAGGATCCATGTTCTTCAGCTCGGCGAGTTCTTCGAGGGAACTCTCGACGAAAGGCAAACCGGTCAACAACTCCGCCTCTTTCGGCGTGTATCCAGCCTTCATCATGGGCAGCAACTCGTCCGAATTAGGCAAATGACCCCATGATCCCCTCATCCATTCGACAAGATCGAGGTATACCTGGTCATCGTCTTTCATGGGCGGCTCCTCCCCTTAAGAGTCCTTGTTCGTTCATGCGGCGACATGTGGTGTGCCTGACCTTTCGAAAAGCTTCCGGGTCTTGATCGATCGATCAAGACCCCATTCGCCCTGCGTCACCTCGTTGTCTTCCCTGAGCCTCCGGGAAACCGACTGTCACCGTCTCGCTGTAACAGACGATTCCTCACTTCTATACAATCTTACCTCACCATCGTTCCCCTGATGAAGCAGAATCTTGCGCGGCGCTCATAACTCGCGATCCGCCCGGTAAGTCCTAGTCAAAGAGAAAAGAAGCGCCTTGCTTCACATGAGAGAGCACGCCCCGAGTATCGGCGCTTCTCTCGTCAACCTTCCCTGAAGAGGGCACCCCGTTCGCCGACGACGTGGAGCCGTCTGGACATGGGAGGGAGAGTGTCCCCAGGAATGCCATGCCCCCCCGCCGGCGTGCGGCGAATCCGTGGCAATTGGTGTGCTCGCGCATCAGCGTAACGCCGGCTTCCCCCGGGGCCGCCGGATTGAGAGACATCACTCGTTGGCCTTTTTCATTGCCATGAAGAGTCTCTCCGCGGTCACCGGCAACTCGTTGATTCTCACCCCCGTGGCGTCATATATCGCGTTGAGGATCGCCGGGATCGTGGGAAGGATCGCACCCTCACCGACCTCTTTCGCCCCGTACGGTCCGTTGGGCTCAACGGTTTCCACGATGATGCTCCGGACGTTCGGCATGTCGAGCGCTGTAGGTATGCGGTATTCCCCTAGGGAGGCGTTCAGTATGCGTCCACGGGAATCGAATTTCACTTCCTCGAACAGGCATTCACCCAAACCCATGGAGAGCGATCCCTGCATCTGGCCTTCCACCAGAGTGCGATTGATGGCGAAGCCGCAATCGTGTGCGTCGGTCATGTCGTCCACGGTAACCTCACCCGTTTCCAGGTCCACCGAAACTTCGACCACCTGGGCCGAACACCCGTAAGCAGGGGAGGTGCCTATGGCAGCGCCCTTGAAATCGCCGCCCAACTTGGGGGGCTTGTACTTGCCTGTGCCTACGATGCTGCCCGCCTTAAGGTAAGCGAGTCGCGCAGCCTCCCTGAAGGTCAAGTAATCGCCGGAGGGCGGGTCCGTCCACCCGCGATGTTCTTTGATATACATGGCTCTGATATGGGCGAAATCTCCGGGGGCCCCGTCAAACAGGACATCGCCGTTCCTGAAGGTAATGGAAGAAGGATCACATCCCATTTCCCCAGCAAGGTAACGGACTATTTGGTCTCGCACTTGCTCGGCCGCCTCCTTGGTGGCGTGTCCGGTCATAAGGGTTTGCCGGCTGGAATACGCGCCCAAATCTACGCTCAGCTCAGTATCACCGGAAGTCACCCGGACGTTATCCAATGGTATTCCAAGGGTTTCAGCTGCTATCATTGCCATGACGGTGTCGGAACCTTGACCGATTTCTGCCGAACCTGTAAGGACGTGTGCGATTCCGCCGTCTTCACTGAGTCTTATCACCACCGTGGAATGGTACGTGTCCGACCGGTATATGGGATAGCCCGCACCTGAAACGAAGAATCCGCAGGCCATACCGATTCCCTTGCCTTTGGGCAGTTTTCCCTTCTTGGCGTTCCAATCGGATTCGTCGCGTATGGCCTCAACACACTCCCTGAGTCCAAGACTGGACGTATCCAGTTGGTTGACGGTTCTGTCTCCCGTGCTCATGATGTTTTTCAGACGCATTTCGATTGGGTCGATTCCCAATTCTTCCGCTATCATATCCACCAATTGTTCAATCGCGGCGCGATGGGCCACACCTCCGTGGCCCCTCTGGGCACCGCACGTGGGTTTGTTCGTGTAGGCCCTGTATCCGTCGTACTGCATGGCCTTCAGCCGGTACGGACCCCCGAGGAGCGAACCGGCATAATAGACGGTGGCTATGCCGAAGCTGGTATAGGCGCCTCCGTCGAGCACGGCCTTGTTCCGGAGGGCCAGCATGGTCCCGTCCTTCTTAACGCCGAGAGTCATCTCGCAATAGAACTGGTGTCGAGCCCGGCTATGGAGGAACACCTGTTCTCTTGTGTACGTCATCTTCACCGGTTTGCCGGTCTCCCTGGCGAGCAGAGCGCAACTCATTTCCAAAGGAGTCGCCTCGGCCTTGGGACCGAATCCGCCCCCCACAAACGGCTTCACCACCCGCACGTTGCCCACGGGGATTTGCAGGACCATTGCGACGGTCCGCATGACATAGTGAGGGACCTGGGTGGACGAATGAAGCGTAAGTCTCCCATCCAGGTCGAAAACCGCCAAACAGGAATGGGGTTCGAGAAACGCGGCGTCTTGTCGCTTGTTGAGAAAGGTGTTGCTAAGGACGAGATCGCATTCATCGAACGCCGCGCTGGTGTCCCCGAATTCCTGATGAACTTCACCGTTGATATTACGCGGGAACTCATCGTGGAGCTGCGGAGCCCCTTCCTCCATGGCTTCGAACATGTCGAATACGGCAGGCAGCTCTTCATAGTCCACTTTAATAAGGTTCAATGCCTCCTGCGCCGTCTCTTGATCAACTGCCGCGACTGCTGCGATTTCGTCTCCCACGTAGCGCACCTTCTCGTGTGCGAAGAGCGTTTCGTCGTAGCGGGCCGGAGAGACGCCGTACTTGACGAGCCCTGCTTCCTTTGCCGTCACCACAGCTCGCACGCCGGGAAGCTTCCGTGCCCTGGACGCGTCCAGGTGGAGAATCTTCGCATGGGCCACGGGGCTCTGAAATATGGCTGCGTGGAGCATTCCCGGCATGCTCAGGTCGTCGGCGTACTTGGCCTGGCCGGTGGCCTTCGCGGGCCCGTCCAGCCGAGGGGCTCTGGTGTTGAGAACCTGGAACTCGCTCATTTCACGACACCTCCCTTCCCTCAACGGCTTTGGCCGCTTCCTGTATGGCCTGGACGATCTTCTGATAACCGGTGCACCTGCAAAGATTTCCGGAGATCGCCGTGCGGATTTCTCGTTCTGTGGGCTTGGGATTGGCTTCCAAAAGGGCCTTGGCGGAAAGAATCGTGCCGGGAGTGCAGAAGCCGCATTGTATTGCGCCGTTGTCCACGAACGCCTGCTGGATCGGGTGAAGCTCACCGTTTTCTGCGAGCCCTTCTATTGTCAGCACCTCACAGCCTGCTGCTTGAACAGCGAGAACGAGACAGGAATTCACCGGTTTGCCGTCGAGAATGACCGTGCAGGCGCCACAATCACCGAGGCCGCAGCCGTGTTTCGTGCCTGTTAGTCCCAGATCTTCCCTGAGAAACTGCACAAGTGTCCGGTTCGGCTCAACCGCAGCCTCCACCGGTTCACCGTTGACAGTCAATTGCAGAATCGTTTTCATCGTATCACTCTCCAGGAATCAGATTTCAGTGGTATCACGACGACGGTTTCCAGGCTTGCGCTTGTCGGAGCGCCTGGCCCAGCGCCCTCTTCACCAGGACCTCGATCATCATGCACCGGTACTCCATCGTGCCCCTATGGTCCGTGATGGGGCTGCACATTCCGACGCCAACTTCTCCGGCCTGCTTGAACAGATCTTCGGACGGGGTTTGTCCCACAAGCAGCTCTTCGGCAGCGTAAGCCCGGACCGGAGTCGGAGCCACCGCGCCCAACGCTATTCGTGCGGCGGTTATGGGACCGTCGGGTGATTCAAGCGTCAGGGTAGTGGCCACGTTCACCATGGAAATCTCTAAGGTTTTTCTGGTCCCGAGCTTTATGAAGGATCCGCCGCTCCAAGGAGGGGGAGTGTCCATGTTTAGCGAAACCATCAGTTCGTTGGCCTGGATGGAAGACTCTCCCGGACCACGGAAGAATTCGTTGACCGAAACGTCCCGTTCGCTAGAGGCGCTTTTGAGTTTCAAGGTCGCGTTAAGCACCATGCAGGCAGGAGCAAGATCCGCCGCAGGACGTGCATTGACTAGGTTCCCGCCTACGGTTGCCCTATTTCTTATCATGGGGGCTCCGAGTCGTCCTCCGGCTAGGGCTAGGGGGGTGAATCGGTCCAGCAACAGCTCGTTGCGGGACAGGGCGGCGGCGGTCACCCCGGCGCCGACGGTTATGGCATGGCCGTTTCTCGGAATAATGGAGTCCATGCCGGGGATGCGGGCAATGGATATCACGTGCGAGGCCCGCTCGACATGAAGTTTCATCCGAACCAGAAGGTCCGTTCCGCCGGCAAGCACTTTGGCTTTGCCACCCAGTTCCGACAGCAGCCGCAAGGCCTCTTCAAGCGTATCGGGTTCATGGTATTCAAATCTCGGTAGGAGCATTTTCTTCCTCCTATCATCAGAAGAATCGGTAGTGTTCAGATCAGAAACATCAGCCGGAATGCCGTTCAGTCACACAAAATCGTGAGCAAAGGCGCCACTCTCACGCGGGTCAGCACCACAAGCCCAAGTGGTTCGACGATCTGTTGCGGGCAGGAGACGCGGGAGATAACGCATCGGTGCCCACATTGTGTGCTCGGGGTCCTTCGAACGTATCATTCGATAACTCGTCGAAGTTCCCGAGAGCGGAGGAACCGTACGATAGACCTTCACTCCCGAGTGGTCCTTAGCAACCTGCAATGGTGCTCCGTGGCCACAGGAGAGGCCGACTCGAGGAAGAAAGTCTCTCGTGTCCTACGACAACCTTAGGCCACAATAAACGATTGTCCGATGTCGGCCACTGTCCTCATATACCCGTGTATCGAACCACCCAGTATAGGGTCGGCTGGCAACTCTCACGATGATGAAGAAGCTTCGAGGATCTCAAATCCCCCTTTCCGGAACGCGTCAAGGATCTCTTGGGGATTATCGCATTGAAGCCGCAGCACCAACAGATCGTGGCCGCCGCCATCCTTCACGGTGAAAATGGAACGGGCTATGGCTCCGAGATCGTCGACGATCTTCAGTATGCTCGTCAGCGTGCCCTTTTCCACCTTCACCCCTTGTAAGGTGATTTCGGTGCGTTCTTCTCCCGCCTCGAGAATCTTGAAAAGAGTCACGAAGATCTCGCGATCGGACACGAGGCCCACCACCTTGTCCCCGTCCATAACCGGAAAACTGCTCACCTTATGCTGCCTGCCCTTGAGGAGCACCTCTCCCACGGTATTGTCCACGGACACGGTCAAGGGCATACGCACCATGAGATCCTTGACTTGGAGCTTGTTGCAGAAGTAGTTCATCTCGCAGAGATCGCCGCTTCCGCTGACGCAGAGAGCGGCCTCACTGAGATCGCGCCTATGAAGCACACCGCGCAGTCGCCCCTCATCCACTACCGGAATAATCTTGAGGTTGTGTTCTCTGATCAACAATTCCGCCTCCGTAGCAAGAGCTTCGCTGTCTACGGAAACCTGCACCGGCAGCATCCAGTTTCTGATGTACATGATTGCCTTCCTGTTTCAGATCCAAATGCAGGAAAGGATCCCTTCCTCTTGATTGGCCTTCCCCACCATCGCAGTTATCGACCACACGATGAATATCGAGGATCGAAATGAAACACATTCACGGCCTCGAATTGCGTAGTGCCTCGCCACGCGCGCAACGAACTGTTGCACCGCGATCCTGGTTTGCTCGCCGACCGGTCCCGGACAGAGTATCCGAAAAGGCCATCACACAGACTGAAGGAACGCCTATTTCGGAGATCATTTACTAACGGACCATCCTAACTTTGAGGTTCCCCGTGTCTCCGGTCTATGGCCGCGCGATCCAGACACTCACATTCGCAAATCCGTCTCTTCGCGGGATTGCCGTCAAGGGTCCCGCTTCGGCATCCGCCTCCGGGCACTCGACGCAATACCTCATCCCTCTTCCCAGCGAGAGCGAAGCATGCGGTCATCCTTCAGCAGCGTTAATCACCCTCACCGTGCTATTTGAGCTTTTTTCCCTTCAAAGCAGTTGCCACAATGTGATCCAGCGGGTCCTTCCTGCGCGCCACCACGGGTTCTGCCTTTTCTTGAGTCCAGACGGTCTCGGGACGGCTCTGGAGGATGAAGATCTCTCCCTTGTAAGGCAGGGATTTTTCCGTAGCCCATTCGATATCCATGGGCTTGCCGTAATACTTCTCTATTCTCTTGCCAAACTTGGCGAGCTCCTGAATCTCCTCGTCCAAGAGGCTCTGTTCTTGCCTTCGTTCTGAACCAACCTCAAGCTTCCTGACTTCATCCGTCGCCGGATCGGTTGTGTAATAGATTGTCTTTTCGGATATGCTTCGTTTCACGATTTCTCCGGTTATCTTGTTCACCTGGAACTGATCGGGGGTCACTTCTCCTGATACCACGCTCTCCCCAAATCCCCAGTTTGAATCAATTACCACCGTCGCCGGATCACCGGTTAAGGGATTGAGTGTGAACATGACGCCCGCGGTAAAGGATCGGACCATCTTCTGAACGGCCACGCTTATCAGGACCGTCGAATGATCGAATCCCATTCTGATCCGGTATGAAATGGCGCGAGGCGTGAAGAGGCTACTCCAACATGTGCGTACTCTGTTCAGGACGTCCCCGACTCCTCGCACCCAGAGATAGGTCTCCTGTTGACCGGCAAAACTCGCACCAGGAAGGTCCTCCGCTGTGGCTGAAGATCGTACCGCGACAGGAGCTGCGGGGGTTCTCACACGGCGGCCCAGTTCCCGATATTTCGAAGCTATAACGTCTTCCAAATACTCGCTGACGATTCCGTTCTCTATGAGGCTTCTGATCTCCTCGGATGCCTTGTCTATTGCCTGGACGTCGGAGTGGCCCAAGCCCTTCAGTCTATCGATTACCTTCTCCGTGAGACCGTTTTCGTCAAGGAAGCGCTGATAGCAATGAGTGGTTATCGCGAAGCCGGGGGGAACCGGAATTTTAGCTCTCAACAATTCCCCGAGGCTCGCGCACTTGCCGCCGACTATGTTAACCATGCTTAAGTCGCATGCCTCGAAGGGGATTACATACTCGAACGTATCCATCTGCTAATCCTCCAGGCTACAAGGGTTATGCAAACAGAGTACCAGGCGTTTCAGTTCTCTTCATTTTTTTTGATTCACGAAGGAACCGCAGGCGATCCTTTCGACGGGAGCCCTTGCTGAACTCGGGACCTCCGGGCGGAACCTCATAATCATTTTATCTTCGGCGAACATCGTTGAATGTAGATTCATTAGGGATCCGCAAAAAGGAAGGGCAGTGACAAACCAGCCGCTCAAGAAGCTGAGGAAGGGCCGTAGAGCACATGCGCGTAGCGCTAACCTCGCTCCGAAGCAACCCATTTTCCACCTTCCTCCTCTCACGGAAAAAGATGCTGGACCGCCACTCCCGTCTGCGTCGGGAAACCCGTCTCTTTGAAAACCCGGTTGCAGTGGGCGTTCAACGAAGGGCACGCGGCGAGCATTCCTTGGGAACTTTTGGAACCCGGAGCCCACGCAGGAACCCTCGCCGCGCGAACCCATTTTCTGTCCTTTGACTGCGCGACATTCCCGATAGCTTACGGCTCACCCTCGTACTCCTGTGACCTTTCCGCGGAGTTTCCGGCAATGGGAAGATTACGGCTACTTGTTGCCTTCCTACAGTCTCGCGCTCGGCTCGTTTGCGCCGGGTGCCAAAACGCCGGCTACCGAAGGAACGTGCCTGTGTCGAGTCCGGCTTGAGGTACGATTCGCGGATCTGTCCGCGGCGTCCGCCGGCAGAATCCCTACGTTCACTAATCGCCTCTACCGCCTTCCCGGGGCACAGTAAGACCCACCTCATGTCTGCCCACAGCCGTCTGCTCTTCTTAGTCCTCCTCCATGGTTGTCAGAGTGATCACGCGCTCGTGACTAATATGAGACCGCTTTCGCGCTTACGGATGGTCGGAACCTGCCCACCAGCTGGACGTTTTCCGCGTGCCTATGTAAGTCCTTTCCGAAACAAAGGTGGGAAAAATAGCCGAGTGCTTTTCTACCGGGATGTTTTTTCTTCCACGTTTGCGCATGGCCATGCTGTGCTCGAGAATATTCCCAAGTTGCGAAAGCGTTTTCCTCAGTGCGTTCGGCCGCGGTCTGACCCCAGCCATAGTTTTCTTTGGTCCTGCATCGACTGTGCCAGAGTTCACGGGGAGGGGGTAATATCTCAGTTTTCATGCGGAAAAAGGACCAATCCGGAGATGGCTGCGCGCGCTCTCGCAGAGTCCTTCTGAGTGAACACCGTTGTTTTGCGCCCGTTGTACGGGGATCTCCCCAGACGGATTGTCCGTTCGTCCGCTCTCAATACCGTCCCAGCGGGAGGGGCGCGAGACTCGGAGGCGGGGGCTCCCGAGTGCTCGGAAATCGAACGAACCTGAATTCGCCGAAATTCTGATTTCGTGGGATCTCTACTCTGGTGCAGACCTGTGCGCTTCTCTTTTCGGGCGCGGGATCTTGGGGAAGAAGGGGAATGAAGTGGTCCTCTGAGGAGGGGACGGTGAAGGTACGGAGGCAAGTCGCGCGTCGCCCCTTCTCAGTTTTCGCTTCATGTGAGAGCTGATCGTTTAAACGTCCCATGGGCTGGAGGTATTTGCCCTCTTGAATGCGGCTCGGCACAGGTTCGCCGGACGATCACGCCACCCGGAGAAGAGGTTCTGGGTCATTTCCGCCATGCAAGACAGGCGGAAGAGATGAATCGTTGCCGAGGAAGAAACGGCTCAGCCTCTCGACCGTCCCTTGGACTGAGAAGCTCTGGTTGCGGCGCGTCAAACCTCGCGACGGGCTCTTTCGCGGTCGTGGGGTCGGAAGAACCAAGCGCTGCCCGAACTATTGGTTGCCCGCCAAAGCCGGCTCCGGGAAATCAGGACTCTCACGGGTACGCGACTCCGCTTCATGAGGTCGGTCAAGATCCTTGTCCCCGGAGTTGCAGAAGATGCGCGCATACCGGAATTACCCCCGGTGGGGTCTGAGGGTACCAGTTTACCGCGAAAGAATTCTTCGGCCACAACAGACGCCCACTCGGATGTCACAACTTCGTTGCGGTCAATAGTAGCAGACTATCAGGAAGACTCCCTTGGCGAAACAAGAGGGCTCTGTCCCGACAATGCGGCCTTATCGGAAATACGGAGGACTGACGGTCCGAGGTCCCTACAGCCCGTGAAAAACCTTCCTGCGAAATATGGTCTGCCGGCTAAAGAGATGCGCACCCTTTGGACGAATTGCGACCTCTTGCGTAATCCTTTGCCAATATACCTTCCTTTAATCCTGCCGCAAAAGAACAGAGTGTTCGGTTTGCGCACAATAGTGTTTACGAATCGACCAATGTTAAAAGCTTGTTCCAGTCATTGCGTAGAATA
Organism: uncultured Syntrophaceae bacterium; assembly: GCA_964497585.1. Classification (GTDB taxonomy): domain Bacteria; phylum Desulfobacterota; class Desulfomonilia; order Desulfomonilales; family Desulfomonilaceae; genus CAZCDS01. The sequence continues at coordinate 10,508 of CAZCDS010000100.1, forward strand.
ACGGCAGCGTAGTACATTGCTTCAGTCATGGTGCTCGAGATTGAGCGCCCGATTCAATGCCTGACGCCAAAGATCAAGCGGTCCACGGTGTAGCTGAGTAACTCCCCAACATCATTATTCGTTCATGACCCACCGGAATCGTTCCGGGCAAGGGGTAAGCGGAGAGCAGGAAGGATCCACACGAACTAGAATCTTCCCTATCTGACGGATTTGCCTCTCGGCCTGACCCTTTCCGGCCTCAATTTTTCCCAGATCAGACCATTGAGGCCGTTTCCACATTCTGCCACTATTCAGATCGCCGGGAAGCCTGCTAAGCTGCTGACGGAAAGGTGCAGCCGACTCAGGGGGGCTATCAATGCTCACCGAGCGGCGTGCATAAAAAGTAGATATTGGAGGGTGTCATTTCCGTTTCACAAAACGTCTGCTCCTGAGTGCATCAGGCAGCCTTCGACGATGAGATAGCGGACAGCAGGATCAGTCGTTTGTCCGGAACCGAAAAGGTCCCGATTCCCCCGAAAAGAGATGAGTGGAATGAGACGTGCCCTTGTGCTAAGCGACGTCGAACCGGATGAGGAGGCCCCAGGGGAGACCGGAAAAGCGAAGTGACGCGGGAAAGAAGAATAAAGATTTCGCTTGCTTTAGTCTTCGATCATTTGCATGACAATGCACGGAACTTCCCTGCTCCAGGGCAGACTATTCCTCTATTATCCATCCTGGGCCGGGCGCGGGCGGGCTTGGCGGACGCTTTTGCATTCAGGGTTAAGGAGGTCCATGATTGCCTTCCATCCTTTCTGATCCGAACGCTGCGGATCGATCTACGGATGTACCTCATAAGTCTGGATCCCTTGCACCAGGGTTTGTCCCTTTTTTTTTGTCCCTGGCCGAGGGTTGAGGTTGACGGACTTTCGAATCAAAGTTGTGCTCCCGGAGCCTACGCTCGACTGGATGCGACCGATCCTCCGTCTGGTTCCCCGATAATCCTTCTGAAAGCTCTTTCCCGTCCAACGGACTGGTGGCCCCGGACGCCGGGTCTTCACCCGGTATTCGAGCTTCTGTAGGCAATGATCTTGAGAAGAGCAGTTCGGGTACCCATGGTCAAGGAGGCCGTCAAGTCCCCCAATGGAGGCAGGGCTCAACCCCAGTACGGCCATTTGGTCGTGAGTAACTCACGACACCCACGCTTCGACGGCGGTCATGCGAACCCGGCTCGTCATAGACAGTCACCGACGAGTGGTTTATAGTGCGCCGGCGGCAATTCACGGAAGGAGGAATTTTCGCCTTCCGGGACGGACCCAGGCTCTCAGCAGCAACCCGGCACCTTTCCTGGCCATCGTCCCACCAACTTGGGAATTGCGGTAATCCATTTCCACGCCTGATTCAGTTTCTGGCACCAAGATTGCATACAGCCATATGAGATTTGGCGCGTCTCCGCCACTCCTTTCAGTCTTTCTCTCCGAAGGGAGACCGGATGTGTGGTTTCCGGGATGTCTGTCTGGGATGTTGCCGATTGGGAGAGCGAGCACACCAAGAACGAAAAACGTGAGACTGCAAGTCTCTCGTGTTATCGCAAATCAGAGGTTTTGAGGAAATAGGTATGAAAGCAGCTGTCTTTTACGGCCCGGGAAGCCTACTGAAGGTCGAGGAAGTTCCTATGCCGCAGATCGGGCCCGATGATGTTCTCGTTAAGGTCAGCGGTTGCGGCATATGCCAGTCAGACATGGAATACATAGATCTGGGCGTGCCCACAATGAAACCTCCGCCAATAGTGCTGGGACACGAATCGGCGGGGATCGTGTCCGAGGTTGGCGCGTCGGTGACCGGTTTGAAAACCGGGGATCCTGTCCTCATGGGGAATATCATATCGTGCGGCGCCTGCCGCAACTGCAAAAACGGCAGGGACAATATCTGCGATAACTGGAAAATGCTGGGCAATCACATCAATGGCGCCTACGCTGAGTACATTGCCGTACCGGCCAGGAACACCTATCCGCTTCCGCCGGAGATTCCACCGGAAGAGGGGTGTATCATCGCAGATGCCGTGTCGACCCCTTTTCACGCGGTCAGAAATCGCTCCGGTCTGCGCGTAGGGGATGTCGCCGTGGTTTTCGGCTGCGGCGGACTCGGCCTGAATTGCGTCCAGATAGCCACGGCCATGGGGGTGAGTGTGATAGCCGTAGATTTCAATATTCCCGTCACGGCGGGAAGCGCGAAGACGAAGCTCGACATGGCACGGGAACTCGGGGCGACCGAGACCGTTGATGCCCAAGAAGGTAAGGAGGTTGTTAAGCGCATACGACGCCTCACGGGAGGTGGCGTCGATGTCGCCTTCGAGATGATCGGACGGCCTGAAACAATCAGGCAGGGACATGAGTCTCTCCGGCCGGGCGGGCGACTCGTCGTCGTCGGATTCAGCCCGCACGACGCATCATTCAGCGCCGGACGGTCCATGGTCAAAGAGCTGGACATTGTAGGTTCGTGCGGTTGTCGCAGCGCTGACATGCCGAAGATCATTGAGCTCGTCCGAACCAACAGAATCAATGTTAAACCATTGGTTACGGGAAAGATCCCCTTGTCGGAAATTCACCGGGCCCTGGATGTAGTCAGGTCGGGTCAATCGGTCAGAACGGTATTGATCCCTTGATGAGTTGTAGGGAAGGAGGAGTCCAGGATGGGTTATCAGAATATAATCCTTGAGACCGAAAACCACGTGAGCAGAATCACGATCAACAGGCCACCGCTGAATATTCTCGATATCAAAACGATGTCCGAGATGATATCCGCCTTGCAGGAAATAAGAAAATTGAAGGCGATCAAAGCTGTCGTACTGACCGGAGCCGGGACCAAGACCTTTTCCGCCGGCGTGGAAGTGGCAGACCACCTACCGGAAAGCGTAGAAGAAATGTTGAGGGTTTTTCACGGTATCTTCCGGGAAATGATTAAGCTGGACCAGCCAACGATTGCGGTGGTTAACGGATATGCCCTGGGAGGTGGTTGCGAAGTGGCGCTATTCTGTGACATGGTGATTGCTTCAGAGAAATCCGAATTGGGGCAGCCCGACATTACGCTCGGAAACTTCGCCCCATTGGCGCTGGCGGCCTATCCATTTTTCATCTGGCGAAAGAAGGTCTACGAGTTTCTCTTTACTGGGACGAGCATCTCGGCAAAGGAAGCCGAAGCAATAGGACTCGTAAACGTCGTGGTTCCCGAAGACCGATTGGCGGAGGCCGAGGAAGAACTATTGGGCAAACTTCTTGCGCTTAGTTCCGTGTCTATCCGGGCGAGCAAGATGGCGATGGCCGCCACGTTCAACCAGCAATTTGAACAGGCATTGGACGCAATAGAGGCCATTTACTTGAATGAACTCGCCCCTTCCGAAGACGGGCTCGAGGGCTTGATGGCGTTCCTGGAAAAGCGACCACCAGTTTGGAAGGAGAGGTAAAAGGACGGAGAATGAGACCGAAACGGGCGCTCCGGGGTTCGCTTAGGTAAGCAAAACGCGGACCGGTTGTCGCTGCTTGCCTGCTGCGGAAGGTCCATGTGCGGTCCCGGCGGATCTGAGTGTTTCCGGCGGAGGAGTTTGACAGAAGATTGAGGCGGGTGACAGAGAAACAAGACGGAACAACGAAGGGACGAGAAGCGTCTAACGGTGTTGCCGGGGTCAATATGCAACCTGAAGGGCGAAATGTAACGAGCGTGAAGGGAAATGGCCCGATCAGGACAAGAAAGGCATCTCTCCTGGCCGAGCGATTTCTCTTTTCGCGTATTGAGTGGCTTCAGAAAAGTCGCTCTTGCTCACGACCGAGGTCGGTCAGGGAGGCTTCTGCGTTGAGACGCCCTGAGGATTGGGGTTATTCGTTTAAATTCCGGAATACGATTGGTGGAAAGCGTCAGGAGGCGTCTCCGGCGGACCCCGAATCAGCTGGTGCTTTTGAAGTGGAGAGTCACGGGCCGATTGGCCCGAAGCGAGCTCCATAGAGAACGCCACGAGGGAAACCTTGGATCGCGGCACAAGACGCCTTTGAGTAGACGTCTATGCCTATGAGGCTTAGCCCGAAACCTTTTGGCAACAATAAGAGGGAGGGGCAATAATGCCAAGAAGGAAAATGGAGAAGGAAAAAGTACAATATTACTATCCCAAATTGGAGGCCATGTCTCGAAAGAAACTCAAGGAGTATCAGTGGAACAGGCTCAAATGCCAGCTAGAACACGTCTGGAAGAACAATGCGTTTTTCGCAAAAAGATTTCAGGAACAGGGAATCACGCCTGACGCCGTCAAGACTCCTGCAGATTATGCCAGACTGATTCCTGTAATGGAGAAGAAAGACCTCCTCGCTGATCAGACCGAGCACCCTCCTTATGGAGAACGATTGGGCGTACCGTTGGATAAGGTGGTTCAAACACATCTTACGAGCGGGACATCAGGCTTGGGCCAGGAAGTATACGGGTGTACCAGGTCCGACGTGGAGCACCTGGGAGGGACTTGGGCCATGAACTACTTTTGGCTGGGTGTACGTCCCGGAGATGCGGTCTTTCATTTTTGGCCGATAGGAACGATGACGGCAGGTTTGGCCGCCATGAGAGGGCTGATGCAGATAGGGGCCAGGTATTTCCTCGCCGCCTTTTTTGATACCAAGACCAAGCTCGAGTACATGAAGCGCTTTGACCCCAAGGCCATTTTGACAGTTCCGGCATACCTGACCACCCTTACCGAAGAAGCCAAGGGGATGGGATATGACTTCCAGAGGGACTTTCCTTCTCTGGAAGCCATTATGATCGCAGCCGGGGCCTATCCCAAGAGTTGGGCGGAAGAGATGGAAGCCACGTGGAACGCGGGCGTTTACGAGCATTACGGCTCAACCCAAAAAGGCGCCGCCATTGCAATCAGTTGTGAGGCCGGCGTACTCGATGAACGGGGAGAACGGCGCCTAATGCACCTATTGGAACCCTTTGTCTATGCGGAGGTGATCGACCCGGAGACACGGGAACCAGTGAAACCCGGCGAGGCGGGCGAGCTCGTCATCACTCCTCTCGAGCGGGAAGCTTCTCCGCTTCTTCGTTTCGCCACAAGCGATAAAGTTGTGCTCCGCAGCCACGAGGACTGTCCCTGTGGCCGGCCTTTTTCGGGCATAGAAGCCGGTGTCATCGAGAGATACGACGACATGATCAAGATGAAGGGGATGAATGTCTGGCCGGCGGCCATCGATTCGGTAATCTTTGACCATAAGGTAGTGCTGGACTACAGAGGCCGTGTCTTCATGAGCGAACAGGGGAAGGAAACGGTTTCGGTGAGCGTCGAGTTCAGGGCAAACGTACCTGAGTTGAATAAGAGGGAGACCATGGCGAGTATCGCAAACGGGATTCAGCAAACCGTCGGCATAAGAATGAACATTGAGGAAGCTTCATCGGGAAGTATTCAAAAGGTGCAATTCAAGGGCAAACGTTGGACCGACGAAAGAATCAAGGGCTTGGAAAGAAAGCAGATGTAAGACATGTCGGTCTCTCGAGCAGTAGCCGACCCTAAGGAGTATTCCATGAGCAAGAAGGAAATCGACCAACATTTAAAGACGATGATGGAGCTGGCCATTAGACTATCGGACGCCCCGATACCGGTAGTGAAATACCGCTCAGAAATGATTGTGGGACTCCTGCAGGAATTAATGGAGACCGTGGTAGACGAGGATTAGACGGGAGCAAGCCGAATAGGCAGGGAAGAAGTCGTGTTTCAAGAGAGACTACGAGTGGTTGCAAAACCTCGAAAGCCACCTTCTAGGGCCTGTGATATCAACTAGTTACCGGCTCAAATGTAAGTTTTGCAACCAGTTCTAGGCGCCAAAGGAAGAGATGCGCATCTCAAAACCGGGCAACATATCTTGTGGTTGCTTCAGATCAGACAAGGAGGTGGAGCAGGGGAACCGACAACGGTGGAGTTTTGAATGGGTTGTGGACAGCAGGACAAGGGGTTCGCCGGAGCCAGGTGTATTACTCTCGCCGATCCTCGAGTCTGTCGGCATGCCCAGGAAATAGGTGGGGCCAACCTCAGGCGTAGGCGGGGGGGGGGGGGGCCCCCCCCCTTACCCCCTACAAGTGGTTGCAAAACCGCGAAATCCACATTGTGGGGCGGGGGT
>CAZCDS010000101.1:0-15858 GCA_964497585.1 uncultured Syntrophaceae bacterium
GTCCCTCACTCATTTTCCTTACCTCAATGTTCATTGTTAGAAAGCACGGTGGTATGATTCGCTGTTCCGGAAAGTCCTCCAACCCGGAGCAGGTCATTCGACGACGGCCTTGTCACTTGCGTCTGGGGGGCGACCCTCAGCGAGATGGTTGCGGTGAGCGAGAATCATACCCTTTCACGCGGGTATTGGTGTACTACGGTACAGGTGAGGAGACCAAACGAACACGGGGATCAGAGATCGGCGAGTCCCATTTCCCGGTACGCATCCCTCCATTCTGCTCCGAATTTCTCGTCCAGCAGGGGAGCGAGACGTTTTATCGTATGGCTCCACGTGGATTCCCCGCTCTTGAGCAATTGGAAGAGTTCCGAAACGAGGGCATCGAGTTTATCAATGTCCTCTTTCGGGACAAACGAGACCGCGCCCCGAAGCATCGACTGCATGATGTGTCCGGGGTCCAAGGCATTGGCCGTCAACATCATCGCGGGGCAATCCCGCTCCACCGCGATGTCGAGGAGATCGAGTCCGCGGACTCCCAGAATGTCGAGAATGACCAGATCGTAGGCATTAGCGGCCAGCAGACTCTTTGCCGTCTCGAAGTCCTTGGCGGTCTCCACATTGCAGTCACAGAGAACGTCCGCAACGAGCTCCAAAACGTCGGGCTCGTCGTCCACGGCCAGGATCTTCTTATTATCGGCCACGGTGCCCCTCAAGCTCGCAGCAGGTAGTGTCGATTCGTCACTGTCTGAATTTGTAGCACAGGGCGCGAGCTGGGATCAACTTGACAACAGACAGGAGAGTCCCCCCACAACCGGAAATGGGGGCCCCCTCACTTCGTATCTCCTTGCCGGGAATCTGCACCTCGCGGGGACAATAGTGGCCAGACTCCCTCATTACAACGTAACTTGACACGAAACGGGTTTCACAGGCTACGCCAATTTGCGTGATTGCAGTTCATTGATCGCGGTGGCGAGCGGAATCGATGGGCCAAGCATGATACCCAGTTCGGAGAGCCGGATCGGGGGAGAATTGTCTTGCGCTCACTGGCGTGCTTGTGAATGGAAAACGGATTCGCCGAAGCGGCCAAGCAATCCTCCAATTCCACCCACCACGCACGTCAAAGGACTCGACACAACCGAGCTCATACGTCCGGGCTCATGGAGATACCCGGACTCCGATGAGGCCTAGGCCACTGCCTCGACACTCTGCACGCCCGGGACTCTTTCCTTGAGGATCCGTTCGATTCCCATCTTCAGGGTCATCTGACTCATGGGACACCCGCCGCACGCGCCGGTAAGACGGACCTTGACGATCCCGTCGTCGCTCACCTCGACGAGTTCCGCGTCGCCGCCATCGGCCTGAAGCTGAGGACGTACCATATCGAGGGCGGCCTGTACTTCTTCTCTCATTATCTCTCTCCTTTCACATGGTGCCGTAATTCGTTCTCGCAAGATCGAACCATACCATAGTACCTATTCGATGCCACTCAAAAAAAAACGATTCGCGGCCGCAGAGCACAAGGGGTGGATGCAGGGTCCGCACCGGATGAGCCCTTGTGCGGGCTTCCAGCGCTGGAAGCACCCGGAGAGTAAGCACGCGGCACAATTGTACTAACAGGTTGTCTAAAGGGATGGACGCGAGGAAGAAAGATGCGAGGACGAAATTTCTGCCGACTCACTGCAATGACACTCCTGCTGAGCGCAGCGCTCGTCTCAGGCGTATTCGCGGCCGAACTCCAGTGGGAACGGTTTTGCGGTAGAGGCCTCTGCGTGACGTTGCCCGGACATCCCACGGTCACGGACATGGAAACGCCTACCGGCTCGGGAGCAGCCCGGTTGAGGCACTACGTCGCCACAGACAGCAAGAGCGACCGAAAGGTCCTCGTGAGCTACGGTGCCTATCCGAAGGCTTTTTTCGAGAGTACGGAAACACAGCAGTTGCTCGACGGAATTCTTAATGGCCTTACAGCCGGTATGAGCGGCTTGCTGCGCACCGAACCCATCAAGAGCGACACGGATGGAGCGGTAGATTATCGGTTCCAGAGCACCCAGGGGATCCATCTGTGGGCGCAGGTATTCGTTCTGAAGCCTTCAATCAGGGTTGTAGCAATTTACAGCCACACGGAAATCGAACCCGCGTACGCGCATCGGCTCTTCCGGTCCTTGCAAATCATCGACATAGACAACATCGTCTAGTCCATAGGAATGCTCAGTCATCGCTACCTTCATTCAAAGACACAATCCCGCGTGCCGGACTGCAGGAACGATGCCAGGCCCAGACATGGCACCCGATGGTTTTGCAAAACGAATTCCCAAGGTTTATACTGTTAAGGAGGAAGTGTTCCAGCACACGCGCTCCCGGAATCGATGCAAGCGGCATCCGATGGGGGGCAGCAACGGGAAGTATTGATTCGTGCCGGAAGCTGCAAATAACTTGGTACGAGGGAGGATAATCGATTGATGACGCCAGTGCTTCTGGAAATTGTGGCGCCAATGCTTTCCAGTCTAGGATTCGGCTGACGGGGATGTGGTACAGTGACAGGCCAGTTAGGCTTGCAGAAGTCGCTCCACGACGCCGCCTTTGATGAGTATCCCGAACACTGGAAGGAGGCCGCGGCACGCATTGCCGAATGGGTCCAAGAGCTTCGCCGGCTCTACAAGCATCGTATTCAGATCAAGCTGATCGATGCCCAGTCCCCTCTTGGACTGTGGAAACAGATCCGGCACGGAGCGTTCACACTTCCCGCATTCATCGTGGATCGAAAATGCGCATGCACGGGGTGGGAAACCGGGCACGTGGAATCGCTGATCGACCAACGGCTGCGGGAGCTTCAGGCCACTCCATGAGTGTCGCTTGCAGCTTGGAGGCCTGAGCTGCAGAGACGTACCGCGTGCTCTTGCGACAAGCGCGTGTGCGGAAGGGGTAGGTGAACCCCCACTGCCGTTTTTTATTGAGTAAAGGGCGGAATAGGGAGAGCTGAAAGCGGATGTGCGCCTAAGCCGGGCCGAATTACGAGGGATAGGTTTACGCTCCGAGCACACCTTCGCGTTCCAGACGGCAGGGCCGTCTGTGACTGCCTCTAACAAATCTCTTCGCGAGCATCAGCCTGGAAACAGGGCAGGGGGGAGAGCCCTGCTCATGACCGATACGCCGCGCAATCTCCTGACGGAGACGTCAGGCTGCCGGAAAGAGCTCCGCGGTGACCCTTCGGAGCATGTCCACCCCTTTGACTTCCCGCTCGAGCAGGGGCACCGTTCCGAGGATTCTCTCGAAGGATTCCTCGGCCTCGGCCATGTACTTCTTCTGCATTTGGACGCGGTTCAGCACAAATTGGGTGGTATTGTCATCCAGTTGGGCCTCGTCGATCACCTCGTTAACAAGGACTCCCCCTATGGGGATTCCGAAATCCTGAAACCAACCGACAAACCGTTTAATCACAGCGATGGGCAGCGACTCGAGCAAGGTGACAAAAAAGAAGGCCGTCTTGGTATCGTCGGTGATAAGCACCCGCATTTTCTCGATCCGCTCCCGGAAGGTTGAGAGATAGGTGAGTAGCGGGTCTTCCTCCTCCTCCTTATGTTTTCTGAAGGACAGCTTGAGCCTCGTGTCCTGAGCATCTTTGCGGCTCTGCAACATCTTGTCGACCCAGAGACCGTAGACCTTGGACATCCCCAGGAGCCGTCGGGCATTGGCTGTGGGGGCCGTGTCAAAGACGTAGACCTCGTACTCGTCCTGCACGATTAGATCGATCATGTTCTCGAACATCGCCGATTCTTCAAACGCGGGGTTCATAGTAGCTGATTCGACGAAATCGTCCGCTTTGGTCGGGATGTCGGCAAACTTCAGGAACCAGTTGACCTTTTCACGAATCTCAGTCTTTGAGCGCTCAATCGTATCCCGGGTGTCAATTTCCAGGGCAGTCAGGCCGGCGCCTTGATCTACGAGGGTGGGCTTGCCAAAGACATTCTGGTTGAGCAGGTTGGAAAGGCTGTGCACCGGATTGGTTGAAGCAAGCAGGGTCTTCTTTCCCTGCTGTGCCAGCCAAAGGGCCGTCGCTCCGGCCATGACCGTCTTCCCTACTCCTCCTTTCCCGCCGAAGTAGGCGTACCGCAGGCCAGGGTGGGCACTCAGGAAATCCTTCATGCTAGTAATCATGCCAACTTCTCCCCGAACATGGTCTCCGCCATGCGCTTGATCATATCCATTCCCTTGATTTCGTTGTCGAACTCCGGAACGTTCCCGAGAACTTCCGTGCCGAAGGTCTTGTTGATCGTCTCGAGGCACGTGTGCTGCATTTCGACGCGATTCTTCAGATAGAGCGGCAGCTCTCCCGTCAGCTCCTCCACAGGGATCACGCGATTCACAATATATCCGGACAGGGGTACCCCGAACTTGCCAAAAAGCCCGGCCGCCTTCTTGGTGTCCTCGATAATCATGTCCTCGGGCGTGAGAACGAAGTAGAACGACGTCTGATGAGGGTCTGTCATGATCTTGGAAGCGGTTCCGATCCTGTTCTTGATGTCCATCAGCTCGTCGTAGATCTCATCTTGCGAGAGATCCTCCTCCCGCTGCATTGTCGCGATGACCTTGTCGTATTCCCGCATCTGTTCCCGCAGCCCGGTGATCTTGCCGAGCCACGCGTCGTAGATCGATCCCATGCTCAGATAGTAGAGCGCATGCCCCAGGGGCACGAGATCATAGATGTAGTAGTCGAATCCCCCTTCCACCACAATGTCGACCACCGCGTCGAATATCGCGCTCTCCTCCATTGCGGGTTCCGCGGAAGAGGCTGCGATGTAACTCTCTATCTCGTCCGGGATCTTCTTCATCCCGTACATGTCCACGATTCGCTTACGGATTTCATCCTGATAGTCCGCGATTCTCCGGTCTGCGTCTACCTCACACGCGAAAAGGTTGGGTATAATCTCGACGTTTCCTTGCCCGAAGATGTCTCGTTCAAAGATGTCGCTCAGAGATGCCTGGGGGTCAACCGAGAACACAAGCACCCGTTTGCCTTTTGCCGCAAGGTAGTAGGCAGTGGCAGCGGAGAATGTGGTCTTTCCGAGGCCACCCTTGCCTCCGTACATGATGAAACGTCTCTCTGGTGAACCGAGCAATTGCTCTGCCAGTCCCATGGTTGGGATCCTCCTCAGATGAGGCCGGGCTGCACACCCCGGCTGAACTTAGAAGGGGATTGGGAATCCCGCTGAATTAATAGAGTGAATCCACGAAGTCCTTTTCCCGTAGCATTCGCCGCTTCCAGGTAGTGATCTGGGGAACGACGTGGGGAAGGAGTCGCAGTGAGTAGTAGGGAGGCAAAATCGGTACACCTAGCATGTCACCCATGGTGATGAGAATGAAGAGGTGTTCCATGCTGGAACGGGTCTTCAACGCGTGACGTGCCATCCCATGCGTGGCCATCCCGTAGGTGAAGTCACGCAGGAAACCAATAACGCCGCCTCTCTTCTTCTTTTGCTTTTTTTCTTCTTTCTTCTCAGCCATTCCGATCCTCTAGTCTTCCAGGACGGTGAATAGGTCTTTCGGCCGGAGCATATGGCGCCTCCACGGCCCGAGCCGGGGCAGGCAATGGGGGAGGAGGCGAAGCCTATAGTAGCCTGGAAACACGGGCACGCCCAGAAAGTCTCCAACGACCAGCAAGAGGAAGATCCTTTCTCTCTTTCGCCTCCGTTCGACGACTTCCTGGACCATTCCGTAGACGAAGAAGCCGAACAGAAAGTCCCTGAGCGCCCCCCACCATCGTCGAAGGAGGGCGCTCAGGGAGCTGTTCTTTTCCGACTGATTCATGAAATGGTCCTTTCGACAAACCTCTGGTTGCGAGTCAGACCCTGTTTATCCGCTGCCGCGGGCTTATGCTTCCGCTGGCTTGCCCGAGACCTGTTCAGCACGGTACTTGCCGAAGGCCTTAAGTCCATCATACCCCAGAATGAGGGCACATACCAGCAGCACGATGCCGATGCCTCCCGCAATCAGGTTGCCGGCCAGCTTGGAGCCGACCACCGCACCGCTGAAAGCCGGGATGAGCAGTTTGATGACGGAGGTGTAGAACAGCGCCGCCACCGTGGTTACGTACATGAACAACATCGGGATGAATGCGAACTTGTACCTGCTCCCTTTGGAGACGAGAAAGAGCGTAATCAGCAGGAGAGCCAGTGCCGCCATAAGCTGATTGGAGCCGCCGAACAACACCCACACGTACTTGAAGGTACCGGTCATGACGAGAATGAACGCAAGAATGGCCGCCACAATTGTGGCCACATGCGGATTCTTGGCAACTGTGATACGTTCACCAAGCAATTCCGCGGTCGCCACTTTCATGAACCTGAAGACGAGGTTGACGACGGTCAGCGCGAGGATCAGGATCATGCATCCGGCATAGGCTGTTGCATATGACTTCGGTATGGCGAACGTTCCCATTGCAGACGCCAGACCTGTCATGAACAGACCGGCGGCTTGCCCGCCCGTTTTCACGTTTGCGATGTACTCGGACGCATTGGAAAAGGCCGTAGCACAAATGACCACTGCAATGATGGCGATCGTGAACTCAGCGAACATCGCTCCACCTGCCACCGGCCGAACGTCCATCTCGTTCTCGATCTGGCGGGAGGTACCCGTGCTGGAAACGAGGCTATGCCACCCGGAAATCGCCCCGCAGGCTATCGTGACGAACAGCAACGGCCAGAGAGGCCCCATCCCGATTGAGAAGTTCGTGTACGCCGGGAGGGTGATGGGCTTGTGAGCGATGAGCAGGCCCAGGACTCCAAGAATGATTCCCCCGTAGACCACGTACACGGACGAATAATTGAACGGCTGGATGAACCGCCAAACGGGAAGTACCGAGCTGAAATACCCGAAGATCAGCAACGCGATCAGCATCCAAAAAAACGTTCCCGGAATCTGGATGTATCCTCCCAGTCCGATCCCGACGAAGATCGCGACGATCGCTATCAGGGTAGTCACAATGATGTTCACTTTCCAGCGGTAGATCATCTGGCCCACGAACAGGCTGACCACCACAATCACCAGCATGGGGAAGGGAAGGGCCGCCTTCTTGCTGAGCAGACCAGCAATCACGTTGCCGAAAGCCGCCGCGATAAGCAGGAGGTAGAAATAGACGAACGTCAAGAGGATGACCCGCGCCCGGGGCGAGATCAGCTTGTAGCTCAGCGCACCAAACGTGTCTCCATCGCTGCGGACCGACAGCATGCAGCTCGAGTAGTCCTGTACCCATCCGATGAAGAGTACTCCTAATCCGAGCCAGAGCACGGCAGGTAGCCACCCCCACTGTATTGCGATGATTGGACCGATGATGGGAGCAGCTCCCGCAATGGAGTTCAGTTGGAACCCGTAGAGAATGTTCTTGTTGGCCGGCATGAAGTCCACCCCGTCCATGTACATCTTGGCCGGGGTAGCTCGATTTCGATCTGCCTGAAAGACCTTGGTGTCTATGTACTTCGAGTAGACGAAGTAGCCGATCGCTACGATTATTGCCCAAAACACGAAAACTAGCACCGAGTTCATGGCATTTACTCCTCCTTCATGGCTGCCGCATTTGTATCGTTGAGCAGGTTGAACCCCCCTTGCTTCCTGACAGGGCTTAGATTCGCATTGACCACCCCCTCTTACTCCGCTTGACCCCGGGTCTCTGAGCGGCATTCTACCTTCTGTCCGCCACAGGAACAGGCCCATGTACGCCGGCACCGCCTGGACGAATCACAGGCTCTTTCGAATCTTGGCGGATTGTAACGAGTGACAGTTGAATACGTGCACATCTTTCCCACAATTGCCAATAATGTCAAGGATTCTTTCAGGGTGCCATTGTTGACGCCGCCCTTTTCAGCTCCGGGGTTCTCCACGACTGAGCTCGTAACCGGCTGAATATTCTGGCCTGACGGCTTTTGGACAGGCTGATGCCGAGCTACCGTCTAGGGGAGTTGCCGAGCAGTTGGGGGTTCGTTTTTTGATCAGTGTCGGTGTTGCAGAAAGCTGGAATGGTGGAGCCGGCAAGTCTGATGGTGTCTTTCGTCGGCGTCTGCCGGTCGTCCATCATGGTCAAAGCGGGTGCGTTGTTCAAAGAGTCACTAATTCGTACTACATAGCCAACTATTACACACTCCTGCCTTGCCTGGGAAAAAAGGGCTCCGGCGGCAAGAGTCCACAGGATCCTCAACGCCATTCGGCTCATCATCAAGTGCGACGACCGCTTCAGGTACCTCGACGCGCGCTCTGCGCAGGATCAGAAGAAGAAGACCAGACCCAGATATCTGATTTCCCCAGGGCGATCGCGCGCCGACGCCCGTCCGCAGCAGAGAGTGAATAGGTATCAAATCTAGCGGGCTGCGAGCCTCCACTTATCGAGCATCTTGAGCAGGTCGGATTCCGAGATGGCCAGCGCGGGATCGGCCCCCGTCGCCCCGTGGAGCGCCGCTCGCGCGGCCTGGAGCGTGACGCGACGGCACACCTCCTCGATATCGCCACCGGTGAGGCCGTCCGCCTCGTGCGCCGCTCTCGTAAAGTCCCCCTCAAATTCTACGCGTTCGCCGCCGAGATACATCCGGAAAAGATCCGTCCTCTCCCCCAGGTCAGGCTCCTTGAGGGACAACTCGGTCCCGAATCTTCCGGTGGCTCGGAGCTGGGGAGGAAGGTCCTGCGCTCGGTTGCAGATCGCGATGACGAGGATCGGCTTGTCGCCGGAAATGGCGTTCATCTCCATGACGAGCTGGTTGACGATCCGGTCGATAACCTTCGAATCGGACCATCCTGACGACGCCATGGCATCGATTCCGTCAAGGAGCACAACGGTCGGGGCCATCTCGCGGGCTCGCCGGAAGAGTTCCCTGACGTTGCGCTCGCTCTCGCCCATATATTTGGAGAGAAGCTCCGGTCCCCTGATCTCGATGACGTTGAAGCCGCTTTCCTTTGCCAGCGAGCGTCCCATGAGCGTCTTGCCCACTCGCGAGGGCCCGGAGATGAGCAGGCCGGTCAGATGGCTCACTCCGATCGCGGAAAGAAATGCGACGTTTTGGATCGGCCAGAGAACGACTTCTTTGAGGAAATCGATCTCCGCGGAGTATCCCGCGATGCGGTCCCATCCGGCCTGGCTGAGGTCCACTTCAAAGGTCCTCGCGGAGGAGGGCCGCATCTCTTTGAGCACTGCGTTGAAATCCTCCATTTCGACCGTGATCTCATCGAGGAAATCATCGGTGAGCGTCTCTTCAGTATCCTCCAAACCCGGTAGTATCCTCTTGAGGGCTCGGTACCCAGCCTCCTGGCAGAGCGCTCTGATATCCGCGCCCACGAACCCGTGACACTTCTCCGCCAACTCGGTCAAATTAACTTCCCCAAGAGGCATGTCCCGTGTGTGAATTCCGAGGATTTGGGCCCGGCCCAACTTGTCGGGAACCCCTATGTGGATCTCCCGGTCGAATCTCCCCGGTCGCCGGAGCGCGCTGTCCAGGATGTTGGGGAGATTGGTTGCCGCAAGAACCATAACGTCGCCGCGGTCTTCCATTCCGTCCATGAGCGCCAAAAGCTGAGCGGTCACCCGGCGTTCAACCTCACTTTCGGCAGTGTCCCGGCGAGGCGCGAGCGCGTCTATTTCGTCGATGAAGAGTATTGCAGGGGCGTTTTGGTAGGCGTCTTCAAACGCGGCGCGTAGCTTGGCTTCGCTTTCTCCGTAATGTTTGTCCATGATTTCCGTGCCGCTGAGGGCCTTGAAATAGCACCCCGTCTCGCCGGCGACCGCCCGCGCCATGAGTGTCTTCCCTGTTCCCGAGGGCCCGTACATGAGTACTCCACGGGGCGGCTCGATGCCAAGCTGACGGAAAATCTCCGGATGCTTGAGCGGGAGTTGCACGACTTCGCGCACTTTGCCGACCGCCTCGTCCAGGCCTCCGACGTCGTCGAAGGTCGTCTCTTTCTTCGAGACGTACTCGTGGCCCTCTTCGTCGACCAGCCTGATCCGAGTTCTCCTGGTCACACGACATATTCCGTCCGGTTCGCATTCGAGCACGCTGAACTCGATCTTCTCGCCCCGGCCGGACGTGAGGGTGACGCGATCCCCTCCCGATATGACAGCGCCCTGGACCCGATCCAGCGTGGGCTGTAATTGCAGCCGTGTGACGCTTATTCCTGTAGGAACTTCCAGCGTTAGGC
Organism: uncultured Syntrophaceae bacterium; assembly: GCA_964497585.1. GTDB lineage: Bacteria > Desulfobacterota > Desulfomonilia > Desulfomonilales > Desulfomonilaceae > CAZCDS01. The sequence goes on from CAZCDS010000101.1 coordinate 10,171, forward strand.
ATTCCGATTCCGTGCAGTAGGTTTTGCGCACCTTAACTTCGCCGAAAAGCTGACGCCCGATCTTCTCCATGGTGGCGCTGTCAAGTGAAATCATGCGCGTATCCACCCAGGGATTCGGATGAGATCGAGCCTGAACTACACATCGTTCGGATCCGATGACCTCTACCGTGTCGCCCTCTTGAAGGTGGAGTTTCTCCATGAAATCGCGGGAAATGAATACGGTACCGTGTCCGGGGTCCTCTTCCATGACCCGGGTCAGTACGAAGCTGTACGTGGGATGTTCGTGTTCCGCGCAATCACAAGGTTTATCACCATGCAATCGGCCGTGGAGATGGTCGTTGCAATGACATTCCATGCATCACCTCCTCATGGACCCTGATCCGCTGAGCAGGCCTTTCGTCCAGCAGTTTACCGGAACGCAACGCGGTACCGAAGAACCAAGATCCTTACGGCACATCGCCCTCCGCGCAACCCAGATCCGTCCGACAAGAAATCACCTCTCCCGACCTACAACCCCCAGGGGAGCGGTCATGCGGCTCTATCGGCTTCTTCTTGGAGCCACGATCGCAACTCGTCGGTAATGCCGCAGGCCGAGTTCCTGCACGCGAAGAAATCCACGGACGCGTCAATAAGCTCCTGAGGCGCTTCCACTTCAGAGATGACCTCATAATCGTCGTGGCTCTGACGAACGAGTATCAGTTTTGCCGGATCACCGATCGCGTTAATCTTGAAGTACGCGCTCTCCTCGTTACAGGATTTGGCATGATCCAGCCCCCTGCACCAGTTCGAGCCCCACTCGAGGTACCGGGCTACCGCGTCAAAGGGATGGAGGTCCCAGTCGATGATTCGCGCTATGTCCCTATTTTTGAGCAATTCCCTGATATTCCTCTTCATGCCGTTTCCTTTCTCCCTGACGTAAACGGGCACGTGTATCTCCACGCGACATCCCCGTGGCGTTTTCTCTCACTTGTGCCCCTCAATCCCCTCCCCTCATCAAAACAACTCTCGACCAGACCTTCCTGAGCCAGACTGCACAACCGTCTCCGGTGATTCCTCCCCTTGTACAACCATTCGATGCGGGAAATCCGAGATCGATTCGCGACCTCGTGCAGCATACGCTTCCTCTGACGCGCCGCCAGCCTCCTGAGCCTGATTCCGGCATTGACCAGAAATAATAGCCGAAATTCTCGCCGTCCCCTCGACTGAATCTCCCCGTACGAATATGCGATGGGTCGTTGTTTTGGATACGCGCTCGATATCTGGATAAGACTAGTCTTTTCTAGCAAGTTATGCTAGAATTATAATGTTTAACTCGATCTTTTTGCCGCCAGGCTGGAGGACTCGTAATGAGAAAGCTCAGAAAGGCTCTCGCATTGGCCTTGGTTGCACTATTCGCTGCGTCCGGAAGCGCGATCGCCGTTGGTTACGAACGGTACACGGTGGACGGGACTCCGAAGCGGGTAACACCCGCAAAAGCGAAGAGCTGCACAACACTGAACGGGGCACTGGCTGAGGCCACATTCCTGAAGAAGTACCCCCACTGGATTGACGAGGCGGCTTTTTTCGTCAAGGACATTCTCAGTCAGTTCGGTATCGTGGACAAGAAAGGTCCGTAGCCCAAAGACGCGTCGACCGATGCCGGAAGTTGGGAGTCTGCACCGACGGAACGTGAATCGCTGAAAGACCCCGAAGCCGGTCCCCGGCTCGAATCCGGGGGCCGATGGATCTTGAATGAAGGCTGAAAAGGCAATCCTCCTTGTTTTGCTGCTGCTGTCCCTGTCGGTCTGTTGCTTCGCGGGCGCCGACAACGACGCGCGGGAAGTGCATGAACGCGGTCGTGCAGCTCTCAAAAGAGGACAAAACCAGCAGGCCGTCGAACAATTCTCTGAAGCAATTAGGCTCGATCCTCAGAATTATCGATACTACAACGATCGCGGGGTGGCCTACAAAAGGATCGGAAACCTCGATCAGGCGCTGGGTGACTACACCAAGGCCCTGGAGATCCGGCCGGGGTGGCCCCATGCACTCAACAACCGGGGAGTCGGCTTGATGGAGAAGGGACACTACCGCCAGGCGATCCTCGATTTCACGGAAGCCCTGAAACGGGGAGACTTGAAGAGTAAACTCTATACGAATCGGGGCATCGCTCTCGCTCGACTGGGAAAACACCGAGAGGCGCTGGAGGATTTCAGAAGGGCCGTTTCCCACAGCCCGACGGACTACAGGTCCTTTGTTGAGATGGGACAATCTCTGGAAAAGCTGGGTGAAACCGAAAAGGCATACCGAATTTATCAGCTCGCCCAGGGGCTCATCACCGATCCGGCCACATTGCGGTTCCTCGCCGAACGCACGCAAGCACTGAAAAAGAAAGTCTCCAAGTCCCCGTCGGTCCATGCGAACAACAGGTCCTCCCCCCATGTCTCCGCAAAGACGTCTCACCCAGCGGTCGCTGGGCCACTTCGGGGATCGGGTAAGAGGAGCGCAAAGGCCGGCACGGCAAGCAATCGTGGTCCTGCCGTAGCTTCGAACCTTGACGGCTATGAGAGGCTCTATCGGGATCGCAGGAAAAAGGCTCTGAGCAACTTTTCCCGTGCGAGCGGTCGTCTTTTCCGTCGGGGAACGACTTTTGAACGGAAAGCAGAATTGCCCAAGGCTCTTGTCATGCTCGAGGACAGTTTGCAGCTTGTCAGGAGGAATCGAAACCTCCCGGGAGCCGCATGGACCATGTTCGAAATAGGCCGGGTGCACACCCGAACCGGCGATCCCCAGCGAGCGATAGGATATTTCAAGAGGGCCCTAATTCTCTTCAGGAATTTGAAGAGCGCGGACGAGGCTCTTCTCGCGCTGGTCGAGTTGGCGACTGCAACTCGGGCCGCAGGTCTCCTCGGTAAGGCATCGGAACTCTATGATCAGGCCGCGCGAGAAGCCCAAGCGAGAGGTCATCTTGCCTTGGCCCAATCCCTTCAAGGGATGCAGCCCCCCAGCGCGATCGCTCGGCGGGCCACGGCCCCTGCTCGGGTGGTATCGCGGCGGGAAAAGAAAGAGAGACGCGTGGGAAGGCCAGCCGCACAGCCTACACGCCATATGACCAAGGTCGGGCGCGGGCCCGTGGAATGGAACAACTCAGGGAAGAAAAGAGCCATCGCTCGCGCCGTGGAGAATCTTTCCACCCGAAAGGCCCGCGGCTTATTCAAATCTCATAAGCACAAAAAAATCAAGCAACCCGCAAGGGAAATCTTCTGGCTTAAACGACCCTTGGCTTCCGAACCGAAGATGAGGGACGAGCTCAAGCGGCTCAAACGCCTGACCAAATCCGGTGACTACGCGCGAATGATCGTCGTGTTGGAAGAGCTTGCCGATAGATACGCGAGAGAGAAGAAATATGATAGCATCCTGCAGTGTTTCACGGTCTCCGTAGCGTTAAGAGAAAAGCTGGGATTGACAAAGGGTATGGACAAGGTTCTTCTCAGCCGCGGCATCCTTCGTGAGAAACGCGGGCACTTAGCCGCCGCGCTGGAAGATCTGACGCGAGCCGCTTTCTTGGCCAAGGCCGAGAAAAATAAGGATATCCGAAAGACCGCACTACTGCGGGCGAGAAAGCTGGCCAAGCGAATGGGGCTGGACTCGGTAAAGGCTCTGCAAGGCCTCGAGCGTCTCTGGCAGACGCGGAAGAGTGTAGAGCGAGGCTCAGACGCGGACATCCTCTCTGCGATGGGCGCGCTGTACGAAAAGGCAAGCAGGCCTGCGGACGCGCTGAACTATTTCGAACGGGCGTCTGCTTCCATAGCTGTCAGGTCTTCCGACCTGTTAACCAAAATGGGCAAAACCGAACGGGCCGAACGGACGCGAAAAAGGGCCATGGCGGTGCTGAAAAAGCTCGACTACTCGCGTTACCTGCAGGTAATCAGGAAACCGAAGAAGGCCCGCAGTCTCACTCGAAACTAGCTGGGGCAGCTGAAGAGGCGCCCCTTTTTGAACGCACGTGTTGCGGTACGCGACCGTTTCGTGAGCACGTATCATCGCCGACCGGGACCGGCAGCCTGCCGGTTCGCTTAGCAGGTCAGGCCGACGCGCCGGACCAGGTTGTCTCGAGTTCCATGCAAAAGCCTGAACACACCACCATTGATAAAATTATCTACAGTAATTGGTTCGCTTGCCTGGTTCTCGCTTTGGCGGCGTTTTCCGTCGGGCTGCTCTATTTCAAAGGCAGGACTACCGAGGCCATCGTGGGAGCCGCTGTTTTGGTAGTCGCGGCAGTTCTCATCTTCTTCGGGAGCCGATCGGAATAGGCGGAGAGTTCGCGAAGAACCAACCCTCCCCATAGTCTCATGTTTGGCAAAAAGTCAGCCCGCGATCGGAAAAGGTCGGGGTCAGGGGGGATCCCATGTAACGAGCATGCGCCAACTCTCTGATCGTGTATCGACGTCAGTATGGAGAGGTCGTTCGGATAGGCAAGGCTTGCGGCGCGTGTTCCGCGTGCAAAGGCAACAGCGGGAGGGTCTCCAGTGGTCAGGGACCGATAACCTGGTAGGTGTACGTGAATTTCGTTCCGTTACATCCGTCCGCGCATACGCGATTTCCGTAAATCCTGCACGCCCAGTCCGAATCATACGGGGTGTCAGCGGAAATATCGATAGGAATGGTGAACAGGAAGTTCCCCACGGAATCATCGTGCTGGCACCGGCACGTGATATGGCATTTGACCCACAATTGTCCCCCCCCGACGGTCGGCGAGAGGACGAGAGTCATCGCCGTCAGAAGTGCAAGTACTACCGCAACTTTTCGAAGGCCCATGGGGTCACCTGTTCCTCTCCGTCAATTGTTACCATACCATAGCTTCCTGTACTAAAGCAACCATGACTGGAGCCCCTGCTATCACGGCTAGATTTTTCTTGATGTATTCTAGCCAACATGTTATTATATATGCACATCTAGGAGGAGTATTATGCGCAGTAAGTGGTCCCTGGTACTCGCAGCACTCATGCTTTCCTTGGTCGCGTCCACCGCAGCCCATGCAGTGGGCGAAGACATTCTGGCCGCCTCCGGCCAGTACACCTTTTTTATCAAGCCGGATCCCTCCTCCTGCACAACCTACTACCAGAAAATGGTTCCCTGCATCAAGAAACAGACTGTGCCCGTAGCTGTGGGATCTGTCCCGGTCTATCCTGTTCCGATACCTATGCCCCGGCCAAAAAGGATCATGGTACAGGAGACTCCCGTGGGTCACGCCAAGGGAGCCGGTCCCTGCCTTCGATGCTGGCCGTCGCCTTGTCGTACGCCGATGGTAAAGGATGTCTTTCCGCCGGTTCCTGTACCGATACCGGTTCCCGGCCTGTCGATCGTGCCCAAATGTGTTGCCCGTCCTGTGATGCGTCCTCAGTGGTTCAAGGTTGACGAGCTCCCCATGCCGCCTCCAAGAAAAGTCCGGAAAGTGTCCCGGAGGAGATAGCCGCGAGTGGTTATGGGAGCCGAAGCGCGTGCCGCTGGGTCGGAAGGTTCTCTTGGACGGTCCGGGTGCTGTGACGCGGAGGGTTGGGATAGGGCGCTTGAAGTGGTCCTCGGTGCGTGGTAGTGTACCATGTTGCAATTCTTTCTTATCCTGGAGTCACAATGAATTTGAGTGAGTTGGTCGATAGGGCCGTGGACGCGCTGCCCGACCAAACAGCCCTGGTTTTTGAGGATCAGCAG
>CAZCDS010000102.1:0-15557 GCA_964497585.1 uncultured Syntrophaceae bacterium
ATCACCCTCCATGGGAGAGAACAATATCACACTAGCTTAGGGAACGAAACACTAGGTATCTCTTGGCCTCTTCGAGGTCGCTCGCGCCAGTGCTTTCTCGAATTCGCTGACCTTCGATTGTTTGCCGGATGTGCCAGACTTTTCCTCTTTTGACAAGCCCTGGCGGGACTTTCTGCCCCATGTGGTCGCTCCTTTCATCGCCTTACCAGGACACCCATTGACCTTCTTATATTCGTCGGCCCACTGGTCCAAGTCAAGACGGTCGAATGCGATTCCCTGAGTACCGATTCGAATCTCTGTGACGAATGGCCGCACCTCATCGTTGAACCGGTTCGGGTCCATGCCCAAATACCGGCCTGCGTCTTTCAGTCTGATGAAGCGCGGTTGGAAGTCCACAGCTACTCCTGATCGTCCCAGCGCCGGCGCTTGAACGAACGACACGCCAGACGGTCAATTTCCTTCCGGCGATCCTTGTGCGGACCGGGCTTTGTATGCAGGCGCATAGCCTCTACCAAAGGGTTCCGCGGACGGATGCGTGTTGCTCTTTTTCTGGTCATTGGCCTTTCATCTCCCTGCCGAAACATCGGTCGATCTCGGATCGCCAGTGTCGGGCCTTCCTGCGGGGCTCGCAGGTTTGCGGGGATTCGTACCCGGCAGAGCATCCTTGCCGCGTGAAATAGGAACACACCGTCCACCGCTCATCACAGCCGTGACCGCACCCGAGATCCTTGGATAGCTTTTTCAGCGCATGGCGCATGAGTTTCCCTCGCAGCTTTCCGGGGGAGATTCCCCCAGGGCTTCGGATGCCTCACGGATCGCCATTTCGCAATCATCGTGGATGTCAGCGACGATCTTGTCCCAATCAACGACTCGCTCCACCCTTCGGAGTACCGACAGACACCCCCGAAGTGCGCCCTCAAGTATCATTGTCTCGACGTTCATAAGCCTTTCCCTCACTGACCTTCCACATATCGGTTAATTGCTCTTGTCTTCGTGCGCCGTCTTAACCGCAAGCTCGCCCGACACCCTCACACCTGAGATCGTGAGCTTGATTCCACTCCACGGCTGGCGGAATCCTTTGACTCGGCGGACAAGATTTCGATCTTCCAAGCGGCTAACACATCTGCACAAGGACGCCCGCGCACAGTTGTATTGTTTCTCCCCGATCTGTTTTCGGCTGAACTGCGGGCGCGAGGGGTCGGCCCTTATGTCTCCCCTGGGAGTCCAGCCAAAACACGCGGCCAAGAGTTCAGCGTCGTAACAATCAACTTTCGGGTCCTTTAAGTAGTTTTTGAACGCCACAACCAGGATTCTTCTTTGAAGAAGCGACAAACCTCGTGCCATATCGGTTAACCTCGCTCTAATTCTATCTGTTTATTGGTTAAGCTGGCCTCTTTCAGACGACTTGCCTCGCTGAACCATTGCAAAAGAGCGGATCACCACGTGTGCGCTCCCTCGATAATCCGCTGAAGTTTCAAAACGGAGTCTTGGCAAATTACGTTCTATTACAGGTAGATACACACATGAGACACTGAAAAGCCTCTCCGTGCCCGTGTTCGCCAGACCAGGCCAAACCAGACCAGACATGAGATTACGTCTCATCTTTGCCCCATCCTTCCAGACGAATCCCGCCCGCGGCCTCCTCCTGCGGGGTGAGAGCTCTCCAAACGTTCAGGTTGAAGCGCTCTACTCGAAGCTTCCCGTCCCTTCCCGGTAACTGAAGATTTCCCAAGCTTGAGCTAATGCGGACATTCTTTCGGCCGCTCGTGTAGCCGCAGACTTTCTTCAAATCGACTCGGATCAGGAGGATGTCATTCTCGCTGACTTCCACTTCGCAGTTGATCATTCGGGGTCCTCCCTTTCTCCGGTGAGTGCTTCGAGAAGTACGTCGTCGTCAAGGCCGCCTTCGCGCTCGATCTTGAGGTAGATGTTTTCTGTGGCCTCATTCAATCGCAACCGGGGGCAAATCTCCATCATGAAGATTGCGCAACGGCACCCGTAGGCACGGCACGACGAGGGAGTGGTGTTTTCATCGAATGCGATGCAGACCAGCTCGACGTTGTTCTTGATCTCAATGCACCCAAAATGAGCGATCTTCTGGTTTTCGCGCTCTTGAATTCTGTCGAACAGCTCGGCATCGAGGAGAAAATGTTCTTCAATCAATCCCATCTGACACCTCCTCATGTTCCCGCGGCCGCCATTCCCCGCACCAGTCCACGCTAAGTTCGATCAACGGATAGTCGCCATAAACACGCTGGCCGTCCGGGAGGGTTTCCTTGCTCGGCGGATGCCGTCTGCAATACGCGGCCGCTTGGCCTGGGACATTTTCTGCGTCTGCGTAGTAGCAGCTTCGGCATGTTGGTTTGTCAAAACGAGTTTCACTCAATGATCTCTCCTTTCAGTTGCCCCCGAGATCCGGGGTGCAGGTTCGCTGGACAAGGGACATAGGAGTGAACGAGTGAACCGGTAAGGTAAGTGCTTTGGATATCAGACGAAAGACGTTCACTCTTGCAAAGTGAACGTGAGTGAACGTGAGTGAACGTGAGTGAACCAATAGGGGGACGTTCACTCGGTTCACTTTGGTTCACTCTGTATAAGTGAACGTATAATAATAATAATATTAAAGAGATAGATATGATGTTCACTCCGTTCACTCCCACACACCCCTTTCAAATAGATTCGAGATTGACATCTTCATCCTTCTCGGGAGATTCTTCCCTCTCGGTCACGCTCTCCGGTCCGGGATTGGGCGACAGAATCCATTTTCCTGGCAGGACTGATCTCTCGACCCACCCATCCTCAGCCAGTCGGTTCAAGATGTTTGAGACGTTGTGCTTCGTTTTCTTGGGCTTGCACTGGTCGCCGATCTGGGTCGGGGTCATCGGTTTGCCTTCAGCCTCTTCCATTATTTTCAAGATTTCGCGGGCTGCGGCGCTGAGGTTGATTTGTCTGGGGTCGCCTTCGTAACGCCATGCACCCCGTTCGCCGTCGAATGTGAGGGTGATTTGGAAAGTTTCGAGATCCCGCGCAGTAACGGTCAGGGTTGCTCCCGAGCTTCGTCGATCCCGCTTGAGAGAGAGTACTTGGTCGGCGGCTCCAGTCAGACCAGTGCTTCCACTGATTGAGTCCAAAACGTCTGTTGTTTCTCGCTTTGATTCGTGATGAATAACTACGATTGCGATATGGTGATTGATAGCGAGCCTTTGGAGCGGTTCCAGGGTTTTGTAGTCTTCCAAATACATATTGTCCTTGGAATTTCCTCTGGGTTTGACCTTGATGAGAGTGTCGATCAGGATCATAGCGGCGTCGGAATGACGCATTAGCCATGAATGGAGGAAGTCGAGGAGAGACGGTTCATTTTCCTTTTCCGTGAGGCGCGGCGCTTCTATTTCAACGTACAGATTTCCTTGACACAGGTCTTCGCCCAAGTAGAGCATTGCACGCTTTTTCACACGGGGTTTTGAGTCTTCCAGTAGGAGTGCGAGCACTTCCTTGGGCTTGCAGGGGAAATGCCCCACAGCGGGTCGTCGTTCAGCAAGAGCGAGACAGAGATTCATTCCGAGGAAACTCTTGCCGATCTTCGGCCGGCCGGCGAGAATCGAGAGACCTTCGACCAGCAGCCCGGGGACGATCATGCGGGGCGGAGGATCGTCGGACCGAATGATGTCGTTAAGCGTCGTCTCTCCCCAGGGTTTAGGCGGGGCAAATTCCGGGCTGTCATCGGCCAGCTCGTGAATCCACTGGGGTGCTTTCTCTTCTCCCACCTCCCCGATGAAATCTGTAAGGTCTCCCTTCTCGGGTACCGGCAACGCCACGACTTTGACGGACCGCGCATGATTGACGAGGGTTTCGGCTACCTCTTGCGCGTGTTTCCCACCGATCTCATCATTGTCAGGAATGACCCAACAGACTCGATCTTTCAGGGGTTCGTGAATTTCCCATTGCTCACACAGCGGCTTCCAGTTACCCGCACCTTGGGGGTTGCAGGTCGCTGTGAACCCGATCTTTTCGGCGGCGAGGACATCTTTCTCGCCCTCGACGATAAGGACGGGCTTCTTGGGATCGGCGGCGAGTAATTGCGGGAGATGGAACAGTACGCGGCGGAAGTCCTTCAAATTCCACAGCCATTGACCCGGTTTTTCAGGATGGGGACGGCGCTGGCGAAATGACTTCTTTCCCGGTTCCGTTCCTGGGTATCGGAGCACCTGATATAGGGGCGAGTCGTTTTCATCGTGGTACGGATAGATTGCTTCAGGTTTGGCGCTGGTTTTGTGCGGCTTCGGATCGACGGTACTTAAACCGACCCTTGCGGCCATTTGCCGAACGGCGGTGTTGAAATCGACGTTGTGAGCGACCATCCATAGATCGATAGGGCTCCATCGCGTGGTGTCCTCGTTCGTCGTGCCCCCGGCCGGAGGCCGACACTGACGAGAATGGCAGTATCCGTGATTATCTTCGCATTGGAATGAGGGGTTTTTGTCTTCGTGACCTGGAGATGGACAACGGCAGCTCCCGCGGTCACGGAAGTTTTCCGGGAAAAGCTCTTTGAAGAGTAGCGGAAAGGATACCCGCTTCTTCAATTCGGAGACAAGTTGATCATACGATTTGCTTGCCATACCTCACCATGTCCTGAGTCGGTTGTCAGGCTGCCTGATCCGGTTCGAGGTGACTGAGTACGCGCCGGGCCACATCATCCAGGACGCGTCCCATGATCGTGGCTATGTGCTCCATGCCTGGGTCCGACCTGTCGTTGATGATGCTGTCGAGGATTTCCCGCCATTCGTCCAGGTCGTCCGTGGTCCAGTATCGAGGACCGTCGGGTCCGGTGGGGGATCTCCACATAGGGCAGGTTCCGGCGTCAACCATCCGCTGAATACGGACCGGAGAGACGTGGAGGTGACCCGCGATGACGCTGATGGTCAGCATGATTGGCTCCGCTCCTCTGGCTGCGGTTCCGCGGGGAGTTGCAGCTCAGGGACCGGCTGTAAAAGCTGTGAAAATTTCCACCCCCGAAAAACGCGGCTGAGTTTCCTTTCTATCTCGGGGCTGACCGAAGTGCGCCACCCTCGTTCTAGTTTGCTGATTAAGGATGAGTGACAGCCGATACGGACAGCCAGACCCATCTGATCCATGCCGGCCGTACGTCGTAAGAATTCGAGTCGAGTCATTTTGCTACTCCAGCTTTATCGCCAGCTTGGCGATGTTTTGGATAAAGAGAAAGGAGGTCCTCTTAGTCACTATCTCCTCCTCTTAACTGGAACTGGCGCCGAAATCGGTGGAGGTTGACGAGATTCAGCGATAGGATCGAAAAGCCCTCCCGGCTTGGAAGGTACGGTTCATATCTGGTCCGAATTGGGTCGAAGAACTTTACAACTAAATCCTCTACCCGTTCGTGGGTACCTACCTCGATGTTAATGAGCCTTGGTCCGGTAGGATCGTTGATATCGCCCTTTCGTCCAGCGCAGACAAGAGCACCCCAAGTAAAGAGGTGTGCTTCTGCCTTCTCTCTCTCTTGTTCGGCCAGGCTGCGAAGACGTTCTAGGATGCCCTCTCCATCATGCAAGGGAAAAACGTCTACTTCGAGTTGTTTTCCAGTCTTCGGAAGATAAACGTTTACCTCCTTCGCAGGATCAATCTTCGGCCAAGCTGCAAGAATTTCGTGGAGGCCCATTTCCCAAATCCCACACCACTCATCAAATTTGCTCGCTTTTCCCCGGCCTCCTCCTATCTCGACGGGGGTCACATATCCCTTTGAGACATATCGTGTGTGAGATCGCGGGGGGACCTTCGTTCGTTTCAAAAACTCAGTTGTTTCATAGAGTTCCAATTTTCCTCACTATGTAGCCAAGCTGGCTAGGTATTTTCTAGCAGAACAGGATGAGAGTTGCAAGAGATAGTTTTTGAAAAAGTCCGAGCGGCTCTTGATGACTGACGGAGAGAGTGTTCAGGCCAACTCTTGGTCTGTGTCGTCTGCCTCGTGGATCAGTTTCGGTGTCCTCCTGGGAGAAGGGGCCCCGGAGTCCAGGGCCCGTGTGGATGGGTTTATGCGGCGCGTCATGGGGTTTACCTTCTCGGATTTCTGGCCTTTGGTATCCGTTATGGATGAGTCCCATAATGGCCCTTTAAGGACTCAAACCGCCTCAGCGACCAGGTCTGTCAATCGACCCTGGACGTTCCGTTCCCTGTCTCGATAGATCATGAGCGTGGCAACGTTTGCGTGTCTGGAGAAGTCGAGCACCTCTTCCAAGTCCATACCGGTGGCCTGTGCTCGTTTCAGGGCCTCCGTGACAGCGGTATGTCGGATACCGTGCGGCCTGGCCTTGATGTTCACCTTCTCCCCTACCTTGCGGACCATCCGATAGACGCTCTTTGCAGAGATCCGCCCATCTCCCTTACGAGCGCGGTCGCAATTCGTGAAGAGCGGACCCGATTTCGGCCCTCGGATATTCAGCCATGCCGACAACGCCTGAGTGGTCGGTTCTGACAGGGTCAAGGTACTCTTCTGACTCCTGCCCTTGCCCATCACGTGGATAGTGTGCGCCTCAACGTCAACGTCTGTTACGTTCAAGCTTATCACTTCCTCCCGGCGAAGGCCCAAGTCAAAGAGTAGCCTGAGAATCGCATAGTCACGGGTTCCCTTACAGTCGTTCCGGTCCTTCGTGATGCTCAACATGCGTTTGAATCCGTCCAGCCCCGGCCCTCGGGTGTCTCGGTAGGGCTCCGTTTTGAGGTTCTTGGCCTCCAATTTCCAGGAAATCAGGCCGATGGTCCGGCCCATCTCTGTCAAGGATCGCAGGGCAGCGAGCCTCCGGTTGATCGTGGTGGGCTGTAGTCCTCGATCCTGAAGGGCCTGAACGTAGTTCAGAGCGGTCAGATTGGCCCTGCCGTGGCCTCCCGAGAGGAAGATTCTCGCCGCTTCTGTGGTGTCATGGGCTCCCAGGAAGTGGGCGAAGTCTTCCAGGTCCCTGCGGTATGCGTCAACCGTCCTGGCGGACTTCCCCGACAGGAATGCAGTGATCAGCTCGTCGGTGGACGTGGTTGGTTCGGTCCTTTCTCTGACTACGAATGCGTCCATGATGTGTCCTTTCTCTTCATACTGCGGCGCTTTCTCCAATATCCGCACACCTTGATGTTGCCGTTGCGGACGTAGCTGGCAATCCACTGATACTGCTCGCCGGGGGAAGCGGTCGGGTCATGCCGCCATGCTTCTTTCCGCTTTGCCTCCCCGCGTCTCGCGCGCCAATGGGCCCGAATAACCCGGCCATCCCGACGGACATACTCTCTTACCCAGACCTTCCCCTTCGTCTCGTCACGCGCGTCCTGGGTGCCTTTTCGGCGGGATGTGCGGGGCCTCTCGGTTTGATTACCGGCCTTGCGATCCTTGGCGTTCGATTCGTTTTCGACCCGGAGGGAGAAGTATTTCCCCGGATGCTGGCGAATCTTCCCGAGCAATTCCAATTCGAGCAACAGACCGCTCAACCGTGAGACGTCCATCTCCAGGGAGTGTGCCATGGCGTCGATGTGAACAGGATCGGCTCCGAGTGCTCCGAGGACTTGGGCCTTGTCCCACTCGTCCTGTTGGCGCCAAAACTCTTGAGCCCTGCGGAAGTTCTTCTCCAGGATTTCCCTCTCGGGTGCGTCTTGCTCCCGCTTCAGGTCCTCAAAGCTGAAGCCGTGCTTGTTCATCTGTTCCCGTGCCATGCTGGCCGCGGTCCGGGCTTCTTCCTCGAAAGAGGAAGCACAGCGGGCGAAAGCCTTTCTGATACGCTCTGCGTGCCTATCTGCTCTGTTCCAAAACATCGATGTTTCCTCTCAGAAGAAAGGGGACGAAGCCCCTGGTTGTTCAGCGAAGATCAGCCGCGAGTTCTTCACATATCTCGTCGCACTCTCGCTCCCGTTCCTCAAACATCTCGTCTAGGCGATCCTTGGCGATCTGGAGGCCGATCATGATTCCCATGACCCTTTCCTGTCCCAATTCGTCTATGAGATGACTCGGAACGCTATTCCAGTTGATCTCCCAGTCGGCGTTTCCTACTGCCCTGTCATGGTCTTCCTTGGAAAACATGGCGCATCCCCTTTCTGTATTGTGTCTCGATGCACATTGAAGTATGCAATTATGATGCCAAACTACACTTAACCACACATCCACTGTTAGTTCAGCTACATAGCCAAAGCTCGGCATGCTGCCTGACTGTGGTCTTGTATCAATACTTGTACGTCTCGATGCTATTTAGATGCACAATGAGGGTGGGAGATCGCGGGAGACGCGCATCAAAAGCGCATTAGGGGTGTGTGTTCCAGAATTTGTACGTAGTGCCGAATTTCTGAACCGTTCCCAACCGGGAGGAAAAACGAGGTGAGGATCGCGCGCGCGTTATGGGAGGATCGACCTTGTTTCCTGCCTGGGGACAGGGGATCGCGCACGCATGAGACCACCGGGGGGAGGGCCAACACGCGCGCACCACCGCTAATTATTATGGTCTACCTCCCCCTAGCACACGCTCCAGTTCTAGTTTTTAGGCTGGTTAGTTCGGCGAGTCTCGAGGATTTTCGTTGACGTTTCGTGTGATTTTTTTTGCGACCGGGGGGGGGGGAGGGGGTCCCCCGAATATTTATATATATATCACAAAAGGGTCCATCGAGCCCATAAACCCAAAACCCACCGAAAAGGGTGAAAATCATCGTTTGGACCGGCTGTCATAGGGCCCCCTCAGTGCGCGTGTTCAAAACCAGTACGTCAGGGGCCCCAAAAACCGCATCCTATGGGACCTAGAAAGCCCTGTCCTTTTCTTGCTCGGTTTGCAAGCCTCTCCCGGCGTCCCCGGTTTTCGCAGTTCTCGATTTTCAAGAAAGATCGGCGTTTCCCCGCCATGAGAGCACATCACAAGCGGGGGGTTATGCCGAGGCTTCTGGCAGGTGGCGTGTCTTGTATCACAGTGAGAATACAGCAACTTAGCCCCCATTTCCCAATTTTTCCAAATTTGAGCAAGAACAAACCTTGCTTTTCCTTTACGCAATTGGTAATGTCTTTTTGTTGGCACTGGCCTGAAGGGAGGGGGCCTTGTGGTTGGGTTGCGGACAAATAGAGGCAGGGTATGGATATCACGTTCAAAAGCTCTCGGCTGCGTAAGACCCTCTGTAACGAGAAGGAGATCAATAGGAAATACGGCAAATTAGCCAAGGCTATCCAGGCTCGAATGGCTTTCCTGTATGCAACCCCAACACTCAATGACGTCCCGGTGCAAGCGCCTTTCTATAGGCATGAACTGAAGGGAGACAGGAAAGGCCAATTCGCCGTTTGGCTCGACGAAAACAATCGGCTGGTCTTTGAACCCGATCACGATCCTCTTCCTCGCAAGGAGGATGGTGGACTTGACCTGAAGAAAATAACAGCCGTGAAGATCCTGGTCGTGGAGGATTATCACCGATGATTGAGACACGAAAAAACGAATTCACTCCTGATTATGCGGTTCCTCCGGGGCAGATTCTTGAGGAGATTCTGGAAGCCAGGGACATTAAGAAGAGGGAGTTCGCGGAGCGTTGCGGGCTCTCTGCGAAGACGGCGAGCCAAATCATTCATGGCAAGGCTCCGGTAACACCCGAAACGTCCATCCAGTTTGAGCGTGTCCTTGGTATTTCGGCCGCCACATGGGACAATCTTGAGTCGAACTACCGAAGGCATTTAGCCAGAGAGCGTGACCGAAAGAAGCTGGAAAGGCAAAAAGCTTGGCTGAAGCGCTTCCCTTGCAAGCAGCTTGCCGAGGGGGGACATATACCGTCATCCTCTATTGGCCCCGAAACTGCCGAAGGGTTGCTCCGTTTCTTTGGCGTGGGCTCCATAGATGCTTACGAAAAGCGTCAGGGAAAGCAGGCGGCGAATTTTCGGCGATCCCCTTCTTTCCTGGGGGCACCTGAGTCAGTTGCGGCTTGGCTGAGAATCGGGGAACTGACCGCCGAGCAAATTGAGACGGAGTCATATAGCAGCGTGGAGTTCCTTGCAGCCCTGAATCGGATCAGGTCAATGACAAGAGAGCCCGCCAAGTCATTCTCACGGCAAATGGTGAGGCTTTGTGCAGGGGCTGGCGTGGCCCTAGTCTTCGTGCCGGAGCTGCCAAAAACTCATCTGAGCGGGGCAACAACTTGGCTTTCGAAGGACAAGGCGCTGATCATTCTGAGTCTACGGCACAAATCGGACGATCATTTCTGGTTCAGCTTTTTCCATGAGGCGAGGCACGTGCTCAAGCACGGGAAGAAGAAGACCTTCCTCGACGAACGGGATATGGAAATAGACGACGATGAGGAGGACGCCAACCTCTATGCTGGGGATTTTTTGATTCCTTCGGCCAAATACGTCCACTTCGTGAGGCGAGGGGATTTCTCAGAGTGGGCGGTTCGAGCGTTCGCAGAAGGCTTGGGGATTGCTCCAGGAATCGTTGTTGGCCGCTTGCAACACGATGGTCATATCCGGTTCAACCAGCTAAATCATCTGAAGCGAAAACTCGTCTTCACTGAGGGAGAGTGACGCAGGAATCCAACCAAGGCTCCATGCACCGGCCGGCCCACGGCCTCACGCCAACCGCCGCTGAGAAATGTCGTCCTAGCGATGATGTTGTGAAATCTTTTCTTGGAGAAGCTTTATGAGTCTATCAGTTCGCATCATGGTGGATAGCCAAGCCGACCCACAGGAAACAGAGGCAGCAAAGAATGTCCTTGAAGGATTCGGTCTTGCTGTAGAGCTAGACAGGAGTGTCTATATCCGAAAATCAGCCCAAGAATATCTTCCTTGGCTCTATATCCTTTACATGGAATTCCAACCGTTTACGAAAAGTTACCTTGAGGCTCTTGGTTCTCAACTTGGAAAGGATACTGGGATTTGGTTGAAAGATTTGATCTCTCGGCTTGCTGCGACTAGGAAAGACCCGAAAGAAGTGGGTGGAACGGTCATAATTCGTGATGAACAAACGGGGATTGAGATTTGGATACCGGATGGAAAGCTTTCGGAGGAAGCCGCCCGGGCTTTTCCCAAGATTGATCTTTCATGTTTCAAGACAGGTCCGGTGGTATGGAACGAGCAGGAGAAGGACTGGAAGTCTTCGGATTCTCACGGACAGGCTATGGGTGACTGACAACAAGTCCTACTGACGTCCCTTACGGGCCATATCCCCTCGACGCACCGCCCGCTCACTGCCATAGGCCCTAACTCCTGCAGGCGTTTCCTGTGCCAGCCCGTGAGGAGTAATTCAATCCTCGCTGCGACCTATTCCAGGAACAAATAGAGGCCCTCGCGTGAGAGCCCCCAATGGATCCGTACCGGCCGGCCGGGTCAACGTTCCCTCTCGGCTTGGTGGTTTTTCGTGCGATACTTCGGTCCTATGCCGAACGCCAACCATCCGGGATCGCAGCCGAGAATTTCAGCGATCTGCTCGACTTTGGCAAGTCTCGGTGCCCCGCCATGTCGCCATATGGAGAGAGTCTCGCGTGAGACCCCAATCAAGCGCGCAAAGTTCCTGTCACGGTGTCCATCTTTGAACTGCATGAGCCGGCGGTAAAAAGGAGACATCTGTGCATATTCTTCCATACTTGCGCAACCTTTCGGTAGGGTCATTACCTGCTCGATTGTCAAGCCTTTTTTCAATCGGTCATAAAGAATATGCCGACTAATACCTAACCGTCTCGCCCATTCTGATATGGACAACGCTTCGCCGTCATGCTCGATTATTCGCATGGATTATTCCTCCTTCCCGGCCTCGGTCTGGTCGTGGTCATCCGTCGCGGCTTCGGCTTCCAGCATTTCCTCAAGCAACTTGCGTTCATCTTCAGAAAAGCACAGCCGTCCATCCTCGATCACCTGATTGATCTCCGCTTTTATGAACGGATCAAGGAGCACGGCGTGATGCGCCCACTTCAGGAGTTCGCGAAAATCCTCGAACGCCCGAGAAAGGTTTTGGTGGATTGCCACAAACTCGAACCTGTCACCCCCAGGAGGAGGGACTATCTTGTTCATTGCCCCTCCCAGGAGCTTGACAAGCCCCAGACATTGGTAGCTCCATTCGAGGAGCGTGTAGACGACAAACGATCCGTCCTCGGGATGATAATCCGGGGGGGCATACCGTTCCCAAGCCGGCGGGTCCTCGCCAAACTCTTTCATCATCAGTTGCTCCCAGATTACTTCAGGCAGGTCGAGAGAATACGATTCGCCCATGTTTGCCTCCAGACAGGTTTGTCGATCCGGAAAAAGAAGTGAAGCGCCCATGTCAATTCCCCTCCTTCTCAGCAGCGGCCTTGTCGCCATTGCCCTGGAAATGGGCCTTGATCACCGGATCGTGGGGCCACGTCGCCTCAAAGAATGGCAGTAACCGTCCAAGCCGGTCAAACTCCTGCTTTAACGCGGATATGCACGCCCACATGATGTTGGCCTGATCGGAGCCGCCATCCTGAATCCAACTACGTTCTAGGGCTAAGAAAAAGGCATGTGCTCTGTTGTGCCACCAAAACAGAAAATCCGAGTGGAAAGGCTCGCCTCCACAGACGGTGGCCCCGTCAAGGGCGTCTCGGATTAATGCGGGGGAGTTCGTCTTTTCAAACTCCTCGCGGGTTGAATCCGGCAATGGAAAGGGATAGGGTCCAGCCATGCTTGCACCTCCTGGTCAGGTGTGGGCAAGAACCCCCATGGAGGGACAGTCTCCTTGGGGGTTCGCCGTTGAAGGGCCCTGAATAAGAGGCTGATGCAAGTGTTGTAGGAAGGGGGAGTATCCCTGAATGCAGTGGGTCCCCCCTATAATGCCCCTTGTCTGCTGGAATTGTCAAGTGTACCGGGAAAGTAGAGTACTTTCGCGCGGTTAACTATGAAAGGCGCATACTATGTCATTGAGAATACAGACGGAAAAATGGGTGATATGGTCTTGATGTTACTGAATATAATCGCCTTAGTCCGACTTCACAAGTCAGGACGCATCTCTTGATTAACCGCTCTGCTAGAGGATTAACTGGTGATCTGCGTATGAGACGAATGTCAAAATATTGGGCACTCTATCCCAGGAGATAGGAATCGCCGATACCAATTATGGAGGTAACCTCCAGCTTCGCAGTCGATGGGGAAAGCTCCCAGGAAGGGGCCCACTCGTCGGATTTGCGTGGACTATCAGACGGCAGGGAGGCTAGAGGGGATCTAGGGGCTTGTTTGTAGCGAGGGGGCCCGTACCCGAAGGCACTCGCGAGTTCTCTTATCCAATCCGGCTGTGTCAATTTTGTGTCAATCGGTCCTGATTCGTTGTGGATTGTCGTGGTTTTGTGTCAATGGGCGTCTGGGTAACATGTTGATATTGTTGTACCTACCCCCTCCTGTCTCAGATTCCTAATCCGCAGGTCGCAGGTTCGATCCCTGCCGGGGGTACCAAAGAAACGCTAAGATACCGCGGAATTGTAAGTCTCTTGCTCGGCGGTTTTCTTTTTCAGGACCACGAGTGCGGGACTTTTCACCGCAAACCCTGTTGGCAGACTCGATAAGGTTCCGTAATTCCGGCGCGGAGTAGTGGGTTGTCACCCTTTCGGACTTATGCCCGAGGAGGTCCTGACGGTCCTCGAAAGAGACCCCTGCAGCCCGCAACCTCCGGCCGAAGGTATGTTTCAAGTCATGCACGCGGACATCGGGGAGACCGGCCCGTTCTCTTGCACGCTTCCAACCGCTCGTCAGCATGGCCCGCAATGGCTTCCCCCGGTAGGAAAAGACATACACCGGATGCACGCCTCGCATCTCCTGGATCACGGCCCGCGCTATCCTGTTGAGCACGACAAGCCGGTCTTGCCGGTTCTTGACCTGTTCCGCAGGGATAATGAAGACGCTCGTCTCCATCTCGGAGACCGGAACCTCCCACTCCCACCGCAACTTGCATACTTCCTGGTCACGGCACCCCGTGTTGACCGTGAACAAGGCCATCTTCGCCAGGTACGGGGGAAGCTCGCCGAATAACCGGAACTGCTCTTCCCAAGAGAGAGGGTAGGGCGGTTTCTTGTCATCCTCTCTCAAGAGCTTGATCTTGGGAGCGTGATCGAGCCAAGTCCGGTCGTATTCGTCCATCCATTCACTTGCCGCAAGGTTCAGGATACGGCGCGTTACCTGGAGCCCGTAGTTGATCGTCCGTTTCTTCCAACCGGCCTGTCGCCGGTCATCAATGTACGCCTGCAGCGTCCCCATGTGGACACCTTTCAGGGGAAGGTCTCCGATAAAGGAGTCAAGCAGCTTGAGCAGTCCTGCATCCCTCCCGATGCTTGCTTTCGTTGCCTCATTGAGGTACTTTGTGGCCGCTTCTCGAAAGATGCGTTGCGGTTGAACACCATAGATACTGGCCTGTCGGATTTCCTCGATTCGACGGGCTAAGTATTCTTCGGCCCTCTTGAGGTCGCTTTCTCCAGCGCTTTCGCAAACTCGGCGGCCCCTGATTTTTTTGTCGATGTGCCAGACGCCGCCCCTCTTGAACAACCCTCGGGTCTTTGCTTGCGCCACGGCTCCTTGCCTCCTTTCTGCTTGGCCGGGCGCCCGTTGCGATCCTTATAGTGGTCGAACCAGCGGTCCAGGTCAAGACGGTCGAATCCTACTCCCTGCCTTCCAATCGGAATTTCAATGAGATAAGGCCGCACTTCAGCATTGAACCGATTGCGGTCCATCCCGAGATACTCGGGAGCGTCACGAAGACGGATGCAACGCGGTTGAAAGTCCATCGTCACTCTTCGCCCATCTCACCCCGGCCGCTGTCATAGATCCCCAGGACATCTCCTTGCGCCACCACATCAACCCTCTTGATCGCGATGTCGTTGATTGCATCAAGGGCGTTGTCCAGGATCTCCTTGAGGATCGCAGCCGTCCACAGGGTCTCCGGAAGGCCAGTGAGTGTCCTCAACCCGTCCCTTCTGAAATACTCCGCGTCTCGCCTTGTTTCTAGGACTTCACGCATTCAGCTCTTTCCGTTTTCTGTAAAACTCCAGTTTTTCGTTTTTGACCGGAGACATGTATTCGGGGCCAACCCAGGACCGCGTTTTTACAAATTTCAGCCTCATCCCCACCTGCACGCCCCCTCATTGCACACTGGCCTCTTCCCCAACTGCCTCGGCGGCCTCACGGATCGCCATTGCACAGGTGTCCTGGACATCCGGGTCGGCCTGGGCCCAGTCAATGAACGGCGCAATTTCACGGACGGCAAGCATGAGACCGTGCAACGCACCCGAGAGGATTTGCGCCCGCGTATTCAGTGGTCCGGGCACCGTCACAATTTCAGGCCGGCCTTACTCTCCAACCGGTCAAGGCCCTCTCGGATGAACCGGCGGAGGAGATAGGACATTGTCACGTCATGGTCGACTGCCGCGCGTTTCAGTCGTTTCCAAACTGCGGGGTCGATCTGAAAAGAACGAACTGTCGTCTTTAATTCCGTCTTAGACATCATGTTCTCCTTTGTGTTCTGCGCGTCCGTCGGTAGCTGGGGGGGGGGGGGCTGGGAGGCGCATAAATAGGTGGTGGGCGGTCAATTTTATCGTAATCGGGGTAATTTTTTGCATCGATCCGA
>CAZCDS010000103.1:0-14038 GCA_964497585.1 uncultured Syntrophaceae bacterium
ACCAGCTTCGGACTGCCATGGTCGGAACCGCACTGGAAGCACTTCGTGCGGCAGGGATCCGCCCTCCCGCATCCGTGACCTCGTTGGACTCCCACTCCTGAAGTCCAGTACATTCCACCACCCAATAATGTAGTGCCAAGAGACCATCTGCACCCGGATAACTGCGCGATACAAATAGACTTTATTTTTGCCACTGTAGAAGATGAGTTTTACCACTGGAAGAGCCAACGAGAGGCGTCGAGGGGAAGGACTCTTCCCAACAGCCTCCGGCCCTGTGAGGAAGAGAAGATCGTGGCTCTGAAGATGCGGGAGCCCCATTTGAGCCACCGACAGATCAGCGCGTTGCTCCGAGGAGACGATGTGTGGGTGAGTCCATCGAGCTGCTATCGTACGTTGAAGGGCGTGGGACTCGTGTGGGAGTGGAGCCTGCGAGAAGCCCCGTGGAAGACTGCTCGATACGAGCCGTTTCGGCCTAATCAGATCTGGGCGGAAGACTGGACCGGCCTGGTGATCGGAGGGTTGCGTCACTACGTCATCACGATCCTGCATGTCTTCTCCCGCTATGTGGTGGCCTGGGGGATCGTCAAGACGGTGACGCAACGAGAGGTGAAGAATCTCGTGGCCCTTGCGGTCATGAGTCAGGGGATCGAGGACCAGGCCCAGAAGCCCATTCTCCGCACCGATCCGGGATCGCCCAATATGGCCGCCGATGTCCGAGTCTTTCTCAAAGAGACCGGCGTAGGCTTCTCTCCCGGACGAACGGCCAGACCCACGGACAACGCACGCCAGGAGAGATTCTACCGGACCCTCAAGCAGGAAGAGATCTACTGCAACCGTGACTACCTCTCCCTGGAGAGCGCCAGGACCGCCATTGGTCGCTATATCGCCTACTACAACGAAATCAGGCCGCATCAGGCCCTGTTCGGATATCCCCCGGCCGCGGTCCATCGGACCGGGAACAAGGCCAACCTTGTGGAGGAGTACCGACAAAAAGTCAGGCAGGCACAGGAGAAGAGGCTTCAGACGAACCTCTCAGGAAAAAATCCATAACCAACACCTTTTTTCTCTTGATCTGCCTGAAACAGTACAGAATGCATTAATTTGGCCGTCCGAAAAGTGGGCTTCATTGCGCAAATTCATCCACACACACTCACACTTGCATATTCAATCATGTCCTTGCGATTGGTAGCTCCAGGAGCGAGAGAGGTGACCATCCTGAAAAAATATCTTATGGCTCGTTTGGTATTCCGGTAGAGGGACGCTATGGAATTAGAATTCCATGCTATTCTGCTCGCTTTCCCATCCGGCCACGTTTCAGACGGCAAACAGAGACCGCTCAAAAGGGTCTACAGCACGGTATTTCACATCAGAAGCGGAGCTGAGAGTTCATCCTCGTCACCTTCTTCGTCCACGCCGTCAATCTCTGGAACCAGTCCCTCCTTCTGGAAGTCCTGCTCCAGCTTTGCTTCCGCAGCCTCCATTCTCTCGGCAGCAAAGCCTCGGTTCTTTGGCCAGATTCGTTGATAGGGGTGAGCTGGCCGGCCATTCGCACGGCTCTGGCCGTAAACATGTTTCTGGTGTCGTTGAGGAAGTTGCCCACGACTACTCCCGAGGGCGGAAGGACTGTCACCTCGGCAGGATCCACAGCGACCAAGTCGCCGGGGTTCTTTTGATTCTTCCTGTGGTTTGCCATATCGCCCTCCTTCACCATTGAGCACAAGGCGCGCTGAAAGGGCACTGCGCACAATGCCAGTCTGCTTTCGGCAAGAAGACTTTCCGCTCGATAGCGTTCCATACCTGCTTCACCAGCTACACGAATAAGGGGGGGCTTCGGTCTGAAGGTGGATGATCAACTGACTGGCTGCTTCTCTGGTGAGTTCTTGGAAGGTGGCGGCGTTGAGGTGGGAAAGCATGCGGTCGATGTCCTCTTCGGAGTAATCAGCCCTTCTGGTCAGCGCATAGAAAGCCCTACACTGCACTTGAGTTGCTCGGCCAATACCGCAACTTTGCGATTTTGATCCCGGTTTGCCGCCGCCGTTATTCTCTTTGGATACTGGGCGAGCCTCTTTGCCGCTGCTTTGTACTCGATCCGAGTCATCAACGACGTGATTGACCTTTTCTGCGGCGCAGTATTCGACACCAAGGACACCGAACCTCGAAGCTCTGGCTATTGCTCGGGTCTCGGCAAGCTCAACCAAAGAGTCTGCAAGTCGAGTATCCCGCTGGGCGGATGAAGTGCCCGTTCCCCCGTACCGACCTTTCTCCGTCTCCACCGTGACCTTCACAACGATTATTCCAGGCTCCATGCTCACGATGTCGGTTTGGATGCTCAATTTCTCATTGCCTTCGTGCGCATGTCGGACCCAGCCGCCAACCACACGGAAAATCCTCTGTTGTCACTCTCCGTTGACCTTTATCTTTCTGGTGACCAGCTCATCCGCACGGAACTGGCCCTTACCATTTGCGCTCATCTTGGGTCCTCCTTTCTTGGTGTAGTCCGTTATTGCTAAGACTTAAGGCACACTGCGCCTGCGCCTACTCCGACCAGCACATCATCTGCCCAGCCAACCATAGGGATCGCATCAGGAATCACGTCCACAGGGCTGATAATGTACAGCAGCGTCAAGACCAGGATCAGGACAATCCACCCATTTCCTCTCTCGTTCATAGATATGCACCTCCTTGTTCTTGATTTGGTCTATCCCTCATTGAAGGACCCTCGTACCCTTAAATGTATCTATGATCTTGAGGGGATATGATGATTGGGACGTCGGGGACGTGTGAAAGTAGGAAAAACGCCTGCACCTTGACCCTTCACGAATGCCTAAAGTCGCTGAGGATTGCGTACAGGAAGCCTGAGAGCATCCTCCTATTCAGTCGCCAAGTCGTTTGCTCCACTTGTCGAGGGAGCAGGATCTCGGGCTGAAAGCCCCTTTCATCCTTGACAACGCTTGTCTTTCTCTGCTACCGTGCCGTAAAACCAATTCTTCTTCATGAATATTGCTCTGAGGATGGCTGTCAGACCCTCAGGTAGTGATTCGCATGTCTTGGGGTGTCGTCGTGGAGTCTTCCCGTCGTTGTTTGAGTCTTGCTGTTTGTCTCTTCGCTCTTCTCCGGCTGTATTCCTAGCGGAATCGGTTTCGGCTCAGGGAGTCATGAGGGGATCAGGGCTTGACCTTGCTCCGTCAAATCCTTTCGGTATGCCGGGAACCACGGGAGGCTTGTCCGGGGGATCAGACACTCTCAATCTCTCCAGTCGGATGTTCTCCCACATATTGCCTACCATACCCGGTCTGGAATTCACCTATCTTCACACCTTCGGCAAAAACGACCGATGGAGCAGGTTGCTCGTGGAGTATGTGCGCCCGGTTCGACTCGCGGTTGATTCGACGCTCTACGGGGAGATCCACGGCATACTTTGGGAGCCCTTCAGGAGTTGGCCGTCATGGGGCGAGAACATTGATTTCTCCGCCGGCGGCGGGTACCGAAGGCAGTTCGGTGACCGTGCGGTTTTAGGTGTCCACGGCTTCTACGATGCTACCTGTCGTTATGATCGTTGGCATTCGTCGGCAAGCGTTGGGGGGTTCCTGGTAACCATGCTTCCGGGTGACGACGCAATTGACCTGACCGTCAACTGGTACGGCGGTATGAACACCGGCCTGCTCGGAGTGGGGTCAGGGGCATGGGGAAACGGGACCTTTGACGGCACGATGACCTACTATCATGAGCTGTGGGATGGTGGCCCCGATCTGCAACTGTGCTTGATCGGATACGAAGTAGATGAAGCAATGAGGCCGGTACACCTCCGCGAGGGGGGGTACCGGGCCAGAGTGCAAGTGGCCACCCGTGACGGAAGGTTCCGCGGATTCTACATGTACGAGAACGACCGCTCTCTCAAGGAAATCCACACACTCGGCGTCAACTTCAATATCGGTTTTCGGCTGGAGAACCTTCTCGCAGGCGAATCGCCCATCGAGAAGCCGACCCCCATTTTCTCAAGCCCCCGAAACCTGGATCACTGGACAACAGTTGCGGGGGGCACGGAGACGCATTTGGGTAAGAACAGGCTATTGGCCCAGTGCGAGGCGAGCGCAGGAAGCTGCATTAAGGGAGAGACCCTAATAAACAGGAGCGGTCCAGTCCCCCTAACGCCTCCGGCGGGTTCCACCGCCCATTACGTGACAGTACGCGTTTCGTGGTGCAACATTGTCAGGAAATGGAACGAGTTTCCAGTAGACTATACAATCCTGGCGGGTAATATGGGAGTGCAATGGTCCAACTCAACTCTATTCGACGAAATAGACGTGGGATCGGGATCGGTTGTCGTACAATTCAACATTTTGGGTACGCAAGCAGGGACAGGGACTTGGTTGTCGTTTTGGCGCTACGATGACCAGCTTTGGCCATGGGTTCTGAAGATAGGCTCGGGAGGTTACATTTGCGTTGAGTTCTTGGATTAGCCGTGACCGCCCTCTAGGCCGTTGCATCTCAACATGTGGCGGCACTTGCTCACAAAGAACGTCATTCCTGCGAAAGCACATAGGCGTTAACTTAAAGGATCTCGGCATGTGATTTCAAATAGTTAACTCAAATGCATCCCGTCACCCCGGACTTGATCCGGGGTCCAGAACATATTGAAAAGACTGGATCCCCGCTTCCGCGGGAATGACGGACGAAAGAACTGGTCTCCTTAACTTAACGCGAATGTGCGAAAGCAGGAACCGGAGGGTACTGCATGCAGTAATCATTGCTGCTCAAATTTCTTGACTTGTCAACGGGCGACTCAGCTTTAGGACAGACCCTTCGCCCATAGAACGACGATTCGACCTATATCCATTTCACGCCCCAACCAGCCTCATCTCGATGTCGTGAGATTCTTTTGTACGATGATCGGCTCCACGACTTCTCTTCCCGGCCCCGCACCCCTATCGGGAAGCAATCGTTTTCAGGAACAAAGTCCGCTTGTTTCCTCCTAAAATCCCTCTTCGGGGTATGCAGAGAAAGCACCGGCGCATTCTCTCTATCCGGGTGGCCGAGGATAATATAGGAAATCTCTCAATTCGAAAAATCCGGGTTCAATCCTAGCGAAGGTCTCTCTGTCAATCCGTATTTCAAATGTCAGATTGACCGACCCTGGCATAGGGAACAAGTTCCACCCCGGCTCGAGAGTTGCTGTCAGAGAGCCGTCAGAGAGCCTGGAATGGCAAAATCTACCGAAAAACGACACCCCACCGCCCATGTTCGCCTGGTGAAAGAGAAACGGTAGTTGCAGGTTTGTACACTTTCGGCGGTTACGAATCGGTGGTTAAGGATTCCTTTCGCACTCAGCAACGAGAAGAGGGCGAAGACTCCAGCGCGCCCTGTCCCCACCCCGAGCGAATACTCGGAAAACATCTCCAGGAACGAAGCAGACTTGAAGGCTCCGGTTCCGCAGGCCCTTCTGATGGCATTCTTGTTGTGCGAATCGCCGTACTTCACGTTCCCAAAGCCGTATGCCGAACCCACCAAGCCCAGGACTATCCTCGCGTTGCCACCCCCGGAGGCGACGAGCGCTCCAAAGTATGGAATACTGCTGCGTATTTCGATTTCGGTTTCGTCGGAGGGATTTGAAATGGGAAAATTTTGAGGATCAGTGGGATTGGTGAAGAGAGTCGAAAAATTGTCGAAACGAAAACCGAGCGTCAGTGAGATTGTTTCCCCCGGGATGTCGAAAATCCCGCAGCCCTCCACGTGCCACCAGTTCACGTGCGGCTCGAGAGATCTACTGGCGACAGTTCCGTTGTTCAGTGTCGCCACCTGTTTCATCGGTTCAACATCAGTGGGTACGAGATACGACAGAGCCCCGGCGAGGGCGATGCGGTCGTCGAGCCTCACGGCGGCGGCGCCCGTGGTCCACAGTCCGGTCAATGGGTAGCCAAAGGCCATTTGCACTGGAGCCGGAATTGCTTCTGGGGAGCCGGAAAAATCGAATGCCACACCCCTCGTGTGATGCAGGTATCCGAGACCCAAAGCCGACTCGGCACAAGCCCGTGAGTCTCCCCGGCCATCGAAGAGGCTGCCCCGGTCCGCCGACCCGGGGCCGGCAAGTGCCGGTCCGACGAATCCCTGGGCCGATACCACCACCGGTGTGAGCCCCAACGTGACTATGACCAGAAGCGCAGCCAAGCATTTCATACCCACTGCCTCTGCGAATTATTCCGCGATGTCCTTATTTCAAGGCTGTTGGAGCCACAAACCATTCGTCCAGTGGCCATCAAACCCCAACGTGCTACCTGCGGGTTTCAGAGAATAGTCCCACGACTCCAATTCCAACCGTTGTGTCAGATCAGCTGCTGTTCTTGCAGGAATTGAGGGTACCTGACACTCGACCGTTCTGTCAATTATAACCTTGCCTGTGTGCCCTGACCCAAGAGCTTTCGGAATTGACAAGGTCCGTTTTCAGGACTGCTTTACAGCGCCGAGTCTCAGGCACTTCGTGGTCCTGATGACCGGCTGGGTCCTGACCGTGGGTACGCACACGATCAGACAGGTGATTTTGACGGCTGAGGCCCATGAATCGGAGCACTTCGCAAGCCTGCACGGTTTCCTCTCCAGGGCTCGTTGGGAGCCGGATCGAGTGGCTGCCCAGATCTTCCTTGTTATGGTTGAGACTCTGTTATCCAGTGTGAGCGAGCTCATCCTCGTCATCGATGACACTCTCAACAGCCACGTGGGACCTAAGATCTGTGGCGCAGGCTTTCAACACGACGGCTCCGCTGGCAAGGGCGGCAAGAAGATCGGGTACGGCGTCTGTTTTGTCGTCATTGGTCTGGCGGTTCGTTTGTCGGGGATATCCGACAGAGTCTTCTGCTTGCCCTATACCGCACTTCTATGGTGGCCGAAGAGTCCAAGGATAAAGCCCCAGGGATTCCCGTACAAGACCAAGCCGGAGTTGGCATTGGAATTGATCAGCTTGACGCGGACTTGGGTTGGCCGTGACATAATTCTCCGGGTGGTGGTCGATGGAGGCTATTCAAACGGCACGCTGGTCAGGAATCGGCCGGCGAATGTCCACATCACGGGCAAGGTACGCAAGAATGCCGTGCTTTATGGCCCAGTTTGCCCGGACGACAGTTCCCCGAAAAGAGGACGGCCACGCAAGAAGGGAATCGAGCTGCCCAAGCCCTGTGACATGCTCAATGAGCACAGCACCGATTGGGACGCCCTCTTCATCGAACTGTACGGCAAGGAGACAATCCTCTTGGTGAGGCAGTTCCCTGCCATCTGGTACCGCGTAGGTGGCAATGAAGTCTCTCGACTGTGCTCGTTCATGACCCAGACGGCGATTAGGCCGATACCGTCTTGTTCGATACCGATATCAGCGCTACCGACGAAGAGTCCATCAACAGGTTCTCCCAACGATGGAGCATCGAAATAACGAACC
Organism: uncultured Syntrophaceae bacterium; assembly: GCA_964497585.1. Classification (GTDB taxonomy): domain Bacteria; phylum Desulfobacterota; class Desulfomonilia; order Desulfomonilales; family Desulfomonilaceae; genus CAZCDS01. The sequence goes on from CAZCDS010000103.1 coordinate 7,424, forward strand.
GGGAGACCAAGCACCTTCTTGGAAGCGCCGACCCTCAATGCCGGTGCGAGAAGTCCATTTCCAGAACTCCGTTGATGGCCTACTGGAGCTACTGCTTGGTAGTCGTCTGGTTCGCCGATCAGTTCCAAAAGGGAAAGGACTTCCTCTTCCGAAGAGTGCCGTAGTATCCTAAAAAGAATATCTCCTTTCGGACATGCTCGCAGCGGCTCGGCGCAGTCGTCTCTCCCATGGATTTCAGGTCGAACGGGGGACGGGCAGAAGAAACTGAAATTTACCTGCGCGCGCTCAACGCGCCGATCTGACCAACAAGAAAGGGCAAAACTATAGATAAATAGGACTTGTAGTTATTATCACAGGTCGTGACACGACTTGGGGTGTCGCCCATCCGAAGTCTGATTCTGGTTGGGACCCCGAGTCGCAGAGTCGGTTGTCCTATGCTGAATGGCAAAGTTCATGAACGCCGTAGGGAGTCGTCTTCTCAACCTGAAGGCAGATTTGTCGGAATCAGGAACAACGGCATCCCATTCTCAGCCGCCCCTTATTGAGAGAGAGCGGGCCTTTCTGATGTGCTGGACGGGAAGATGATTCTTGGAGGACTCAACAGAGCCTTGTGATGCCTAGACCGCTTGATCAGCCGACGTGTTCCGATAGCAGACGGGACCAAAGTCTTTTCTACCCAAGGAGGTGGCTTGTCCATGTTGCATCTGAGCTCCTCCTGGCCCTTCACTATCGGGCCATGTTTGGGTGAAGGCACACGCTCAAGATTGGGTTTGACCGGGGAGCCGAGGGAGTGGTATGCTCGAATCCAGGAAAATGTGTCACTGGGCTGGCAACAAGGTGGGAATTCGGGGCGCCGGATCATTTTCGGAAGGGCGGGAACGCCGATTTGGGGATCGAAATCCCACGGAAAGCTGGTTCATGAGTCAAAACAACCCGTGTTCGAGAGATCGCTGAATAATTCCGGTAGTATTGATTTTGGGCTGATCGGCCGGCAATTGAGCCGAGCGGGAAGCTCTGCACTGCGTTCAAGGAGGGTAATCAAATGAAACGGGTTTCTGTTCTGGGTTTTTTCTTCCTTCTTGTTTCCTCGCCCGCTTTCGCTCAGGGCTGGTTGGGCTCGCTTGGAATCAATCCCGTGGATGACCTGTCATTTTCAGCAGGATACGTGGACCATCGCAATGGGGCAGTTGCAGGTTTCGGCCACCAGGAGGACAGCCTTCGTTCGTCAACCGGTCACTTCGAGTATTTCGGCTCGCGTGTCTCATTCCCCATACGGGGGGTCAAGCTCAGTCTTTCCGGTCAAAAGGCTGTGAGCCCGAATACTGCTCTGGTGCTCTCTGCATCGTATCTTATCCCTTCGCTCGTTGAGGCGGTCGATACCTATGATTGGCTGACAAAAAGGCAGGGGTACCACCACCAGGCACGGGCGTGGAGAGCAGACCTCCAGTGGTGGGATGTGGACGGCATGGGAGTTTTCAGGCCCTATGAGGCTTTGTCCGTACTTGGCGGCTTTCGCTACGACTCTTTTCAGACCTGTTTCAGGGATCCTAGCGGCATGGCGAATATTTTTGGGAGGCCCAGAGGATATCCCACGGATGAATCCGACCTCACAATCAACTGCTATGTGCCGTATGCGGGGGTCCAGGTGAACATGGGAGGTCCTTATGGGCATTTGACGGTGAGAGCCATCGGGACTCCCTGGCTTCCTGGAGAGGTGATTTACAAGAATACCGTGAACGCCGAGAGAACGCGACGAGGCGGCGTCTGGTTCAATCGGTTCAGCATGGCGGGTCCTTTCAGATCGGCCTACTTCCTGGAACTCTTCGCGGAATACGGATTGGACATATCCGAATATAGGGTCGCGCTTTTCGGGGAGTACGGCTTGACCCACGCGATGGCTTCCCTGGATAAGGAGCGGGCAGTACAAGCCACCGCCGGGGCCGCCTTCGTCGATAGTGAGCCATTTGCATTTTCCTTCAATCGGAACGTGTGGATTGTAGGAGGGAAAATTTCCATCCAATTAGCCGGTCTTCTGTAAAGACGATTGCCCTCTTAAAGGACCGAGACATTCCGAGCGCGTACCAGCTCTGGCCATCCTAGGAGGCTGTCGCATAACCGTGAAAGCATACTGAATCGTGGCACGATATTCCTTTTTCGGCCGATTCCGTCCCGAACGCCCACACGTAACCGCGCGATATCGAGGGGTCTGGTTTTCCGACGTCCGCCGAAAATGCCACCAGACCAACTCACGCGTAGCACAAGTATGCCGTTGCGCGACAGCCTCCTAGCAATCCCTCTCCGAAATTCCAGTGGTTTTCTGATGCGAATCCTCCTCCATCCTCCAGGTGTACACATGCCGCGCGTGCGGCAAGTTGGTTGGCCACTTGAAAACCGGTTCCCTGGAAGGAAGGAAACCGCTTCTCACTCCGAGCCCGAACGGACAGCTTCCGTCGCCTGGGACGCCGGTCATATTCCGAAATTTGGCGGACTGTCCATCCTCAGGGGTAGGTGGATATGCCCGGATCGATCTCCACGCGACCACGTGACTGTCTGGCATCCGGTTCCGATTACGGCGTCCCACCGCGCGCAGTTAATGTTCGATCAAAACCGCAAGGTTGCGGCATGGTCTGATTGTGACCTGAATACTCGGGAGCCGTCTATTGAACTAGGTTTAGAGCATGGCCGCAAGGTTTTCTCTCGAACTGACGGCAGATTTCTCAGATTCGGGGACAAGGGCATCCCATCCTCGGTCACTTTGATTGAGAGAGAGCGGACAATTTCAATCCCTTGTGAGCAGTAAGAAGATTCTTCAAGGAATCAAGCTTCTTTGAAGGACTGCTGCCGAGCGACGGGCCGACTTCATCCCATTGCCGCGCAGCCGAGAGGGGAGGCACGGATTAATCAACGCTCAGGTCGGTTGAGGCGTTTCCCTTGATACGACATTACCTCGCTGTGTTCGGTTTACGAGCACGGTGGAACACTGGTTGACGGAAAGAGGGAGAGTGAGGTACACTCAGAAATAGGAATAATCGGTACTTCTTTTCCAACAACATGCCGGTCCTGCCTGACTCAGGTCGTATAGACTCCATTGGTTGCCCGTTTCGGGGTCAGCGGAAGCTTCCTTCGGCCCCTCCACGGGGTAAAGAGGCTCAAAATGCCAACACCGCGGCATAATTCCATCTGACGCGGTCTGCTTTGCTCACCGCATTTGCAACGGTGTACTCAATGCGTAATCGGTCGCGTTGAATGGACCTAGTTAAGCTTCGGAGGTCTCAATGGAGATTCAGAACTTACAGGTTGTTGATTCGGTGGAGATTGTCATACTCGTTGACAACTATGTGGATCTGCTGTTAGCCGGTTCCGAGCAGGTTCAAAGACCGCTGTTGGCTAAGGATGGCTTGATAGCCACGGAGACCCTCATTGCCGAACACGGCCTGGCTTTACTGATAACGGTGCACGTCAGTGGTGAGGAACATTCTGTTCTCTTGGACACGGGATACAACCGCGATACCGTACGACACAATATGAGAATTTTAGGACTGAAGCTCGATACTCTTGATGCGGTAGTGCTCAGCCACGGTCACATGGATCACACGGGAGGGCTTGACGCAGTCCTGGACAACGTGCCTGCTCATACCAAAGTGATTGTGCACCCCATTGCCTTTTCGCAACGGCATTTCACGCTGCCTACCGGCAGTAAGGTGAAATTCCCTCCTATGCCGGAAGTTGAGCACCTCCAACGCTTCGGCGTCGATCTGGTGAAGAGCGCCGGTCCTCTGAAATTGGCTAATGACACGGTCCTCGTTACAGGACAGATCCCGAGGGTAACGAGTTTTGAAACCGGTCTTCCTGGTGCGCTTATGGAAGTGGAAGGAGAACTCGTGACGGATTCCGTCGAGGACGATCAGTCTCTGGTGATCAATCTTGGAGAAAAGGGCCTTGTAGTGATCTCAGGATGCGCACATTCGGGGATAATAAACTCTGTGCTCTACGCTCAGAAACTCACAGGGGTATCGCGCGTCAACTCAGTGATCGGTGGTTTCCACCTTACCGGACCGGTGATGGCTCCGATGATTGAGCCCACCATTCGGGAGATGAAGAACCTGGCGCCGGAACTCATTGTGCCGATGCACTGCACCGGACCGGAGGCAGTGCAGCGTTTTGCCCAGGAGTTCCCGGACTCGTTTGTGCGCAGCAGCGTGGGAACGAGAATCGTACTAGCAAAATAAACAAAACCTATTGAGGCTGGAGCCGCATTCATGGTGCTTGAAATCCGACCGGCGGCCCCTGGTGACGCGGCTTTTCTGTCATGGGTCATATTCTCGGCAGGATGGGCACATGTCAAGAGAGGCATAGGGGAGGTCATCATAGAGAGGCCGGAGCGTGACTGCGCAGAGTTTCTGGAACGCCTAGTCGTCACTCGAACCTGACCTGCGCTCCAAAAAGTGGTCCAGGTACAGTGTGCCCGCCGTCAGCCAGTGAGGTCCGCCACTTGGAGGGGCAGAATTCTGAAGCCCGCGGTCTTGCGTCTCTTACGGTATCGATCTTTTCTGATTGCCCTCCATTCCTCCCCGGTTCTCGGGCGTGGTTTGGGGTTGGTTCGATTGTTTGACTTTTTGTTGCCTCGGGGCGGCTATTTACTACTGGGGGCCGCTCCCTTTGTCATAAATAATTTGGGGGGGGGCGCACCCTGATGGCTATCAATCTCCGCCGGGAATCGACAGATTCCGCATGCAATGGCTCGAATCCGCTACGATCCCTGGCGCATTCACCCCCTTGGACTCTCTATCCAGAGTTCTTAATTTGAATTTAAATGGTTACCGCTGGATTGGTCTCCTGGCTTAAGTCACCTGAGAGGGTGATTTGGTTCCCAGGTACTGCTTGAAAAATCCAGATTTGCTCAAGTCTCGCCATCTGCCGCACCGCCCTTGCTCTCTTACATGGTGTGTGGGGGACAACCTCCTGACCATCCCTGAATTTCCTAAACCTTGTAACTAGATAAACCAAGAGAACCGCTGATTCACGGCCCTTATCAAGAGTACGACCGAGACGTTTCATAAGGCTGAAGGCGGATTCCCGAGTTGCGCAAAGGAAGCCATCCTATCCTAAGCCCCATCAAATTCCACACCTTCCGTCCTTTTCCATCAGTCGAAACGTCAAAGTTTTCTGAGGTTGCAATGAGACAAATGGTCTCAAGCTCGAAGTCAGACCCCATTGAGTCCAGTTCGTCGTGTAGTCGGGCCATAATTGCTCAGTTTTACACCACATTGACATGTCGGATCGAAAGTGCTAAAACGTAGCCGTCAATGGCAAACAGCCATCGGGGGTGGCAAAGGGTCACACAACCTCACAGCATCCGCGGCGGCACATCAGTCTCGTAAATCAATGAGCGGCTTGCCACTAGTTACGATGTCAAGCGATTGCAGGCCGCACAACAAAGTCATTTACTGCAAATGACAGCAAGCGTGAAAATATGGTTCGAAACGTCCCCCGTCTCTGCGCTTAGAGACTTAGTGCTCAAGCGACCTTCACTTGGGCCAAACATTAAATGTCTCGACGGTGTTCGAGGTTTGGCGGTTCTAATTGTTATGGCTAGCCACACAGATGCCTTTCATTTGCGAGGGCAGGGAGGTGTTGGGGTTTGGCTCTTTTTCTGTTTGAGTGGGTTTCTGCTGACCATACCTTTTGCCCGCACGCCAAGCATAGTTGGCGATGTCAGGTACTTGAAGAGCTATTTCATCCGCAGAATCAAGAGAATATGTCCCATGTACTACTTTCTTCTTACGGCAATGCTCCTTATTAACGGTCGAGAAGTTGCCTGGTACTTGAATCATGTTCTGCTGATTCAGGCGGATGGCATTTTTTGGTCAATTCCTCAGGAAATGCTGTTTTACCTGATTCTGCCCTTCGTAACAGCGATTATCTGGTTCGTTCTACGAGGCAGTGCTATTGCGGCTATTGCAGTACTAGCAATATTAGCGGCATTGGCAAATTGTTTTTTCGATGACTCATGCTTCCATCTCCGCGGCAATAGCAGGGAGTTGCCCTTCTACATAGGGATCTTCTTTACAGGAATGGTGGTGTGCTATTTTTACCATTGCACAGAAGAATGGCCTCTTCTGAGAAAGTCCTATGCAAAATACGTTCTGGAGGTGATGGGGATATGTGTGCTGTTATTTCTTGTGGTCTCGGCCAAGTACTTCTGGAACAGTGCGGTAACGCTTGGCTGGCATTATAGCGGAACATTTGCTGCCATGTGCGGATTCCTGATTTTTGCAACACTTCACAGTGAAGGTTTATTGTTGGGACGGATTATGTCATCGTACATCCTGAGGGCAATAGGCATAGTTAGCTTTAGTATGTACTTGATCCACGACAAGGTTATTTCGTTTCTTAAGATGAATGGATTTGACTGGGGGGTCGTCCTCTTTGTAGCATCCTTGGCAATCACCTATGGCTTATCAGCAGTGAGCTACGGATTGATCGAGAGGCCTTTTCTGCAGATCGAGAAAAGATGAGCTGCTAGAGCGTCAGTTTTGACGGTTTTGGAGAAGAGACCGTTAGAGGTGGTTGCAAAACCTCATAGACATTTTCCCAACGTTACCATGACACAGG
>CAZCDS010000104.1:0-13691 GCA_964497585.1 uncultured Syntrophaceae bacterium
AAGCGTCCTGGCCTCGTTCGCTTAGGACTCAGTCTCATCGCGCAGCACTATAGATGCGGATCCAGATACGTTTCGAGGTATCTACCTTGCTACGGAAGATGGCCGGCTGGAGTTTGGCTACCGTTTCAACGGTACCGCCTTGAAAAATCCATTGACAGTCAATGAGCCCTTCAAGTTTGTTCCTGCGAACCTTGCCAAGGGAGACACTCCGAGCTTAGAGGCTACGATCCCTGTGTTCAACCGGAAGGCCGTCAACGTATTGGCCGAGTTTCTGAAACCCAACGGAGAACTCCTGCCCATAATATGTGAGGGAGAAGAGTACTTCCTCTTCAATACTACTCGGCTTGTTGATGCGCTCGATGAAGAAAATTCTGAGGTGGACCGATTCGATGAAGGCAGGATCATGGGTATCGACCGATATGCCTTTTTCAAAGACAAACTGGTCGGTGAAACCGTTTTCAAGCTGCCTCAGTGTCCTATAGGCTGGGTGTACGCAACAGATCCTTTTGTACACAGGGTGCTGGAAACCGGCTTGCGAGGCTTCAGGTTTCCCTTGGTATGGAGCAGTCGATAATCGATAGCACACTTCACCGACTATGCCAAAACCGGTCGGTACACAATCGAATTCGTTCAATGTTCACCGGTAGCCACGAAGGTACGGCAGACCCAGGGCGAAACTCCTGACGCTCATTGATTCGAAAACGCATTGATATGAGATGTCAAGCACGTGAACTCACTCTTGATGGTGCTCTCCATACAGAGATATCTGATTGCATTCTCTGACACCGATAGTTGTGCTTCTCTTGGTAGCCGCGACATTTAGAAGTGGCGTCTTCATACGGTTAGCCCTAGCCTGGAACACGGTAAACCCGCCCTAGCGATTTGTAAGAAGAGATCTTAATCCGTCACACGCGCGATCCATCAGTTCCGGTGTCCTTCTTTTCCCAACATCATAGCCTTACACAGACCATCGTTCGGAGGTAATTCACGTGACAGACGATCTTGATGATTTGATGGACGAGGCGGAACGCTGGTGGTATTCCCGCTTCCTCCCTGAATTACAGCAACAGGAGCCAAAGAAGACGAAACAATCCGACAAGCAGGCAGCACCCGAGCTCTCCAATGATCATTACAAGCTACTCAGTCCTCGCGAACGGGCCGTTTTCGATGCCATTGCCCAGGAAAAGAAGAGACTGAGCAAGCTCCGCAAGCACGAACAAGCTTACAACGAGGCCATCAAAGAAGCGGCCCGCTTATCCCCTGACCGTGAGGATTGAGCCTCTCGCATTAACGACTGCTTTTCCGAACCTCCCTACATCATTGAGCCCACAGTATCGGGACACACCATCCCGACCTTGTTACCGAGCTCAACGCAACAGCGAATGTCGGTCCTGGTTCGCAAGCATCATTATAGCTCATTTGATACCCCGATTGAGTCCAATTCAAATAACAAAGGAGAGAAACGATGGCAGCAGTTTCCAGAAAAACCGAACGGAGAACAGGATGGACCCCTCCTGCTTCCTTGTATCACGAGGAGTACTATCCGGTACAGAGTTTTGCATGGATAGGCAAGTCCGGCGATTCCGCGGCTGATTTCCCCTATTGCGGGGACGCTGATTTCGATCAGATCGAGAATGCCGCGATTGCGGGTCTGGACCTTTCGGCCCATGGCGACGATGCGTACCTCGTGTGGCGGGTTCCGCAACAAATGAATATTCGGGAGAACCTCGGTGTTCAGCTTGTTTACACCAGCACCGCGACTGCGGCTCAGACCACCAATTCCGCGTCCGGCAAGGTTGCGTGGAACCTGACCTTTGCGCGAGTCGGCGAGGCGGATGAAGTCAGCGGAATCAGTTACTCCAATCCGTCAAGCAACGGGACCGACTTCACCGAGATCGACTACAGCGGCAACACCGCATATTCGGGACAGGCGAAGCTGATGTCGTCAACCTGGGCGGAGATTTCGGGCTACGTAAACGGCAGCAGTGCATCCGGCACCAATTTCAAGCATGGAGACCTCGTGATCTTCAAGCTGACCAGGGACTCGGGATCGGCAGCCGCGAATATTCCTGTGGCCCTTCTAGGCGCAACCGTCCGCTATCAGAGAGACAGGATCTGAGAGCCGGGAACGGCCCCGGAGTTTCACGCCGGTAGACCTGCTTTGCCGGGCCTGTTTTCCTTTGCGCCACAGACCGTGATGAAAGGAATGAGATATGAGACGCGATTTGCCCTCCAAATTTGAACCCAAAATCATTTCAGAGAGTACGACGCTCACCACACATGATCTTATGGTCAAAGGTCTGATCGTGGCTGGGGCGTCCGGCATAACCATAACGTTGCCCACACCGCAGGGGGCGCTTGACGGCGTGGAATGCATCGTGGTCAACAATTCCGACGGTCAGGTAACATTATCCTGCACCAACGGCTTTCCGAACGATGCGGACTCCATAACCCTGGATGCCTCGGCAAGTCTGATCCTCTATTGCGCTGAGGTTTCCGCGGTATCCTATCGCTGGTCGTCCGTCGGCGCCACGGCAGCATAACGGAGGTTTCTCATGGCCATTCAACCCACCTTGAGAGACGACAACGGGAATCCCCTGACCGGACGAGGCTCCGAGCTGGTTACCAAACGCGTTACCGGTGTCGATACGACCGGCCAGACCATTTCCCTCGGCGTAGATGTTAAGGACATCCTGATACACGTAGAAGGCTCAACCGAGTTGGTCCGCTTGACGGGAACGGTGAGCGGCTCTGACCAAGTTCGCATCACCCAGGACGGCCTCACTATCGAGGACCTCGCCGTGGTCAAGGAAGCGGACGAAACCATCGTCACCATAGCAGCTCCATCCGGCACGATAAACGTGTCAGTAATCGGCTGGAGGTAGCAACATGAAAATCAGTACAGGAGCCGGATCGTCCCTGGGTGACACGGGCGGTGTCCCCAATGGCCGACTCTTCGTCCCGCCGGCATACCACCAGACCGCGAGCGACCAGGCGGTTCAGCTCGATACAGCCGACGATTGGATAGCAATGAGGTTTACGCCGGAGGTGGATTTCAAGATTTCGTCCGTGTGCGTTTACATTACCGCGGAGGCTACCCAGGGCGACGGGACGCTGGAGGTGTACTCCCACGATGCAACGAATGATCAACCGAATGCTTCGTTGCAGGTATTGGGAACCCTCAACAGCGGCGGGACCGCGGACTCCTGGGTTCGGCTTGCAGTGAGTTCGGGCAACCAGTATCAGTGTCAACGAAACAAAACGTATTGGCTGGTTTACAAGGGTTCCGCCTCGGTGGACTTCTCCGTGTCGACTCGAAGATGGCACACCGGGGTAGGGTCAATGTTCCCTGATGGGACAAAGACCATGACGACCAACGACGGAGGTGTTTCCTGGAGCCAGGCTCAACAGGAAACCAAGGACGCCTCTTGGAACGTAATTATCAATGGCCAGGCCGACCACGTGCCGCAGCTTCATCTCGGACGGTTCAGCGGTCAACACATCTTCATTCCCGGTTCAGGGTTGGTGGAAATCCCCGAAAAAGGGGTCCTATTGGACTGCTCGACGCTCACCGCTGACACCGAGTACAATATCTACATATACGATGATGGCGGCACACTGACTCTCGAAGCCTCTACCACCGGTCGTGTCATGAGCGACGGCGTGGAGGTCAAGTCGGGTTCCACGACGAGACGGTTCCTTGGAATGATCCGTCCCAAGGAGATTCAGACTGGCAAACAGGGGCCGGTGGACGTGTTAGACAGAAGACTGGTAAGGCAGCCTGGCGTAACGAAGACCGTCGGCAAACGAAACCCATATTATACTCACGCTACGTACCAATGTTCCGCAACCAACACATGGGAACGCATACAGACCGATCAGATGCGGTTTGAGTTCTTGTCGCTGAGCAATGAGACTGTAGCAGCTTATATGACCGCGACAGAATATTCCACAACGCGCACCACTTTTTCTTTTGGAGTGGATTCCGATTCTGTTCCCGCCCCGGAGTTTTGTTCACAGACGGAAGGTTATTATTTCGATGCGGTGCCCTGTCCGGTATCTCTTTCCATGCCCCTCTTGGAGGGATTCCATTATGTGGTGCCGATGGCAAACTCCAGTAGCAATTCCGCCGACTGCATCAGAATGCGGGGAATCGACGACGCTGGGTATTACGTTCGCCTCGCCGTCCATGGGAGGATATCACTATGTTAGGCAAACAGTTGCGCGCACTCGGAATGGAGTCAACCGGCTTCATAAATGGTCTCCCATCGTTTCCCGGCGTGTTCCTGCGCGAGATCGACGGCAAGCTCAAGGCTTTCAAGGACAAAGAATATAAGCCCTGGGAGCAACCGGAAGAGGACCCTGACTGGTCTGCCGAAGACCTGGCCAAAATCAAGGCTGTTATCGATACAGATTACGGAGCGTTGTCCGACGAGGAGCAAGCTTCCGTAACTGATGTTCTCAAAACCGAACGGGGCGAACAGCGACGGAAAGCTTACGAGGCCACATCGGACCATCTCTTCTTCGAGTGGCAGGCTGTCATGACAGAGGACGGGAGAGCGCACGATGATCTGAAGCAAGCATGGCTCAGCGCACGGCAGGCTGCAAAGTCACAGGTTTCGGACCCGTAGGATCCCACGGAGAACGAATCAATGACCGAAGACCAAATCAGAGAATTGTTCGACGCCAAACTCGCTCACATAGCCGATCTCAACGAGGCTCAGTCGAGCGACATATCCGAGATAAAGACCACCGTCAACTGTTTTGCAGCCGGGTGCCGCGCCAGACATGAAAAGCTCGATCACGAGCTTGGCGACTTGAAGGCGGGGCAGGCCTTTTCTTGTGGGCAGCACAAGGCCCGGGCAGATTTTACGACCAGCGCCTATGCAAAGTTGGGAGCGGTCTTCACCCTCGTAGCCGCGGTTATTGCCCTGATGCAATGGCTTCTCACGAAAGGATAAAGGATGAGCATATTGGAAAAAAGCTTCCGTCGGCTTCTGTGGCCGGCGTTCGCGGAGGTCGGTCTTGTCATCGCGAGCATAGCTGTCTGGGGAACGCTCGGCGACCCACTCGGTATGGTGCGCTACGTTTTGAGGCTTCTCATTGCGGTTCCTCTGGCTTTGGCATTGGCCATAGGGGGCGTTCGTATATTCGATGAGCTGACGCCTCCCGTGAAGTGGATCGAGAAGGTGGCTGAAAATGAGATCGCGTGTGCAATTGTTCTTGCTGCTCTTATCCTTGGTGTCTTTTGGCTCTGCGTGCAGGGCTGAAGCGCTGGGTGCGGCATATGCAAGGGCTTTCCGATTTGAACTCCAATCGATCATCCACGTTCATCCGCGGTACGCTTGGGGTGGGGCGGAGAGTGAAAAGTCCGGTCTGGATTGTTCCGGATATTTGTATCTCGCTGCTCGCCGGGCTGGCTTCCCTGTGCGTCGTACTACTGCGAGGCGTATGGCTCTCGGTGAAGGTGGCTGGATTGGTCATCCTGTTGCCCGCGGTCGTTTTAAGCTCCTGGATCTGGTCTTCTGGACATTCCGGGAACGCAGGCCCAACGGACATGTGGGCGCGGTCTGGCGAACACCGCGACGAGGGACGCAGGACGACACGCGATCCACCATGGGGAAAGGGTCGCTCGGAAAGCCTTTCACCCAGGTGACTCACGCAAGTTCCAAGCGCGGTGTCGTGGTTGATCCTTTGACCGGCCGTCTTCTCGAAAAACACACCAAAACCATCAGACTGACGATAGGAGACAAAAGATGAAAGGTAAAGCTTTGCTTCAAAGCAAAACGTTTTGGGTAAACGTGCTGGCTCTTGTTGGAATGATCCTTACCGGTACAGGCGCTGTCGCCTCACCGGACTGGTTGCAGTATGAGGCCATCGCGTTGGCCGCCGTCAATGTGGTGCTCCGGCTGATTACCGGCCAGCCTATCGACGGAATCGTGATAATGCCCGAGAATAAGACCAGCTAATCACCCACAAGACAAGGTAGTCACGGTTGAAACTCTCGTTATCCGCAGCCGGGCACGGCCTTTTCCGCCATCCCAGGGAACTCGCGCGGTTCGGTCTTCCGATCATCGGATCCATCTGCTGAGTGAGAAAACCACCCCCTCCATGCCGAACTGTGTCACGGGCTTGTTGAGGCGGCCTGGTCGTGTCCCGGTCTCTTTTCGACAAAAGGTGAGGTAATGAGTGCAGGCCGAATAAGCGTCTGTGTTGCCACGAAGAATCGGACTGACATGCTTCATCAGTTGCTCTGGAGTCTCATCCGGCAGGAGTGCCCCGACTGGGATCTGGTGCTTGTGGATGATTCGGATGAACCGGTTCAGTGGGACAAACTGGGAGTCTACCCGAGGCTCCTCAACGAGATCGACCGCACAGGACACAACATTCGTATCATCCAGGGGCCTCGGATCAGTCGAATCGGTGCGTCCTATCAGGTTGGCTTCAACGCTGCGAGCAGAGAGAATCCTCTCTTCTTCAGGGTAGACGACGACTCCTGGCTCGAGCCCGACTACCTCGGGAAACTTCAGTCAATCATGCATGACCAAGAGGTCGCGGCCTGTGGCGGGCTTTTCTTACACCCCGGTCAGGAGATCGATACACTGTCGCCCGGAGACGCGCGTTACCGGCACGCCACAATCGACGGTCTCTCCGACAGCCTGAACATTCAATGGCTCAAACATGCCACAGACGACCTCGTACCCGTAGAACATCTCACCGCGAACATACTCTTCAGCCGTAAGTGGCTCGAAACCATCGGAGGCTTCGAAACGAACCTCTACCGGCAGCACAGAGATGAGACACAGGTAACCTGGCGACTGCATGTGGAAGGTGCAAAGCTTTGGGTTCAGCCGGCTGCGGTTGCCTGGCACCTGCGCGGAGTCGCCGGGGGAGCCCGGGGAAATCCTGCGGACGTGTACCTGGAAGATCACCGACGATTCATGGCCCAGCGGAAAACCATGCAACCGGGTATCCACATCAATCTCGGTCATGCAATCGGTGACGGGTTAATGGCAACACCGATGTTGTACAACCTTCGTCGCCTCAATCCGACGAGAAACATAGCCGTCTTCGCGCCCTGGGCCCAGCCCATTCTCGCAGGAAATCCCGACGTCGATGCAATAGCCGAGCACCCGCTCGACGCGCAGCGAACCATACGTCTTGAGCGATCGGTTTACGGTTGGGCTTCCGCCAATCAGTGGAAGGGGCATCTTGCCGAGGCATATTGCAAAATGCTTAATCTCCCTGCGCCTGAAGATCTTACACCCAGGTTCTTCGTCAACGGTGATGCAAAACCCGATGATCTGCCTGATGAGGATTTCGTCCTGATAGCTCCATGGTCCAACGCCAAGACCTTCGACTACTATCAGGCAAGCGGCAACAAGAACTGGCCCCTCGATCGTTGGAATGCGGTGGTAGAATGGGCTCACTCGATAAATCTCAAAGTGGTTCAAACCAGAGGGTCCGAGGAGGATCCTCTCATTCCGGACGTCGATCTTGATGTCTGTGGCAGGCCCGTGCGGGAAGCGATCGCGTTTATCGCGCAGGCACGGTTCCTGGTGAGCGTTGACACCATGGCACACCACGCTGCCGCGGCTTTCGGAGTGCCCAGTGTGGTCCTCTGGGGTCGTTCCAGGCCGGAGCATTTCGGTTACCGAAAAGACAACATTATCAACATTGAAGGGGAATGTCCCGGAATGCAGGTGCAAAAGCATGTCTATGAACAGGGCGGCAAACGACCGGTTCTCGCGACGGTTCTGCAGCCTCGGCCCTGCATCAACAACGACCAATGGGCGATGGATCAGCGGGTCTGTCCCATCGAAGGACATCCCTGCATGTCCGGCATCTCTGTTCAAAGCGTGGTTGAAGCGATGGAACGGCTCTATCGAGACGAGGCGGCCTCACGTGTCCACTTTCAACAATGTCAACATGCGGGAGTCTCTGAACATTCCACGATCATCCCGTGAGGAAGCGAGATTCGGACATCTTGTGATTCTCGCGGCAGTTGATAGAGCTCTCTCCTACCGGGAGGAATTGTCCTGATGCAATCGCCAAAGGGTAAATCGAGAAAAGCGAAATCGTCCGGCACTCAACAAGGCCCCGGGAAAAAAGCCATGCCAAAAGAAGAGGCGCTATGGGCAGACATCAAACATTTCAAACCGAGTGAATTCACCTGTAAGTGCCAGGGGCTCTGTGATCATCCGAACGCAATCTCCCCGGAACTCGTGGCCAAGCTCGACAGGATCAGGGATCTCATTGGAATGCCACTGATCATAAGCTCAGGCACGCGATGCGAACGGTATAATCAACAAGTGGGAGGCAAGCGAGGCTCTGCTCACGTTCCCAGAGAAGCTGTAAGCCACGCCGCGGATATCTACTGTCCTGACACGGGATTCAGGTTTGCCTTTCTCGTGGCGGCTCTTCCCATGTTCAACCGAATAGGAATGGGCAAGGATTTCATTCATGTCGACGACGACCCGCAACATCCACCGAATCTGATCTGGGTTTACTGACTCGATTCAACGAGCGGACCCCAGCCCTGTCATGTCAAGAGGCACCGGATCTCCGACACCGTGAATGTTCATTAACAGGCGGAGCCTTACGCAGAGCTACCTTCCTTGCGTCAGTGCTCCGTTTTTTTGGAGGACACCCTATGCGACAGAGAACAGTGCTCATTACAGGCTCATCAGGCCTCATCGGTTCGGAAGGCGTCCGACTCTTCGATCGGTTCGGCTATCGAGTCCACGGAATAGACAATAATTTACGACAGCGATTCTTCGGGCCTGACGGGGACACCAATTGGAACCTTGATCTGCTCAAGAAGAGCACCGTAGCATTTACGCATCACCATCTGGACATTCGTGCGGCTCAGGCCGTCGAGGACTGTGTAAGGGAGACGCGGCCCGATTATGTGCTCCACTGCGCAGCACAGCCTGCGCATGAGTACGCGCGCCAACATCCGGTGACCGATTTCGAGGTCAATGTGGCCGGCACGCTCAATCTCCTCGAAGCGTGTCGCAAGTACGCACCGGAAGCTCCCTTTGTCTTCTGTTCGTCGAGTAAGGTCTACGGACCGGTAAATGACATCAGATATGTGCAGTGGCCGTCTCGATTCGACTTCCCCCACAGCCGTCGCGATGCTGCTGTGGACGGGCCGAGCCCTTTGCCCGGATGGTCCTTCTTGGGCATTACGGAGAGGTTTCCGCTCGAACCAGGGGACGGCAGAGGCATCTACGGAACGGGCAAAGCCGCGGCGGATCTCCTCGTGCAGGAATACGGCATCTCCTACGGCATGCCTACCGTGTGTATGAGAGGAAATTGCATGACAGGTTCCGGTCACTCGCCCGCGGAGCTGCACGGTTTTCTCGCGTACCTCGCCCGGTGCGCCATGGAGGGGCGAACCTACAATATCTTCGGATACAAAGGCAAACAGGTGCGAGACGTTATCCACTCCTTTGACTATGTGAACGCAATGTACATGCTCTGCCTCTCGCCCCCCAAACCGGGAGCTGTGTACAACATCGGCGGAGGGAGAAGCAATAGTGTTTCCGTAATCGAAGCTGTAGAAACATTTGAAGGTCTGTCCGGAAAAAAGCTCAAAACCAATCTCATCGACCGCCCTCGACATGGGGATCACCGAATATACATTTCCGACACATCGAAGTTCAGAAGAGACTATCCCGGATGGGGCCTGAAATGGTCTCTCGAAGAGATCTGTGAGGACCTCGTCAAGAGGTTCGCACTGGATAACGAAAGAGCTTGCGCCACTGCATAACGGCAACACGAGAAAAGGGGAAGCACATGTCTGAAATACCTGTCACCACACTGATTGGGTCGTCCGGAGCGGCTCCTTCCAGCGGGTACGACGCAACGTCGGACTTCGGCTATATTGCGTGGGACCTCAACGACGAAGCTCGATTCTCGATCGTCGTTCCCGACAACTACCAGGCTGGGAGCGATTTCTCCATTGATATTATGGAATCGTCACCATCAGCAAGCGCGAACCACAGGTGGCAGGTCTCCACTCTGCTGATGCGACCGGGAGTACATGCTACCGATGAAGCCACGGAGCTGGAGACCTTCACGCAGGAGTACGAATCCGCGTCAGGGTCCGATGAGTTGACCAAGCGGGTCCTTACCGTTACCGGTTCGGGTCAGTCAGGAGAGGTGAGCGATGTGGTAATCGCTGCCGGAGACATGCTCTCCTTCACGATGAAGAGGATCGCCGCGTCCGCCAACGAAGACGCGAGCGGCATAAAGGTATTCAACATAAACGTGGAGTCCGCACTCACGGAGACCTCTCTATCGGACTGCTCGGGTCGGGTGGGCACGATCATCGACACGGTCCGAGACCTCTTCAACGAGGCGACCGCGGGGTTCCTCCCGGAAGACTTCATCATTCGCTCCATCAACAGATGTCAACAGGATCTCGCGCAGGAAGGTTATTGGCGTAAGGAGACATGGCTCGCGGCCTCATCCGGCGAAAACGAGGTAGACCTTCTGACACTCCTCAGCGACTACCAGGATATCTATCAGGTTCATTACAGCGGGAAAAGATATCCCATGTCCCCGCTGCCCTCGTACCGGGAGTACCAGGAGCTTAAGACCGACTCAAACTCAGCCGGAACCCCGGAATGTTATCTTGTCCAGAACAACAAAATGTGCGTCTGGCCGCCCCCTGACGAGGATCTGCAGTCAGGGTTCCATGTCTATCATTCATACCTCCCGCCGGATCTCACCTGCTCCGCGGAGAACCCCAATCCGTCTATTCCCAAGGCGCACGACATGATCTTCGTCTACTTTGTCCTTCAGCAGGCATTTCTCCGGGATCGGCACGCGCCCGGCGCTGATGTCAAATTCCAGGAGTATATGCGCCTGTACCAGCAAGAGAAACAGGCCCTCCTCGGCGAAGGTGAAACAGCGAGCATGCTCATCAGACCCTATCGTTAGTCTTAGAGAGGCTTCGGATTCCATCTTCGAGGCTCCGTCGCAGGAACTCTCCCGGCAATTCTTCAATTAACGGCAAACGCTCTGTCGCTGGTGGCCGATCCTCAGCAGCCAAATTCTTATACTATTTCGCATTTCAAAATGTGAGGCCGGATCTTTGGGTGCCACTGGTGGCTTGACCACCAGTGCTCTCTGGTTACTTATTGAAACGCGAGTCGGTACTAGCCGGGATTATTCTGCGGGGAAACAAAGAAAAGTATGTTCTTCCCTTCAACCCCATGATATGGTGAAGTAATTAGACCGTTATCGAGGTAATCGGATGCACGGGAGTGGTGAAGAGCAAAAAGAGACCATTCGCCCACAATTTGACAGTTCCATCATGATAGATTTTCAAGGGGCCAAGATCACCTCGGACACGGGTTTTCTTTTGTTGAGGGAGATAGACGAGCGTTTCGGCATCTTGGGTCCGATGGGCACTGAACTGGAGGATACCAGGTCCTGGGTTCACAGCAAACACTCTCTGCTTCAAATGACCCGCCAGAGGATCTTTCAGATGGCGGCGGGGTACGAGGACCGCAATGATGCGGATTTCCTGCGCATAGACCCTGCTCTTCGACTCGCCATAGGTAAGAGTGACGAAGCTGGGGCAGGTCAGTCGCGGCTATCGAGGCTTGAGAATGAGGTCCTGGGAAACGAAGATGGATTGAAGGCGCTCGAAGCCGCCCTGACGAGGTCCAACGACCCGCTCATGAGGAGAAAGAAGAAGCGGCGGCTCATTGTAGACGTTGATTCAACGGAAGATCCGGCTCACGGCAAGCAGGAGAACGTTGCGTTCAACGGTCATTTCGGGAAGAACTGCTTTCACCCGCTCTTCGCGTTCACCAGCGACGGGGACTGTCTGAGGGCTAAGCTCAGGCCCGGCAACCTTCATTCAGCAGATGGTGTTGTAGCCTTCCTCGATCCGATTGTGAAGCGGTATCGGTCTCGCTTCATCCTGTTTTGGCTTCGGGGTGACGCGGCATTCGCTCAACCCGAGGTATATGAGTATTGCGAGGGCGAACGGGTCACGTACTTCATCACGCTTCCGGCTAATGCGGTACTGAACAGCCTGATCGAGCCGTACCTGACTCGTCCCGTGGGTCGGCCCCCGAAGAGCGGGATTCAGATCAAGCTGGTCGATCTGCGGTACCGGGCACAGACTTGGGACAAAGAACGCAGAGTGGTCGCTAAGATCGAGTGGCACGACGGGGAACTCTTCCCGCGGATTGGGTTCATCGTTACCAATTCCAAGCTCCCCGCCGGGAAAGTGGTCAATGTGTACAACGGGCGTGGCGACGTTGAGAATCGGAGCAAAGAGGGAAAGAACACGCTCCGCTGGGACAAGACGAGTTGCGATCGGTTCGCAGCCAATCAAGCCCGGTTACTCATGGGGGCTTTGGCCTATAACCTCCTGCACATGCTCAGGCAATTCTACCTCATCGGCGAAGAAGTCAAACGGTCAATGGAATGGCTCATCAAGCGCCTGATCAAGGTGGGAGCGAAAGTCGCTTATCACTGCAGGAGGTGGCAAGTACATGTGGCATCGGCCTTTCCCTCGGCTCGATACTACCAAGCTGTTCTTGGATGAGGGCCAAGCAATCTTGGTTGACAGAGTTTCCAAGGGTGAAGTACGCTCGAAAAGGGAAGAGGAAAGGCTTTTCCATCTACATTACGGGGGTTTTGCGGCTGTCGGGCTATCTGGCGGACCATCGAAGGGCTTGTTCGGTGTCAAGGGGATCCAGCCGGCACCGGATTCCGACTTAAAGACACCAGAATCGGGCAGACCGCGGAATAATTCCGGCCAAGGTAGCTTGACATGCTGATACGCGATGAAAACCCTGGCGACATCCCGGCAATCGGCAAACTCGTCACCGAAGCCTTTCGCACCGCGCCCCATTCCAGCGGAACCGAGGCGCAATGCCATGCATACAAAGGAGTTTCTGCAGTGGACATTCCACGGATATTCAACATTACCGAAAGTGCTCATCGCATCCATAATCCATTCACACCAGAAAAGCTCGCCACTCTCGGCGCGGCGTTGCGTTTGGAACCGGGGACCCGTGTGCTCGACCTCGGCAGCGGTTCGGGCGAGATGCTGTGTACCTGGGCACGCGATTACGGAATCAGCGGCGCTGGTATCGACATGAGCCAGTTGTTCACCGAACAAGCGAAACTCCGCGCTGACGAACTAGGCGTCGCCGATCGGGTCGAGTTCATCCACGGCGACGCTGCCGGCTACGTCGCCGACGAAAAGGTCGGTGTGGCAGCCTGTGTCGGCGCCACTTGGATCGGTGGGGGAGTCGTCGGCGCCATCGAGCTTCTGGCTAAGAGTCTCCGCACGGGAGGGATCATCCTCATCGGCGAGCCATACTGGCTGCAATTGCCGCCGACAGAAGAGGTCGCCAAGGGATGCCGCGCCGGTTCCATCTCAGACTTTCTCTTGCTTCCAGAACTTCTCGCGTCTTTCGGCAACCTCGACTACGACGTCGTGGAAATGGTTCTGGCAGACCAAGACAGCTGGGACAGGTACGAGGCAGCCAAGTGGCTCACGATGCGCCGATGGCTCGAAACGAATCCCGACGATGACTTCGCGAAAGATGTTCGAGCCGAACTGACCTCGGCGCCCGAACGCTACGCCACGTACACCCGTGAATACCTAGGCTGGGGTGTGTTCGCGCTAATGTCGCGGTGATGTGAGACAACTG
>CAZCDS010000105.1:0-13681 GCA_964497585.1 uncultured Syntrophaceae bacterium
TATATCGCGACAAGAAAATCGAGTTTTGATACAGTTTCCATGCTACGCCCCTACGCGCGCGCCTGCCCCGGCAGACACGCTTTGGGCTTTTATGGTTCGTTGTGCCTTTTCAGGCATGAAGGTTGGTATCAGGAGCGCACAGACCGAGGGCAGACCAAGACACGTGGGCGAAAGAGCCTCCTAGTAGAACTGTGTCATGTCCCGAGACAACCCGAACTCTTGGGAATCAAATATCGTGTACCCGCCACTCAGCTATTCATGGATCAGGAGCTTCAGCCGAGCGTTCCGTCATCGGCTTTCATCTCGCTTAGGATTCCCGACACGCACCATAAGCGGCGATCACGCATTGCCGGTTATTTTTTCCTGGTATAGATCGCGTGGCTCACGCCCTGGGCAGGAGGCCGGGCTTCCATATAGACGATTTCGAGCTTGTCGGGGGTGAGGAGTTTGCCAAAATGATAACTGTCCTCGTCAACCATGCCAATGGTCTTGTTGTCGGCACAAATAACCCCCAGGAGTCTCTCCTTGTCCCTGGCTGAGGCCTTCGTTCCTGAAAAGACCCTTCCCTTCTGAAAATCGATCGTGAGCGTGAAATCCACTGGCGTAACCTTTCCCGCGTCCGAAGGCCTGTGCCAATGCAGCTTGTCCTTTCCGTATTTGATTCCATAGGACGTGCCCTTCCACGTTCCCTTGAGATTAGGGACGTTCTCCCCGGAGATTGCCGCAACTGGAATCGCTAAACAAATTGCTACCAACAAGGCCAGGATTGACGTGCGCATTTTCGTTCTCCTTTGAACCTGAATTATTCCTCGTTCTCACAAACGTCCTTCTTTTTGGGCCAAAATCCGGCTGTCCGATGGCGCTCGACCCCTGAAGCGGCGTCGCCGCGCTACCGAAAATGGTTGAGCACTCCAATTCCCACATTTGTGTTGGATTCGTAGCTCTTCTCCCAGCATGTGAACATACTCCTCCCTTGACCCTTTGGTCAACGGCAATCTTGAGCGTGTATCCTCATCCGAATGCGGCCCGATCGTGATGGGCCGAAGGGAAGGCTGACGCAACATGGACAAGGCACCTCCTTGCGTGATAGGAGACTCTTGCTCCCACCTTGATCAGCCGCTTGATGAGCCATTCCATTGACCTTTTGACCGCTTCGCCTTTCAGTGAGAATTCCCTCATCAAGGGGAGTTCCGGGTACACCACACGCAATTCTTGACCAACGAGCGAGATTCTCTACGATGTGCTTGCGGGTCAAGGATCACGAGTGGCGGTGCGGGGGCTGGTCATCACGTGATCCAGCGAGGCAATCCCAGGGAGCGGACGTCTTTCTTTCGTGAGGACCACGGCCTGGGGGTGCCACGGACCACGCCGGGTCGTGGACAGTTTTTTTCTTCAAGCACGGTCGACTGATTTCCGCACACGAGCGTGCTTGAGGCGATACGCAGCGCAAACAGAGGCGGAAACGACAGGCGAATCACCTTGCACAGGGCTTGTCGGCCGGTGTCTTCTTGGCGAGGGGACCCGTAACGTGCTCATCGTGGTTCCGCACGGGACCGGCAAGGTCGACTGCCGTGCGTGCGACAATTACCCGTGAGCAAGCGCACACTTGTCGGTGCGAGCCGGATCTATTCGTACCGGAGCGCTTCTATGGGATTGAGTGAAGAGGCCTTTCGGGCAGGGTAGAATCCGAAGAAGATACCGACCAGCGCAGAAAATCCGAATGCCAAGAGTATTGAACTGCTTTTTATAACTATGGGCCACTGGCCGAGAACCCCGATGGCTATTGTTCCTCCTAGGCCCAGGGCAATCCCGATCATGCCGCCGAGAACGGACAGAGCTGTAGACTCGATGAGGAACTGCTGAAGAATATCGCGGCCTTCAGCCCCTATTGCCATGCGAAGACCGATCTCCCGTGTGCGCTCGGTCACGGAGACCAACATGACGTTCATGATGCCGATTCCTCCCACCACCAACGACACCGAGGCAACAAGGGCCAGCAACAAGGACATCGTACGCTCAGACTTTGCTCGCGCCTTCAGGAACTCGGCCAGGTTTCGAATGGAGAAGTCGTCCCCCTGGTCGGGTGAGAGCCGATGCCGTTGGCGGAGCAGCGCACGAACGTATTCCACAGTCTCGGACACAGAAGCCCAATCGTACACTTTCACTACGATCATACTCACTATCTTCCCACCGAGCTCCCGTCCGCCCATCAGCCTCTTCTTTGCCGAGGTGATAGGAACAAAAATGACGTCGTCCTGGTCCGTCCCGATAGGTGTCTGACCTTTGCCGGCAAGGACTCCCACCACCGTAAACGGTACCTTCTGAATGCGAAGCGCCATGCCCACAGGACTTTGCCCCGGACAGATCTGCTCAACAACCGTAGCCCCCAGAAGAGCAACCTTTGCCGATGCCGTCACGTCTTCCGTGGTCAAGCCACGTCCCTCGGCTATGTCCCATTCTCTTGCCTCAAGCCCCTTCGGGGTGGTTCCGTATGCATTCGTGTTCCAGTTGACGTTACCGGCCACAACCTGAACCCTGTCCCGGACGATGGGTGCGGCAATCCTCACTTCATCTACGTCGTTTTCCAACGCTTGAGCATCATCTTCGGTGAGCGTGGGAATGGTTCCTGAGCCGAGTCGAACTCCTCCGGAGACTCCGGCTCCCGGCACAATTATCAGAAGGTTGGAACCAAGGCTGTTGATAACTTCTTTCATCTTGGCTTGGGCACCTGCACCGATGGAAACCATCATGATCACGGCAGCAACGCCGATAATAATACCAAGCGTCGTCAGCACGCTCCGCATCAAATTCATCCGCAGTGCTGCAAGAGCCGTCAAGAGAGAGTCGAAGTAATTCATTGGATCTCTCTACTTCAGTAACGGATTACTGAGTAGCTGCGCCGTGTTCAGGCACTTTCCGTTCGAGTGTCGTCCACAAGGTGTCCGTCTCGAAACCGCAACACGCGGCGGGCAAACTGTGCGATCTCGGGTTCATGGGTCACGAGGATTACCGTGATTCCCTCTGTGTTGAGACGTTGAAACAGAACCATTATTTCCATACCAGTCCTCGTATCTAACGCTCCGGTAGGCTCGTCGGCAAAAATGATGGAAGGAGAATTGACCAAAGCTCTAGCTATTGCAACTCTCTGCTGTTGTCCGCCGGAGAGTTGAGTAGGCAAATGATGCTCTCGATCTGCCAAACCCACCAATTCCAGCATCTGTCTTGCCAAATCTCCCCGCTGCCGACGGGGACACCGGGAATATTTGAGCGGTAGTTCAACATTCTCCAGTGCGGAAGTCCTCGCCAGAAGGTTGAAATCTTGAAAAACGAATCCGATCTTCTCGATGCGAGCTCGTGCCCTTTCATGGGGACTCTGAGTTAGTACGTCTTGTCCGTCCAACCAGTAACGGCCGCTGGAAGGAGTGTCCAGACATCCCAGGAGATTCATGAAGGTGGACTTGCCGGAGCCTGAAGGACCCATGACGGCAACAAACTCGCCTCCCTCGATGGATATCGTGACATTGTTAACGGCAATGATGAGCTGATCCCCGAGCCGGTACTCTTTGCACAGCCTCTCGGTTCGAATCAGGACGTCTTTCATTTGGTAAACCTCGGCCCGTTTGTTGCCGAGCGAGCTTTTCTGACGCCGACGATCACCTCCTGTCCTTGCGTGAGATCTCCCGAAACCACCTGAGTACAGGAGCCGTCAGAAATCCCCGTGATGATGTCGACAGCCTTGGGCTTTCCGTCCTTATCCTTCACCCACACTCGCCCTGGTCTCCTGTCGGCTATGCGGCGTTGAGCCAGAAGATACCGTTGTTTCTCTTTCTGGCTCGGTGTGAGCATCGCTTCGATGGCTTTCTTTATGCCCTGGCGCGCAGCCTGGATCGCAGCTTGCTTCTCTGCGGGGCTGGCACCCATCGATATTTGTGTCATTACCCTTCCTTTTGCTTCATTGTAGAGAGACCATATCTTGGCTTGTTGCGTTTCCGTCATGTCAAGGGCTTTTATCAACCTCTCCAAGCGTTCCCGCGCAGAAATTGCCTGGCGGCCTGCTGCTGAGACTTTGCCGGATCCGGAGCCCGCGGTGGGAGGCCGAAACCTCAAGGCAGCGTTGGGTACTTTCATGGCGTTTTCAAACTTTTTGACGAGCACACGCACCGTCGCAGTCATTCCCGGCAGCAAAGTCAGATCAGGGTTTTCGGTGGACAGGACAACCGTATACGTGACGACATTGTGGATGGTGTTTGGAGCTTTTCTGACTTGGTCTACAATGCCTGAGAACTCCTTCCCCGGAAAAGCATCCACCGTGAACGAGGCGGGCTGACCGACACAAATCCGGCCGATATCAGCCTCATCCACACTTGTCTCAACCTGCATCTTCCTCAGGTCCTGCGCTATTGTGAAGAGCGTAGGAGCTTGCAACCGTGAGACCACGGTTTGGCCGATGTCCATTTCCCTCGATATGACGACGCCGTTGACCGGTGACCTGATGGCCGTATGCTCAAGCTCGATCGTTAGGTCATTCAGTGCGGCTTTGTAACGCTCCACCTGCGCCTCGGCACGGGCGAGCTGGGCCAGCTCCATCTTGAGCGCGGCATCACGGGACCTGATTGCACTGATTTGCGCCTCTCGCTGAGCCTCTAATGAATTCAGTTGTGCCACGGCCTGTCCGTGGGCGGCTTCCGTTTGCTCGAACTGCCGCACCGAAATAGCCTGACTATGGTGAAGGGCTTTCTTTCTCATCAGATCGCTCTTCGCATCTGCCGCCGCGACCCGAGCCTTTTCGCTTTGCGCCGTGCTTGCCGCCAGCTCTAATTTTGCATTTTCAAGATCGGCTCTAGCTCGTTCCACTGCCGCCTTCCTAACTTCAACATCTGTCAAAGCTATTTTAAGATCGGCTTTTCCCTGACTCACCCGCGCCTCGAAGGACTCCGGGTCGATTCTGGCAATCAACTGACCTTTCGTCACTTCTGAATTAAAGTCAGCATAAAGCTCTTTTATCTTACCAGTAACCTCGGCGCCGACCTTTACGGTCATGACTGGATTGACGGTTCCGGTGCTTGACACCACACTGACTATGGGACCTCGCTCCACCGGCGCGGTACGAAATGAAATTGGTGAGCGGCCTGATCGGACGTGAAACCAATATAGTCCGCACCCCAAGACTGCTATGGCCGTAATGGCGAGCACAATAAGCTTGCGCATGGCAACTCCCGGACAAGACATTGATAATCCGTCTGCCACGGAGGCTCAGAGTCTAGATAGTGTAAGGAAATGAAGCTATCGATTGTCGGATTATTTCTTCTCTCAGACGGATTATTCTGCCTACGTGTTGATGATCTTCCAGGAAGATGCTATGTCTTCTAGTGTCCGGGTGTCCATCTCTCGCCAGGAGAGAATACCTGCGACAGGGGCAGTGCAGGGAACAGGCCCTCCTGAAATTCAAGAACCGGAGACGATAGCTATGAAACCAGACGGCTCGCGTCGTGAGATTTCGTGGGAAGAGATGATCACCGGGAGTAATCAGGTCAAGTGGGGAGGCCTCCACGATTTTGGGAATCACGGGTGGTTCTCCGCCCTGTTCACCGACGAATCATCCAACGGAAGCATTGAAGGGCATTTCTTTAGGTCGGGCATGATGATCTTCCTGATAGACCTTTATGTAGACAAAGATGTAGAGATAACCTCGGAAAGACATGAACCGGTCCTAGGGTTTGGTTTGATCGTACAGGGTTCGTGTTGCAGAACTTTTGGGGACCGCAAAGGGCGCTATGCTGAGATGTCGCTGCAAGCCGGACTCAATGTTGCCGGCAGGTATCATGGGAGGACAAGCGTGACGTTGGCCGGCGGTCACAGGCACAAGCTGGTCAATCTTAAGATTAAGAGGGAATATTTTCCCCGGCTCATTGAGGAATACGCCGTTGACCTATTGCCGTCGGCCGGTCAAGAGTTGCTCTTTTCGGATTTTGCTGGTCCGGTCTTTCAGAAGAAATTGTCTCCCTGCCTTGAATGCCTTGCTCATCAGGTCATCGGGTGCTCTTATGAAGGATTGGCTCGACGACTCTTCATGGAGGCGAAGACTCTGGAGCTGCTCGCTTGCCAGATCGAAGAGCTGTCGGAGAGAATCCCACAAGACAGCGCTCTGCGTGGGACCGCCGACCTGGAACGTATTCACCATGCACGAGAGATTCTTGAAGAGCAGTTTGCAGAGCCGCCGACGTTGGTAGCGCTTGCCCGGCACGTAGGGTTGAACGATTTCAAGCTCAAGCGCGGCTTTCGTGAGCTGCTCGGGACAACTGTTTTCGGTTATGTCCGCAAGCTGCGCATGGAAAAGGCGAGACACCTCCTTGAAACAAGCGACATGAGCGTCACTCAGGTCGCCTTGTCCGTAGGCTACAATTCGTTCAGTCATTTCACCACGGCGTTCAAGAAATCGTTTGGGGTTGTTCCCAGCCGATACCGTCGGGCGAGAATGAGGCAGAGCGAGCAACCGAGTTCCGGTACGGTCTACCTGAACCCGCGCCTCTGTATGCCTGCCCACACGTGACCCCGAAGTGTCGTGGCACGATGTCAGACCGGAACAGACGTGACTCACTCCCAGAGGGGCACGCCCTATACTGAGAAGGTCAGCTATGAGTGCCCATGCGCAGACAAGGCCGGCCAGCATAGGCCTTGAGATGTCAGGTGCTACCGTTCCACTACCCGCGCAGGCATAAGGCCAAAGATATCGCGACCCGAGGAATCATCCACATCTTCATGGCTTCCTTCTTTCTCCGGCCGATCAGGCGATCGCTCTCGTGACGGCCCTCAGCAGGTGTTTCATTACAATTTATCTGGGGCTCTATGAACGAAATGCGACGTAAAGCGCTTGGTTCGACCTTCACTCGTATTCATTAAGGCGTTTGCGCTTCTGCACACCTCTCTGCCGGAACTCCGGCTCTGCTACCGCAATCGGTTGACATCCTGGCCGCGTCGAGAAGACCAACTCCAACGAGGAGTTCACATCGTCCACTGTGCTGAACCCAGTCCCGAAAACACTCAGAGTAGGGGTGATCTTGACCAAGAGAAGCAATGAGATATTCCTGGACTCGTTGCCTCCATTGGAGGAAGGCCGATTCAGCGAAATCACTGCGAAGCACCGACCATCCAGCCTCTATCAGATTCTCAAACTCCTTTTCGGCATGCATCCCACTATCTCCTGTGCAACCAGTCTTCAAGAGACGTTTTGGAATGACGGATGGCATCTCAGAAGGATATGGGTCCGCCTTTTCCTGTCTCCTTGAAGATCGGTTAGTCTGCTTTGCAAAGTCGTAGCAATCTCGTCGAGTGTGTTGAGAAGCCACCGATTCGTGGCGGCTCGATAAACCCATCACACACGACGCGAAGCAGATTCACCTCATGTCGGAACGGTTCACATCAGAAGGATTGTAGAGCGAAGAGATTCGCGGGGGTGCTCGGAATTGAAATGTCCCCAATGGAAAGGATTTCTGGCGCAAATTTGTTTGGCAAGAGATGGCGCCAAGAATGAGGTTGGGAGTTGTGCTGAATCAAGACCCGGGGTGACAGATCGGTTACCCGACGCGATCGCGGAGAAAGGAATGTCAACACACGGGCCTGGAGCTTCTTTCTCGAAATTCATACACGGATTGCAAAACGAATCAGACGGGTTATACGTAATCGCTCCCGGAGACAAGGGCCCTGAATCACAGCAAACAGTCACCTCCACTCCCTGATTGCCGCATCGCTCCATACAGAGCCCCATCCCTGGCAAAACCATAGCGGTTACCAAGAGATAGACTATAAGGCAAAGAGGCTTCGCTTGATTTGGTGTCTGGCGTATTCTCATGATCGTGTCGTGTCCGAAGACGGTTGCGCCGTTCAAGCTCCTAGTCAGCAGCTATGGCCGCTTCTGACCGTTGCTGAAGTCCTCTTGACAGGCTAGTAGCATCTCCTAGTATTCTTGTCAAGAACTTTGTCCACGGTCAGTGGGAGTCGGACAATTCCAAGGTGCACTCTTGAGCCTTTTGGGCGAGAAGGCACCTAAGAGGCGACCTGAACAATCTTGCGGCTGAGTTACAGCTTGCGGAGCACCGTCTTGGATTCCTCCGAGCGTTACTACCTCACTTCACCGGAGGTGTGGTGAAGCGATCAATCAGGCGGCTCGTCAAAGGACCCAAGAAAGGTTGGTGCCGGAGCCTCTCGTTACGAACGGAGCTGACGATTGCATTGCGGCCGCGCAGTTCCCTTGACTCGACACGAACGAACTGTCTTCGGAGAACGAGTTCGGATGTGAAAGCCGCTTGACGAATTCGCGTGGGTTGGGCTACCCTCGCAAACAGGTTGAAAACCATTTTTCAGGACACATAGAGGCCGATGATTTCCTCGGGAGTCAGGGCGGACCCCGCGGCGGCATTTTGGGATTGCAGGGGCGATCCAATGAACGATCAAGACCTGGCAAACATCCAAGATGGCACGCGCTATACATAATTCGCGCCGGAATCGCCTCACCGAGAACGGGTTTTTCGGGGGGCTAACATGACCCGAAGAGTATTCTTTATGCGATGGCAACAGGGTGGCGTCGCTGCCCTGCCACCTCGACCTCTTGAGAAGAGAAAAAACCATGATCCCTCTATTTGAACGGTACCCGGCGTTGAAAGACGGACTGGAGCGCGTCCCTTTAGGGAGGTTCCCGACACCGGTCGAAAATCTGGAGCGATTGGGGCGGGAAATTGGTGTGAACGCTCTTTACGTTAAACGGGACGATTTGAGCGGTGAAGCGTACGCCGGCAACAAAGTCAGGAAGCTGGAATTTGTCCTGGCCAGGGTTCGTGCCAAAGGCGCGAAGGAAGTCCTGACCTTCGGTTATGCCGGTTCGAACCATGCCGCGGCCACGGCACTCTACGCTGAACAGTTGGGCCTTCGGAGTATATCGATGCTGCTTCCTCAGCCCAATGCCGAGTACGTGCGTCGAAATCTATTGTTGAGCTATTGCTGCAACGCGGAGCTTCACCAGAAAAGCAACATACCACTCCTTGCCAAGGATACGCTTTTTCAGCTCTTGCGCCACAGGCTCAAATCTGGTTGTTTTCCAGTGGTCATACCGGCTGGAGGTTCCTCAGCCTTCGGGACGATCGGCCACGTGAATGCTGCCTTGGAATTGAGTGGCCAGATCGCAAAAGGTGAGATTCCTCAACCTGATTGCATCTACGTTGCCCTTGGCACGATGGGGACCGCTGTGGGACTCATGTTGGGGCTCAAGGCCGCGGGCGTAGACACCCGGGTGGTTGCTGTGCGGGTCGTACCGGAGAAATTCGGCAGCGCCCAGGGAATGGTCAAGCTCTTCCGTGAAACCAACAGAGTGCTTCACTCATTGGACGCTTCCTTTCCGGTATTTGAGATTTCTGAAGAGGACATGGACGTCAGAAGCGATTTCTTCGGCGAGCAATACGCCCTGTTCACGGAAGAAGGAATGAAAGCGGTCAGCCTCATGAAAGAGCATGGGGGACTCACATTGGATGGGACGTACACAGGAAAAACATTCGCGGCTCTCCTGGACGATGCCAACAAGAACCTATTGCGAAAAAAGACAATTCTGTTCTGGAACACATACAATTCTCGGGACTTCTCAGAAGCCATTTCCGGCACGGACTATCACAGCCTCCCTGCATCGTTCCACCGGTACTTTGAACGGGAGGTACAGCCTTTAGATATTTATTCATAGGCCGCGGCAGAGAGCTTCCTCGACCCAGACTTTGCGAGAGTCCATCACATCACGTTCAGTGAGGTGAATGGGAGAACGCAAAGGATATCGAGCTGTCGCGTCAGTTCAACTTGACGGGAAGGGGATCGTGTGATTCCTTGCGGGGCAAGAAAGGCGTTCCCAGAGTTGAGCACGCCTGATGTGTACTTTGCGTCACCTCTCGGGTTCTTCCCTGAAATGAAGCATCAGCGCAATAGAATCAAACTCCGTCTGGACCGCATTGGCTGTGAAGTGTTTGACCCCTTTCTTGGAAATGCGTTTGTATTTTGAAATCTTGCGTGGCATAATCGGCCGGAATCGCTTGGAATGCCACCGGAGAGGGCGGCTATGAGACGGTTGCGGTGCTGATTTTCCGTAAAAGTTCACTGATCGCCGAGGCATGTCAAACGCATTGAACCATCAGGATTTCGGACCAAAGCCATGGATCTTTCGACGCTCGGGAAATGGATAGCTCTCGCGGGCATTGGCCTAGTTCTGCTGGGTCTCTTCACGTGGCTTGCCGGGAAGTTCGGCCTCCCTTTGGGCGGTCTTCCGGGCGACATCAGGGTGGAGCGGCCGGGTTGGTCGTTCAACTTTCCTCTCATGACCTGCATAGTGCTGAGCATTTTGCTCACAGTGGTGTTGAACCTCATTCTGTGGTTTCTTCGCCGCTAGTCATCTTGATCCGCGCTTTGCAGGTGCCCTGCAAATCCTCTGAGCTGGAACGACACTGCCTGGAAGAACTCACGAGGCTGGCGCAAGGCAACCAGCTTATTTTGACGATTCATTCGCCTGAGTTGATGATTGCCGTTGGATCAGAATCGCTTTCCACTATTCTGAAAGAGCGGGCGAGAGATGGAGATAATCAATTTGTGCGAATGAGCGCCAGCGATGAATTGAATGAAGCTCTCTCGGAGTTCATCGGTTCGCGGGGAATCGTAAGTTTGAATCGGAGAAGTGCTTTTATTGAAGGAGAAGACTTGCATGAGTTCCGTGAGTTCCGGGTACACCGTACGCAATTGTTGACGAACGAGTAAGATTTTCTACGATGGGTTTATGAGTCAAGGGTCATGAGCGGTGCCGCGGGGGTGCTTCATTGGGTGGTCCGGGATCCTGCTCCCATAACCTGAGCCACTTTTTAGGTGGCAGGTCAGCAGATGAAGAACTTAACTCACAAGGAGGAAACAGCCGGTGAATGTTAACGATACTTCTCCATATCCCCGTAACTTCTACGGGTACGGCGGAAACCCGCCCGATCCGAAATGGCCCGCCGATGCTCGAGTAGTGGTGTCCGTCGTTGTGAACGTCGAGGCCGGGTCGGAATTGTCAGTGGCCGACGGGGACGAGAGCAACGAGAGTGTTTACGACATCATCGAGCCGGTGCAGGGCGTACCCAACTATTGCCTCGCCTCACACTTCGATTACGGCCCGCGCGTCGGGTACTGGCGGATCATGCACACGTTGGAGCGTTTCGACGCGCGCTGTACCGTAAGTGCGGCCGGTCGGGCCATCGAACGTTCGCCATGGCTGGCAAAGGATGTCGTCGCGCGCGGTCACGAAATCTCCTGTCATAGCTTTCGTTGGGAGCGGCACGCGGAGATGGCGGCGGCCCACGAGCGTGAGATAATCGCCAAGACCGTGGCCTGTATCCAAAATGCAACCGGCGTGCGTCCCGTGGGCTGGCATACCAAGGGAGCGCCTTCACCCAACACCCGACGTCTGCTCGTCGAGGAAGGTGGGTTCCTCTACGACTCGGACGCGTATGACGACGACCTACCCCATCTCGTTGAGGTCTTGGGCCGCAGCCACGTGATTGTACCTTACGCGTTCGATACCAACGACATGCGCTACATGGCCGGCGGTACCTTCGTGCACGCGGAAGACTTTGCACGGTACTGCATCGATGCCTTCGACACGCTCTGGCGCGAGGCCGAACGGCATCCTGCCATGATGTCCGTCGGCCTTCACCCGCGGCTGATCGGTCGGCCCGGCCGTATCGCCGGGCTGGAAAGGTTTCTCGAACACGTGCAGACGACAGGTCGCGTCTGGATCGCACGCCGTATGGACATTGCACACCACTGGCGAGCGGTGATGGGGCTCCCGGAATGGACAGACAGGAGCGCAGGTGGGAAGAAGAGAAACTCTGGGCCGGAACAAGACGACAAACCCTGAGCAGGCCCTATCGGACATATAGCAGGCGCCAAAAGAAACGGCAGAATTCTTGTGGAAAGATTGCGGAGGACTCTTTTGTCGGCAAACTGCTCCGCTGTTTTGCAGGATGAAGTGGAAAGGTTCTTGGAACATACGCCACCACCAAGCAGACAGAATTCTTGACGGTCGGTATATGATGTTCCCCGAATTGATTCTGTGCTATTTTCCCGCGAAGATCGATGAGGACAAAGAGCAGAGATGGCCGAAGAACCCAAGCGATTCGTTTCGATCCGCGACTTCTTTCAGAGATTCTTTGCGCTCTTCCAAGGACCGACCTTTCTCATGACGTTCCTGAAGGTGGACCCGAGACTGAGAGAGAAAATCCTCGTCAAGGTCTCCCTCGTCAATGCCTGTCCTCGCTGAATCAACGCGCATTCCGCCGCGGGCCGGCGATTGGGGATGTCCGAGGAGGAGATCGAGGACCTGCCGAGTCTCGACGAATCGAGATTCCGGCACAAGGAGTGGCTGCTCCTGAGGTATGCGGAATTGCTCACCTCAGCGGATGGAACGGAACCGAAGGGAGACTTCTTCGAGGACCTGGAGAAAGACCTGAGCCCACAAGAGAAGGCGTATGTTCTCAAGCTCGTCAGGCTGCAAAACTTTATCAATCGGGTGGCAGCCACCTTCCTCCCCATACCAGGACAGACCGTGGGCGCCTCGTTCAAGAACCCGCGTCAAAGGATTCGGAAAGAGTGAATTTCGGGTTACAAGGCGACCGGAACCTGTGCCAAACAGGCGAAGGCTAGCGGAAAAAGCCCTCGGTGGTATGATTCTCATGCTTTTTTTGGTATAATCGTTTCACAAAGCAAATTCTCTTATTCTGCGCATCACCTCCTGCCCGGGGCCGGACGGACGGTGTCGCCGAGTCACCAAACCGATTTCCTATCCATCAGGGCGAGTCGCGGGAAGGGGGGGCCCATGTCCAATCCTTTTGTCATTTTGAACAAGGGTGCGCGACATAGTTCTCAAGAGGTGACGCCATGGCACGTGAAGATACGGGTACGACTCCGGTTTCCCATGAGACTCAAGCAGCTCTGATTCAACAGCTTTATTCACACTCACACCTTCGTACGTTCGTAACGATGTCAGGGGCAGTCGCGCTTGCATTGGCGTTGTGGCGGGTGGTTCCCGGCACGCACATCGTCGTCTGGCTGGCGGCGTTTACCCTGGTGATGGTCTGTCGCTACGCGCTGTGGCGAGGCTTCCACCGAGCCTCGCCGACCGGGCCGGCTGTGATTCCGTGGCGCAGGAGGTTTGTTGTCGGAGCCACAGCATCGGGTCTCCTCTGGGGGCTGACGGGTATTGTGCTCTTTCCCGCTGATTCTCTGCCGCATCAGTTTCTATTGGCCCTCTTCATCGGCGGGGTGGCCGGCGCGGCCGTGCTGATGTACTCGTCAGTCGTGCATTGCAGCTTGATCGCCATCGTCAGCATTTTGCTTCCGGTGGCAGGGAGGTACTTTTACGAGGGCACCGAATTTGAGATCACTCTCGGGGCGTTGATTCTCCTGCTGGGCGGTATCCTTGCCGTTGCTGCTCGGCGCATGAATCGGATCCTCACTGAATCCTTCGAGCTGAGATTTCAGAAGAGCGGTCTCATCGAATCTCTGACGAAAGAAAAAGAGCGTGCCGAAGAGCTGAACACGTTACTCGAAGCGGAGATCATGGAACGGAAACTCACGGCCGAGAGCCTGAAAAGGAGCGAGCGGCGCTATCGTGCAGTGGTGGATA
>CAZCDS010000106.1:0-11827 GCA_964497585.1 uncultured Syntrophaceae bacterium
CAACCTCTTTCCGCGAAAATCGCCATAATACCTTACAAAAATGGCGAAAGTATAGTGGGGAGGGCGTTTTTGCAAAAACGCCCTCCCCGGAGAACTCTTCTCGCCTATCATCCTGCCGCGTCCTCTTCCGTTTCGATGCCGGTACAGATCAGGTCCAGGGTAGTTTTGACCCACTGATCCAGCTCGTCCGCGTTTCCCTTGTACAACCCGAGATCCGAGCCGAGAAAATCCGTGTAGTAGGACCTTAGCAGTGTTTCGAACAGGGCGTTGATCAGGAACGCGACCCTCGAGACCTCAACGGACTCCCGCAGTTCTCCCCTGGTGACGGCTTCCCGGATCAGGCCGGCGAGGAACGCCTCTCCCCGTCGTCTGAGCTTTGCGACTCGGTTTGATCCTGACGGAGACTCACCCGATTGCAGCAGGTGAAAGTAGATCCGCGCGAGGAGAGGATGCTCGTCGATGAACGCGAATCCGGCTCGGAGGAGCTGCTCCAATCTTTCAAAGAAGCTCATCTCCGTCGTTTGCTCTCGAACGTGCTTCAGATAGCGCTTCACCCGGGCCTCGGCGAGCTCCACCACACCATCGAACAGGCCCCGTTTGTTCCTGAAATACTGAAACAGGCTGCCTTTGCTGATCCCGGCTGCTTTGACCAATGTGTTCATGGAGGCGTTTCGGTACCCGTTCAGAGCGAATTCCTCGACAGCCGCGTTGAGGACCTTCTCCTGCTTGTCGCGGCTCAGGCTTCTGAAGAGTTCGGTTCCGAGCGATTGTGGCGGATTCATCATGAACTGGTATTCTTCGCGGGGCGGGATGACCACCCGGTCAATGACCACCTGGTCATCCTAAAGGATCTCATTCGCGTTTTCAAGGAACAAATGCTCGGGTCGCTTTTCCCCTAAACCCGGAATGAATTCCGGGGCTATTTTCGGTCGTCCCATCGGGACTCTACGAGTGGCCGGGCAACGCCTGTGGCATGCCGCTCCCGTAGTGGCTCACGCCAGCCCTGTCCTAAGCGTCGTTAAGGGGGCCTGACAAGACCCGGCATTTCAGAGATTGTTGCATAATTCCTTGTGCCGATCGCACGGGAGCACGATCGGACGAAGGACCTACCCCAGCTAAGTCGAGGGTGGCCCGGACGTTATACGTCCGGGTCGCGAAGCGACAAGAGGCAATTGGACAAAGGCCGCTTCATCTCAAGAGGTTTTGCCGTCCGGGAACCTCTTGCGACTTGCCTCTTGTTCCTTCGGAAGGGTGACGGGCTCGGTGGAAAAGACGGTTGACCGAGCGACGGAGGGTGAGGTACGGTCGGAAACAGGAAAAAGGGGGCGGTGTTCATCAACATGATGATGGTTTTGCCTCTTTCAGATCGCGTGGGACAATCCACGTCCACCTTTTCGGGGTCACCGGAGCAATCCCTCTGCCCATCAGGTGTGCCAAGACGGTTAAGATGGTAAAGCCGCGGCGTAATTCCGGCTAACGGATAAGGAACTATGAGAAGGTCTACTCGTTGGGCCTTGGTTATTCTTTTGGTGCTCGTTGTTGTCGGAGTGTGTCTCTTTTTCCACTACGGCCGCTCAATCTGGTACCCCAAGTATCTCGAGTTCACCGGGCGACGTACGGTCGCAGACATCCTTGAACAATATGGCAAGGAGGCGACGGATAGACTCACACCGGCATTCGAAAATGCAGGCGTACCGTATCCGCCGGCCAAGGTCGCTCTCTTGGGTATGAAAGCTGAGCGGTCTTTAGAGTTGTGGGCTCATGCCGCCCAAAACTGGCACTTCATAAAGAGCTATCCGATCAAAGGTGCGAGCGGGACTGCCGGGCCGAAACTGCGAGAAGGCGACGAGCAGGTCCCGGAAGGCGTGTATCGCATCACGTTCCTCAATCCGAACAGCAGCTATCATCTCTCAATGATGCTGAACTACCCGAATGCCTTTGACCTGCGACATGCAAAGAAGGAGGGACGCTCCCAACCGGGCAGTGAAATCTTTATCCACGGCAAGGCCGGTTCCGTTGGATGTCTGGCCATGGGCGACAGAGCTATTGAGGAGCTTTTTGTCCTGGTCGCGACGGTGGGCATGAGAAACGCCAAGGTCGTGATAGCCCCTCATGACCCAAGGACTGCGCCCCTGCCCCGCACGTTGCCCAATGGTCCCTCTTGGCTTCCGGAATTATACGCCAGTATCCACCATGAGTTCAGAGCGTTTGAGAAGACAAAGCCGGAACACACCCATGCCATGCATCCAGACGGCCGCGGGCCTGCACCTTCCGGTCAGCGATGAAGGTTAGTGTCGTGATAAGGGGTCACCCGTTAAAAGGGTGACGCCACTCTCGCTGATCTTCTGCAAGCGGTTGACACAATAGAATTCGACGACGGAGAGAAAGAGATCTGGCTGACGGAGCCGAGAGATAGCGAGCATCACCGCTGACACTAGCTTATCGACCGAACACCACGCTACTTGACGTGGTGCGGATACCCGGAAATCGCGATGCTTTGACAGGCGGCACCATCCGACTGTCCTCGGCAGCATGTTGGGCAGTCTTTTTGCGCTGGAACTCGGGCACGGGAGACGGACCCCACATATCCCCCCAGTTGGAACTGGGGGGATAGTCGCCTCGACCCCTCCATAGGTTGGCGGAGGGTGGGGGAGTTGCTCCTCGGAACCGCCATATACGGCGGATTAACCTCAATGAATGTCGGACAGGTTGATATTAACACGAGACAGTCATTCATGGCAAAGGTATTATGACAACACTCATAGCATGGACAGGGGCCGATCAGCGGGGCAGAAACGAGTATCGCCCGGCATCAGTTTATTTTGCAGCGGATAGTAGAATAACATGGACCGTAACAGCTGATAAATGGGATTGCGGCCGTAAGCTCTTCGCATCAAGGGATGAACCCCACCTGCTGGGATACTGTGGAGATGTGTTGTTCCCCACACAGGTGTTAGGACGAATGATCGACAGGATGGATCACGGTCTCATGTTCCCACTCGGTGCTTCCCCGAATGAACGCCTGGATAGCGTTGTGAATTCTTTAATTGATCCATTGAGTAGGTATCCGTCATCAGTTCCTGCCAATTTTTCATTGCTATATGCAACACGTGAGGGCAAGGGGACCGCGTGCTCATTTCATGTCTGGCAGATCGACTTCCAGAAGGCGGTAGTTCAAAGGGTAATCCAGCTGCCGATGCCAACCAAATCGGGGTTACTGGTACCGCTTGGCACTGGGCGGCACGCATTTCTACAGACTTTGAAACGATGGCGGGCTAGTGAGGTCGGAGGCACGAGCCGAGCTTTCTACTCGGCTTTTGCGCAGGCTCTGGCTGACGGCTCCGACCCTGGCAGTGGGGGACCTCCCCAACTCATTGGTTTGTATCGCCAAGATGGTGGGCGTTCTTTCGGTACCGTATGGCAAGGGAAACGGTATTTTCTGGGAGAAGAGATCGAGGATGATATCCAGGAAGCACCCGTGCAGTGGCACAACGAACTGTTTGAGATATGTGATCCTCAGACGTTGGCGCGCAAAGCCGATGCTCAGCCACAACCGCGACCTCGGACTCTTGCAAGACCTAACAAGTAAAAGACATCGGATCAATATTGGACAAAGGGGCCGGTTTTTGATCCTTTCTCAATTCTTGCTCTATCTTGTCGACTCGTGCTCGGAGCCTTCCGTCATGCGTGAGTGTCTTCTTCGTACGACTGACTACGCTGCTCACACTGCCGTGGTTGTCGAGATGGAACTCCTTTCCGCTGCGTGGCAATGCTTTTGAGGAAACAGCGATTTCGTTGCCACGGGGTACTATTTTTCTTTGACTCGCGGCGCTTGATCGGTGACCCCTAAATAATCTTCTGCACCGAGTCTTGCATCGAAAGCAGGCAGATGGCAAAACGCTTCACGGGAATGGTGCGCGGAACGTGAAGTTGTTGTCAATTGCGATTTCCTATAGGAGGAGGACGCTATGAAGAAGATTGCCGTGACGTTGGCATTGATTGGCGCGGCGCTTATGGTCTCCACTGCTCTCTTTGCCAATGACAGAGCTGCAGCCGTCCAGGGCATGGTCGAGCGGGCAGTTGCTCTCGTAAAGTCAGAAGGAAAAGAGGCCGCATTCATGGCCATCAACGATCTGGAAGGTCCTTTTGTCATAGGAGACACCTATCTCTTCGCCATATCATTGGACGGCGTCTCTCTGGCCGAAGGCTCTCCCAACAACAAACCCCTGCTGGGAAAGAATCTCAGCAGCGACCCCGCTGTCGCCAAAATGATCGATCTGGCAAAAGCCAAGGGATCAGGATGGGTAAAATATTCCTGGACCAAGCCGGGCGAAAAAGACCCTACTCCCAAGAGGAGCTTCATTAAGAGGGTGCCGGGGCAGGACTTCTTCATCGGATGCGGGTACTACCTGAAATGAGGTTTTGAAGACGGGGAAAAGAGGGCGCAGACACTGAGGCATGAGGGACGGCTCTTACAGCGAGAACAAGACAAGGGGTCATGTCTGGACCAGCCTCATGACCGAAACTGCGCTGGCCCGATGGCGGATCGGTTGGACAAGTGGTTCCCAGCCCAAAAGAACGATTATCAAGAAAACAGCAGTACGGTTTCCGGCAATCCCGACTTACAATCGCAGGGAGGACGATACCATGATCGCAAGAGTCTGGCGTGGAGTCACGAGTGACTCGGAAAAAGCCGACAGATACGTCGAACATGTCGACACGAATGTCGTTCCACAGCTCGCTAAGATCAGGGGACATATCAACATTAAGGTCTTACGTAGGGATTTGAAGGATGAAGTGGAAGTCCTGGTTATAACTACTTGGGAATCCATGGAGGCGGTCAAAGGTTTTGCCGGCACTGACATTGACAATGCCGTGGTGGAACCTCAGGCCATAGCAGTGCTTAAAGACTATGAGCGTACCGTCCGTCACTTTGAGATAGCCCTCGATACTCCTTGAATCGAGCCTCCTCGCGGTATCGCTTTCAATGATGACGGAGCATGCCTTCCTCGGCAGAGACGTGAGTTGCCAAGACGCGAAACCATGGCGGGAAGGCCCTGTCTTCCATGAGGGTCGTGCCGCTTGGTCGCTTTTGGCGAGTCGATTCCTATTCCAGATTCATGAGAAGCCGGAGAGTTGGTCAGGCTTACAGTAGATAGTTCCTCAATCGTTTTTGCTTCGGAGATACGGGCCGCCACTGAACAATTCGCCCGAAGGAGGTACAAGGAGTGGACACAGGAAGAATCAACCCTGAGTATTTACAGATGCTTATGAAACAGGTCAATGAGTCTCCCTACTTTCAGTTACTCTCAATGGAGATCGTAGAAATGGGTATTGGGGAGTGCCTCGTAGAAATCCAGTTGCAGGAGAAACACCTGCAACCGTTTGGTGTGGTTCACGGGGGAGTCTTTTCCACTATCATAGATGCTGCTACATTCTGGGCCGTGTACGCAGAAATCCCCGAAGAGGCCGGCATGACCTCGGTGGATCTGAAACTGGATTACCTTGCCCCAGCCACGGCACCGGGAAAACTCATAGCCAGAGGTCGCAGAGTAAAAATCGGCAAGACACTCGGACTCGGAGTAGCCGAGGTCACGAACGACAAAGGGAAAATCGTCGCGCATGGAACTTCCGCTCTGATGGTCCTCCAGGCAGCATCACTTACCAATCAGGGTGTCTTTCCTCCGAAGTTCCTTTAGGATTAGGAGGCTGGCTCGGAAAGTAAAGACGCACCCTGTGTCGAAGTGTACGAGTCAAAGACAAAAGAAGTAGACCATGGCTACGAACTCGGTGTTCCATTGCCGTGCTGTATCAGAATTCCGGCGACACCATATACGTATTTTCGTGTGGGTTTCGTCGAGGTTTTCGGGACAGGTTTTTGGCGCCGCATCGATCTGCCCACGGCCGAGTCCTGCCTCGTGATGCGGTCGGACAGTGGCCACGTCTGGTTTTGCATCATAAGAAGATCCGTGTTTTGGTCCTTGGAGGACCGGCCGAATGTCTTGTCCGTTACGAATAGAGTACCGGGGGCCTCATACCATGCGATGAACGGGGGAAGGCGGCACGAGCACATTTTCCTTAGTAGCGACGATCATCTTCCTTTGCTGCAGCTTTTGCACGGAGGATTGGAACGACAATCGCGAAAGGCTCTGTATGGCGACGTTGCCGCGTAGCATTACACCACAGACAACGCCTGCACAGTGCATGCGTGCCCTCTGTGACATTCTTTGCGGTCTATGCCCTCAAATCCAAATATGTCAAGCCCGATCCCAAGACGACCCCAACACACTACTCCAAGAGTCTGATTCTAGAAGCATGCATAAACCCCCAAGTACCATCGGGCGTCCGTACAATCCACCAGTCTTTATTCGGGCTCTCGAATGCCATGAAGACCTGTCCATCCATTATCTGTGCACGTATGGCATACTGCATCCCCGGCCCTCTGCGTATATTGGTATAGCCGTCTGGATCGTTTATCACTGCTTTCCGCGGTCGACCGGGGTATAGCGCGACGACACGACCATTAGCCTTCACGCATTCAGCCCTTGTCATATACACGAACTCACCTCTTTCTTGACCTGGTAATACACAAGGCCAGTCCTGGTTTTGTTGTTGCGCGAATGTATAAGTCAGAGCTGACAAAAGTGTAACCAGCACTACACTCAACACAATTAGCGATTTCATTCCCATCCTCCTTTCATTTCATTTGGCGCATTCGAAACGGTTTCAGTGGAAAACGGAGATGAAAACTAAGCTAAGACTCCACGCTTGAGCTGGAGCACTATCGAGTACTTGTATTCCTGCGCGGGCGTAGCACCACGTCGTTCAGGGTCGGCGTTTCAGAAGCGCCACCCACGGTCCTTAAAAATCGACCTGATTTCTGATACTCTCTTACCCCCTTGGACTGCATGAGCCTTTTGAATCAGCTTGTTCACGAAACGTCGTTCTTCATCCGGCCCGGAGCTATCCGGAACGAAATCTAAGACCGTACCGGCTATAATACGGTCCGTATCTTCTGTTCCCAATTTTTCACGAATATCCCAGAACGTGGCACCCCAAATCTCTCCTGCTTCCTCGACAGAGGGGTTATCTGGGAGATCCTGAACTCGACGTGTAGTCTTCAAATTGCGTTCCTCGAGCCTACGTTCACGTTTGGCCCCAGGAGTTCCAGCGTATATCTCTGCAAACCTGGGATCATTTTGCCAGGAACACGGAAAGTAGTAAGCTAGACCTGATAGAAGTTTCCTGAGTTCCGAATACTTAGCCAGCAAACTACTCGTATAGAAACGGCACACAAGGTCCTTGTCCAAAGAAGAGTGGGGATCGAGTCTCAGTGTATTGAGCGCCTGGTCGAAGTGCGGAAAACCTGCATACTTAGTGTTTACATCGATATTGATGATCGGGGAGGCGGGAACAACCCCGAGACCCAAGAGATACTCTCTATATCCCTTGATGACTTGGTCTAAGAAAGACTTTGTTTTCGCGGTCAAGTGATTCTCGTTCGTTGAAGTCTGTATAAATCGTGTTACCTGTATAATCTTCTGTAAATGGTCACGTAAGGCCTGGGCTTTCTGGATATGTATTCTAAACTCCCGACGTCTTTCTTCTGCCTCTCGATCGAGAGACTCAAAATGTTTGGTGATTTTCGCGGTAACGGTGCGCTGAATGTCCTGGTATGTTTTGTACCCCAAGAAAGCGGCCACACCCGTCACAATGGCAACAACCAACAGGAAGTTCCTTATAGTGGTATCGACGAGACGAAGCCAACCACCAAGAGAATTTGAAGCCTGTTGCGTGATTTCAGTTGTCAGACGCTTCCTGATCACTTCACCATTCTCAAAATGCTGATCACACACTTGAAGTACGAATTCCCGAAGCTCCTTTTCC
Organism: uncultured Syntrophaceae bacterium; assembly: GCA_964497585.1. Classification (GTDB taxonomy): domain Bacteria; phylum Desulfobacterota; class Desulfomonilia; order Desulfomonilales; family Desulfomonilaceae; genus CAZCDS01. The sequence continues at coordinate 7,888 of CAZCDS010000106.1, forward strand.
GGAATCACCATGTCCTCGGAGACTTTGATCTCAGGCGCGATTCGCTCGCCACAATTACTGCAGTAGACATGGGAAACTGGATTCACAACACCGCAATGCAAGCACGTAACCTTTTCGTGTTGTTTGCTACTCAATTCGTTGCTTGTCATTAGTCATCTCCCATTCCCTCTCTTTGTGTAGCGTAGTTTAGTGTAGTGTAGAAGTCAGGCTTGACATATTTGGATTTGTGCCGAGTCTTCTCTTACCCCGCCGGATACTTCCGCCAGACGGCGATTCTGTTCCTCGCGGGCGCAGACGATTGATCGCTTGACTCCTTCTTCCAACAGATCGTAGAAACTAACCCAGTCCGCCTCATCAGAGAAGATATCCTGGCCACCGTTCCCACATATCATCACATGATAGATAGCGCCCGGACAGGAAATGCGTGCCCTCGGTGCGGGTCTTAGCAGTTTACCCCCTCAAATCCAAGTATGTCAAGCCTGACCCCGCTCCTTGTGGGTCGTCATTTGCCAAGAGTCCGCTCCGGATGCAAACCAGACCGGATGATTGCAGGAACTATGTACATCCGGGCCATCTATGACCCTGATCCTTTTCTGAACTTGGAGAAGATGATCCCTCCGGCCGTTATGAGTGTTCAATGCTATCCGAAAACTGCCTATATATCTCCTGATTGTGATCCTTCGTCGCCTCTATCATCGCGACAAAGTCATCAATCGCTGATCGGACGTTGTCGGCTCTCTTGAGTTGCGCGTCTATTGGTGCTTGTAGCGTCCTTACAAACGCGAGCGAGACAACGACAATAGGCTTCCAGAGCTTCATACCACTCGCTATGCTCTCCTTACTGGACAGCTTGAGGCTGAACCGGTCTGCAATCTTGCCACTCACGAATTGCTCACACGCACCTGCAATTGCGGAACACAGCAAATATACAGCACCGCGCCCCCTCAGGTACTGAATCTGGGCGGTCTGAGTATCTGCACGATTAGATTCTGGCACCAACGAGAGTTCAGACTTACACTCCTCGATGCAGCGCTGAAGAGAGTAGACCAGCAAAATGTGGCCAGCAGTGGTCTGGTCGTTGAAATACTTCGCGTACGTTCCATCTTCCTCCCAAATCCTACTCTTGTGATTGTAGGCCAGATATGGATCCTGGTGAAATGCAGCTAGAGCCTGACCTGCTGTATAGGAGGGAATGACGTTGGCTGGCCTCCTAATTTTGTCCTCATAGCTTCCGCGCCTCCCTCCTGTATAGTGGACGTCCTGAAACTCTTCGAATTCCTTTCGCAACCGTTCTTGAACTCTGTCGTTACTTCGAAAATCAGATGGTTCCAATTTGTTCTGTGAGTTGTTAAATCTGATAATTTCTTCCACAATTGCTAGCTCGGGGCATTTCACGAACCTCGCAAGAACTTCAGCGTCTCCGAGGGCCTGGCTATCTACTGAACCGATCGCACCCACGGTCTGTGCGCCGTTGACAACAGAGATCCCTTCTATGGTGAGTGCGGTGCCACTTTCACTCTTCTTCAAGATCACCTCGTTCACCAACGCCGTAATACCATTGTTATACGCCCAGAATCTGAGTGGTTTTGTCCGTGCGGTCTCTTTCATGTTGTGATTAATGTTCTTGTCGCTTTTTCGACTGCCCAAATACCCGCGCAAATTTGCCGAAAACAGATCTTCGCGGTGGTTTTCAAACAGGCTGTGTAGCCAGGTGGCAGGTACTGAGGTGGTGACAGCGTCCCATTCTTCAGTCGTCGTACGGAATGCCGCACTGATAGGAACATCGAACTTTTCGGAAACAACGATGGGGGCTGAAATACTCTTATACCAGCTTGCCAGTGTCTGCTGCCCCACCTCCAATACGTGCACGTTCTCGGGTCGGGTATCTCGGTAATACCTTTGCAACATCGAGTCGGCTGTTTTTCGTACCTGGCTCAACTCTTTCCAAACATTCTCTGATTCTGGAAGGTTGTGAACATACCAGATTTCAAGAGTCTCAACATCCCCATCTTCTAAGGCCGCATCCAACTCCTTTGCAGCTGGCTCTAACGTATTGGGCATTTCGGCAAAATCCTGAGAGAGAAGCCATGATACAGCTGTATTTAGATCGGCGGCCTTACTGGCTTTTGCCTCCGACTTCGTCGTATCGGCGGACACATAAGACTGAGCGATCACCGCTCGGCCAGCGTCTCGGTCGACGTAGAGCAAGTCGCATTTCTTGTCATCTGGCCCGTCGGTCAACGCTGACGCGGCCACAGTGTGGATATCATCCATGCCCAGCCCGATCTCCAATGCGAAAAGCAGGAGATTGTTGCTGCCGTAAATCAAGTCCGTTCGCCCATTCAAGGCACTCAACCAGCTCAAAGTCATTGTGATCTCCCCTCTTCCTGCAATGTCCTCCAATCTGGTGATGGTTCTACCGCCTGAAAGGCTGTGGCTTCGTCGGCTTAATTCGCCCGGCCGGATTAAGCCCGGCTCTCGCAGCCACCAGAAAACCGTCGCCTTCAAGCGGCCGTGGTTCATCACAGAGACGGAAAACCTTCGACTTCAGTCGGAGGATGGCCGATTTCAGCCCTTCGGGCCTACTAAAGCCTTCGCCTAAAGGCGAGAGTTTTTTCCCATTCCCCGAGTGGGACAATTAGCAGACGACTTTACGCACTACCCGCTGAGGCCATGTTGCGCTATCGGGTGTGTTAATCTGGCTGTCCGGGGCGGCCTCGAACCCCGGTCAACGCCATGAGGGGGCGGGTATGCTACTCCACCGCCCGATGGGACCACGGATTCGTTTTTCGTTAAGAGTTCACCGAGGGGGGAGCGTTCTCGCAGAGTCCCCCTCTCCCGGGCCCTTGCCCGCCACGCTCGGGGACCAGCCCCGCTGACCTTTTTCCCCTTTGTTATCATTCCATGACGCAGACGAGGAGTCAACCCTTATTATTGGGTATTTCCGGTCTAGCAAAAATACCCAATCCGATCAGCAACAGGCTGTTTTGCCGTACTTTTTGAGCCTGCCGCGCATACCCATTCCTGGAGTTCCGCAAAACAGCTTTCTTTGGGGGAATCAGGCCCTTTCGGGTCCGATCCGCGCCTTGGCCGGGCCCCCAGACCACGGGCCACAATCTCGATCGACGGAGCGAGTCGTGTGGCGAGTCAGGTCGCAATAGCTTGTTCGGTGAGTCATCGATCAAACTGCTTCTTGCCGCTGATTCTCTGAGTGTAGAAGGCTACCTGCGCTTGCTCCGGCGCTCTTTCCAGCATTGCGGACATCCACCACCCGCAGTCCTTTTCCCCACAATTGCCTGCCATTCGTGCCCTTTTTCACAAATTCACCAACGCTTCTTTCCACTTCCGGTAGTCACGTGGGGCCTCTGATCTGATCCCTTGAGGGAGCTTGTTACTCTGTTAACGGAGCGTGTATGCCATCGGGCTCATGCTCCGGGTGTTCCTCAAAAACCGCGGGAGATAATTCGGAAAAAAAGCAGGGCAACTAGAGCAAGTATCAGAGCTATGAGACCCCATATGCTTGTAAACCACGCGCCAAACCAAGGTTTACTCAAGGTTTCTGCTTCAGGCTCATCGACACTACCGTATTCCCCAACACGAGGCCATATGAACCAGATTACTCCGCCGATGAGGACCGCATACCAGAAGAATTCCCACCCCACCATCATGCACCCCCCTTTATCGCAGTGGTTAAGTCTTCACGCGGTATTGTACGCAATTCGTGCGGAGAATTCAATCTGAAAACAGGAGCCGCCCGTCACGCGACGTTCGCACCTACCCGAAGGGTTTCCTATGGGCCGAGATTCGAGGCCCGCGAACCGAGGTTTCTCCGAGCCTGTACCCAGGAATGCCCCAGAGAGATCCGCGCGGCTAAAGTCCGCCCCTCTGATACCAAGTTGCGATCAGATAGGTACTGAATATTGCTCACCATTGAAGAACT
>CAZCDS010000107.1:0-11254 GCA_964497585.1 uncultured Syntrophaceae bacterium
TTCATACGCGATATCGCGCGCTTACGACGTGGTCACGGTTTTGCAACCGCCTGTAGTACAAAACCCACATCCTTGAATCCCATCAGAAACTTGTTCATTACATTCCGAAAACTGGCGGGATGCAGGTCCGGAAGAAGGCGTTCGCTTACCTTTTGGTCAAGATCCGGATCATCTAGCCAAAGCTCGCAAAACTTCATTGTCCTTGCGGTAGAAATGATCCTATCCAAATCAGGGGACCTCCTGTTCATCCTTGGTGTTGCATATACCCATGATTCGCTTCTATGGATCCATTACGCGGAGTTCATTTGCTCAGCGGCTCGTTCTCCTTAGTTGCGGATTTCCCGATCCCGGTCACCTCGGTTCACCGACCATGCTAAGAATTATACGCCAGAGAAGCCCACGAGTCGAGCGTAGGGAAACTGTACGGCGCAGAACCTTGACGGGGACCCCCCCCCTCAAATAAGGAAGTGTTCCGTAGGAACCTTTTGCCAGGACGTGGAAGCCATCCAGGAACCTGGGTCCCCGTTGTACACAGACAGGATTGAGCGGAAATCCTATTGGAAGCTCATGGAAGGCTTCAAGCCTGACGTCCGACTCCCCCTGACTGCCACCGAGCTGATGTTGACCCGCCTCAGATGAGCGGCATAACCGAGGATTCGGAAGTAGTCATGCCGCATGAAGGGATTTCCTCCTCGAGTTTCAAGACAGGAGAGGTATAGAAAACCGACTACCCAAGCATCATATCCTTAGATTTCTGGCAATCCTGGAATTTCGCCTCAGGGTGGAGGAGTCCCGTAAATATGGGACCCAATTTCAAAATCAATTCAAGTTAAGGGGGGGGCGGCGGTATTCATGGGCAAGATGTCCCACTCTGGTGCCTTCGGAGCAGGGCCGAAGTGATGGATTTCTTTGCTCTCGCTGACTGGATCAAGGCTTTTCGCACAGGGTTCTCCACAGCTTTTATTCAGTGCCTTATGCCAGTATTCTAGCCGAGATTCGTTATATTGCGGGAAGTTCCCAGAGAACCGAAAGCGGTGGATTCTGGAGGCATGACGGGCAAAAGAGCGAGTCCTTTGACACGTCGTTTCCCCCTCGGCACGAAGTACGTTTTCCACCTTTTCGTAGCGATCAACCCCTTTTCCAGTCCTTCCCGACTCTCCTTGGTCATATCCGGCCTGATCCCCAACCATTGACGTTCCGGCTCCTTCCTCCGTGCTCATCTCATCTGTCACCGTGATCCCTTTTCTTCTTTGCTTTGTTTCTTCTTTCCCCCTCTTCTATTTGAGGGGCTATAGAGGGGGCTTCATTGAAGGGTACAATGAATTTGTGCCCCCGCGTCCGTGTCGCCACACCCCCGCCTGCATGTCTTCAAAGGTACCCCCTCCAAGACTTCTTATCTATATTTAAGGGGTTAGTGGTTCTTGTAAGGGGATGAAGATGTAAACGGGCGCGTGCAAGAGCGCAAACCACCAGAAAGGAGGAGAGCATGAGAGACGATCCAGGAAGAGGATTCGTAGCTCTGATTCTGATCATTGCGATCATCTACGTGATTTGGCCGCTGGATATCCTGCCTGATCCCTGTTACCTCGACGATGCCGTCGTTGCTGCAGGAGCTGGGGTAGCCGCATTGGGAGCAGGGAGATAGAGCCTGAAGAAAGGAGACAAAGATCATGAGCGGAACGAACAGATTCCGTGAAGACGAACTCATTCATCGGAAGGTGAAGATCGGCAACGAATGGCAAACCCGGACCTTCCCCGTGGTTGGTGGACGGCTCCGGCTGGCTCACGAGGGAAACAAGAGCCTGAGCCTGGAAACGGAGCTGGTGAGCTGGGACGGACAGTACGCGGTCTTCAAGTGCCAGGCCACAACCGAGAAGGGTCGGTTTGTCGGGTACGGTACCGCCAATGGTCAGCGTGATTCGAGGCTTTCCGACAGCCTGATCGAGCTGGCAGAGACTCGCAGTTGCGCCCGTGCCCTCAGGTTCGCAGGATACGGACTTGAATTCACCGGCGCGGAGGAAGTGTCACACGAAGAGGACGAGACTCAACCGAAAAGGGACCGCAAGCCGAACAAAGAGGTCAAACCTGTATTCCCGGAGACTGAGTCCGCTGGCAAAGCGGAAGCGAAACCGCGCAAGGAATCCACAGGAAAGGACGCGGAGCCCACGGCGACTCAGGCTCAATGCCGGGCTTTGCACGCGCTGACAAAGAAGGCCGGGTGTTCTCAGGAAGACATCGATCGGATGCTCTCGCCAGTGAACGCAACGAGCTTTGACCAATTGACCCGCGAACAAGCCTCTCGCCTGATCACCGACCTCCAAGGCCAAGTCGCCGCGTAATCTCCTCTCACACCTTCCAACCAATCATTGAACATCAAGAGCGAGACTCGAAGCTCGCCGGGAGGACTCCTATGAACAGAATCGCCCGCATTTTCTTCAATGTGCCCTATGAAACCAAACGTCTGAAACGACAAATCCGCAAGCTGAAGAGACAGCGTAACGCTCTCACCTATCTCTTGAACAAGCGGCGGGGAAGGAGAAGGAGATGAACGAGCAAAGCCAGGAGAAGCCCCATCTCTCCTATTCGCAGATCACCACCTATCTGACGTGCCCGCTCAAATATCGCTTACACTACATCGACGAGATCGAGCCGCCCTTTGTCGCGGCCCCGCTCGTCTTCGGGTCCTGCATCCATGAGGTTGCGGCAGCCTTTCACCAGAGCTGTCTGGTAGGCGATCCCCTTACTTCTTCTCAACTCGTTGATGTGTACACCCAGGTCTGGTCAACCCATTCCGAGGAGCGACCCGTCAGGTTCTTCAACGGTGACTCGGAGGCAAGCCTTGCGGAGAAGGCCAAAGGGATGCTGGAGGTATTCCACGGGGCTTTCGATCCGGAAGAGAGGAGCATCATCGGCATTGAGGAGCCCTTTGAGATCGATCTTGGCAAGCGTATACCTCCCCTGGTCGGCTGGATCGACGCGATTGAGTGTGCGCCGGACGGGACGGTGAGCATCGTGGACTTGAAGACGGCTGCCCGAAAGTATTCGGAACAGACCGTCCATTCCAACATCCAGCTCACCTGTTGCTCGCTCGGCGCACGGGCCCTAGGCTTCAATGGAGACGTGCGCTTTCGTCTCGACGTGCTCCTGAAAACGCAAAGCCCCGAGCTGATCCGGTACGAGACCACCCGCACCCAAGAGGACCGGGCTCGATTTCTCAAACTCGTGAAGAGCGTATGGAAAGGCGTAAAGAAGCAGGTCTTCTATCCGAAGCAGGACTGGTTCTGCACTCAATGCGCTTTCGCCGAAGCGTGTCATGAGTGGTAGAGGAGGAACAAAGTATGGCTGCAAAGAAGAAGCAGAAAAAGAACCCGCATAGGAAGGGGGAGCTGGTGGCAGTCCGCCCGGTGAATGAAGTAGAGGTGCTCCCGCCCACCTCGGGTGTGGTGGGCAAGTTCCTCGAAAACACGGAGAACCTCCTGAAGGCGCGGGCCATGCGCATGAATGGCCTGCTCAAACGCATCGACGATTCCGGCAAACGAACGGAGGCCCTCTTGCGAACCGCGGCTGAACGCATGGAGGCCGCGGAGGCCAAACTGGGACAGGACTTCGTCAGAGAAGGATTGCTGCCGGAACCTGACGAAGAAGACGAGGATTCGACCTTCCCGGATTTGGACTGACCCACAACGATCCTGTCAAGAGCCCGGCTGGTCTTCGGATCGGTCGGGCTTTCTTGTTCCCGGAGGAGAACCATGAGATTAGCCGGTCGAGAAAAGATGGGCTACTACCCCACGCCCATCAGGATAGTCGATTTGGTCAGGAGCTTCTTGTCTTTCCCTGCCGCGACCTTTACGGCTCTCGATCCCTGTTGCGGTGAAGGCCTGGCCCTTCAAGAACTCATTCAAGGGACCGAGGCCGTAACGTACGGTGTGGAACCGGACCATCACCGTGCGGGCGAAAGCAAGGGCCGGCTTGATCATCTGTTGCGATGCGGTATCGAGGAGACCCGTATCGCGCACCGTTCGTGCTCGCTTCTCTTTCTGAATCCGCCGTACGATCAGGCTACACGAGAAGAGGATGCGGTAACCAAGACGGAACGCAAGGAGAAGGCATTCCTGCGAATGATCGTGCCTTACCTGATGCCCGGTGGCGTGCTCGTCTACATCATTCCCCAATCACGCCTGGACAAGTCCATAGCTAGGATGCTCGCGTACAGGTTTGAGCGTATTGCAGTGTTCCGTTTTCCTGATCCGGAATACAACGCGTTCAAGCAGATCGTTGTGTTCGGCGTGCGCAAGGCTCGCAACACTTCGGACCAGAACGAAGCCACAAGACTTGAACGCGTACCCATGCAAGAGCTTCCTGCACTCGGGCAGGCAGAGGAGCCCGTTTACGATGTGCCACCCTCGGAACCTCTGAAGCTCTTCCGCTCCACCATCATCGACCCTGAGGAATTGGAATCAAGCCTGCGCAAGTCTCCTCTGTGGAACCGTTTCCATGAGACCACAGTGCAGAGAGATTTGACTGTCCCGAGACCTCCCTTGCCCCTTCACAGCGGACACCTGGGGTTACTGCTCGCGGCGGGAAAGCTGGATGGTGTAGTCGGGGACGGGAAAGATCTCCACGCCGTAAAGGGCAAGGTCTCCAAAATTACGTCTAAGGTCCGGGAATACAGAGGGGACGTGCTGGAAGAGCGAGAGCTGGATCGTTACGTGGTGTCGATCAAGATTCTGACCCGTGACGGAAAGATCAAGGAACTGACCTGAAAGGAGACGATCATGTTGGAACGCGTGTCGTTTGTCGATTGGCGCAACGGCAACCATGTGGAGGTATATACGGACCGATACGCCTACGACCCGGTCTCCATGTCCCTGCACCTCGTTTCCCTTGCGGGTAACGACAGCGCGGTGAAGGCCGTATCTGCCGCCATAGTTGGGCATAGGGAAGTCAGCATTCACCGTGAGGGCAAAACAGCTCTGGGTTTGAGCGCACACTACGGGATCACCTACCGGATTCTCTCCGCCAAGCTGGACTGCAGCGTGGTTCATCAAATCGTGGCTGACGAGCGGTTCTTTCATCCTGACGATAGAGGCGATCATCTCTTGATGGTGCCTCCCGATGCAAAGCTGGCGGCCGTGCTCTACCAGCGTGTGCTTTCCCATGTGGCCTCTCCCCTGGTTCCGGAATGGGCCGGTTGGATTTGCTCCAGGCTTTCCGAGGAGCAGTATCTCAAGGAGCTGGAAGGCACGGTCAAGGTCGTGGAGGCGCGCGCCGAGGAATACCTCATGGATCAGTTGGTCTGTGAACGGCTTGAACAGAAGGAAATCCGGCTCAACGACAGAGGAGGTACCCATGCTGGATTCGATCAATGACGTGAACGAATACCTTCAAGCATTCGGAGGGGCCTTGGCTGAGAAGATTCAGTCCGAAGCCCGCCCCCTTTTCAGGCCCGGAGACAAGTGGCACCCTCGAATGGATGATCTTCTGCGCAGGCCCTTCCAGGCCCAGGCCGATGCCATTCAGGCTACCGTCGAGACTCTTCGCAACGAAAGCAGTGCTCTGTGTATCGGAGAAATGGGCGTGGGAAAGACTCTTATTGGCGCCGCTGTGCCGTACATCATGGAGAACGGTCATCCCCCGCGCGTGCTCGTCATGTGTCCTGGACATCTCACCCGCAAGTGGGTTCGTGAGGTGAAGGAAACCGTAGCGGGTGCCGAGGCCACTATCCTGACTTCTCTGTCCGACGTGATGGCTATCGATCCTCATGAGAAACCCACGGGGCTTCGCTATTTCGTCGTGAGCAAGGAAAGAGCAAAGCTGTCCTATGCGTGGCGATCAGCCTTTGTGCTCAGGAACGGGCTCCCTTCTTGTCCTGATTGTGGCAACACCGTCACGGATCAGGACGGTGTGCCCGTGAGCCCCACGGCCCTTGCGAAAAGGAAACACCACTGCCCCTCGTGCAATGCTGCCCTGTGGCAGGCTGACAACACCCGTTTCCGCCGCTTCTCCGTTGCCGACTATATCAAGCGGTATCTGAAAGGATACTTCGATTTCTTCATCTGTGATGAGGTCCACGAGATGAAGGGCGGCAATACCGCTCAAGGCAACGCCTTCGGGACATTGGCGAGCGCGTGTAAAAAGACCATTGCGCTCACAGGGAGTCTGTTGGGTGGGTACGCGAGCCATCTCTTTCATCTGAATTACCGGATGAATCCGCGTGCCATGGCTGCGGATGGATTCCGGTACGGCAAGACCATGAACTTCGTCAATCGTTACGGCGTGCTGGAAAAGGTCACGCGGTACTATCCCGGCGACGACAACGTCTGCTCCCGGGGCAAGAAAGGATCAACGACAACGCGTGAAAAGCCTGGAGTGAGCCCGGCCGTCTTCTCCAATCACCTCATGGGCTCGACCGTGTTCCTTCATTTGGAGGACATTGCGCTGGATCTTCCCGAGCTGAGCGAAAACGTCGTCGCGGTTGAGATGGAAGAAGATATTGCAGCAGCGTACTCCGAGCTGGAGGACAGGATCGGGTCCGAGATGAAACAACTCCTGGCGCGTGGTTCACGGAGACTTCTGGGAACCTACCTGAATACGCTTCTCTCCTATCTGGATCGACCCTTCGCCAACGAACCGGTGACAGATCCGGCAAACGGCAATATCATCGCGGAACCGGCGGAGTTCCCTCTGAGTCGGGTGTTCCCGAAAGAGGAGGAGCTTCTGCGCATTGTCCGCACGGAAATCTCTGAGGGCCGCCGCTCCTTCGTTTACTGCACATACATCGCCACGAAGGAAGTAACGGCACGTTTGCAGGAAATCCTCGTCCGAGCGGGTATCAGGGCTGAGATTCTCAGGTCGTCGGTGAAGCCGGAGCAACGGGAAGAATGGCTCCTTCATAAGGTAGCTGAAGAGGCCCACGTCGTGATCGCCAATCCGATGCTGGTTCAGACCGGGCTCGATCTCTTGGATTTCCCCACAATCATCTTCTACCAGACAGGCTATTCGATCTTCACGCTGCGACAGGCTTCCCGGAGGTCGTGGCGCATCGGGCAGGACAAGCCTGTACGAATCCATTACCTCCACTACCGCAACACCATGCAGGAGCGGGCCCTTGAACTGGTAGGCAAAAAGCTCTCCGCTTCGTTGGCCATCGAGGGCAAGCTCACCGAGGATGGCCTGGTATCAATGTGCGCGGGTGAGGACATGACCCTCCTCCTGGCAAAGGCCCTGGTAGAGGGTATGGATCTCAAAGGCGCGGAATCGGTCTGGCGTGCGCTCAACCAGAAGCAACGGAGATCCAAACCTCGAACGTCTCATCATGGGGACGTGATCCCGTTTGTTCGCAGACGGTGGTCTCTGGAGTTGCTGGAAGAGCGGGCCGGTCTCATGGATGATTATCTCGTGTCCGCGGGTTGACGCCGCCCCAGACCGTTTCCAACAGACTTCTCTCCGACCTGCACGCCACCGCTTATCCACTCACAGCTCCCGTCAACTCATAGTCCCAGTGCTCCATAAACGAAGAAAGGGGTTGGTCAACATGACCGACAAACATCCGCGGCCAGACACCCGCGCCGTCAGTGCCCTCGAAATCGCGGAGATCGAGACGCTGATGTTGCTGAAGGAGGTTGATGCCGACCGCTTGCAGCTAATCCTGGGCAGAAAGGGTGTTCAGAAGCTCGAAGACCTGGACTCGCTGACTGTACGGAATTTCCTTCACTATCTCCGCTCTCTGTGAGCGGAACCTCCAATCCAAGGGCCGCAGGTACTAAATCTGCGGTCTCTTTTTCCCGCGTGGCGTCGTCTCGCCAATGGCTCATCGGCGCCAAGGAAACCAGACTTTTCCCGCTTCCAATGCCGAAGATGCAACGATTCGTATTTGCCCGCACGCCTATCGTGTCGTAACCATATCAGGCACTTGCACTGGCGGAATCCCATCCTTAGCGTCTATGGCTTCCGGATTTGAATCCGGCTGATTACCATTCGGAGCAGCGCACATCTTTCGGCAATCCGTTCGGGTGATCCATTCGGAGTCGAGGCGGAATTTGCGCATGACGGCATGGATTTGGTGGATCCCCGAGCGCTGAAAGGTATTCGTACGAATCTTCTCTATTACCCACCCTGGGCACCACATCAAATAGCGTCCTGTGCGGAGCCAGACAGTACTCCGCATGGTATATATCAAAGCTCTCATCAGGGCTTATTCCCGGGCGCCAGAACCCTTCCTCTTCCGCCAACCCTTTTAACCAACCTGGTTCCCTTCTTGAGAGAGCGACAGATCGCTCTCGGTAGAAACGCTTTTGACCCAGGAGGCAACCATGAATCTATACGGAATAACGGCAGTATCAAGAGAAACCGGCATCCATGAGAGTTCATTGCGGAGGTGGGAGGAGATGGGATTGATCTCTCCCGACCGGATAGACCTCGGCACGACGAGTGTACGGGTTTATACCCAGGAAGAGGTGGAGGAACTGAAAGAGGTCAAGGACTTGATGGACTCAGGTTTTACTCTTCGAGCCGCCTTTGACTCGGTCAAGCACGACATCGAGCTCTATTCGACCCAAAAATAAACGTGCACAGCTGCGAGTTGGTCATGGGGCGGCTGCCGATCACCCACTGGACAATTACAAGCGCCGAGGTGACCGGGCACTTCATAAGCGAGACGGCCATGAGGAAGCTGATCCAGTCCGCGCGGAACCCCTTTCTTTTCTTACTTCTTTTCTTGATTCGCCCAGCCGCCTCCTCCATGCTAACCTTGATGATCAACAATCGGCTCTTGGCAAGTGCCCTTCTCATACGCCTGTACCTCCTTTCTTCGCTAGTAAGGTCTGTCCCCTCCGGTGGGACCAACAAACCCCATAACTATTTTGATTCTCAGGGGATATGATGGTATAAATAAGCGGGGTTCGGGCCAACAAGGGCGACGCTCATGCAAAAAGCACTGCTGGATGGGTTCACGCACAAATCAATCCACGAGGCGAGTCGGTCAGAACTAAGGGCGAGAATTGTAAATCAATCCTATTCGTTCAGAACAAGATTTCGAGGAAACCATGGGCGGACCAAAGATATGCATTCATAGTGCTTGATTCTCCTCACTCCTGAGAGTGGGGCATCTTCTCATTCCGTGATGAAGTGAGGTGTTGCAATGATTCCTGATTTCTCGATTGGTCCCTTGCATTTCAGTTGTTACTGGAATCTTGACGGTGAGTGGAACGCGGCTGCTCCTGAGGGGATGCGCATATGGGCTGAGAATCTTCGCAAATTCGAGAAAGGCCGTCAGGAAGAGCAATATACGTGGTATGGGAAGCTGTCGTTTGGTGAACTCGGAATCCCCGATGACATAGATGGACTTAATCGAAGGATTCAGGAACAACATGAGGCCAAATCCGAAACACGTCTGTATCTTTATACCTTCTATGAGTATAATGGAATGAAGGTACCGTACAGCCTTCATGTAGCAAAAGTCATGGAATTACGTGACCACAGCGTTTACGAAGATCCGAAAGAACAAGACCACATTCCAAAAGAGTTTTATGAGAGCATGCGGAAAGGCCACCAGAAGCTTCGAGATCGGTGGGACCGCGGGGCGGCAATCCCTTTCTTATTTAAAATCAGTGACCTGCGTGAACTGAATATCTCCGATGCTCAAAGACTCCAAAAGGCAACTCAAAAGACCGAATACAAATTCGAACAATTCAAATGGTACGATACGATGTCTCCGGCATATGTGGGGGAAATTCCACCGTTGCCCAACTGGTTCGACGGAAAAACCCAGTGGTGGAAAGAGGTACTCAATACGGGCGATGATCTGGATCCTGGCAAATTCAGAGCCGACGCCGTGAAGAAGGTCTATTGCCAAGCACTCCAATACGCCGCCATAAATCACCCAATTCTTATAGTGGGGGAGCGCGGAACGGGCAAAACGCATCTGGCAAGTTTTATCCGGAGAAATAGTCGATATTGTGGAAAGAAATATTCTGAGGATTGGCCCCGTATTGCATGTGGCGATTACGCGGATGGGGCTCGTCTCGAATCCAAGATCTTCTCAGAGGACAATCTGCTTTACGGAGAGACGCTGGTTCTCGATGATATCGAACACGTCCCGTCTTTTCTGGTTCGCAAGATCCTGAACGAATTTCAACAAAGAGCCAGGTACGAATCATCGACCGATTCGTCGCCACACGCGTTCCGCCTGATAGGATGCACCAGCCTACCACCCGGGGACTTGCATGCCCGGCTTGACCCGCGGTTTCTCGATGCAACTGCGGCAATTCTCGAATTACCTCCTTTGCGAGAATTCGAGCCGAAAGACCTTGGGACTGTTTGGAGCCATCAATACGAGCAGACAAAAAAACAGCTCTTTCCCAATGAAAATATTCCCGAAATGACGGCTGAAGAGAAAGAGGAATTCCTTGAGAGCCTTTATCGACATAGCCTTCCAGGAAATTTTCGTGATCTCAAACGCCTTGCCGCACGGATACTCCTCGAACTCATCTTCCGGGAAACCATCTCTGATCCGGAGAAGCGGCCTGATCTCAAGGCAGCCGAAATATTCAAGATCCTCCGCAGTCCGCAATCTAATGCAATCACCGACCAAGAGCGGGCCGAGACCCTGGCTTGGAGTTTTCTCAATGACCGCCCCATCGAGGACTCGTTTGAAATAGTGGACTTTCAAGGACTTCACGATCTTGTCTTAAATATCACAATAAAATTAAGTTCTTACCTTGGCCGAAATGTTCGAAGGCTTGCCCAGTCTGGGCATGAGAGCGCGTGGAAGATTATAGACCAAAAGGGACCAACCATTTCCAAATGGGTGAACGAAGTCACATACAAAACGAAGAAAGGGGGTGGCCCTCAAGACTGGGGGGAATAAGGGCGCGCACCCTCGAGACCTAGGGGGGCGTCCTTGGTTTCAAGGACAAGTTCCCTCAGGAGATCCTTGCACGTTTCGCAACGTTTTTTCCAAATCTGCAACTCTTCCTAACAAATAAACGACTGCCTTTGACACGAAATCAGACATTTGCCTGAGTCCTGGCGCTTGTGAATCAACGATTGCCATCTGGATTATTGCTCTTTGTGCAACAAGGTTGCCGAATCAGCATCTGAACCGCATGTTATTTCAGTAACTTACCTCTTGACAGACCGCTCGGAGGCTGGCATCCTTTGATATAGATAATACGCCGAGGGAGGGTCTGTAATACGTCCCTAGTGTTCCGTCTCAGAAGTTAGTTGTTGAATTTAATGGAGTGTGATATGGCTT
>CAZCDS010000108.1:0-10458 GCA_964497585.1 uncultured Syntrophaceae bacterium
GTGATAGCTTCTTTGCGACAAAGGAATTCTATCCCCCTGAAACCTCAGGGGCAGCGAGGTTTTTTACTTTTCTTGATGCGCAATCAGGGGTCCACCGCACCGTGTGCATTCGTCCGGCCCCGGCTAGGCGTAGTTATTTCTGAGACTTCTCGCTTTCCTTGTAATTTCGTAAGGAATTTTCCTTTGCCGCTCCTGTTCGCGTGAATCGTCCAAGTTCTCGGCGGAGGGGCACAACTGTGCAGCCGCAATTTTGCAGCTAGCGCGCGCCCGAGTCCCATCATTCACGCTCTTGATGTCTGGGTAGTCAGAAGAGTCGTCTTGAGTGATCCGAAAAAATGTATTACACATCCGTAGCCTTCGACGCTTTCGAAACCGAGTCTCCCGGGCCGAATGAACTGTAAAGCTACCGCGAGCCCGGGACGATTCCCCTGGAAAAGGAGAGTGAAGTTGGAAGAAGACGTGACAGAGGCCATCTTGGACAAAATCGCTCACGCAGGGTGGGCAGCTAGTCGAGCGTTGCTGAAAAACCCGCTGGAAGAACCGTCTCCTGAAGAGATGGAAACTATCGAGCAAGCCATGAAGGCGCTCGCCCGCGAAGGCCGCGTAAGCCTCTGGCGACTCGAGTACAAACACGAGCCTCTTGAGTTCATGGCAGCGGCAAGGCCCGAGCTGGAACTGGACAAAGAACTCGAGGAACGGGGAGCTTGGGCCACTGCCACAAGATTGGACCCAAGCTGAACAGGCGCTCAAAGGCCCGGCTCTAAGCCGGTCTTCCAGGACTACCGCAATCACTGAAGATCCGGGGCGGGGTCCTGTGAAAAGAAAATGAGAATCCTGCTCGATCGAGACATCTACGAGGGCTTCACGCTGCCTCATCTGGTACGAGCTGAGCAGCTCCTCTGGATTGCCACCGCGAACATCAAGGGAACGGGCGTCATGTACCGGGGCAGGTTCGTCTCGCTCGTGGATCTGCTGGCGATTCTCGTGAACAGAGGAGTGTCGATTCGTATCGTCCACGCCGAGCTTCCCTCCAGGCCCTTTCGTGAGCGATACGAGCAGCTCGACTCAAAGGGGAGACTCAGCGCGGGAGTGGAGTTTCTCCACTGCATCAGAATGCACGCCAAGGTCTTTATCGTGGACGGAGAAACGGCCCTTGTGGGGAGCCCGAACCTGACCGGCGCAGGCGTCGGGGCCAAAGGAACGAAGAACAGGAACTTTGAAATCGGACTGCTTTTTGAGGGAGCGGAGGAAACCCGACCCTTCGTAGAGTACTTCGACTACATCTGGATGGGCGGCCCCTGCCCGGACTGCGGGCGCCGTGAGTTGTGCCCGGCTCCTCCGGCATGAGAAATGCGACAATCGAAGGTACGTCTTGTAGCACGAGGCTCCCGGCAGCCTCGTGCGCCTTTTCAGCTCTCTTCGGCCGGGAGCCGTTTGCTCAGTTGGACCCTTTCAAGCCGTACACGGCCTCTCCGTCGGCCCTGACGGATCGTCGGCGCGACTGCCTTGACCCTTGGCATACCCCACTCGAACTTCTTTTCGTGTCCCGGGAGCTCTTCCGCCTGACGGCGTGGCCCCCCTTTCTCCTGAGGGACAGTCGCGGAACCGTCCCCGTCGCGACCGGGCTTCGACAGATTGAAGCTTCGAAGGTTCCCCTTTGCATCGCTCAGAGTGGCCCGCCGCACTTGCAGATGCCCCGGGTCAACATCCAGGACCACACGGCAGTGCTTCCTCGGGTCATTCCTGTCTGCAAGCTCAACCACCACGAGGCCGTCCGTGACCCGCGCGGACTTTATCGAAAGTGCCTCGGTCTTGCCCTTCCTCTTGGCGGGCGCCTTGTGACTGATTCTCGGCTTGTGGCGCGTCCGGGAAAGCCGCTTGGGCTTTATTCTCCTCCTCTCTGGACCCAGTGATCCCGCGTTTCCTGCCAGGGAGACCACGACACTCTTCTCGCCGAGCCGAAGCTCGTACCGCGGAACAGGGTTGGCGCCGAAATCTATGACAACCCGTGCACGAGATCCGAAGTGCCCGAGTCTGATCTCCCGCACTCCCGCTCGATTGACGCGGATCTTGCGCGGAGCCCTCACCAGGCCCGCGCCTTCAAAGTCAATGACGAGCCTGTTCGGAGACCCGATCACGAAGTCCGTGTGAGGTCCCGGACGCGCGTCACATTTGATGACGACCTGTTTCCCGTTCGGAGTCAGGTGGACTCCGGAAATATGTCCTGGACGGAATGCTTCCGCCGCTCCCCACTGGGCAACAACAAAAAGGCAAACCATACCGATGAATACAGAACGAAAGAGCACCATGAGCACATCCTCGAAGCGCCTTGAGGCGTAGTCGGGTTTTTCCGAAGCAGCCGACCGGAATGCCCGAACTGTGTGGCGGCCTTGTTGGGGCTCCAATTCCGGAACCGTTCGGAAGTTATCAGTAGAGCAACTCGGCGCACGATACCACAAAGTCGGCGGTCTTGTCAATTAAATCATCTGATATCTATATAATGGGTCATTTCCATTAAGCAGAACATTATCTAGTGCATCGTGCCGTGCCCACTTCGGCGACCCGGCCCCTGTACATACTTCAGGTTTCTATAGAGATACCAATAAGCTGAGCCCGAACAGCACTTCTCCATAACGCTCACGACAGGTATGAGGTAGTTTCTAGGTTATGGATCTACTTAGGTATATTAAATGGGTCATACAGAGGTGCTACGTTTTGGTTCAAACGCTCGACCGGGAAGACCTTCGTTGAAAGATCTCCCAAGTCCTTTCCCGAGCCGATATTCTGCGGCTCCGCTTTGACGTAATGGGGGAGCGAGTGTATAATGCAGCCCTTCGATGCACTGCTCGTCGAGCATCTCACGGGAAGGGCCTGTGATTGGCAAGGACCCGCGTGAAACAGCTCGCCGCGAAAGTGGTCGCCATGGGGAGCGCAGGATCGGGAGGACGGAGATCAGTGAAATCAGAGGATTCCGCTTCGAGTCTTCGGGAAACTCCGATTCGCGTGGTGCTCCTCCTGCAGGATCTCGAATTCGGCGGAACCCAACGGTACGCAATTCATCTGCTGCGGAATCTTGATCGTTCACGTTTTTCCCCTGAGCTCTGGATGCTTCGTGGGGGCGAAGACATGGCCCCTCTCGCTGAGGAGGCCGGTGTACCGCTCCGATGGATGTCTCGGTCAACGTGGGTCGGCCCCGGTGCATTGGCCAAGCTTGCCTGGAGCCTCGTGCACCGTCGGCCCCACATCTTGTACACGCTCACCGTCGTCCCCAATATCTGGGGTCGCCTCTTCGGTGTGCCGGCCCGTGTGCCCGTCATCATCGCCAGTTGGCGAAGCCTCTACCCCAAGCAGCACGAACGGTGGTTGTGGCGTCTGTGTTCCCGGTTGATCTGCAACGCCCATGCGCTCAAGGAGATCATGGTCACTCGCTACGGAGTGGACCCCTCACGCATCGAAGTCATTCCGAACCCTGTGGATCCCGATCACTTTTCCAGTGACCGAACCCTGAAAGCGTCCGAGCCGACCGTGATTTACGTGGGGAGACTCGTGAAGGAGAAGGACCCGAGCACCCTGCTCGAAGGCTTCAGGCTGACGTCGGAGAAGGTCCCGGAGGCGCGGTTTGAAATCGTGGGCAACGGATACCTCGCGGGAGAGGTTCGGCAACTCATCGAACGCCATGCCCTCGAGGAAAGAGTGAGACTCATACCTGGCCGTTCCGACATCAGGCCGGATCTCAACCGGGCTTGGGTCTTTGCTATGGCCTCGGTCCTTGAGGCGTCACCCAACGTGATTCTCGAAGCCATGGCCATGGAATTGCCTGTGGTCGCTTCTCGGGTGGGCGGCATTCCGGAACTCGTGGAGCATGGAACGACAGGTCTGCTCTTCGAAGCCGGTGACGCTTCAGAACTGGCGGCCGGCCTGATCCACCTCCTCGGTGACGAACATCTACGGCGGGAGATGGGGGCAAAAGCCAGGGAGAAGATCCTCGCGCACCACACCATGGAAAAGATGACGAAGGAAACCGAACGCGTATTCATTGAGGCACTGAACGAGGTGCCGGCTGCGGGAGGCGCCAGGTGACGAAACTGTCATTGTCTACGACTTCATGCATCTCCTCGCGGAGTGGCGGTCAACATATTCTCGTTCTCCAATGATACGCCGACGGGTCAACGCTGAGATCCCATGACAGTTCACGGTTACCCAATGAAGGAATGGCGCGACCGCATCTTCGTTACGCTGAGCACCGGCTTCGGATTCGGATTCTCACCGGTGGTCCCCGGTACCGTCGGAACCCTTCCCGCGGTAGCCTTCTTCGTCTTGATAGCGAAAACCCAGCCTCCTGGTCGTTCGCTGCTGCTGACAGCACTGGCGCTCGCCGGCTCCTGCATCATCTCGGTCCCCCTCGGGTACTGGGCTGAACGACACTGGCAGAAGAAAGATCCGAGACGGTTCGTCCTGGATGAGATTGCAGGATTCCTGCTGACCGTACTCCTCTTTCAAGGACAAAGCCTCCTTGCTACCACCATTGGCGCCTTTGTCGCGACACGCTTTTTCGATGTGGTAAAGCCGCCTCCGGTCAATCAGCTCCAGCGACTGCCAGGCGGGTGGGGAATCCTGCTTGATGATCTTGCAGCGTCACTCTACGCTGTAGTATGCTTGCACGTGACCGCGTGGGTCTTCCCCGCGCTGTTCCGGCCATGAAGCTGTGATGCTTCCGGATTTGGCACCCGCTGCCGGCCCAGGAGAAAGCCCATGATCAGACGTTTGCCACGTGAGCCCGAGAACCTGCTGCCGGTCGGAGTGCTGCTCTGCTCACTGATCCTGATGCTGCTGTCCGCGGGATTCGACAAAGGGAAGCGTCCACTACGGAGGACACTGACCCTAGGGCAGCCCTTCACGGTCACGGTGGAGGAGGATCACTCCACACAATACCGGTGGAAGCCTGTATACGATAAGAGTTTCCTGCGATTGCGCGAGGACCATTTTGCCGCGAACGTTTCTTCGAAGAAAGGCTCTCGCAAAGCGAGAAAACAGGAGATAGGACAAAGGGCCTTTACCTTCGTACCGATCAGAACCGGTTCTACCCGCGTGACGTTCAACTACCGGCACCCTGATGAGAGCTCCCCTGCAGACAGTCGCGAAGTTGTCTTCAAGATCGTACAAGCACGCCAGGCGCCAACGCGCCGAGTGCCTGGACGACCGCGCGGGAGATCACGCACCCCGATCTTTTTCGACGAGTGAGGCCCATCCAGAGGTCCTGAAGCGCACGAGGGTCGATGGGTTGCACACACTGTGAACTCTCACACGCTTTGCCGCGCTAAAGTCGGCCGCACTACAGGCCGGAGTTGCTCTTGCGGCCGGACAGGAAGACTCCACTCCGGCGCAACAAGACTGTACACATGCACCGGCTCACACACATTCTTGAAACTCATTAATCCGACGTCATGTACGAGAATGTGTCCGCTGATCCGACGGGCGGTCTCTGGACCGATGAGAATGTCTCCGGACCGTGCGGCCGCCGCAATCCTCGCCGCCACGTTGGTTACAGCACCGGTAGCGGTAAATGTCATCCGGACACCGCTCGTTCCCTCGAATCTACTCATGCCCATTGAGGCCACGCCGGAGTTGATCCCCATGTTCACCTCGATCGGTTCGAAAGAAGATTCCATCTTCCGGTTGATCTCCGCCGTCTTCCAGCGGATCGCCAGTGCCGCGCGAGCGGCATTGAGTGCGTTCTCCTGCGCTTCACCACGAAAGAGCACCATGAGGCCGTCTCCTGCAGTCTCGGTAATGTCTCCGCGGTGCGCGTAAATGTCGTCGAAGAATCCCGAGAAGTACGTCTCGAGCATGAAATCGATCTTCTCATTGCTGAGATGCTCACTGAGTCGGGTGTACCCGGCAACATCCAGGAAGAGGATGGAAACGTCCGTCGCCCGCTTCTCGAGGGAGGGAGCTTCTGGGTGCTCCTCCACGATCTCCGTGACCACGGAAGGAACGAACGGGCGCAAGTGCCCGAGTTTCTGAGTGAGCACGGCTTTCTCCCGTTCCACGGCCGCGTGGTGGCGAGCTCTCACGATTACGTTGGTGGCCAGATCGGCAAGGTCCTTCAAGAGAGTCAGATCCTTCTCCTCGACGCGCTCGCCGGTCCTTGCGGTCGCGTACAGAAAAGCCGCAAGTTCGCTGCCGTCATAGATGGGCAGCAGAGCCTCCTTACAGTCGAGTATCTGGTTATCCTTTCCTGAGCCGATGCAAGAGCGATCAGTCGAGGCGTACTGCCCTCCCCGAACAGCGGATTCCGTCCACAAGGGCGTAGGATGCCGACCATCCTCTGCGAGACGGCAGGCGACATCTTCTGTGGTAACGCTACAGTCAACCGGAGTCGCGTGGGACAGGGCTCCAGGCTCGTTTGCCACTACGCAGACCTTGCGCAACCGAGGAATTGCCGCCATAGCCTCTTCACGGATCGCCTCCAGGATCTCTCCCAAATCGAACGAAGACGTGATCCTCCGAGCCACTCGAAAGACAGTCTCAAAGCGCTCTTTGTACATGGTACTGGTCCTTCCCTCAGCCTGACATCGCGTCGCCTTGCTTAGCTCAGTCGCCAACGTTCACATTCAGGACGGGGAAAGCGCCCCAAGGGTTACAACGGAAACTGTTTGAGGAAGCCCCCGTGTTTCCATTCCGGCGTCGCCGGTCGGCTGTGCATCGGTCAACGCATCGGGTTCCGCAAGGGTTCACCCTTTTGGGTGAATTCGATTGTGGCTGCTATTTGCAAAGCTTCCCGCATGACTTCCTTCTTCACGCCTTCACGACCGAATATCCTTTCGGTGATATTCCCCCGGTGAGCTACTGTGGTTTCACGGCCTCGATAGATGCGGAGACGACGTAGTCCTCCGCGTTCGTTCCTGGCAGCCACTCGCGGATGATCCGACTGGTGTTGCTGTTTGGCCGGATGCTGATCCGTTCGAATCCGATCTCGCGGAGAATCCGTTCCAAGACGGGTATGGTGGCCGCGCCCGCAATGCATCGTGCATAGAGAGCGAGATCGTTGCGAAGTTCGTCAGGCAGCTCCGCAGTCGCCACGACATCCGAGATGGCGAGTCGGCCGCCGGGTCTCAGCGCACGGTAGGCTTCTCTGTAGACTCTCGGCTTGTTAGGAGAAAGATTGATTACACAGTTGGAGAGCACCGCATCAACGCTCCCGTCGGCCACCGGCAGATTCTCAATCTCCCCAAGCCGGAATTCGACGTTCGTGTACCCGGCCTCTGATGCGAGGCGCCGCGCTTTGGCGATCATCTCGGGGGTCATGTCCACTCCGATCACTCGCCCCTCCCCGCCGACCTGCTTCGCGGCCAGAAAGCAGTCGAATCCCCCGCCGCTCCCCAGATCGAGTACTATTTCACCGGCCTTGAGCGCTGCAATCGCCTGCGGGTTACCACACCCGAGTCCCATGTTGGAACCCTCCGGCGCAGCCGAGAGATCCTCATTTGTGTAGCCTGATCCTGTCTCTGCAGGACAGCACGTCGAGGAGTGCCCGGAGGAACAGCATGACGCGGTTTGCTTCCCGGCCGCGTCTCCAGCCTGCTTCGCGATTGCTGCGTACGCTTCTCTCACCTTCTCTCTGATCTCGTGATCCTTGAGCTGCTGGTTCATGTTCAATCTCTCCCTTCCCTTTAATCGATGTTTCGACATCTCTCGAAGTTATCCTTCAAAAAAAACTAGCCGGCTAGGGGCGAACCGAAGAACGCGGACAGATCCTTCAGCACGTCCGGATTTACCCAGCATTCAACCTTCTGCCCGCGTCTTTCCATCCGAATGAGTCCAGCCCCGCGAAGTTCCTTGAGGTGGTGGGAGACCGTTGAGGGGACGATCCCCACCTCTTTGCAGAGATCCCCGACGCAGGCGGTAGTGTCCGCGTCCGTGCTGCAGACGGTTCCCGGCACACAGCAGGAGATCAGTCGCATGAAGAGCCGGAGTCGATTCGGGTTGGAGAGCGCCCCGAAGACACGGGCGAGTTGTTCAGGGTCATGTTTTCGATTATTCGACATGCATCAAACTTATAACTGCAGCATGGTGTTGTCAAGAAGAATTTTGCACCCGCCGTGATGTTAGTGGCACCATCTGCGGCAGCCGCAGTGGAGGCCTCCCGATAACATTCCGTGGCTGCGGCGATTAACCTCACATAGGGGCATAACATAGAGAATGTACGAGAAACACTACAGTGGCCTCATCAGGCCACCGGCTGAGAATCAACAGCCTTCTACACCGGAATTTTGCCATCACCACCCTTCTCCCGCTCGTTTGGCGTACCATGTGGTCAACGACAGCGGAGATGGAGCAAGCCATTTGCCGATCACGATCTCAATGGCGTTCGCTGCTGTGCCGGTCGCTGGTCAAAGCGTGCAGGGATTTCTCGTAGAACTTGCGTTTCGCTTCCATCCCGTGCTCACGGCAGAACGCTGCGAGCTTGCGGTAGCGTTCGATGGGATCGGTCCGGGTAGCCCACCATACCTTGGCGACGCACTCGGGACACAACGCGACGGGTCTGCGATCGGACTCTTCGCGGTGGTTGCTGCCGCACATGTTGCATTCATAGGCTGTGCAATGAAACATGGAGAGCATATGGCCCATCTCGTGGGTTGCGGTTTTGATGGTCCGCAGCAGGCAGAGCCTGAACGCGTCAGCGTTTGCGTCCGAGTCGCCGTTTCGGTAGATGGACCAGACCCCGACCCGCTCCCTGAGCGAGGCCTGCCCGAAGACGAAGTTCCATCCCCGTCCCGGCCAGAGGTCCGATGCGGTAAACGCTATGTACGCGACTGCATCGGGAGGCAAGGCCGGTCGGAGCACGCGTTCGAGCACGTAGGTGGTGAGGATTTGCGGGTCACCCCACGAGGGATGCACTCGACGGGCTGCGGCGGGAACTGCCGAGAGCGGTATATCCTCCCGCACATTCACGGGGAGCCCGAAGTATCTTCCCATGAAATCCGCGGTCAGGGAGATGATCTCCCTTTGAGTCCTTGAGAAGTCCCCGAGGGGTTGAACGTAGATGACGCGGCGCTTGCCTGTAGGGACCACCGGGTCGGATGCCACGTACTGGGAGAAAGTCTGGCCCGGCTCAGGATGCTGATCGAGCCAGTCGCCGGGCCTCGGCCGTCCAAGTCTCCTGTGGAGGGGCCGAAGCTTCTCCATGGCATTCCGGATCTGCTTCTCACGGCCCGGAGGTTCCGGCTGGGACACCGCCGCTACGGTAACAATCATCAGAATGGCTAGCAGCCAAATGATCTGGTTTGTCATGACGCTTTCTCGGGCGCCTAGCCCCGAACTAATCGACCGTTACTTGTGTCTCTTTCCTCGTGCGGGACAACTGAACGTCCGGGTGTCCGGCGGAACACTGTCCTCCCTTGAAAAGCATCCCTGCTGCACCCACAGTGAAAGCCTGGGTACACATTTCTGACCCGTGTACTAGTCCGATCGGCAAGGCCCGCAAGCCTCGCTTCTGATTCGTTCGGCCCTTTCTCGGAACGCCCTTGCCTTCTCAGCGTCTCCCATGGCTTCGTAGAACTCACCGAGATTGTCCAGTCCTTCAGCCGCCAAGGGGTTATCGGCTCCAAACGACTTCTCGATGAGTTCCTGGGAGCGGATCACGAGAGGCTCGGCCTCTTCGAATCTGTCCAGACCTGCGAGAGAGCCGGCAAGGTTGTTCAGTGAAGCGGCAACGTGGGGGTGCTCTGAGCCGAACGTGTCCAGCGCTATTTTGAGCGCGCGGCGGTAGAGCGGTTCCGCATCAGCGTACCGACCCTGTGCGTAGAATAGTCCTGCCAGGTCGTTCAGTGCCTGACCGATGCGAAGATCGCTCTCTTCCAGGTTCTGTTCGAGGATTTCCAAGGACCGCTCATAATAAAATTTCGCCGCCGGGTCCTTGCCCGAAGCCCTGCACACTGCCGCCAGATTGCTCAGAACGGGAGCGAGGTCCGGGTGATCTTTTCCGAGAGACTTCTCCAGTACCTGTTTCGCTTGTTGAAAGAGGCGCTCGGCCTCCTCCAGCTTACCTTGCTCGAAGTATGCTCCGGCAAGGTTGTTCAGAGAGACTGCCACATCAGGATGGTTGAGCCCATGGGCCTTCTTTCTTATGTCGAGAGCCCTTTTCCACAAGGGTTCCGCGTCGACGTGCTTGCCTTGGACACGGTAAATCTCAGCCAGATTGTTCAGTGATCGGGCGACTCGAGGGTCTTCTTCTCCGAACTCCTTCTCTGCTGTCGCCACTGCGTTCACGGCTGTCTCCTGTGCCTCGGCGAAAAGGCCCTGCTGAAACAGTTCCATAGCTTTCTTGTTGAGTTCTTCCCACATCGCGCAGACTCCTTGAATTTCGACACATCACTCGGACTAAACATATTGACGAATTCGCTATAGTGCTGCGCGATGAGACTGAGTCCTAAGCGAACGAGGCCAGGACGCTTC
>CAZCDS010000109.1:0-9222 GCA_964497585.1 uncultured Syntrophaceae bacterium
CCCCCCCCCCCCCCCCCCCCCCCCCCCCCCCCCCCCCCCCTGAACTCTTACCTCTGCTTTCTTCTTTCCGCCAGGGCCTTGAGGATCTTCTCCGGAGTTACGGGCAGTTCGTTGAAGTTCACTCCTATCGCGTCATAGATCGCGTTGACGATCGCAGGCGCAGGCGAGAGCTGGGTGCCTTCCCCTGCCTCCTTTGCCCCGAACGGGCCCACGGGATCGTCGGTTTCAATGTCTACGGTCTCCATCTCGGGCACTTCCAAGGTGGTGGGAAAGCCGTAATCGAGAAAAGAGGGATTCATCACCTGTCCCTTTTCCATAATCACGTGTTCGTAGAGCGCCTGCCCCATGCCGCCGGCGATGGAGCCTTCCAGTTGTCCTTCGACGAGCATGGGATTGATCGGCTGGCCGCAGTCGTGCGCGGTCACCATCTTGATGACTTTGACCTTACCCGTCTCCGTGTCAACTTCCACTTCCGCGCCTTGCGTCATGAAGGAGTAACTGGGAGAGAAGTTGCCCGGTTGTTGGAAGAGTGTTGTCGGCTCACTCGTGTCCGCCATCCAGGAGGCCCTCCCCACCAGAGGCATTGGCAGATCCCGATATTGATATATTTTCAAGGCCTTGGTGAACGGTATGTTGATATCGGGCGACCCGGTGACATAGATCTTTCCAGCCTCGGCCACGAGGTCGTCGGGGTTGGCTTCCAGTTCATCCGCGATGCACTCGAAGAGCTTCTTTTTCACGGAAACAGCGGCTATCTTTGCGGCATTCCCCGCTCTGACCGTCACTCCGCTTCCAAAGGTCCCCGGATCAAGGGGAGTAGTTCCCGTGTCAGCCGCGGTTACCCTGACTTCCTCGATGGGGACGCCGAGCTCCTCCGCAACGATCTGAGCGATCACGGTCTCAGCGCCCTGGCCTATGTCCGCCGCACCGGAGAGCACGTTGACCCCGCCGTCCCGGCCCACCTGGACCACAGCGCCGGAACTGATATGGCTCATGTTGGTTACCCCGCTCGGGAATGAGGCGCCGCCAAGGCCCACCCCGCGACCGAAGGGCAGCTTTCCGCGCTTTTCCTTCCAACCCAGGGCTTTGGCGGCTTCTTGAACACTTTCGGCAAATCCGCAGGAGTTGATGACGAATCCTCCCGGATGGGGCTCACCTGCCTTGATACTATTCTTGAAACGGATTTCCGCAGGGTCGAGATTCAACCGATCAGCCATCATGTCCAACTGGCGTTCAACCGCGAAACGAGCCTGGGGAATGCCGTGCCCTCGCATGGCGCCTCCGACGGGCTTGTTCGTGTAGACGTGGTACCCCTCGTAGAGCAGGTTCGGCACGTGATACGGCACCATGAGGAAAAAACAGGAGAGCGCGATCATGGTAGGCGCGGTGCTGTTGTACCCGCCCCCGTCCGCGTGAGCAAGGAACTGCTGGCCCAGGATCATGCCGTCTTTACTCATCCCGGTCTTAACCGTGAGGTACATCGGATGCCGCTGGCGGGTCGCGATGAAGATCTCCTCCCGTTCGTACACGAATTTCACCGGTCGTCCCGTTTTCATGGCGAACCACGCCGCGCAGAAGTCCTTCGCGTACATGTCGATCTTCTGACCGAATCCGCCCCCTACCTTGGGTTTGATCACCCGAACCCGGCTCTCCGGTATTTTGAGGGTGGCGGAGAGATTCCTCCGCAGGAAGAACGGGATCTGGGTGGAAGACCAGACGATCACCTGACCCGTCACCGGATCATACTGCCCCACCGCGGCGTGGGGCTCCATGGGTGCGTGATTCACGGGCTGAGAATAGAAGGTATCCTCGGACACGAGATGACTTTCGGCAAATGCCTTTTCTACGTCGCCGAATTCCTTTCGTATGGCGAAGGACGTGTTGTTGGCAACTCCCTCGTGAATAATCGGCGCGCCCTCTTTGATCGCTTCTCTGGGGTCGAATACCGCGGGAAGCTCCTCGTACTCGACCTCAATGAGGTCCACAGCTTCCTCGGCTATCTCCGGGTCGATCGCGCAGACCGCGGCCACTTCATCGCCGATGTAGCGGACCTTATCCTTTGCCAGCGCATATTCGTCGTGTGCCTTGGGCACGATTCCGTATTGGCGATCGGGAATCTCCGCACCCGTCATGACACCCTTGACGCCGGGGAGACGTGCGGCCTTGGATACGTCCACATTCAGTATCTTCGCGTGAGGAAGGGGACTTCTCAGGATCTTGCCGTGGAGCATACCAGGAAGCATAATGTCATCGGTGAACTGCGCGGAACCCTTGACCTTGCCTGCGGCATCAACCATGGGCAACCTTTGTCCTACTACGTTGAATTCCTTTTTCATTTACTCGTCGCCTCCCATCCTGTCGGCCGCGTCCATGACGGCTTCCACAACCTTCTTGTACCCGGTGCAGCGACAGAGGTTGCCCGCCAATTTCTTCTTCAGGCTCTGTTCCGTGGGACGCGGGTCTTCGTCGAGCACCGACTTGGCAGTCATGATGATGCCGGGCGTGCAGAAGCCGCACTGTAAACCACCCAGCTTAACGAATGACTCCTGCAGCGGATGGAGATCACCGTTCCCGCTGAGGCCCTCGATGGTGACGATCTCCTTGCCGACCGCGTCCAGCGCCAGCATCACGCAGGAAAGGTAGGCCTTGCCGTCAAGCAACACCGTGCACGCGCCGCACGCGCCAAGATCGCATCCGCGTTTCGTTCCCATGAGCCCGAGCTTCTCTCTGAGCACCTCGAGCAGCGTCTGATTCGGTGCAACCAGGACGTCGTACGTATCTCCGTTAACCTTCAACTCAATAGCCTGTTTCACTTCTCTTACCTCCCATGGCTTGCCTGATTGCGTCTTTGACGAGAAGCCCCATCAGTTGCCTCTTGTGCGATAGAGAATCAGTCGACGACATCATCAGCCGCGACTCTTTGGTGACCAGACCGTCCACCGCGTCAATGATTTCCTGGCCGAGTTCCTTGCCTTTCATGAATTCTTCGAGCTGCAGGGCTCTGACCGGCTTGCGGTCGACCGCGGTGAGGGCTATCCGAGATTCCCGACTGCTTTTCGACGTCCAAAGGGCCGCTCCCACAATAGGAAAATCAATGCTCCCACGATTGGCGAACTTCTTGTATGTGGAGAACCCCTCCCCCGCCTCTTCGGGGATCACCAGCTCGGTCAGAATCTCTCCCGGTTCGAGTTGCAGCGGTTTCTTGCCCTCCCCCGAGTAGATATCCGCCAGCGGTACCTGCCGAGAGCCTTGCCTTCCCGTCAGGACCACTTCCGCGTCCAAAACCAGCAGCGCAGGCGCGGTGTCGCCGCAGTATGTCGAGTAGCAGACCCGCTCCTTCTTCGCCACGTGGCAGATTTCGCCTCCGGCCTTGAAACAGAGCGGCCTGGAACTCCGCCACCACTTGGATTGATTGAAGTACTTACACCGGGTCTGCTGACACAGGTTCCCCCCGATGGTCCCCATGGTCTGGTGGTGATAGGACCCAACGGATGCAGCGGCAACGGCTAAGGCCGGCAAGTTCTGCGCGACAAAGGGATCTCGGTAGACTCTCTTGAGAGGAGTAAGTGCGCCGATCCTCAGGCTTCCGTTCTCTTTGCGAACATAATCCAAGTCGGGCAGGCCTTTGAGGTTGACGATCGTGGACGGGGTCTCGACCCTGTGCTTCATGTTTACCAGCAGATCGGTCCCTCCCGCCAGTACCTTAGCGGCCGGTTGATCAAGCAAGATCGCGCTGGCCTCCTCGACGTTTTTCGGACTCCTGTAGTCGAATTTCGGTAATCTCACTGTCTCCCTCCTCTCCTGCGGCAGAGCTGCGTTAGCGGATTGCTGGCGAGTTCTTTTACATGTTGATAGTTTACTAGTAAACGAAATCCCCTGTCAAGCCTTTTCCTCCGGGAGGTTATCTTCAAGGCAATTTCCCTATTGCCAGGACTGCAACCTACTAATACGATGGGGGATTTCTGCCGCTGAGCCGCCTCGAAGACCGTACTCGGCGGCGTCCGGGCTCCTACGCGGAGCATTCTTGAGCTCGAACAAGAAACGAGACAAGATGAAAGGCAAGGGATCATCTTGGCCGACTCTTCCAAAAAAAATCCCCGGACTTGACTCAAGTCAAAGCCGAATGGTTCGGGAATGGATAAATTCACACCATCAAGACGTTGGCAGACGCCTAAGAGACAGCAGGATGCTCGGCTGCCGACGCGAATTTTCACGGAAGGGAGATAGAAAAGGTGGAAGAAAACATGTTCTGTTATCAGTGTGAGCAGACTTCAGGCGGAACGGCTTGCACCAAGAAGGGCGTCTGCGGGAAAACACCGGAAGCGGCGGCTCTGCAGGACCTTCTCACTTATGCGCTGAAGGGACTGGCTCTCTATGCCCAGGAAGGCAGACGGGTCGGCGCCAAGGACCGTGACGTGGATGTCTTCGCGGTTCAGGCGCATTTTTCGTGCCTCACCAATGTGGACTTTGATGCGGACCGATTTCCCCCACTGGTCCGTCGATGTGTGGAACTGAGAGGGGCCCTGGCAAAGAAGGTCGTCGCTGCCGGAGGGAACGTCGATACCAGCGAACCCGCGGCCGTTTTCGTTCCGGGCGCCACCATTGAAGAGATGATCGAGCAGGGACGATCCGTCGGGTTCAAGGCGGATGGGACCGTCGATCCGGATATCCTGTCGCTTCAACACACGACCATACTCGGTGTCAGAGGGATTTCCGCGTACGCGGACCACGCGCAAATCCTCGGGCAGGAAGACGACGCGGTGTACGCGTTCGTGCACGAGGCCCTCGCCGCGACTCTCAACAAAGACCTCAGCTTGAACGACTGGATCGCGCTCACACTCAAAGCCGGTGAAATCAACCTCAAGGTCATGGAACTGCTCGACGCGGCAAACACGGGGACGTACGGCCATCCCGTTCCGACCGGAGTTCCTCTCGGACACAGGAAGGGCAAAGCCATCCTCGTCTCCGGCCACGACCTCAAGGACCTCGAAGAAATCCTGAAACAGTCCCAAGGCAAGGGCATCAATGTATATACCCACGGGGAAATGCTTCCCTGCCACGGGTATCCCGAGCTGAAAAAGTACGATCATTTCTTCGGCCACTATGGCACCGCGTGGCAGAATCAACGCAAGGAGTTCGCGCAATTCCCGGGCGCGATCCTCATGACGACCAACTGCATTCAGGCCCCCAAGGATTCTTACCAGGACAACATCTTCACAACGGGCCTGGTCGGCTGGCCGGGAGTGGTCCACGTAAAAAATCACGACTTCTCCCCGGTGATCGAGAAAGCGCTCGAACTTCCCGGATTTACAGAGGATTCCAATGGGAAGACCGTGACGTGCGGTTTTGGAAGAAATGCAGTCCTCTCGGTTGTGGACAAGGTTATTGACGCGGTCAAAAGCGGCGCGATCAAGCATTTCTTCCTCGTGGCCGGGTGTGACGGAGCCAAACCGGGCCGCAATTACTATACCGAGTTCGTGGAAAAAGCACCGAAGGATACGGTCATCCTGACGCTGGCCTGCGGAAAGTTCCGATTCTTTGACAAGGATCTCGGTGACATAGGCGGGATCCCGAGACTTCTGGACGTCGGACAGTGCAACGATGCGTACTCAGCCATTCAGATAGCGGTCGCGCTCTCCAATGCGTTCGGTGTCGGGGTGAACGAGCTTCCGCTTTCCCTGGTGCTCTCCTGGTACGAACAGAAGGCGGTGGCCATACTGCTGACGCTGTTGCACCTCGGGATCAAGGGAATCCGCCTCGGCCCAAGCCTGCCGGCCTTCATCACGCCGAACGTGCTGCAAGTCCTGGTGGACAACTTCGATATCAAACCTATCAGCACCCCGGAAAAGGACCTCGCGGACATCCTCGCCGCGTGACACACCTTCCAGAGATATTGCGGGTGGACCCTTTTTGCAGAAAGGGTCCACCCGCACCCCTCTCCCAAAAACTCTATGGCGTTGGGCCTAGGGAGTTCGGTGCCTTCGTCGAGACCACGGCGACCGCCAGCGCAGAGGATTGTGGTTCCGAACGGGCCTCTTGGGAATTTTCGATAACTACGCTTTCCTGTCTTGTGGGATTCTTGCCTGAAAGATAGGCAAGGACATTATGCCATTTCGCGACCAGGAAAGGGGCATCAGGATCTTGGGTGCCACTGGTGGCTTGTCCTCCAGTGTTCTTTGTCACATCTTTGAAACGGCATTTCTCTCAGACCTTACTCCGACGATCTTGCCCGATTGCTCAGATAACCGACAAGCGCCAAGACCGACTCGGGGACCGAGCCTTCGATGAACTTATAACGGCAGTATCCATCGCCTGCATCGATCTTCAGCACAAACGTCCGCGCGTCGCACGCGGGGAGAGAGTCATGTGCCATACCACGGAGTCGATCGGCGACCCTCTGCGCACGCGACGTCTTCGCCTCTTTTTGGGCTTCACCCCTCTCAAAGGATGCCCCAACAGCCAAACCGCTCTGTCGGATTTTCGATTCCACGACCTCAGCTTCTTGCCGCGAGAGCGCTTCCGTGTCCAGTTCCAGCCGCAAAGACTGACCACTGATGCCACCCCGCTGTTCAAACAGGATCTTCATCCCTCAACCCCCGAGGGTGTGGCCCCTTACGTTCGTTCCCTGCTCCAGCCATAGAGGGGAAAGAACGGAACCACAGCAGGAGTGGAAAAGACCGGTCTTCCTTGTGGCTTTGTGGTAGTTTGCTTCTCGAGTCCATTGTGTTTTGGTGGCTGAACATTTTGTGAACGATATCGTCCTCCTGCACCGTTATTCTTGCAGGCCATAGCAAGCCGCGCGAGAATATGATATCGGCTCACACTGGGGAAATCCTAAGCGGAAAGGCGGTCAAAGGCAAACCGAGCGACCCGTTCGCGGAGACGCCAACAGTAGCGTCCAGGCAGCCGCTGCATTGAGAGCGCACCCCATGGAAAAGCTCTTCGAACCCAAATCTATTGCTCTGATCGGGGTTTCGAGGAATCCTGCCAAGTTGAGTCACGATCTGATCCGGAACGTGGTGGATGCGGGAACCGAAAGCCGCATCTATCCCATCGGCCGTTCCTGTGGGGAGATGCTCGGTCACAGGATCTACGAGAGCATGCGGGATCTTCCCGAGCCGCCCGATCTGGTCCTGATCAGCGTGGGTTCCGATGAGGTGAAGTCCGTTATTGCCGAAGCAGTGGAGGTTGGCGCGGGCGTTGCCGTTGTACTCAGTTCCGGGTTCGGAGAGACCCGAGATGAAAAGGGAAGAGGCCTGGAACAGGAGCTTCTGAGCATCGCGCGAAGCAGCGGTCTGAGGATCATGGGGCCGAACTGCCTGGGAATATACAACGCGGACGCAAACCTGAACGGATCATACCTTATCGAAGCACCGATGCGCAGGGGGAATATTTCGGTCTCATCTCAGAGCGGCGC
This sequence comes from uncultured Syntrophaceae bacterium, assembly GCA_964497585.1. Classification (GTDB taxonomy): domain Bacteria; phylum Desulfobacterota; class Desulfomonilia; order Desulfomonilales; family Desulfomonilaceae; genus CAZCDS01. The sequence continues at coordinate 7,418 of CAZCDS010000109.1, forward strand.
CTATTGCGGTATCCTCGTCAACGAAATGAACGCCCGGGGCATGGGTCTGAACAAATTCGCAAGTATCGGCAATCAGGTGGACATCCGGCATCAAGACATTGTCGACTACCTCGCGGATGACGAGGGTACTCAAGTGATCGGTCTTTTCGTGGAAGGGACCGATGGAGCCCGCGGGCTGCTGGAATCGATCAAGCGTGCGAGCCGCACCAAGCCGGTTGTCGTCTTCAAGGCAGGACGGACATCCGCCGGTCGCAGGGCGGCCGCGTCTCACACCGGTTCCATGGCGGGTGATTTCGCGGTGTCCCAGGCCGCATTCAGGCAAGCTGGAGCCATCCCGGCCTGCACCACCGAGGAGTTCCATGACTGCCTTTTTGCCTTATCCCTCAACTACGACCGCCTGCCCAAGGACAATAGAGTCGCCATCGTGACCATTTCCGGCGGCCCATCGGTTATTGCAAGCGACGCGTGCGAAGAGTCGGGCCTCGATGTCCCGCAATTGAGCGACGCCGCACGGAACAGACTCCGTGCGTTGCTCCCTTCCTTTGCTGCTGACTCAAATCCCGTGGACATGACGGTGGCGACACTACCGGAGAATCTCGGGCCCGCGGTCGACACGGTGATCGGAGAGCCGTTCATATCCGGGGCCATCGCCATCAACTGGGGTTGGGACAGGGTTGAATTCGCGCATGCCTTTGTGGATGCAGCGAACAAGCACAACAAACCGGTCGTCTGCTTCGCCAGTGCGAACCCGAAGGTGCAGGAAATATTCAGAGAGAACCGCGTCCTCAACCTACCCTCGCCCGAAAGGGCCGTGCAGAGCTACCGGGCACTCGTGCACTACGCGCGGACGAAATGGACGCGCACGTGACATGACCGCTCGCTCCGGTGGACCGTCCCGACTGGGCTAGGACCCTTCCTTGGCCATCGTGAATCTCCACTTGCACATTCTCTCGGGTGGGTGAGGATCCGGAGGCGCGTGAACACACTCGACCACGATGCCCGGGTCGATCGCCTTCGCGAAATTGATGAATTCTCCCCGGTGCATTTCTTTGCACTCGTATTCTCCGAGGTTGCGCACTAGTCGCGCGGTCTGAGTAGGGCATTCCGGGACGGTGATGATCACTTCGTCGGGCTTCTGCTCAATCTCGTACCCCACGATGAACGTCCAGGGGAAGTATTTCAGGGCCTTGACAAACCCAACCAGTCCCTTCTCCGCAATGCCGAACCGATGCATAATGTCCTTCGCGGAAATGCTTGCGACTCTGTGCCAAACACGCTCGTTGAAATGATCCGCCCGCTTGGAATCGTATTCCTCTTCCAGGAAGATGTACCAAAAGGCGTCCACGAGCCTGAGCTCCCTGATCAGAAAATCCACGTAGGTTCTCAAGCCCTCCCTATCCATACTGTCAAGATCCATGAATCCTCCTCGTACGGAGACACAGAGGTCTCTGGGGGTCAATGAGCATACCAGTATACCAGATTCCGGAGAGTTTCGACGGGAGGATGGAGGCCGCGGCCGCGGGAAATTCCGACCGGAAAGGCACAGGTGCACACATAAGAAGCGAACCCACGAGTCACCGAATTCGGCCTTGTGTAACACCGCACCGGCGCAGGCGAACAACAGTTTCGGACACGGTCTTTGTCAAGTTCCTCAGTGTTTGTAGGGCCGGCTTTCTCTGCATCAACGGCTATCGGAGATATGTGTATGACAGCAGAATACTGCCGCGGCCATCGCCAGCCCTCAACGAAGACAGAGGATCTAGCTGACCGAAACCATAGAGTTTTTGGGGAGGGGTCCGGGGGGG
>CAZCDS010000110.1:0-9066 GCA_964497585.1 uncultured Syntrophaceae bacterium
ACGAGATGTGGCAGACCGATGCCAGCTATCTGCTGGTAAAGAACTGGGGATGGTAGTACCTGATTTCGGTGCTGGACGACTTCAGCCGGGTAAGGAGTACCGGCAAGAAGGGCTCGTACCAGGGCGTTCAAGGAAGGGCTGGCAGATGCGTAACTGAGATCGTCTCAGCCGCGCGGCACCAGTTTTGCTTCCATCAGCTCTTGTGGGAGGAGGCGCGGCTATTTTTCTGGTTCAGAGGAGCTGTCCTTCACGCCCGACCGCTGCCGAGACGCCCGAAATGGGGAGGAACCCCCATGATGTCGGCATGATACGCTCTCTCGACGCTTTGGTGGTCATTTGGGCGATCTTGCGGTATACTTTGCGTCATTCGTTCAGATTATCGTGAATACCACGTTGTTTGATGCAGGCACCGAATTGCTGGAAATGGCTGGAAAGACCTATTCCGTTTACGGCCTGAATGTTACGTCTTTGCTCCCCCTTCCGGAGCTTCCGGCCGGAGCAGGAAAGCCTGATGTGACCATCCGGTACGGATCAGTGCCTGTGGTGCTGCCGGGGACGGCAAAAAAGGGCGGCTTCTTTCAGGCGGCTCCCGGATCGTTTCTGCTGTTTGTGGACGGGGTGGCCCGTTACCTGGTTACCGGTGGTCGGCGAATAGTAATTGAACGGGAGCAGGGTGCAACAGATAATGAAGTTCGGTTGTTCCTCCTCGGGTATGCATTTGCTCCCCTTCTTCATCAGCGTGGTCTCTTGCCGCTCCACTGCAGTGCTATCGCGGTGGGAGGAGATTGCGTGGCCTTTGCGGGTCCGTCGGGTACCGGCAAGTCCACGATTGCCGGAGCATTTCTCAAACGCGGCTATCGTATTCTGACTGACGACATATGTGTGACCGCCTTCGATTCCGATGGGATGTGCCTCGCATATCCAGGATATCCACAACTGAAGCTGTGGATGGATACCGTGAATGAGTTGGGGGAAGACCGACAGTCTCTCACACGAATCAGTCCGGGAATAGACAAATTCCGTCGCGCAATTCGTGAGGAGTTCTACGGAAAGCCGTTGCCATTGAGGCGACTGTACATCCTTGGTGTTTCCGATACTCGACGAATCGACCTGGCTCCCCTAACAGGAGCGAGAAAGATTGCCGCAATCGTCGGTAGTACGTATCATTTGGGATTTCTCGAGGGTCTCGGAAAACAGTCTGAACATTTCAGGCAGTGCAATGACGTGGCCCGAAGCCTGGATGTCATCAAGGTGAGCCGACCGAGAGAACCTTTTCTCTTGAACGGGTTGGTGAACGTTTTGGAGGACGACTTCTCCCGATGACGCGGAAGAGAAGACCGGATCACTCATAATGATGAGGAAAGTGGAATGAACCGGAAGCGGAAGTTGGACCCTTCGACCAAAGTGGTACGACTCGAGGGTCTGTGTTCGGGCGAGCTGGATGGTGAGGTTGTCCTGATGAGCCTGGACCAGGGTCGTTACTACGGTATGGACAGGATCGGTACTCGGATATGGCAGCTTTTAGAGACACCCCTCGTCATATCGGACCTTTGCGATCAGCTCCAGAAGGAATACAACGCCAGTCCCGAAGAGTGTGAGCGTGATGTCCTGGCTTTTCTCAATCAGTTGACCAAGGCAAACCTCCTGAAGGTGATGGATGAAACGGCTGGATAAGTTCATCAGTTTATCGGCTTCCGAGAGGAGATTGCTGCTCGAAGCCGTGATCGATCATTGCCTGGCAAGGGTTGCCATACTGGTGTTGCCCTTTCGATGGATTGGGCCCATCCTGGGGCGGCACATGGGAGAAAGCCCGGATACCGTCGAGCCGGAGCAGAACGAGGTGGGCGAGCGCGTCCGTTGGGCGGTCAACGCGGTTGCCCGCCGGGTGCCTTGGAAATCAACGTGTCTGGTGGAGTCCATTGCGGCAAAACTCATGCTTCGCCGTCGAGGAATACCATGCACCTTGTACCTTGGCGCAGCAAGAGATGACAGCCGGCAGATCTGTTACCACGCCTGGGTCAGAAGCGGAGACAGCATAGTGGCGGGCGGGCCAATCGAGAAGTCCTATAAGGTGGTATCCACTTTTGGGGAACCGGGAAAATGAGCGCTATTTGCGGCATCTTCCACATGGACGGCAAACCGGTATCTCCGGAAGACATGGAGAAGATGCTCGCCGCGCTGGCTCACAGTGGGCCGGACGGCATGGGAACGTGGCGGGAAGGTCCGGTTGGACTGGCTCACCTGATGCTGCATATTACTCCGGAATCGCTTTTTGAAAAGCTGCCCTTGTCAGACCCTGAGACCGGTCGGGTTATTACTGCCGACGCGCGCATCGACAATCGCAAAGAGCTGTGCGAGGGATTGAGAATTGCCGATCCTGAACGTCGAACCATGCCGGATAGCACGCTGATTCAGAGAGCCTACGAAAAATGGGGAGAGGACTGCCCGAACAGGCTTCTGGGGGCTTTCGCGTTCGCCATCTGGGACAAGAAGAAGCGGCAACTGTTCTGCGCACGGGACCAGATGGGTTTCAAACCGTTCTATTACCATCACTCCCCGCGAATGTTTGTTTTCTCCTCGGAGGTCAAAGGGATTCTGCAGGTTCCCGGCGTTCCACGGCGTTTGAACGAGCTCGCATTGGCAAACTACCTCCTGCAAAAATTCGATGACAGGGAAATCACATTCCAGGAAGAAATCCTGAGGCTGCCCCCGGCCCATTCGTTGGTCATCAGGGCAAGCGGGTTGGAACTGCGTCGGTATTGGAAGCTGGAGCCCCTACCGGTTCTCAAGGTTTCCCGGGATAGTGAATATGCAGAGGCCCTCCAGGAGGTGATCGTTCTGGCAGTACGAAGTTGTCTGCGCAGCACGTACCCTGCAGGGGTCATGTTGAGTGGCGGTCTGGACTCCTCCACGGTGGCTTGTGTTGCGGCCGGCGAACTGCGCAAACAAGGAAAGCGCCTGACGGCCGTTTCCTCTGTGTTACCGGAGCACCACTCAGGCGGCGAGCTTGATGAACGAGAGTATATTGATGCCGTTCGGGATCACGCCGGCAACATCGATCTCACCTATGTGACGGCCGAGGGTGCGACGCCCTTTGATAACCTCGAGGATCAGTGCAACCGCATGGACGCACCGGGATACGACCCCTTTTGGTATATGACTGAAGCTTTGTTCGCGGCTGCCCGCGACCGAGGTGTTCGGGTCGTGTTGGACGGTAACGGCGGGGACACGGCAGTATCGTTTAGCGGCATGACCGGTGTGGGGCAGTTGATCCGGGAATACGCCAATCTCGTGTCGGGCAGTGATCGTGCTAGACTCCTAGGGCTCCGGTCTCTGCTACAACTGTTCAAGAATGAGTTCGTCGCGCCGCTGTTGCCCGACCCCGTGCACAGGCTCTACCGGCGCATTACGAACAGGAGACCGGCCAACTGGATATCAAGACATGCGATCCATCCGGATTTCGCCCGGCGCATGGGTGTTATTGAACCGGCAAGGATCAGGACCCTGCCCATCTATCGTTCCAGAGTTATTGAGGAAGTGCGCTCCGGTCAGACACAGCTCGGTTTGGAGGACTGGGCAGCTCGAGCGGTCTGTTTTGGACTGGAGACCTGCAGCCCGTTGATGGACAAGAGGGTCATTGAATTCTGTCTTCGAGTACCTGCCGGACAGCACGAGCGTAAAGGTCTTCGCCGGAGCCTGGTCCGCAGAGCCATGGACGGTGTGCTGCCCCCTAAGGTGCAACGGCGCACCACGAAGGGTGCGTTCACCCCTGATTATCACCGCAGGGTTGTAGCGGCCAAACCCCGGCTTCGGAAGTTCTTGTCCGGTTCCTCGGACCATGATCCCGTTTGGCAATACATCGACAAGTCCAAGATAGCCGACCTCTTGGAAGACGTGAGACCCTGGAACACAGGGTCACCCTGGGATACCGATGCCCAGCGGATACTGGGTCGCGGGCTTATGGCGGCATCCTTTGTTCGTTGGATGAGGAACCACCAGGAAATGCTTGACTAATCGGCATGCCGACGGTACGCTGCCGTTGATCCAGGTGTCCGACATCGACGTGGAGGGAGAAGGACCGTGAACAAGACTGTTGCCCAGGGCAAGGATCTTGGTGTGTGTCAACCTGAAGGGTTCGCCGAGCAGGAGAAGGAATGGCAGCCACCTCGTTTGACAGTATGGGAGGTCGTGCGGGATACCAGCATGAGTACTGCTGTTACCAAAACCGGGAGTGGCGCCGACAGTCGTGGCATGCGAGACGTTACCTCGGTAACCTAGCCTGGAGAGCCGCTGCATCGGAGGGCCGGCCTCCTCGTCGACCGGTTGAGCTCGCCGGCGTTGCATTGACGGAAGCTCAGTTTGATCCACGGGGTAAGGAAGGTGAGTTTTCGGTACGACCTTGATCCCCAATACGGTTTGGAAGCAGGAATCGAGACCGTAAGCGCAAGGAGAAGGCGCGTGAACAAGTCTCATGATCAAGGAAAGAATCTGCCTACGTGCCAAACTGCCGGACCCGCAGGACAGGAGATGGTATGGCAGCCGCCTCGTTTGACCATATGGGAGCTCGTCCGGGATACCGGCGAGATTGCTCCTAATAAGATCGGAAGCGGTGCCGACAGTCGTGGCATGCGAGACGTTACCCCGGTAACCTAGCCGGGAGGGCCGCTGCTTCGAAGGGTCGGCCACCCCCTGCCTTACTCGTGCTCGTTTCTGCGATAATGGCGCAAGCTCAACGTGCTGAATCTATCAACTACGTCGAGTTTTGGCCTGAACCTCGTTCGTGAATAGGGTCTGGAACCAGTATGCTGTGCAATAATGCGAGGGAGCAGGAGGGGGGTGATGAATAAAGCTAATGACATGGGAAAGGAACCGCGTGGATCCCAATACGTGGGGACTCCTGAGCAGGAGAAGGGAAGGCAACTGCCTCGTTTGACCGTGTGGGAGGTAGCCCGCGACACCGGCATGGGTGTTATCACTGATAAGACGGGGAGTGGTGCCGATAGTCATGGCATGCGGGACGTCATCCTCTCGGGCTAGACCGGAGGGTAGCTGCATAGAGGGTCAGGTCTCCTCGTCCGACATGTGTGTTCGCCGATGGCATGGCGAGGCAGGTTCAACTTGCGGAATCCGTGAACGAAGATCAGCTTTCGGCACGACCTTGTTTGTGAATAGAGTTTGACAGCAGGACACGATGCCATAATCCGAGGAAGAAGTACCATGAACAAATCTGATGAGCTGGGAAAGGAGTCGGCTGTGCGCCAGGCTGCCGGGTTGCCTGAGCAAGAGAAAAAGTGGCAGGCGCCTCGTTTGACCGTATGGGAAGTAGCCCGGGATACCCGCATGGGCTTTACCGTTAGTACTAAGACCGGGAGCGGTCCCGATAGCCATGGCATGCGAGACGTTACCCCCCCAGATAGCTGAAAGACCGCTGCATCGGAAGGCCGGCCTCCTCGTCCCTCGGTTGTGCTCCTTGATGGAGTGGGGAGGCAGGCTCAACTTCCGGCACCGGGACCGAAGTCGGTAAGAAATTGCTGGACCATCCCGCTTGGTGCTCTTGGCGCGGGAAGTGGTTTTAGTGTCACACACGGCCCACTGGAGGGTGAAATCTGTGGGGGAGAGGTCCTTCGGATGAGGCAACTCTCGCGACTCGCCCAGTGATCACCGCGTAATCCCGATAGCGAAAACCATGTCCATAGCCTTTATTCGTCCTTCGGATCCGGTCAGGTTGCCGAGAGGCACTCTCATCATTCGTCCACTGGGCCTGATGTCGATGATGGCGGTTCTCAGATCGATCGGTATCCAAGCCGACCTGATCGATCTTTACGTCCCCGGACGCGCGGAAACAGACATCATCGATCAGGTACGCCACGGAAACTACCGATTGTTCGGTATCACCTGCACGTCATACACTCGCTTTTCTGCAGTCTCGATAGCGGACCTTCTGAAAACGCATTTCCCGGAGCGGCCTATTATAGCGGGTGGGCCCCACTTTTCCAAATGTGCCGAAGACGCCCTGAAACACATCCCAAGTATAGACATAATTGTCCGCGGCGAGGGTGAAGGAATCGTCAAGGAACTCGTGCCTGCTCTTCTGAACGGAGGTGACTGGCGTCACCTTGACGGTATCTCGTTCAGGGATGGCTCACGGATCCGCCACAACCCTGATGCGAAACCGCTGAGGGATTTGGATTCTCTGCCCATCTTTAACCAATTTGCGCGCGAAGACTATCCGGAAACGCTCGCCCTGCACCGGGAGAATGGGAAGCCGGTCCCTGCCATGGCAATGGAGACAAGCCGGGGATGCCCGAACAGGTGCGTCTTTTGCAGCGCTGCTATTCCTTCTTATCGCGTGCGCAGTCCCGAGTCGGTCGTTGACGAGATGAAGATGTGGATGGATCTTTTTCCGGAGGTCAGGGCCTTCAATTTCACGGATCTGACCTTTACCGCTAATCGCTCCCATCTCGTTGGTCTCTGCGAAGAAATCCTTTCGCGAGATCTGGAGGTGATGTGGTGGGGAGAAAGCCGTGTGGACATTGATCCGGACCTCTTGGATATTATGTATGCGGCTGGGTGCCGCGCCCTGAGCGTCGGCGTGGAATCAGGCTCTCCCCGGATCCTCTCTGCAATCAGAAAAAACATTTCTCTTGAGCAGGTTCATGACTTTGCCGCAAAATGCGATTCCCTCGGGATCTGGCTGGATCTCTTCCTGATGTTCTCGCTGCCCACGGAAACCGTGGACGATCTGAAAATGACGCTGGATCTGATCAAACAGATGCTCAAAAAGCACAAGAGGGTCTTATATCCCGGCGGCGGAGGCACCGTCACATCCATACATCCAGGGTCCCAAGCAGAGGCCATAGCGCGGCAACGTGGAGTCATTCCTCAGGACTTCTCGTGGCATGAACCTTTCTACGAGCCAAGAAACGCGGATCTCCTGTGTTCTCCCTATGTCCCGATTTACCTGGAAAACCTTTCGCGACGCGACCTTGCGGCCGCTGTTTGGAAATCCAACCACTGGATCCGGAGCAAGTACGAGGGGAGGCAGGCAAGGTACAAGCATCTCATTCGCGCTCTGTTCTCACCGGATAAGAGTTCCGGGGAGAAGGCAAGAAAAGTATGGAAGCGCTTCCAGACTCTTGTCAGGCGCTTCTGACGATGCCCTATCCTGAGCGGCGACCCCGCGCCTTGCTCCCCTGCCCGGAGAACAGCGGTCGCAGTTCATGGACCAAGGGCCGTTTCAGCCACGTTCCTGGCTTGAGCCGGATCGGCCGACCGTTCGTGTCACGCACTCTTTCTTCCTGTCATCCAGGGACCGAACGATTAGTGAACTGATTGATCAGTCTCTTCTTAACCGACGAGCCATCCAGGTCAGTGGGCCGAGCAGATAATACAGCGGAAACAGAGCGTCGGGCAGGGGCAAAGAATCCCAGCCCTCAACGTCCAGAAGCCTACTTCCCACGTGATCGAGCTTATATGCGACGCTTGTGGACAATTTGAGTTGGTACCGTACATCCTGGATTCTGCCGATCAAAGTAGCAGGAAAAGGGTCTTGCCTGCGAATCGCCTGGATTGCAGTGTCAACAAGCGATTGTATGACCGGATCACGTTCCGCAACCACCAGAACCTCATGGGGCAGCGAAGTGTGCAGCAACTGATGCGATAGGATCAGCCCCTGGGCGAGTGGTCTTGAAATGCCCAGTTGAACGGACCGTTCCACGATTCGGTGCCAGTCAAGGCCGCATCCTTGCCGCAAGATTCTCGATACATCGCACAGCCAGAATAAATGGTTCCAAGCGTGGCTTGCGCCATGGGCCAGGACAAACAGAAGCGTATCCTCTAATGACATGACCTTCAGGTGCCGGTCACCCACAACGATGGTCTCGGCTCGCGTGAACAATTCGTCGAAGCTCACCTTAAATAGATATCGGGGCTCAAGCAGCTTCCAATGGAGCTCAAGTCTGATCCGCTTTTCCTGGTTCCAGTAAACAAAATGGTTCCTGAACTGCTTGATCCTCCCCTTTTGATATGCAGTATGCTCACAAGATAAGTCAATGTTCACATAACCGTTGCTTCGAAGTAATTCAGCGGCACCGTCCGCATCCCGGGGAGGTACAAGTATGTCGAGATCCCCGGCATGGCGCATCGAAAGGTCGCCATAAACCTGAACCGCCAACGCGAATCCCTTGAGGGGCAGCACCGGGATGCCGTTGGTTTCAAACAATTTTGACAGGCGCGTGAACTCCGACGCGAGCAACAAGGCGTGGAGTCCGTTGCTTCGGTAACCTTCCCGAATCTGCGACTGCACTTGGTCAGGTACGAAACCCGGATCCCAATTACACCCTTTGCTGTAAACAAACGGAGCTACCAGGTGACGGTCAATCAAGGCCAGGAAAGCCTGCCAATCTACAGGCTGTGGTGCGAATGTGTCGATATCCGCTTCCACCTCCTGCTTCGACGTGCATCGCAAAAGGGCAAGCAACAGCAGCAATTCCCTCGGCAAGTCACGTTGCCTCACATCAAGCATGCGGGTCTGAAGACCTCGTTTTGACCTCAAATTTCGTGGTGCCACGGACGCGCCTCTCGGCAAGCATATACTGACCGTCAAAAATTCTATCTTATTGGTGGTGGCGTCTATGTCAAGAACCGCCGTACTTCATGCTGCAAACGGGCGAAGCAAAGCGGAGCAGTTTGCCGAAAATATGGAGTTTTTTTGCGGAAGGCGCCGAGGGCGGTTTTTCTGCCAAACTGGCTATTGATTTAGGTCCGTTGAGAGCTAACGGACTCGCTTCCGTCACCGGGGTCGGAGAGTGCGCTGTCGAAGTCACTGCGTTTGGACAGTTTGACGCGTACCTCAGGCCCGCTGTGCAAGGCTTGAGACGCCAGGCTTCCAGCCGCCGAGAGATTGCGTGTGGGCCATATGGATCAGCGCGCGGGTGTCGGACAACTCGTCTCGACACAGTGATGCGAAGCAGCATTGTGTCACCATAGAGTTCTTTGCAGGGGCTGGGGCAGTTTCTTGCAACCTAAATTGAGCGATTCTATCGGAGGGCAGCTCTTTCAAGTGGT
>CAZCDS010000111.1:0-8637 GCA_964497585.1 uncultured Syntrophaceae bacterium
GCTGGAACTGCAAGGAATGTTTCCCCCTTTGCCCTACCGAGGCACTCCAAGCTGCTTACGTTTTAACCGAAACGCTCATATCCTCCCGACCTGCTCTCGACCGCGAGGCCACGAAATAGGTAGCAGTTGCAACTGGTGTCCCTCAGTCGTTCGTGTTCCGATCACGCAGAACAGCTGTTGCCTGGGGACCCCTGTTGCGTTCCTTCAGTTTTTTCCATAGCTTTACCTTTTCGTGTGCAGCGCGTTTTGATGGTAGAGGTTTTCACGCTATCTCTTTGAGTTGTTGGGTTCGGTGCTCCTTTTCTCGGATACCGGTGTAGGCCCAGAAGAGCAGCTTCTTTTCTCGTTCAGCCCTGAAGATCCAGAAATCGTCCCAGAGCATGTCAAGAAAGACTTTCCGCACCTTCCACATGTCTTCCGCGCCGTCAAGAGACAGGCGCATGCCGGAGCCCTCCATGCGACTGTTTATCAGGTCTTGCAAGAACTTTCCACAAGACCGGTCGCTATGGGAAGACGCTGAGCAAGATGGTGTGACTAGGCCATTCGATGCCGTTTGTTTTGGAGGTACCCGACAGCCTTCCTCTTGAGTCCATGTGCCTTGCCTTTGGAAGGAAAGCCGTCCTCCAAGGCTGCGCGCATGTCTTCGATCACGAGATCACCCTCGCCTTCCTGCAAAAGCGAAGCTCCCTGCCGGACATACTCCTGGGCGTGATCGGACCTTTTGCCGCTGTGGAGATACCGGAGATCCAGAGTTTCTCCATCACGTGGCTGAAATCGAGAATCTCGGTCCAATCAGGAAAACGATCACGGGAGAGTCTCCACAAGGTTTTCTCACCACCCCTAAGGATAGCTCTTTCGTTTGTTTCCTCATGAATGCGGGACTTCCCCGCACGCTCGGATCCGGTAAAATCTTCGGACGTGGCCTACCTCAAAGAGGCGACTGTCCGGCGATGACGAGGCTTCGGACGCTGAGACCGCGCATGCTCCCTCTCGGAACCACTGTTCTCGAAGGAACTCTCCTCAATAACCTCAGCCGGGCGTACGTGGCCATCTACACTATATCCGCGGGTAACACAGGCCATCTTCTTCTCTCCGGGCTTGTCCTCGCTCTTGGACGTCGACGGGCTGCGATCCGTGGGACGCATCGGAATCCAATTGCAATCCACCGTGTGCATCAGAAGGGAGCCCGCTTCCTGTGCGGGAGGCGCCGGAAGGGTTTCCATGAATTCCTCTAGAGCTTCTGTGCAATCTCGCAGCACCCGCTGAATCGGACGATGGGCAACCCTAAAATCGAGCTGCTTGTTGACCCAGGCCGAGGCAGATTCAAAGCTCGTCTCAACCGCCTGAGAACTCATCCAGTTTTGAAGGACATACGAATGGGAAATTCACCGTACACCTGCTCAGACGACCCCATAGCATTGTTGTCACCCTGGATGACACAGGCCTACCAGCAGACTTGGCAAAGTCTGAGTCAGGCGAGCAAACCTCATTTGTCCTGTCCCTCGTCACGTCTGTAGCCGACGATGTGCATTTTGTGAACCTGGGTCACTCTGGTGAACGACAAGAGCTGGTGAAGAACTTGCCTGTCAAGTCCATCGCAGATCTCATGACCGATGAAGAGCGCAGCAAGGACCTCAGGAAACCTCCTCCAGACCCATCGGATGAACAAGTGGACATACGCATGATGGTCCCAGACGACGCGGAGTCTCCATCGCTGTGCATGTATCACCCGTATGGGTACACCTATGTTGGAGAGTTCGTTTACTCTGGTACTATGGTTGTAGATGGAGAAATCGTGTCCGGTCCGAGAGCAAACCAGCATGAATACCTTCTCAAGATGTTTATCCTGTTTAGAAACCGGTTTGGTGTCAGAATATTGCCATTCCCGAAGCTGATCACGAAGGTCAGGTTCTTTCAGGCTGGAATGCGAGCAGGGTTACATTTTCATCCGTATCCACGTACTGCGCAGCGACCGGAAGATCGGCCCGTACATCCTCCGGATCGATCCCCACCAGTCGGCCGACGATTCTCGGGCCCTCCTTGAGCTCAACAAGAGCAATGACATACGGGGCATCTTCCTGATAGTCTCGCAAGGGGGAGCGATGAACGACGATCCAGCTATATATGACCCCTCGACCTGACAAGGGCTTCCATTGACCGCCCGCTTGTCCACAGTGAGGGCAACTCGGGTACGGCGGAAAACGGTAATTGCCGCACCGCCTGCAGTATTGAAGGCGAAAATCCTTTGCTCTCAGCCAATCCCAAAAGGGCTTGCTGTCAAAATCCTCTTGTGGATGCACCGCGCCTAACACGTCAATATCCTTTCTCATTACTGAGTATCAGCCCACTTCCTTCGACCCACGCGCCGGAGGTGACCACAATGTTTTTCGCGTCCGGAATTTGCAACGGTCCACACTCACCCCGCAACTGCCTCACACCCTCAGCGATAACATTCACGCCGTGGATATAGGCCTCCGACAACATACCTCCGCCTGTGTTGACCGGGATCTCGCCGTGTCTGGCAATTGCGCCCGACGCAGCGAAGGCCCCGCCTTCACCTTTCCTGCAAAAGCCCAGGCCTTCCAGGCCGAGCAGCACCGTGTGAGTGAAGCAGTCGTAGATTTGCGCAGCATCCATGTCCTTTGGGGTCAGGCCGGATTGCCGGTAGAGTTCTGTTGCAAGACGCGAAGTGAAGTTTTCGGTCAGGTCGCTGCGAAGGAAATAGTCTGCCCAGTCTGACCCGGCTTCTCTCGATCCAACCCACGCACTTGCCTTAATGAAGACGGGTGGCTTCGGACAATCTACTGCTCGATCTGCGCGTGTAATCAGGAGCGCACATGCTCCGTCGCTTTCCAGACAAATATCAAAGAGTCTCAGTGGGGCGCAGATCATTGGGGAACCAAGGTACGCGTCCATTGTGAGGGGTCCCCGCTTCATGGCGTTTTCGTTTGGCGCGGCATTTACTCTCTGGTTAATGGCAATTGCCCCCAGTTCTTCCGCCCTTGTGCCGTATTCGACCATGTGGCGACGGCACCACATGGCCATGGTCTCCGCGTACGTCATATATCCATGAGGCATCCGGTGCTGCCACATGCCACTCGCTTCCGGCTTTCTCTCTTTGTGCCCCAGCCGATAACCGGAACGCCCGTTCATGGAACGATACACCAGGACTGCCCTACATTTTCCTCCGTTCACCAAGAGTTCGGCCAGCTCCACCAGCGCGCAAGGAGAGGTGCCACCTGCATACCATTCACATGTATAGCTTATGTTCGGCAACGCCAACGCTGCCGCCACAGATTCCACGGAGTTGGAGTCCATCATATGGAATGTCAAGATGCCATCAACATCCCCCGCGCCCATCCCCGCATCTTCCATGGCCTTCGTGCAGGCTTCGACGGCCATTGACAAAGTAGATCTTCCTGAATTCGCGGAATATTCGGTACTCCCCACTCCTGCGATGACGGCAGGTATCTGTTTCCTCATCGCCACAATCTTCCTCCTGAGAATTCTACGATTACTTCTCTTTCCAACACGGGCAGCAGAACCGACCAGGATCGTCTTTCCAAACTGCGGTCAAGACCAAAGATGTTCTTCTCGAGCTAACCAATGAAATGGTAAGCCCCGTCTTTGCCGTGAGTCACTTAACTGCTGCGGTTAAACCGATGAATGGAACTGGACACGTGACGTGATCTTCATTTCCCGGCAAACCGCGGTTTGCGCTTCTCGGCAAACGCCTGCAATCCCTCATAGGAATCGTGGCTCGTGAGACAATAGTGGTGCGTAACCCGCATCTCCAACAATAGAGCATCATCGAGACGCATGGTGAGCCCACGATTGCACACGTGCTTCATGTTCTTTACGGCCAACGGGCTTTTTGTGGCTACGATGTTGGCGAACTCCAGGCCGGCGTCAAGAAGCTGATCGTCGGGAACCACGCGATTGACGAGACCTCTTCTCAGACACTCGTCTGCCTCAAAGAACTTGCCCGTGAAAATGATCTCTCTTGCGAAATTGGGGTTGATCTGACGCGGCAATCTCCCTAAGACCCCTCCACCACCCATCTGGCCGAAGTTGAGGTGGGCATCGCCAATCCGTGCCGATTCCGCGGCGTACGAAAAATCGCAGGCCAACAGGATCTCTGTGCCTCCTGCACCCGTGACTCCGTTCACCAATGCGATCACCGGCTTGGGCGCCTCAAACTGGATGCAATTGCACAAGTCGTGGAAATCTTGCAGAAATCCCATGAATCCCAGCTCGTCCCTCTGCAACTTGAGATATTTCTTCAGATCTCCGCCCGCGCTGAACGCAGGGCCTTGCCCCGTAATTGCGATGACTCGGACGGTCTCATCGGCGCATAGCTCTCCGACGATGCTCCGCAGAAGTTTGACCGTGGACCACCCGATGGGATTGCGCTGGTCAGGCCGGTTGAACGTCACTAGCCCGAGAAAGCAGTTTTCAACATCCAACGCAATGCGCGAAAACGTTACCTCTTCATCGCCCTGCACCATAGGACCTCCTTCCCCGATCGTTCATCATCGTCAATCGCGCGGCATGTCTTAACCAGAAAGATGCGGCAGTCTCGCCATTTTGGATTTCTTGGCGCCATCCTGGAGAACCTCTTCCAAGCATCACACGTTAGATGGAGAGACCCAACTCATCCGCTTCACTCGAGGATTCCAGAAGACACATTGGGTTTTCCGCATCTTCGATAACGTGAACTTCCAGCCCTTTCCTCTTGAAAAGATGCGCCAAGTTGCGATGGATCGCATCCCCTCTGAAAGAACCGTGTCCTCGAAATGGTCAAATCTGATCTCTTTATCTCCCGCGCGGAAAAGAACGCCCTGGGGCAAAAACCGCTTAATGGAAACAACTTTGATAGCGTCTGACCTGTTGCTGCTTCAGCCTTTCTATCGAAAAACCCTGTCATTGGTTGCCATTTCCAATGCAAATGCGCATTTCTATGGAGGACCACCACCTCCTTGCTTGTTAGGACACTCTTGCTCCAACCTTGATCAGCCGCTTGATGCTGACCTGCCTCAAGACCGTGTACCACGTGTTGAGTTAGACGACCGTGTGTATGCACTTCCCTCGGAGATGATATCATCTCCGGCATATTCTTGACAATGAACGTTTTGAAGAAGGCTTCCGGAACGGGCGGTCTGTATCCGAGAGAGCTACGTGGCCCGGACCTGTTGTACTCGATGCGCCATCGTTCGATGATCACCTGGGCCTGCTTGACGGTGTAGAAGATCTCTCGATCAAGGACTTCGTCTCTGAGTTTCCCGTTGAAGCTTTCGCGGTATCTGTTTTCCCAGAGGCTTCAGTATTTGACTATGATGGGAAGAACGTTGGCGAATTTCTACCAAAGATTGAAAGCGTGTTAGACAAAGATCCTTCCCATCCCGACAAAGTGCGTATGATTGACAGTAGGCTCAATCCTGGCTCTCACGATCATAAGGTACATGCCTCAGGTAATCTGAGCGTCTGTATCGGAGTTCTTCGTATGGTGCGGAAGGAGTACTCACAGAGAGATGAGTGACTTGATCCTGAACTGGAATCGGCAACAAAGCGGCCGCAATCGACGACAGGATCGAGCCTTCTGAGGATTTACATGCGTGAATTCTCGACAGAGATCGTCTTCTCCCATTTCTGGCGTACCTGCCCGCTCTTTCTCAATCAGGGTGGCTGAGGATAAGATAGCGCTGACCGGACCGGGCCTCCCAAATAGGGCTTTTGCGGCGAGGTACCTGAAAACAAGTGGACGGTATTAGAGGCTTGACGGCGTGCTCTATAAAACCGACCTAGTCCTGACATCCCAGCGGGTCCGAAGATATCTCCCCTTCCGGAGTCCGCCCTGTCCTTTTTGTCCCGCAAATATAGAATGTTGCAATCCAGGTATTATGCGGCCGGTACTGCCCGCGCGTGTCGGCAGTGCCTGAAATCCGGATACTCGGTGACACCTGAGGCCTAGGAAGCCGCCTTGATGCAAAAGACCCGAGCAATTATTCCGGAAACTTAGAACCTACAGAATTCTCCGTGAGTCTCCTAGAAATATTGCGATCACGCGCGACTGTCACGCGCTGATCCAAATACGCGGGGAAAGTGCCGTCACGGATAATCGGTTTCGTTGAAGTCCTCCTGAACGGGGCCTCCGAGCACCGTTATCTTCGCCCTGAGGGAGACATTAATCGGAAAGATCTGTGACTCGTGCGCATAGGTACGAATTCTTTCAACCAATTCAGCCGACTCCATTGTCTCTCGCAGCGTCTTCTCTACGGTGGGATACTCTGATGGAGGCACACTCAAGTACAGGCCGTCATGGATGTTGAGAATCACGCGGCTCTCCATCTCATTCTCTCGGAAGAATTTGTTCAATCGGACTTGGACCAGCTTCATCAAGTCCGCCACGGTTCCCTGGAGCAGGAAGTTGAAAGCCTTCCGAATCTCGGAATCTCTCGTCTGTTCCTTCTTAATCATGGGCTGATCCGGGTCATGGAGAGACATCAGTCGCCGGTCGAACATTCGGCGGCGGCCCCACGGAGTTTCCAAGTACCTGTCCCGGCGTCCGAGAGATAGCAGATGCTCACGCAGGCGGTGAATGAAGTCTCCTATCTGCGGATAGATCTCGTGCTTGAAGAGGTATGCGAGATTTTCGGCGGATTCGGGTTCAATGCCCGATGTTGCGCCTATGCTCTCACCGGATGCCCCATAACTAATTGAATAGAAGACGGTTTTGACCTCTTGCCTCGTCAGCCGTCTTTCCAGCCTAGGGACTCGGCTGTTGATCGCACGGGAGGTCTCCTCAAAAACGTCCTTGCCCTCGTCCTCCAGAATAGCGCACAAACGCTTATCTTTGCAGAAATAGGCCAGTATTCGGGCCTCGGCCTGTCGGTAATCAGCCTCAACAAGGAGATGACCCGGCTCCCGCAAAAAGAGGCCCTCTCTATATTCCTTCTTAATACTCTGCAAGGGAGGGTCGGTGACGGACACGCGCCCGGTGGCAATCCGGCACTGGTGGTATTTCGGATAGAGTCTTCCGTCTTCAGCCTGAGAGACTCGCTCCAAGAAGTTCAGGTCACGGGAAGATTTGCGGTACTGCAGCATAGGACCGACAGCGGGATGACGTCCGGCCAAATCAAGGAAGATCTGGTCGTTGATAGGACCGGTGAACGGTTCCCCCTTCAATTCAGAGAAAAACTTCCTGACTTCCTCATGGCTGTTGGGGTTCACCCAGGAGCGTGCAAGTGCGGAGATCCGATCCTGAAGGCTTTCCAGCTCTTTCTTCGCTGGCCCGACTCGCCGGGCGGCCTGATCTCGGTCAACCCGTATCCCGGGCAGCTCCATGTCGAGAAGAATTCGTACCATTGGCAGCTCGATATCGTAGTACAGATCAAGGAACTCGGCATCATCTACGGGGTCAACCTGCTGCGTGAGCTTGTTCCAAAGCTGATAAGTGTACCGAGCATCCTCCGACAACCGCTGTTACAATGCTTCGGGATACGATTTCCCGCGCAGCCAAATACCCCACAGCGGACAGGGCGTACGCAGGTACCGAGTCACCAGGGCGTGCAGGGTCAAGTCCCTGTAAAATTCCTGTTCAGCCTTTTCAGGAGGATCGAGTAGGTAGGCCAGAAGTCGAGTGCATCGAAAGCGGGGCGAGTCAAAGGTAATGCGTCCCCGGTTACTGAAGAATTTCAGCCACGCCTTCAAGCCATGGATCACAACATCGGACTCACCGAGAGGATAGTGACTCTGAAAGAGACGTACAAGCTTTGACAGGGGCATGTTGAAGCAGACCGTCCCGCACTCATCCTCCAGGTCAGGAGAATAGACGGCCAGGATTATGCTACCATCGGGCAGATCAAGCGGGTGAGAGAGCGCCTGGATCTCCAGCTTGTGCAATATCAGGCAGACATCTTTGGCCTGCTCAGCTGATGTGATCACCTGGCTCATGCTCGTAAGCCCCTGATGTCCGATCCATGAATAACCTCAACAGCCAAGCTCGGTGTGTACATGTCCCACCTCCGGCAGCCAATTATGGTGACCAGAAATGCTGAGCTATCAATGCAGTTAGATCATCATCTCTTACTCTAAATGGAGTGGGGAAGGATGCCGGAGGAAAGAATGCTATGCTATAGTCCCTATACCATTAATGCTTAGGTAACGAGAAGGCCAACATATTGACATTAGGCTACTTTTAGTCTCGAAGGGAATGACCGCATGGGTACTAGAAGTTCTGGGCTTACGCCTTGACCGTCCACGTCTCCACCGCCGTGCCCCCCTGCCCTTTCTCCGTCTTCCTCGTAAGCTTGCCCTCCTTTTCCAGCGTCCTGCGATAGGCCGCTATCGTCTTGGGCGAGACTCCCAATACCGAAGCGAATTCCTTCGGATCGGACACTACCCTGCCCCGTTCTTGCTGCTGCCGAATCCACAGATACAGCCACAGCCGAGCAGCTCCGCCCAGCTTCTTGATCGTGCCGTAGGATGAGTCCGGAAACCAGACGATGGTTGACGACGCGGTCTTCTCCAACACGGGTTCGGGCTCCTTGGAAAAGATCAGGCCAGCGACGCGGGCGATGAACGCCTGATACCACCGTGCTTTCTAACAATGAACATTGAGGTAAGGAAAATGAGTGA
>CAZCDS010000112.1:0-8469 GCA_964497585.1 uncultured Syntrophaceae bacterium
GCGCTTGCTGGCTATTTCGTTATTCCTTCCAGCAACATAACCCAAAGGGTGAAAAGAGAACAGAATAAAATCGCTCATTTCAGGTTGCAAGAAACTGCCCCCAGACCCCCGCAAAGAACTCTATGGCAACCCAATCCTGGTTCGCAGCATTGTGCTATGGGCTGCGGTAGCAGCCTGTAGCCGCCATGAAGTTTTTGGGAGGGGGGTCCGGGGGGAACCTTTCTTACCGAAAAAGGGTTCCCCCTGGATTCACCTCTCAAAACAGGCCATGGCGTCGTTGACAAGCCGGTGGCTTCATTTTACTATGACGTTTTCCATATGGGGCGTTGGCTCTTCTTTCTTTCCTTCAAAACCAAGGGGCTGCCATGAAGTACAAGATCGGCATCGACGTAGGAGGCACGTTCACCGACTTCTTGCTCACCCGCTCCGACGGCGAGTCTCGGACGCATAAGGTCCTTTCCACACCGAAGGATCCATCGGAAGCCACCATGCAGGGAATATCCGAGATGGCCAAGGACGAGGGGCTGTCGCTAAAAGATTTCCTCGAGGCGGTGGACGTTATCGTGCACGGCACAACGGTCACGACAAACGCGGTTCTCACCTACCGGGGCGCAAAGACCGGTCTGCTGACTACCACAGGAGTTCGTGACGCACTGGAAATGCGCCGCGGGATTCGGGAGGAACAGTACAACAACCGTTACCGGAATGTGGTTCCTTTGGTTCCCCGATATTTGCGGCTCCCGGTGAAAGGTCGCCTCGACTACGGCGGAAACGAGATCACACCGCTCGATGAACAGGAAGCTCGCGCCCAGACGGAGAAGCTCAAAGAATCCGGTGCCGAGGCTGTGGCGATCTGTTTTATGAATTCCTTTGCCAACAGGGACCATGAAGAGCGGGTGGCTCGGGTGGTCCGCGAACTCATGCCGGAAGCGTACCTGTCGGTTTCAACGGAAGTGATCCCTTCGATTCGATTCTACGACCGGGTCTCGACCACGGTTCTCAACGCCTATGTTGGCCCCATTTTGAAGCGTTACCTGGAGAGTCTTCTCCGTAAGCTCGACGAAGCGGGCTTCCCCAACGTCCTGCTGATTATGCAGTCCAACGGCGGAGTGATCTCTCCCGTCATTGCGATGGATCATGCGGCCACCACGCTGCTCTCCGGTCCCGCGGGAGGTCCTGTGGCAGGGATCGCCTATGCAGGGATTCAGGGGTACCGGGATTCGATCACCATGGATATGGGCGGAACCTCCTTCGACTGCGCGCTGATCAAGGACGCAACGCCGTTCACCACGACAGTCGGGGAGATCAATAAATTGCGGCTCGCCCTGCCCATGCTCAACGTGGTGACGATCGGCGCGGGCGGCGGTTCCATCGGCTGGATCGACGAAGGCGGCCTGCTGCGAATGGGACCCCAGAGCGCTTCGTCGGATCCGGGGCCGGCCTGCTACGGCCTCGGCGGCGAGGACCCGACTTGTACGGACGCTGACCTTATCCTGGGGTATCTCGATCCCGACTTCTTCGCGGGCGGGCGAATGCCGCTCCTTCCTGACAAGGCGAAAACAGCGATTGAAGAGAAAATCGCCGGACCGCTGGGGTACGATCTGTATGAGGCTGCCGCGGGAATGTACCAGGTGATCAACGTGAACATGGCTGCTGCGGTCCGTGAAGTCGCGGTTCAGCACGGCCAGGATCCGAGAGATTTCCCCCTCGTGGTCGCAGGAGGAGCAGGGCCTAACCATGCGTGTATGATCGCGCTCGAATTGGAGAACCCCGTTCTCATTGTTCCCCGGGAGTCTTCCATTTTCTGCGCAGCGGGAATGCTCATGTCTGACCTGAAGCACAACTTCGTCCGATCCTATCCGGTCCTGCTCAAGGATGCCGACCTGCAGATCTTCGGCCGCCTTTTCCAGGAAATGAGGAGGGAGGGCAAGAGTCTGCTCGTCTCCGAGGGCATCAATGAGAGTGACATCGAATACCGCTATTCACTGGATTTGAGATACGTCAAGCAGTACCACGAAGTGGAAGTGGACGTGACCGCGCAGGAAGTGGACCGCTTTGACCTCGATTCCATGGCCAAGAGATTCCATCCTGCACACAACGCACTCTACGGCTATTCGCTCGAGACCGAGGGCACTCCCGTCGAGTTGATCAACGTGCGTCTCGTCTGCATCGGTACCACGCAGAAGCCGGAGTTCCAGCAGCAGGAGTTCGCGGGCGAGGATCCCTCGCAGGCGCACAAAGGGGATCGAAAGGTATACCTGCCCTTGCAGAAAGAATTTCGTCAGGTTCCGGTCTTCGATGGGTTGGCCCTGCAATTCGGGAACCGTATCGAAGGCCCCGCCATTATCGAACAGGTGAATACGACGACCTTCGTGACGCCGGAGTTTAACGTCCTGACCGACCGCTTCGGCAGCTTCACCATGTACCTCAAGGACCGTGAGGACGAGGTGAGAAGGAGGATCCTCTGATGGAAATAGACAAGGTACTCGTCTCGATACTGCAACGTCGTCTTAAATCGATCACCGAGGAGATGAGCATCGCGCTGACCATGACGACCCGTTCGCCGATCCTCTGCGAGGCCAAGGACTTCGTCACCGGCCTGTACGACGCCAAAGGAAAAATGCTGGAACAGACCGAGAACCTTCCTATCCTCGCCTTCTCGCTGGCGCCGGTCTGCGAGTACATCGTCAACTACTTCGGCGATGAGATCTATCCCGGTGATGTGATCTTTCATAACGACGTCTTCTCCATGGGCAACCAGAACAATGACGTTGCCGCATACAAACCGATCTTCTTCGAGGACACCCTCGTGGCATGGGCCGCATGTAAAGGCCACCAGGCGGATATCGGCGGAGCGGTCCAGGGAGGGTACAATCCGAACGCCACCGAGGTCTGGCAGGAGGCCTTGCGCATCCCACCGATAAAGGTCTACGAGAAGGGTAAGCTGCGCAAGGACGTCTGGGACCTGATCTTCGCCAATATCCGGCTCGACATCGTAGCTGAGGACATGCGGGCTGAAATCGGCTCCTGCGTCGTGGGCGAGCGCGGGGTGCTCAAACTGGTTGAGCGATACGGTTTGGAGGTATTCGAGGCCCATAAGGAATATCTCTTCGATTCCACGGAAAAGATGATGCGGGCCGAGATCCGCACCATCCCCAATGGTGTGTACTCCGGTGAATCGACCTGCTATTACGACGGGAAGAATCTGGGATCGCAATACGAGATCCGCGTGAAGATCACGGTGGAGGACGAAGAGATCGCCTTCGATTACTCGGAAACCGACGCGCAAACCACCGGCTTTGTCAACGGAACGTACACCTCCAGTGCGTCCGCCACGATCCTGACCTTTCTCCAGATGGTCAACCCCGATATACCCCATAACGACGGGATGATACGCCCCGTCAAGATCATCATCCCCGAGGGAACTATCCTCAATGCCGCGTACCCGGCCGCGACCACGTACGGGAACCACCTCTGTCCGAACAACGCGGACGCCATCATGAGGGCGCTGGGTCCGGCCATTCCCGGTCGAGTCACAGCCGAGTGGAATGAGTTGCTCTGTTCGCTCACCACGGGGATCGATCCGAGGAAGAACATGCCGTATGTCGACATCGGGTTCATGGGGCTCAAGGGAGGCTCCGGCGCGATCGAGGGCGTTGACGGGTACGACCATATCGGTATGATCGACGCGTCCGGCGGAGTGCTCGATCAGGACTACGAGATGTTCGAGCAGCAGACACCTCACCTACTCACCAAACACGAATACTGGACGAATTCCGCTGGACCGGGTCAATGGCGGGGAGGACTCGGCGTGGAAACCGAGTTCGTCATCGGATCCGATAACACCAAGCTCGTCACCTTCGGCGACGGAGATGTGGAACCCGCGCGTGGCGCGCATGGTGGTATGCAGGGCACACTCAACAAGATCCAACTGAAATACGAGGACGGAACGGAGTACCTCTGCACCACCAAGGACCTCGTGGAAGGCGTGGGCAAAGGGACCGTCTACTACCAGCAGGCAGGAGGCGGCGGCGGGTACGGCGATCCGTTTCTCAGGCCCGCGGCGAAAGTGGCCGAAGAAGTCCGCAATGGGATCATTTCGCTCGAAGCCGCTCGGAAGGACTATGGCGTGGCGGTGGATCCGACGTCCTTCGAAGTCATCCAGGATGAGACGGATAAGCTCCGGTCCTCCCGGCCGATCAAGACCGAATGAAGTCGAACAGTACGCAAAGAAGTCAGATGGAGGCAGCGGTGGCCCTGTGAGCTGCAGGGCCCCTGCAACCATTTCCTGAAGAGGAGATTAGGCGGATTTCACCCGCTCGGCGTTGAGATCACAAGCCACATTTTCCGTCTTTGAGACCAAAATAGTACGAGAGGCAGAAATGATCACATTGAACAAGAATGACTGCGAAAACAAGAGGATCGAATCACTCAACTACAAGGGAGAGACTCTCCCGGTCAAGGGAGTGTCTGTGCGGTGGCTTTCCGAAACCGGCAAGGGAAAAGACGGCCAACCCGAGTACGGACTCCGCTTCTTCACGGTCGATCCCGGTGGGGAAATCCCCAAACACAATCATTTCTATATCCAGACGATGTATATCGTTTCCGGACAGTTCGAGTGCTTTGAGTTTGACCCGGAAACCGACGAGATTACGGACAGGAAGATTGTGGGACCGGGCGACGCGGTCTACGTGCCGAGTATGGAACTCCACGGGATGGTCAACCTGAGCGCGACCGAAGAGGGAACCTTCCTCTGCTGTATCTGCAATCTCTATCCTGGAGCGTGAAGCCGGGATGAGGAGTAGGCCGGCGACGCGGCGGCTCCTGAAGGCCCGAACCGCTATTGATACAATTGTTTTGCGGGCAATGAACGTGGGCACCCTCGTCGAGGATGCATCATCGGCCTCCTGGGGCAGAGAAACGACCGCCGGAGATGAGGGCGATGCGGCAACGATAGCATTCGCCAAAAATAATGTTCGAAATTCTCATCAAAAGTGACCTGCACGCCAAGAAGTAGTCCAGATACCGCCACACACCAACTCAGAACCTGGACCATTTTTTGGCGTGCAGGTCAGTGCCCGTGGCAGTTCCTGAGCCACCTTGTTGGCCGTTGCTTCCGGTCGCGGACAGTCGGCCTTCCGCTACCGCCATCCTGATATTCTGACGCGCATCCAACGAGCCTCTTGAATTTCCAAGCTCTTTCAGCAATCATATTCCGGGAAACAACACAGCAAACAACCAGCACCCATCGTCCCAGGGGGGATAGGCCATGAAGGATACTCGCACTCTCGTGAGTGCCAAGAGTTAGCGATTCAGGTCATATGAGTTCTGCACTCGCATGTACCAGGGGGAGTCTCTCCTGTAGGAGGGCAACCGGTCACCCGGATAGCGCATCAAGGAATCGCATGAACCTGCTCCGACGGTGGAAATGCTTCTGATGGAAGGGGAGACGAAAGATGATACGGATAAGAATAGGTCTGATCGTCGCGCTATGCCTCAGCCTCGGGATAGTCGCATTCGCTCAAGAGGCTCGGTTTAGGGAGCTGAACCAACAAGCGGTGCAGCTCTATCGTCACGGCAAATTTGCGGATGCGACAAAAGTGGCCCAGAGAGCCCTAAACGTAGCAGAGAAGACCTTTAGACGGAACGACCTTCACGTGGCTAAAGCTCTGAACAATCTGGCCATGCTCTACAAAGCTCAGAGGCAGTATGCCAAAGCGGAGCCACTCTTTAAGAGATCCCTTGCAATTCGGGAGAAAGCCCTCGGCAAAGACCACCTTGATGTGGCTGAATCTCTGAATAACCTGGCTCAACTCTATCGCGCCCAGGGGCAGTATGCCAAAGCGGAACCACTTTTCAAGAGATCCCTGTCAATGAGAGAGAAGGCGCTTGGCAAGGACCACCCTGGTGTAGCTCACTCTCTGAACAATCTGGCCTTGCTCTACCAAGCTCAGGGGAAGTATGCCAAGGCGGCGCCACTTTTCAAGAGGTCCCTTGCAATTGGGGAGAAGGCCCTCGGCAAGGATCACCCGCGGGTGGCTAAAGCTCAGAACAATCTGGCCATGCTCTACCAAGCCCAGGGGAAGTATGCCAAAGCGGAACCACTCTTAAGGAGATCGCTGGCAATTGGGGAGAAGACCCTCGGCAAAGACCACCCACAGGTGGCAACCTCTCTGAACAATCTGGCCATGCTCTACCAAGCCCAGGGGAAGTATGCCAAAGCGGAGCCGCTGTTGAGGAGATCCCTGACAATTTGGGAGAAGGCTCTCGGCAAAGACCACCCACGGGTGGCTCAATCTCTGAATAACCTCGCCGCGCTCTACAAATCTCAGGGGAAGTATGCCAAAGCGTTGCCGTTGTACAACAGGTCCCTGGCAATATCTGAAAAGGCGCTTGGGACGGACCACCCACAGCTGGCACAATCCCTGAACAATCTGGCCATGCTCTACCAAGCTCAGGGGAAGTATGCCAAAGCGGAGCCACTTTACAGGAGGTCCCTGGCCATTTGGGAGAAGGCCCTCGGTAATGACCACCCACGGGTGGCTCTATCTCTTAATAACTTGGCCGCGCTCTACCAAGCTCAGGGGAAGTATGCCAAAGCCTTGCCATTGTACAACAGGTCCCAGGCAATATCTGAAAAGGCGCTTGGGACGGACCACCCACAGGTGGCAAGCTCTCTCAACAATCTTGCCGCGGTCTACCAAGCCCTGGGGAAGTATGCGGGAGCGGAGTCACTTTACGAGAGATCCCTTGCAATAAGGGAGAAGGCCCTCGGCAAGGACCACCCTGATGTAGCTGTATCCCTTAATAACCTGGCTGAAATCTATCGGGCTCAGGGGAAGTATGCCAAAGCAGAGCCGCTCTACAAGAGATCTCTGGCAATATCTGAAAAGACGCTTGGGACGGACCACCCGCAGGTGGCAAGCTCTCTGAACAATCTGGCCCTGCTCTACCAAGCTCAAGGGAAGTATGCGGAAGCGGAGCCACTCTACAAGAGGTCCCTGGCAATAAGGGAGAGGGCCCTCGGCAAAGACCACCCTAGTATAGCAAGGGCTCTGGACAATCTGGCCGCACTCTACAAAGCTCAAGGGAAGTATGCGGAGGCGCAGCCACTCTTGAAGAGGTCCCTGGCAATAAGGGCGAAAGCCCTTGGCAAGGACCACCCCGATGTGGCTACGACGCGGTAATTCTGGCGTGCTCTATGGGAATGGAAGCGAGCACGCGACAGCTCCGCGGTTGTTCCGAACCGAAGCCTTCCCCCTATGGCATTCGGTCATTGTTTGGGACATGCGCTATACGTGCTAGGTAAGGGTCAGAGCCTGAATCAACTTGCGTAATTCTGCGAGATCTCCCCGCGAGACCTCGGTAATCTGGAATCCCGCAGTGTCTCTCTCACCTTCTTCCGAGGAGTTCACCCAGCGACAACGCGCACGGAAGGCTACGGGAGAGCACCGAAAGAACTCATCCGCGGGGATAACGAAGTTCCTTGTTTCGTCGATTCGAGCCTCGATTCCCACGACTCCGATCCCCCGTTCCGTGATGTCATTGACGATGCCCCTGATTTCCAGCTTCTCCGCGTCGTAGATGGGAAGGGGAAATTCCAGTTCTTGCCGGGGAACCATTCTGATCTCGTCTACTTCAATGGTGTCGTCGTAGAAGGGTGTGCGCCCGTACACATCGGCCAGATCCAGGAGCCCGGCGTCAAGCAGTTTTCTAAAGACGCTCTGCAGACCCCTGGATGTGAGCTTGTATTTCTCCATAAGTTCCGGATCTGTCATTTCCGAGCGGATGTCATCGACAATGTGATGTGCAACAATTTTGCGCTTGGGTCGCATTGTTGTCCCTCCAAGAGACGGGCGGACGAAAGTCGAAACGAATTCGCGTGAGAGAATTGATCGAATTTCCGACCCATGGCCATTGTCGCGCGGCCAAGCTAGTCCTGTCAAAGGCAATATGGCCACGGAAGAGCGGATGTGCAGAGGCTATTTGAGAAAGGGCTGTCGGCTGTGCGTTCCCACGCGGAGCCCCGATCGTGTTCCATGAGTCCGTCGCGCCTTCGTGTTAACGTACTTTGTTGACTTGGGATCTGCCTCCACGTAACGCTTGACCACCCGAGGTCGAATACGGAAAGCGACCGAGGTCGTCCATTGCCCCGAATGGGCAAGACACTTATATCGGTTGGTTTCTGGGTTGCGCGTTGAAGGAATCTTCTCTTATACCGATTGTCAAAAATTCTCTCTTATTGACGGCGGCGTATGTTTCAAGTACGGACCTACTTGATCCTGCAAACTAGCGAAGCAAAGCGGAGCAGTTTGCCGAAAACATGGAGTTTTTTGTGGGAGGTGTGGAGGGCGGTTTTTTGCCGAAAAAAGAGCCCTCCGCAATCCTTCAGCGAGAAATCTGCCATTTCTTTCGGCAACTCCTATAAAAATCCCGTTCATTTGTTCCACCGGCGTGTGGGATCAGATT
>CAZCDS010000113.1:0-8349 GCA_964497585.1 uncultured Syntrophaceae bacterium
GTCGGTTATTCCCCACTTTGCTTAGGCGCAGATTTCAGTGCGGAAGACTATAGCTCCGTTCGTCTTTTGTCCATGACTGAATCTCTACGATATTACCTTCAGGATCGGCAATATACTGAAAAGTCAAAATGCCTACACCGGGCACTGCGTGCACTATAAGATCCCCCACCGGGGAACCCCCATGTTGGAACATCTTCAGAGCAACCGACTTCACATCATCCACAGCAAAAGCGATGTGAGCAAAACTGGGAGTGTTAGGCGCGATCAGAGGGTGGTCCGGCATTGTGTCGTATTGGAAAATCTCAAGCGTGGGTCCTTCCGGACCGTACCCAGGAAGCCTCAGATGGATACCTTGAATATGGGCATCTTGGATACCGGTGCCCTTGTCCAACCACGAACCCTTCAGATCCCGCTCCGGTGGGACCGGCTCGCAGCCGAAGACCTCCTGATAGAATCCGGCCAGTTTCTTCCAGTCCTTTGCGATGAGATTGACATGGGCGAATACTATATTCATGGCGTACTCCGGTCAAAATGACGATAACGCGCAAGGTGTGTTTCTCCGTACGCGCATCATAGATAGTCTTACTCGTTCGTCAAGAATTACGGATGGTGTACTGATGACTCTGCGGGCTCTTACCAACAAGACTGCATTGGGCTGCCTGTTCGAACCAGGGGGAGGCTCTGCGCCGGAATGACGGCCGGGCTTCTTCGGGAGACTGGACGGCTCCTGTCGAATCCTCCCCCTTGACAGACGTGCCCTGAACGTCGACTATTGGCCGGTGAGCGGGCTGGTACGCAACGGAATGTGCTTGTCCGGGCGTAAGACGAAACCGGCCTAGAAGGCAGATGGGCGAAACCCGTGCGAGTTCTTCTTATCAACAGCAATCTCAGGAGCGATGTCTTTTCCGCGGCTCCGGTGGGAATCTGTTACGTGGCCAAGGCAGCGGAAACGGGCGGCCACGACGTCAGAGTGCTCGATCTCTGTTTTCAGCGCAATCTCCCCAAAGTGCTGCAGAAAGCTATCGGCGATTATTCCCCGGATGTGGTCGGGATTTCCCTGCGCAACGTTGACAACGTGAACATGCTCCATCCCGTCTCCTATCTCAAGGACGCTTCGGAGATCGTCCGGAACGTGCGGAGTTTGACGGATGCTCCCGTCGTTCTCGGGGGTTCCGGCGCGAGCCTGTTGCCGGCCGCGGTTCGGGACCTCCTGGAGGCTGATTACATTGTCGTGGCGGACGGTGAGGACCCATTCGTTCAACTCCTCGACGCGATGGAGAACGGCGGCTCACCGGACGTCATTCCCGGCGTGGGGCTCATGAAGAACGGGACCTTCCATTTGACGCCGCCCCAGTGGAATGATTTCCCCCGGGGGAATCCGGATCTCGGCAAATGGATCGACATGAAGCCGTACCAGAAATTGGGGAGCAGCTACAACATCCAGAGCAGAAGAGGGTGTACGCGGCATTGCGTATACTGCACGTACGGCCAGGTGCTCGAGGGCTCGAGGATTCGGATGCGCACTCCGGAAGACGTCGTGGACGAGATCGAGGAGGCGCTGTTCAAATACGAGCCGGACAGCTTTGAATTCGTTGACTCGGTATTCAACGATCCCATGGACCATTGCGTGGCGATCCTCGAGGAGATCGTCCGGAGGCCGTGGAAGGCCCAGTTCACGACCATGGGGATCTCGCCCAGGGGACTGGATGACGACCTGCTGGACCTGATGTGGAAGGCGGGCTTCCGGTGGTTCTGGATGAGTCCGGAGTCAGCCTCCGGGAAGATGATCGAAAGCTACCGCAAGGGCTTTACCGTCGATGACCTCGTCCACGCGGCCGAAGCCATCAACCGGACCCGGTTCACCGTGCTCTGGTGCTTCCTCGTCGGCGGGCCCGGCGAGACCCATGAGACTCTCCAGGAGTCACTCGATTTCACGCTCAAGCATCTGAAACGAGTGACCCGGCCTCCGCTCCATCTGGCGAGCTTCTATTTCGGCATCCGAATATACCCCAATACGCAGCTCTGGGACATTGCGGTGAGAGACGGCTTCATACGTGAAAGCAGCGATCCGCTCGATCAGCTCTGGTATCTTTCGGAGGGTCTCGATCTGGACCTGGCCATCGAGCAGTTCAAGAAATCGATGTTCGGATGCGGGGAGATCTCCTGGGGATATCAGGAAATGTTCATGGACCTGTCCAAAGTGTTCGCTTTTCTCAGCAGGTTGTTCCGAATGCGCAAACCGTACTGGCCCAGAATAGTCCGCATAAACGATTTTTTCTACAAGATGCGGCTCCATCGCATTATCCCGCTGCCGGACCTGGCCGGTCTGATGCGAGGCCAGCTCGCGCGTCAAGGATACCAGGGCATCCACCTCGACAATCGGGCCTGACGCTTCTCACGGACCCGCAAATTCAGCTTGCAGACTGCCTCAGGGAAACGCTAGCGGCATGGCACGTTGAACTCCGCGTCGAGCGGCCTGAGCCACGGAATCCAGATGGGTATCGGTTTCAGTGAAAGGTGGGGAGCGGGGAATTCGATGGTCCTGCCGGTCATGGGCAGGCAGACCCTGATCCTGTCGAAATTCAGCCACGGCATGATGTTGAATTCCGTCTTCAAAAGCGTGGGCCAGATCGGAACGTCAAAGGGAAGCGAAATGGTACCGACTGATTCCGGCGGAATGGGTCGCTCAGGGACACACGGGCCTGGACCGCAGGGGGCGGCCTGACCGAATACCGAACCCCCGATACAGAAAATCGTGACAACCAACACCGCTATGGAAAAGAAAGTTCTCATTTTTCTATCCAGCCCCGCCGTTCCCCGACATGGAGATATTTCAAGAGTATTCACCAGAGCCTAGCACCCTGTCGACCCGGATGTCAAGCAAGGAACCATGGTGACCGGGTTTCCGTGCATGACAGGACGGTTACGTTCCTTGACATCCCGAGTCGGTGCACGGCGGGAGCGTCGGGGCGACCGATGGTGATGGGAAATCAAAGGCGTGGCACTCAAGCACTGCCGGCTTGGCCGGCAGTGGCACCCCGGACTGACTGTCACTGATTGGAAAGCGCATCGATATAAGCGGGCAAACAGCTCAGGGTCTTCGTCGAAGTGTCCGGGTTCGTGCCCTTTTTGTGAATGGGCAGAAGGTGGTATACTGATATATGGCGGCAAGAATCTGTGCTGGAAGATCGGATCGGTGGGCATGAGCAGCGCCAATCCGGGCAAATGGATGCTTACGTGGGAATCACGCGTGTCCGGTGTTATTCCGAGAGTCCAGCCGCAAGTCGTTCCGAATGTGACCCTATGGGTGTTCTGAAAAAAGTGGAGCCGCGACATTCCGCGGCGAGCGAGGCGAAACCATTGGTGCGAGCCGGCCTCTGCCTGGTAGTTCTTGCAATCTTCCTCCCTTTGCACGCAACGGCTGAGGAGAAGCCCAACAGCTTCTGTGATGCGATCGAAAAATATATCCTGCGTGTGGATGACATTGCCCACGGGATCGATGATCCTGGCCAGAGGAGGCTCCAGTACGACCTCGCGCTGAAGACGCTCATGGCCGCCGCGCACACCTATTTCGGTCCGTCATGTCCTTGTGATGAGATCCTCAGCGACGCGAGATTCCAGGAATATGCCGTCGAAGCCTACCGCAAGCCGCCGCCGGGCTGGGAACCGGGTCCAACGCCCGAGAACGTCGTCCTCTTCACGGAGATTTCCCGACATACCCTGAAAGCGCAAATGGAGTTGACCAAATGGTGTTGGGTGAAGCAATCGGGCAAGGAGCGTAAGGCGATTCCCTCGGGAAGGCGGCCGCATGCTGATGCGCGCTCACGGAAGTGACGTGTGAGCGCGGGTGGTATCGGCTACCTTCCCTGCGTGAGCCGGAACTCTCGTACCGCTGCTGTCAGATCCCCCATGTCCATGTACCATGTGACGAAGCGTTCCAGCCCTTCTCCAATCGATGTGGTCGGGCGGAACCCGAGTTTCTCCGCGGCACGGTCGATATCCGCGTAGGTAGCCACCACATCGCCGGGCTGCGCAGCGATCAGCTCTTTCTGCGCGGTTCCGCCTGCAAGCGTTTCGAGTGTCTCGACGAAGTCCATCAGCTTGACCGGCTCGTTGTTGCCGAGATTGATGATCTCGCATGGATCGAGTGAGTCCGCATAGAGTGCCCCGACCACACCTGCCACAATGTCGTCGATGTAAGTGAAATCCCTGCGGTTGTTGCCGTAGTTGAAAATTTTTATGGGCACCCCGTTGAGGATGTTCTCGAGGAATGACCAGTAGGCCATGTCCGGTCGTCCCCACTCGCCATAGACCGTGAAGAACCTCAATCCCACTGTCTGCAATCCCCATAGATGGGTGTACGTGTGTGCCATCAGCTCGTTGGATCGTTTGGTGGCAGCGTAGAGGCTGATGGGAGTGGTCACCGGATCGTCCTCGGAGTACGGCATTTTGGTGTTGGCGCCGTACACGCTCGAACTGGACGCATAGACGAATCTTCTGACCGGCAGGGAGCGTGCCGCTTCGATAATGTTGAGGAAGCCGGCCAGATTGGAGCGCTCGTAACTGTACGGATCAATGAGCGAATACCGTACTCCCACCTGAGCCGCGAGATGACAGACGAGATCAGGGCTGTATTCGCTGAACACGCGGGCAACCACGGTTCGGTCGGCGAGGTCCGCTTCCACAAAGACGAAGTTGCCTTCCCGCTGGAGGATCTCCGACCGGGCCTGCTTCAATCGGGGAGCGTAGTAGGGAGTGAAGTTGTCCAGCCCGATGACGGTTTCTCCCGCATCCAAAAGCTTCTTCGCCGTATGAAAGCCGATAAATCCCGCGCTGCCTGTCACCAGAATGGTCGTCATGCCGTAACCCTGTCAAATGAATGGTACTCGCTGAGCGGGGAACCTTCAAGAAACTCGTGTCATACCCATATTATGCCGATTGTCAAGAACTCCGTCTTACTGGTGGTGGCGTATGTTTCGAGAGCCTCCCTGCTGCATCCTGCAAACGAGCGAGGTATGCGGAGCAGTTTGCCGAAAATATGGAGTTTTTTGCGGGAGGTGCGGAGGGCGGTTTTTTGCCGAAAAAAGAGCCCTCCGCAATCTTTTCGCAAGAAATCTGCCATTTCTTTGGGCAATTGCTACACAAGCGCCCGAGGATACTATGGATAGCTCGAAAGTTCAATACTGCGACCGCGTACGGAGCCGGCCGGCGTAACGGAAAAGACTGCAAGCGCTGCTCCCGATCTGATATCATGGCCGCGACATGAAACCGCCGGTTTCAGAGAAGCCGGGATCTCACAGGTCCGCCGGGTCTGCGACAGGTCGATTGCGGACCCTTGGCTTTCTGGTCAAGGTGAGGGGTGGATGTCTGGGCGTCTGAAGAAGTATCAACCGTACCGACAGGACATGCTGATCAACACTGACTGGGGGCTCCCGGAGGATGTTCTGACGGAAGAGGAAGCTGAGGAGCGAGGACTGACACTCTTTCGTGGCAGATGGGTCTCCTCGCGGGAAAGGGTCATCCTCAGATCCGAGCTGCGCGCGTACCGGCTGATCCGCCTGGCCGCGCTGATGATGATCCCCTTCGGGTTGGGTATAATCGCCGTGTCGGTTCCGCCTTATTCTTTCGCTCCCGCGCCCCTGGACCTGGTTCCCTGGTTTACGGGGGCGTTCGCCTGTCTGTCGTTCCTGACGGGGCTGGGGCTTTGGCGCTTCCAGCTGTGGTCCTGGCGGCTGGCGGGCCCCATTGCGTTCCTCGTTTTGCTCGGTGTGGTGCGCATGATCTTTCTCACGATCACCGACCCGTACGCGCGACCGGGCGTATTGGGCTTTCTCATAATCAGTTTGATCGTAATCTTGATCTTCTACGGGATACTGCTGAGCCGAACGACGAGACGGATATTCCTCGTCGGAAGGGCCCCCCTGCCGAGAGGCGACCTATGACCACGATCAAAGCCCTGGTAAAGGCCAAACCGGAGCCGGGACTCCGCCTGCAGGACGTGCCGGTCCCCGACATCGGTATCAACGACGTACTAATAAAAATAGAGAAAACCTCGATCTGCGGCACGGATCTGCACATCTACGAATGGGACGACTGGGCCCGACGAACCGTCAAGGTTCCCATGCACATCGGCCACGAATTCGTCGGCGCAGTCGCGGAAATCGGTAGCAACGTTCATGACTTCAAACCGGGCGACCTCGTCTCAGGAGAGGGGCACGTCGTGTGCGGTCGTTGCCGCAACTGCATGGCCGGTCGTCGCCATTTGTGCATGAACACGAGTTCGGTGGGGGTGAATCGAGCCGGCGCGTTCGCGGAATACCTCGCCATCCCGATGACCAACGTCTGGTACTGTGATCGGAACATTCCCACAGACGTGCTGAGCTGCTTCGATCCCCTGGGAAACGCCACCCATACCGCGCTCTCCTTCGACGTGCTCGGCGAGGACGTGCTCATCACCGGCGCGGGTCCCATCGGGTGCATGGCGACCGCAATCGTCCGACATGCGGGCGCGCGTCACGTGGTCGTGACGGACGTTAACCCGTACCGATTGGAAATCGCCAAGAAAATGGGCGCTACGCTGACACTGGACGTCCGGCACGACACGATAGAGGACGCACAAAAGGCGCTCGGAATGCGGGAAGGCTTCGACGTGTGCCTGGAAATGTCCGGCAATCCCGACGCGTTCCGCTCCATGCTACGGAATACCTGCCACGGCGCGAAGATAGCGCTCCTGGGAATCCAGCCCAAAGCTGCTCCCATCGATTGGGACCTCGTGATCTTCAACAGTCTGACCATCAAAGGCATCTACGGACGTGAGATGTACGAGACCTGGTACAAGATGACCGTTATGATCCAGTCCGGGCTTGACATCACCCCCGTGATCACACACAGACTGCATTACACCGAATACGAAAAGGGATTTGAAGCCATGCGTGCCGGCCAATGCGGCAAGGTGATCCTCAATTGGACTGACGACTGATTCCAAGCCGAGTCACACAAACGAGCCGCGGCCCGCGAGACAATCACGTTTCTTTGAAGCACCGAGGAGAAGAAGATGTACGGACCGATCAAGGAGCATCTGACCGAAGAGCTGGAAAAGATCCGCGAGAGCGGTCTGTATAAGGACGAACGCATTCTGACCTCGCGGCAAAGCGCTCACGTCTCCGTTCGGGACGGCCGCGACGTTTTGAACATGAGCGCGAATAATTACCTGGGTTTGTCCGGCGATCCCCGGGTAATCGAGGCAGCTCGCAAAACCATCGAAGATTGGGGATACGGACTCTCCTCGGTTCGTTTCATTTGCGGCACCCAGTCGATTCACAAGCAACTGGAGGCAGCGGTCACCGAGTTCCTCGGCACAGGGGACACGATCCTCTATACGTCCTGTTTCGATGCGAACGCGGGGCTCTTCGAGACGCTGCTCACCGAGGAAGACGCGGTGATCAGCGACGAACTCAACCACGCGAGCATCATCGACGGGATCCGCCTGTGCAAGGCTCAGCGGTTCAGGTACAAACACGCGGACATGGGTGACCTCGAGGAGAAGCTCAGGGAGGCTCAGGCCGCGCGGTTCCGACTCGTCTGCACTGACGGCGCCTTCTCCATGGACGGGGACATTGCGAATCTCCCGGGTATCTGCGATCTCGCCGAGCGGTACGATGCGCTGGTGATGGTCGATGACTCTCATGCCACGGGTTTCATGGGCGCTCGGGGAAGAGGCTCCCACGAATACTGCAACGTCATGGGACGGGTCGACATCATCACCGGCACCTTCGGCAAAGCGCTCGGCGGCGCGAGCGGCGGCTTCACCAGCGCGCGCAAAGAAATCGTGGCACTGCTGCGGCAACGGTCCCGACCGTACCTCTTTTCCAACACGGTGGCCCCGGCAATCATAGGCGGGTCGCTCAAGGCATTGGAGCTGCTCACGGAGTCGACCGAACTGCGTGACCGACTCGCGGCCAACACGAAACATTTCCGCTCCGGGATGACCGACCGGGGTTTTGCGATCAGGCCCGGAGAACATCCCATCGTACCGATCATGCTCGGCGACGCGGTCCTCGCGCAGCGGATGGCCGCGCGGCTCTTGGAAAAGGGCGTGTACGTGATCGGATTCTCCTATCCCGTGGTCCCCATGGGGCAGGCGCGCATCAGGGTTCAGCTCAGCGCGCTCCACTCCCGGGAAGATCTTGACTTTGCCATGGACCGGTTCTCCGAGGTGAAAGAAGAACTCGCATTCTGAACCGACCGCCGAACGTCCGCTCTCCAGTTCTGAAAGACACGGTCACGTCTATAAGGTAGGGGCGCAGCATGGAAGCCGTATCAGAACTCCCGCCGGGATTCTGGGGCGGT
>CAZCDS010000114.1:0-8274 GCA_964497585.1 uncultured Syntrophaceae bacterium
CAACACGAGTCGCTATCACGAAGCGCTTGGCAACGTCACGCCCGATGACGTATACCATGGGCGACGAGAGTCCATATTGGAGCGTCGCAGTACTCTCAAACGAGAAACGCTTAAGCGGCGTAAGGAAGTCAACCGATTTAACCCCAGGCCTCCGGAGGCCGAAACTCTCCTCTAATTCATCGTCTCAAAATTAACATTTCAGCTGACGACATACACTCTTGAGGAGACGATGGACAATGTGGGAGGATTTCCTCGTCTGCAATGACGTGGCCCCATTGAAGTATTGTAGTTGTACCATCCGAGATTTTCAGATGAGGACAAACGTGAGGATTTTTGTCACGAGGTCTTGAGCCGTCCAAGGCTTCGCAGACTCTTGCGCCTCTAGGACAGCCTCGGATAATCTTGACCGGATAGGAGTTCCTCAATACAGTGGCAATCCTGATCAGGGAGCTCTAGGTCTGTTTTCTCAGGAACGCGTGTTGGACCAAAATCAGAGCCACGAAGCCATTGTTCTTCATTCATACACACCTCCTTCTTCTTGCTAAGGTCCATCCCCTCAAGGATGGACCCCCTTACGCATAGATATAGTTGATGATTCTGAGGGGATATGATGAAAATGGTGCAATGCGCCGAGTAAGGGCCTTTCTCGGCGTCGGTCCAGAGGCAAACGTCCCTCAAAATGGACCTGGTCAAGCCTCTCCCGATGGATCAGGAACGTCTTAATGTCGGAACACCGAGCAATGATCGCAAGGTCTTTTGAAAACGCAATCGGCGGATGTTGAGAAGAGGGCTTGAATCCTGAACGCACGGGTTCTAAGGCGGTCGAAGCGTTCTGCCGCGGAAAGTCTCTCAAAGACCCACCCCAAACGGGGTATCGAGTATTTCAAGAAAAGGGCTTTTGTATCGGTAATACCATGTCTTGTCCGAGTTGACCGTGTAATATGAGCTCCTCATCACACCGGTGCTCAAGCTCCGTCAAGAACGTGGCGCACGGAGCGGAGCAAATCCCTCGTGTTGAACGGTTTGGCGACCTTCCCTTTAGCTTCAGTGTCAAGAAAGGTTTTCGTGTCTCCTGAGATAGCCAAACCGCTTGCTATGAGAGCCTTGACCTGGGGATCAATCTTAAGGAGTTCCTTCAAGCACTCTTCGCCTCCCATCTCAGGCATGATCAGGTCGAGAATGACCAGAGCAATATCCGATTTCTGCTGGGCGTATATCTGCAGAGCCTCCTTGCCGCTGCCTACAGTCAAAACGGAGTATCCTGCATTCGTGAGGATTCTCTTGGCGAGTTCGCTTATCATCGGTTCATCATCCACTACAAGGATGGTCTCCGTCCCCCCGGCTATCGGAGTGGCCTTCCGCTCCGGCTCAGTGTCAGGTTTGGCTTCCTCGGCTGCCGGAAAGTACATGGAGAAGGTCGTCCCCTTTCCGACCTCGCTCTCGCAACTGATATGGCCGCTGTGCATCTTGACTATGCCGAACACCGTCGACAGACCCAAGCCGGTCCCGTCGGCAAGTCCCTTGGTCGTGAAGAAGGGCTCGAAGATGTGTTGTAACACATCCTCGCTCATGCCGTGCCCGGTATCCGAAACTCGTAGAAGCACATACTGGCCTGTGAAATGTCCACCACACTCTCCGCAAAACTGATTTTCCACCTGCACGTTCTGGGTGGTAATGGTGAGCTTGCCACCGTCAGGCATGGCGTCTTTAGCGTTGACGGCAAGGTTAATGAGCATTTGCTCGACCTGATTGGAATCCGCTTGAACCGGCCTCAACTCCTCCTCTAGCTTGAGTTCGATCTCAATCATCTTGGGAATTGTGCGATACAGGAGCCGCTCGGCGCTCTTGACGTCCTCGTTGAGATTGATATGCTCGAACTTCGTGTCAACCCTTCTGCTGAAGGTGAGGATCTGTTTGACCAGATCAGCCCCTCGGTCCGCAGACTGACGAATTGCATCCATGTCGGAGAATCTCATACCCCTTTGAGCAAGCTCCATCTCCAGCAGCTCAGCATGACCCGAGATGATCTGCAAGAGATTGTTAAAATCGTGTGCTATCCCACCTGCCAGGGTGCCCACCGCCTCCATCTTTTGGGCCTGCAGGAGATGCTCCTCAAGGCGCTTGCGGTCGGTGATGTCCTCCACCGCAGCCTGAAAAGCCTGAACATTGCCTCCTGAGTCCAATCGAGGAGTCAAGATCACTCTTAGGTACGAGGATTTGCCCCATTTGCTGGTATAAGGTGTTTCCAGTTCGACCTTCCGCCCTTCTTGCATACAACGCTTGAAGGCATCCGAGATTCCAGCCTCCACAAGAGGTGGAAAAGTCAACATGTTAATGGACTTCGTGGCTTCGGGTGATGGAGAGCCAAGGATGTCCAATAGCCAGGGGTTGACCTCGGTAATTCGACCTCCCGTGTCACTGGATATAATGCCTATCGGGACATGAAGAACAAGTGAGCGATACTTTTCCTCACTCTCCCGCAGTGCCTCTTGCGTCCTCCTAATCTCGGTGATGTCCATGAAAGTTCCGATTGTGCTTTCCAATGAACCATTTGCCGAAAATAGAGGCGCACCGGAAACGGCAACAGTACGCCGTGTCCCACGCTTGCCCTTGATCTCAACTTCGTACACGGAACTCTCGCCCTCCTCTCGCTTGGCGTGTTCCCGTTCTATCCTCTCAAGGCTCTCCTGGGTAAAGAAGGAATGATAGGTCCGACCAACGAGCTCTTCAGGACTGTCAATCTCAAGCATCTCGCACATGACCCGATTCATAAAGATTGTGACTTCATTCCGATCGATCTGCCAGATACCCACCGAAGTGTGCTCGGCGAGAGTCTTATACAGGTCTTCACTGCTCCTAAGCGCATCCTCCGCCTTCTTACGCTCGGTGATGTCCTCGTAGGTACCGAGCAGACCTACCACTCCCCCAAGCCTGTCCCGGATAGGAACCTTGTTTGTTCTTGCCCATCTCTGGGTGCCGTCTGCCCTAAGATACCGCTCGATAATGTTGAATACAGGAACACCTGCTTCCATGACTCTTTTGTCGTCCTCACGAAAACCATTCGCCTGGCTCTTCTCCCAGGGAAGGTCGTAGTCGCTCTTTCCGACAACCTCCTCTGATGAAGTCAGTCCCGCAGCCTTGAGCCACTCTTTGTTCCCTCCCATGTAGACCGACTCTCGATCTTTCCAGAAGACTGCGACTGGAATCGTGTCCAAAACCGTCAACAACATCTGCTGCGACTCCCGTAGCGCTTCCTCCGCCTTCTTGCGTTCGGTGATGTCGGTTATCATTCCAAGGGCGCCGAGGAATTCACCGGATTGATCAAAAATCGGATTGGTAGAAATGATCGTCCATAGTTCAAAGCCATCTTTGCGGCAAAATTTGAAATCGTGCTGCTCTGCTATTCCTTCGCGTCTACGTCGCAGAAGTGTCTTCGCTTGAGCTACCTCTTCTTCTTCCATGAAATCGAAGAGATTCCTCCCGATCATTTCTTCTGGAGAGCACCCCAGCATCTCTGCCATTGTTTTGTTGACAAAGGTCGTCTTACCTTCGGCGTCGATAAGCCAGATTCCCTCGTTGGCTGTCTCGACAATTCTTCTATACCGCGCCTCGCTTTCGCGAAGCGTCTCGTAGGTTTTCATGCGAGCCGTTTCATCGCTGTATACGGCAACGATTTCTCCGGCCGGGAGCTTGTACACAAAGTTGTCTCGCCAGCCTTCGATTCTGTCATCTCGGTACAAGGTCACCGGATGGTGTTCAGACTCTCCCGTGCGCCACACCCTCTGGAACACATCGAACAGACCGAATTCCTTGACTGCGGGAAACGCCTCAAGCAGGCTCTTACCGATTACTTGATCTCTGGAAGTTCCTTCTATTGTTTCTCCAGCCTGGTTGAAGTCTAAAAAGATGAAATCTTCACCATCATTCTCCGCCCTGTACACGGCGACTGCATTGCCCATGTTTTCGAAAAGAGCCTTGAACCGCTCTTCGCTGTCTCTCAGCCTACTTTCCATCCTTTTGCGTTCGGTGATGTCCGTGAGCCGTTCGATCACTAGTCTCACTTCTCCGTTGGCGTCCAGGAGAGGGCTGCTGGCACACAAGAAATGCCTATCCAACTCGGGAACGTATTTCTCAAGACATTCCATTTTCTTGCTTCTCACAGCCCGAGACGTGGCGCAGGGCTGGCATGGCTCTCTCCGACCTATGGACTCGTAGCATTTGCGTCCGTTTATTTCTGCAGGCTCAAGCCCCAGCAACTCGTACCCCGCACGATTGTAGCGAGTGATGGTGTGGTCGGGAAGCTGAACACCGACCACATCCGGTAGAGCATCCAGTACGGCCGAAAGCAATCCCTCACTCTTCCGCAATGCTTCCTCGGCTTGCCTTTCATCAGTGACGTCCCGCAAGGTGACAATATGCCCGACTGGCTCGCCTCCTATGTCTTTGAACAGAGCAGAGCTAATGTGGATGTCCAAAACCAGGCCATCCTTGGTGAGACGCCGGGTGTCAAAGGATGGAACCTGCTCCCCCTTAAAAAGCTTTTCTAGAGTCTCTTTGGTCTGCGAGGTAAACTCTTCGGGCACATAGTCGATTCGTTTTCCCAGGACCTCGTCCTCGGACCATCCAAATGTACGGGTAAACGCTGGGTTGACGTAGAGCGCATGTCCTGAGGTGTCATACACCACCATGGGGTCAGGAGAAGAATCCAAAAGCGACCGATGCTTCGTCTCACATTGCTGGAGCCTGTCCTTGCATTGCTCCAGTTCATATTCCAGGCTATCAAGGGATGCGATGCGCTGGCGCATCTCCTGCAGCTCTTGGATAAGCTCATCTCTCGTCTTAACCGAATTGTCCATGGCGGGCCTCCTTTGAGTGGAGGGAAAGCTGGCTGAATGGCATTGTGCGGAATTTAGCGAGGGCCTTACCTTTCCAGCGGTCTTAGCTACGATAACCGGGAGCGGGATGGTTGCCATGAACCAGAAGAGTGTTCCTACGATCCCCCATAAGACCTGCCAGACACGAACCCGTCGTTCCGTGGCCGAAAAAGAGGCCCTTTTTCCCGTTTATCAGTGTACTGCAACGGATGCATGCGGTCAACCGCAATGTTGTCGCTCTATTTCACTCGAACCCTGCTTCAAGGCTTCGGGCAGAGGGGAAGGTTGAAGCCACTTTGAGTGAGCGCCCTAGCTCGTGAATCTTCGTTCCAGCTTTTGGAGCCATCGGATGAAGTCAAACAGCCGGTCGGCGGAAGGTCCTGGAAGCACGCTTGATTGCATGAAGAAGCTTGTCTCCGTCCGACAGAAGAAAAAGAACCCGCGCTCTCTCAATCAGGGTGGCTGAGGATGGGATGGGCGATCTCTTCAGTCTTCGAAATCGACCTGCAAATCAAGAAAAGGCTTGCTGCCGGGGTCATTATCTGGTCCATCAGGTGTCTCACGTCGCTCTCTTCGCCATGGGGGGCCTCCATCCACAAGGAATCGTAGATCGTCATGACCATCCGAGCCTTGATGTACCGGCGTCTGAAGATCCGATCCAGGCTCAACATTGTGGTTTTGGTCAGATTAGCTTCAATCTGTTGGGGCCAGGTGACTCGGAACTGTCTCTCTGTCTGTGCAGAAGGCCGCCGAGGGAACCGACGTTCTCTCCCCATAAGGCTTTGGACCACCCTCTCCTATGGCGGGAGCGTCTCAAGCTCGATCAAGGGAGTCATCATACCTATCCAGGTAAAGTCTCGCCAGCTCAGCTCCCTCATCCGTATTTATGATCCTCGCCTTGTGCAATGCCCTAGTTACACCCCAGAAATATATAGCCTTATAATGTTCATCACGAAAGCCTCGGCGGCGACCAGCCGGATGAGGCAACTGTTGAACGTAGTATGAGTCTCTTATGAACCACTTTACCCATCTCTCAACCGCCGAACCGACCGCAAAAATGACAGCCGGGTTCACCATTGAGATTTCCCTCTCCAGGAACCTTGAATAGCAGTTCTTAACTGTCTCTGCTTTGAAAGAAGACAGCCCTCTAAATCTTCCTTCTTTGTTATTTAAGCTGCACTTGACCAAATTAGTTATATATACATTGGCAAGTTTGAAGGTCAGGATAGCGCTTAAGACGAATCTGCCGTACTCGCCACCCGTAAACCGCTGGGGATATCCGGTAAGCTGCTCGTTATGGGGTATCCAGTACCAGAACTTCGATGGCCGTTTGCGGTGACCCTGGAAAACGACTTCCCTGTAAATATCATAGTCGAGACTTGGCGACTCATAGATAAACATAATAGGCTGCTGATGCCAATCTGATCTATCTCGGAGAGATCCCAGGGCCCGAACAAAATCACTTGAATGTGCACCGTGGGATATGTTGGTGAGTTGATACGATTCATCGTCGGCAGCAATGTGGCAGCCTATTTCGTCGCACGAAATGCAATACCGATTGATGGAAGTGTGCTCTCCGTTACGCGCATACTCGTCAAACGTATACCTGGCCACATCTGGCACGCCCACGGTAATGAGTTCTTCAAAATTGAGGCGTCGAAGGTCCTTCATGGCAAGCCCTCCTAATGCTCGTCGTATTTGGTTCAATATTCCGAAACATCGTGTGATTAGAGATTGTTCCGATAGACCCGCTTCGGCGCTTCGCTTCCCGATAGCACGTTAGCTGGATTTCTGTTATAGGCGTTTCGGCCCCACGCTTTGAGATGCATTTGGTTTGAATCCAGCGTCTCAAATCATTGCTTCATGACAAGCCCCACTTCTCGTGAATTGTCGGTCGGCTATTTCTGTAGTCTTTTGTACTTGGCCGAGTTAGGAGACCGTTCCGCTCAGCCCAACCGACCTCTTTCTCCCGGTATTCTCTTCCGTCATTTCGGGCAAAGATTATACACGTCGGCGAAACTCTGTCAACAGGAGTCTTGGAGCCCGAAAGCATTCCTAGGCTGAAAACGATTTCAGAGCCCTTATCGAGTGGGCCGTCGGTCTCGGGCGTGCGCTCCGCCAAATGGCGGAATCAATCATTATTATCGGGCGACGGAACCTCTCCGCGCAGGCTTCGTCACAGGACCCGTTTTGTTCTTTCCCCAACCTTGCTTCCAAGTGGCACACCAACCTGCTGACCGCGCGACGTGTGGACATGAGAGAGAGGTCAGAATTCCTCAAAAAACCGATTCTGGAGGGACATCGAATTGGGAGGCTGAACCTCAGCCGAAACGAACTCGTGGAAAAAGTCCGATAGGTGTGAGACCGATGTACGCTGAAAAAGTGAAGTGAAATAAGTACTAACGACAATGAGTCGGAAATCAGTAGTTTTGCCTGTTCTTCTGATCT
Organism: uncultured Syntrophaceae bacterium; assembly: GCA_964497585.1. Classification (GTDB taxonomy): domain Bacteria; phylum Desulfobacterota; class Desulfomonilia; order Desulfomonilales; family Desulfomonilaceae; genus CAZCDS01. The sequence continues at coordinate 7,323 of CAZCDS010000114.1, forward strand.
ACATAATTGAACTGCCAAGGTTCATTTGCCTACGAAGTCCATCTCTCTGAGAAGCGTCATTGCATGGCTTTGAATAAGGCCGATCTTCGCAACATAGTGCTCTACAGTTTTGCCTATTTCGTTTCTCAATTTCTTTTGGAAATCCTTGTGAGCCAGCTCATCTCCCTGAAGGTCAATCAAGGCATCATGAGGGTCGTAAACATCGTATCCATTTGAATAGCCAAGGCTAAGAAACGTCTCGTGGGTGCCCTGCCCCCATATGATGTGCCACTTTTTAAGTTAGACTCTCCAGTGTACAGGGTTCTCTCGGACATGATATCATCTCCGGCATATTCTGGACAATGAACGTTTTCAAGATGGCTTCGGGCGCAGGCGGGCGGTATCCAAGAGAGCTGTGTGGTCTGAACGTGTTGTATTCGGTACGCCATCGTTCGATGATCACCTGAGCCTCCCTGAGGGTGTAGAAGATCTCACGGTCAAGAACTTCGTCTCTGAGCTTGCCGTTGAAGCTTTCGCAGTACCCGTTCTCCCAGGGGCTCCCAGGTTCGATGAAGAGGGTTCGTACACCTGTCCGTTCAAGCCAGTGGCGTACTGCCTGGGCGGTGAATTCCGGGCCGTTATCCGATCTGATATGCTCAGGTGGTCCATGGGTCACGAAGAGATCCGTGAGGCAATGGAGCACATCATCGGCGTTGAGCCTTCTCTCCACGAGGATGGCGAGGCTCTCCCCACTGAATTCGTCGATGACCGTCAGCATCTTGATGGGACGACCATCGTGCGTGCGGTCTTGTACGAAGTCATAGGACCAGACGTGGTGGCGATGGGTGGGCCGAAGCCTGACACACGACCCATCGTTGAGCCAGAGCCTGCCACGCTTGGGTTGTTTCCGAGGAACCTTCAGCCCCTCCTGGCGCCAGAGACGTTCCACCCGCTTATGGTTGACCTTCCAGCC
>CAZCDS010000115.1:0-8243 GCA_964497585.1 uncultured Syntrophaceae bacterium
CCCTCACTCATTTTCCTTACCTCAATGTTCATTGTTAGAAAGCACGGTGGTATTAGCACGCCAGAAAAAAACGAGACTAGCTCACTTTGACGGGCCCCCGGTTTGCAGTGTATGGCACATGCTACACATTACACCTTACATTCATCCGGCCATTGCCCCGATACCACCAGTAACGATGCTAGTTTGACCGCAGTCGTCCCCAGGCGAAAAGCATACTTTTCCACAACGTTGGCGAGCCATGCACAGGCAAGAAAGTTTTCCACAGGGAAGGCTCTGCGTTGCTCCCATGGCGGCCCATGCCCACATCGGCTTCTCGGTGGAGCGGTATGCCGTCCAGGGGTTTAACGGTCAGGGGAGAGGGATCCTTTTGGGAAAAAATGGGGGGCCTGGGGGGGGCCCGCAGAGGGTCAATTCGACGAAAAATGTTCTGTCTCAAAAGTCGCGTCGGAATTCGGTCGAGCGATTAAAGTCTTGTGTCAATTCTCTATAGGTACACCTTTGCACCCAGTCAGGCCACGGGTTTAGTTTCGGGATGCCAGGCTTGGTTTTCAGAAAATTTGGTCTGAGGAATCGTGCATGAAAGCGAACCGGCCTCACGGTTGGCGCCCAGATTTCCAGGGACCCAAATCTCTCGGCTCAGGAACCCGGGCGATTGCCTGCCAGCGGGAGGATTGGGAGTAGGAGAGCCCCAGGTCCCTGAGGCTCGGTACTGACGCCCTGTCATCGTGCGAGGGCGTTGCTGCTCCCCGGTTCTTGTCCATCTCCCTCAGCATCTCCCCGGCCCGTTTCGCGCCGCGTTGATGTCATGGTCCCTTGGTGACCAGGAGCGAGCATGTCCCAAGCAACGCAAGCACCAGAATGATTGCCCCGACGATGCGTAGCACCGTGTTAAGCTGTTTTCTGGCTGGACTCCATTGCGGATTCTCTCCACAGTGCGGGCACTTGACGGCCCCCTGCTTCACGTGTTCCTTGCAATGCGGACATTCGATGGTACCCGCGAGGCTCTTGTCGCCAGCCGCCTGGCCGTGTTCCTTCAGCTTTTCCGCGAGTTCCTTGTTTTTCCCCTTCTGGAATCGCGGATGAATGCGGTCGCAAGAGGGGCACTCATAGAACTCTGATTCTGCCTCGGTCTTGCAGTAGGGACACGTCCGGTTCCACAGTTCCTGCTTTTCGGTCAGACGTCGCCGCTGCTGCTCAAATTTGCTGACCATGAGTCCGCACCGGGGACACTCCTTCGTGATCGGCTGTAAAGGCATTTCACAAGCCGGGCACCGGCTGAGGGTCTCGACACTTTTCGTCACAGGGACCCGGTCCGCGATTTCAGACTCCTCCAACAGGCTGGCCTTGACCAACTTCTGGAATAGGCTGGCAAGTCCACGCGGCGAGATGCCGTGCTTCTCCATGAGGTCCGCATCGGTCATACCGGCTCGGATGTCAGCCAGGACAGTCTTTGCGCTGATGCGTTGCTTTTCCATGGTCTCCCCCTGCTGATTCACCGTCGGGTCATCGCAGGGATTGTCGGGGCCCAGTATACTCGATCAGCATGTCAGATCGGGTCACAGTTTTGGAATCTTTCGGGATGGGGGACTCAAGGAAGGATTTTCAGAAAAGATGCACAGGAAATCGTGCGGGGAAGCGGACCGGCCGTCAGGTTGGGGCTAAGGTTTGCAGGGACTCAAATTCTCTCGACTCTGGCAATTTCCCTATCGCTTGCCAGCGGGACGATTGCTTGTGGGAAACTCCCAAGTCCTTCAATGGCATAACTTCTGACTGCGTGTTAGTAGTTTTTGGGGGCCGGCCACCGGGGTTCTTTTCCATCTCCCCAAGCATCTCGCCAGCCCGGCGCTCGGCACGGAGTGCCAGGTTTGCCCCCCTGGACTCGCCTCTCTCGGTCCTAGTCGTCCCTGAGCATAGCTTTGACGTTGTCTGAGACGCGCTCAGCTATCTCTTTGGCACGCTGTAGCCCACTAAGCTCAGCGGTGAGCCTCTTCTCCACCGGCTCCATGGTCAGGAGGATGGTATCAACCATGATCTTCAGTTCCTCCAGGACATCTCGGGATACAACGATCTCCTTCTGACGGGCCATGACCCACTCTCCTTTGAACCGCAGATCCCCAATCTTACCATACGCGGTTACGAAAAGGCCGCTCTTTTCCTGGTCGTTCTACGATTTTTCTGGCAAACGCCTTGACCGGCAACCGCAAGTGAAGGGAGATCGTAGAAGAAAGGGGTGGTCTGAAATGATCGCCTAGTTGCCTAGCAGCGGGAGCCGATGGGATTGCTGGTAGTTTCGGGCAAAGGGCACTTGTGACGGATGGTCGGCACTGACCGCCCCTTCGCTCCTCATGGAGACTTTCCCGGCGCACAGCTCGTTGTTGTCCATCTCCTCAACGCTTGGTGATAAACGAACCCACTCGCCCGCAGCATTTCACTGACTCGGGGCCCTGGCAAATCGTGACCGTTGTCGAACAGCTCCCTGCTTGCTTCCGGCCATCTCCACGACTGGCGCCGTCGAAGTATCCGTTTGATGTCCGGGACTTGGTCTTGACTGAAAACCCGGCGAGATCTGTGGACTGACTTGACGTTGTCGATAGGCTTCGACTTGCGCACTCCAGGGCCATTCGGCGGAATCGGGGTCTGAATAATCTGGAGAACACGAGTAGGGCTAATGCCCAGCCGGGCCGCAATCCTCCTACACCCCACGTCCTGGAAATGCAGCCACCACACGCGCTCTCGGTTCGTTATCACTCCGTCCATGGGCCTTTTCCTTGCCCCTGTGGTGTATCGCTCTGCAGCCCCCGTTCCTGTCCGCGATAACGTAGTGGCCGAGAACGCTGGCGCGCGACAATCTGGCACCAGGCTATTCCTTATGTCTGGGGGCAGTCTCGTACGCGATAAGGGATGATCGCCTCAGACAATCAAGCGTCAACCTCTCAGCATTGCTCAGCACCCCCGCCTCTTCCTTCTTCACAAGGGTTTGCCAGTCCCGTCTCAGCGTGTCAGCATCTTTGTAATAGGCTACGTAAGGTGTCGCATGAGGACTCCATATATTGAAGACCATCTCATCAGATGTCCTCACTTGGCCTTGACTGAAATAGAGTCCGAAGCGAAGCACGAGTTTGCATGACCTGTTTGAACCGATGAGCACATGGAAGACATCGCCTTTCTTTTCTCCCGAAGGCGGTATCACTCGCAGGACGTTGTTGTACGTGACAGGTGTGGTATACTTCAGAGGATCAATCATAATCACGTATGTCCACTTGTCCGCCGTCGGACGAAAAGCACCCTTCATATTGTAGCTGAAATCTATGAAGCCCCCTTGCGACAACACAAGTGAGTTTGACCATTTGGGGGGCTTCACGTCAGTGGTCTCGCCCTCCGATTTCCCGTCCTCTGTTTTGCAGCGCCATACTGCATTGATCTGGCCTAGCTTTATTGCCCTGATTTCAGGCATTTTTTGTTTCGGCAAGTCCGACCCCCTCGGGGAAATGAAGGTGATCCTCCTGAAACCGTTCAACTCTCTCTCACATTCCTTTTTCGACTCTGGAGCCGCATGAGGGTCGGACTCTATTGCCTTGCATTTTAGCCATCCGGGGCGGCTCTCCCTGTATTCCTTATTGGCACTTGCCAGGAGGTTCCCAACTGTATCGGGAAGAGACTGAAGTGCCCCTGAAGGAATGTCTCCGATACTGAGCCTCAATATCTCCCGTGCATTCTTATTCGCAAAATGGTATTGAATGCCCTCATCCGCCTTCTTTATGGCCGGAATAAGGGTTTGAACCTTTCTGGAAGCAATGGGGAAATACTTACTGATAGAGGGCTCGTGCAATTCCACCGTACATTCCTTTGCTGATCCCCAGCCGAAGTTTACAGCCCTAATTACAAGTTCACCGTGTACCACTTTTGCTATAAATCTGAGAACGGGGGTCACGTCAAGTTTGGCCGCCAAAACTTCCACTTCGAATCGGTTCAGCCGGGCTTCACGGCCTCCCTCGTTATCCAAGTTGAAGAGGAGAGTAGGAAAAAAGTATTTCCTCTTGTACACTCCCATGTCATAGGATGGATCGCACGTCCACAGCTCTTTGTGTTTGGGGACAATCGCCTTTCTACCCTTCGGGTCGGTTGTCTCCACGTAATCGGAATCAGTCTTGTCTAGGGATACGCTTACCAGCCGGATATCAGAGCTGTAGACCCACTTCGTGACAAAGGCAGCGAGGCTTACGGTGGTTACCAAGAACATGCCCCACGCAATGAGCAGGTACAAATTTCTCCTGTTTCGCAGCCAAATCTCGGGTGACTTGTCGGTGGTGAGTTCTGTCTTGTACTTTTGTCTTATATACTTGATCCGGTCTTGCTTTGGCAATGTCTTGATTTCTCTAATTGACGTCTTGTCTTTGGAGAGCTGAAGCGTGGAGTACGTAAAAGCAGCGACCGTGAATATGCCCAGTATCAGCGCGTATGGTCCGGGGATCGATGCTATAATACGTGCAAACTCCATCCATACGTTACCGAAAACGGAAGCCTCCATCGAATACCCTCCTATGAGTCAAGGGGCGAATAACAAGTGATACCCTAATGAGAATCGGTCAACTTCACTAGGACCACAACCGAAAAATGATCCAGCGTCTTGGTTGCATCGTGAGTTAGCCTGGCTGCCCGCGCTATGTTCAGTAGGCGGGTTGTGTGGTCACCAGCAGCTTTCGCGGCCCGTGCGGCATCAAGGAAATGCTGCGTGGAAGACTCCTGCGCCACCACTTGCTCAACGCGCAGAGCTGCCCTTTGATGTTCACGGTGTTTGAGGGGCACGTGTCCGAAGGTCTGGAGATTGTCTTGCCAGTCATCTTTCGTGGGCATATTCGTCCATGGGGAGGCCAGATAGAGAAGCGCCGCGGCGACAACGACCGTGAGTATCCTGGTGCGAGACATGGACAGTCCCCCCGTCGTGACGGATTACAGAGAAGGTTCAGCCCCAGAGTAGCAAGATGGAGAGAGATCAGTCAAGCCTGTTTCCTGTGCTTCCGCGTGCGCTGGAGACTCGAAAGGTAAGCACCCTAGATTCCGACCCCTAGTCCCGGTCCCGACCTGCCAACCTGCATCGCCATCCCATCAACTAGCAGAACCGAAGGACGAGGAGGCAGGCCCTCCGATGCAGTGCCACCTTCAGGCTAGGGTGAGGGGGTGATGTCTCGCATGCCAAGGCTATCGGCTCCGCTCCCGGTCTTGCTAGGAGCACCGACGCTGGTATCCCGGGCTACCTCCCACACCGTCAAACGAGGTGGTTGCCATTCCTTCTCCTGCTCAGGAAATCCTCCAGCTCGGCCTACATTCCTCTCTTTGAGTATGTCACCAGACTTGTTCATGGCACCCTCCCTCTCCCTCCGGTTGTTGCAGCAAATCCTGCTGTAAAGGATACTCCTCCCGCAGCCGTACGGTCAATGTCAATCGGAGGGGTTCTCTCCCGTATGAAAAAGGGCTCTGAAATGCCCGTGGCCGGCCTGCAGTGTTCATGAAAGAAGAAAGACTCACGCGAACGAACCGCGCGCGGCTATAGGCCCTCTCCGGCCTTTCGCGCGCGCGTCTGTCGTGCTGATCGGTTGCGCACTGAACCGTCTTGTCTTTCGAGTCATGTCATAAGCTGAGCTTATACCTGGCGAGTCTCTCCAGCGCGCTCGCCTGCATCAAGATTCCCTACTGAGTCCCGAAGTGCTCCATTTCTGCGCGGGAATTCATGATCGGTTCTAACTAGATAGCTTTCACTATTCGTACTAATCGCGCGAAATTGTTATAGTTTAGTAAGACTCTTGACAGAACGCGGCGAGAAGCGCAAATTGGGGGGAACCTTCCTGCATTCAGGACATCACAACTCAGCTTGCATCACCCTCCTATTCAGGGCCCTTCAACGGCGAACCCCGAGGAGAGTCTTTGCCTTACTGCCTCCCTCGGGGTTCAGCCCACACCCCTAGGAGGTATGAGCAATGTCAGCAGAGTATCCGTTTCCTCTTCCCCAGGCAAGCATTGAGTCGATTGAAGAAACGATGCGGGACGTCGAGCCCGTATGGGAGCGCTATGGCCGCCACAAAACCGGCCACCCTTTTCACATCGCGAGTATGCAAAACTGGAAGTATGAGCTGAGCACTTGCAATGATGCGCTCCAGCAGGCGGTGACCGCGCTGGGTAATTGTCTGCCCGTTCCCAGGGAGATTTACGGGGCCATTGAAGCGAACGCCAATCACCTGGACCGGCTCCTCACTGATTTGAATCGGCTTCTGTCTTTCATCCGGCAATCCTGGAAACATGACCCGGTGGTCCGTAGCCAGTTCTCTGTCTTGACCCTGGCAGCACTTTCCGAAGATGCGCAAACAGAGAAGGCGGCTCACAAGATTTTCGCAAAGGTCGAGAAGTGACACGCGGACATGTTGGAGTTGGTGACTCTCTTCCGGGCGGGAATGGCGCATGAAGGTCTTGACGGAAGCATAACGGCGCTCGGGGGAGCGCGCAAGGCCCTGGAAAGCTGCGTCGAGAAAGACGGTACGGGAATACTCCACGCGATTTACCAGTATACCAGGTTGCGCAGAAATCATCCTATCAAGAGCGATCAGGAAGAGCTTGCCGAGTCGGAACCCTGTGATGCGCCGGTGACCGAGACGCTCTCGGGCGAGTGAAGCACGTCAAGTGGCCCTCAACTCGGGGCCCTTTTCTTTTGTGCAAGGGCGGTCAGGCCCGTGTCTGCCATGCCTGCATACGCTTGTCGAACCTTACGCGCCAGGATTCCAGCGTCATGCAGAATCCCTCGATTCCACGTGAACTCTTCATGAAAACCCAGCCTACGCCAGCGATCAGAAAGCTGGTGAGCCATACGAGGCCGCACAGCAAGGATATGAGAAGCCCGATAGGAATACCGACGGCGGCCCGAACGATTGCAGCCACAAAATATTTCACTGTTCCCATTATTGAATCCCTTTCTCAGAAGCCTGGCAAGCCGTACTCACCAGCCCCAGAGACCGAAATACTTCCATCCCTGTTGACGGTAATCTTAATGTCGATTCCCTTGTTCGCAGCGGAGGCAAAGGTCTGAGCCGCTGAGGCGAAGGCCGTCATTGCAGTTCCCATGTCGGCAGTAGCACCTACGCCGGCAGTACCACCCGTGCCAGAGACCCCGGCCCCGAATTCTCTTAACGGGTATTTCGCATTGACATTCTCGATGAAGCTCCGCATGTTTCCCGTGGCATTGTCGATAATGTGGTTTGAAATCGCGTCAATCTCGTCCCACATCTCGCGGAGTCCACCCCAGAATTTCTCGTGATCCTTTTCCCACTTTTTTGTGCCCCAATCGCCCCAACTGAACGTCCCACCGGTGGCAAAGCGCGGTATTGACCTGAGGTAGTTCGCAACGGCCAAGCCCCCTCTCGCAAATCCCCGGACCTTTAGCACGCCCTGGTTGATTGCATGCATGAACGCGGCCCCGTACCCCTTCACGGCCTCGACGCTCATCACGAATTCACCTGGACTCAACAGGGCCGGTACGGTATCACCTCGACCTGAACCGGCCACGGTTCCACCCGATGCGTACCCGGGGGCTGCTCCGCGTCCTACGGGTTCCTGCATGACCGGCGTGACGGGAATGGTAACGCCTCGCTGCTGAAGGGCCTTGAGTTGCTCCTGAAACTTCGTCTCGTCAAGCTCAAGCTCGGCCACGTACTTGACGCGTCGCTCTTCCCGGAGCTGGGCCTGCTTAATCTTCGCCTCCGTATCCTCGAGGGTAGCCTTGACCGGCTCTTCCAACGCGGGAGCCGCGGCCTCGGCCTTCTGCTTGACGGTCTCGGTCGTCGTTATCTCCTGTTCAAGGGCCCCTTTGCGCTTCTCCAGGCCGGTCCTTTCCAGACCGGTCATAACCTGCCTGACACCCTGCAGGCTGTTTTCAATGACGGTGACTCCGGTCGTCTGCACTCCTTTCGGGAGTTGCCCCAGCTCGCTTTGCAGCTCGGCATAAATGCGCTTGCTTCGCTTGAGCAGTTCAATGTCTTTCTTCTGTTCACCCTGTTCAGCGAGTTGACGGGCCTGTGCAAGCTTGCGTTCAAAGTGGTCGACCGCCTCGGTCTCCTTCTGCTTTTCGGTCATCCCGCTTCGCCGAATGCTCCGCCGTTCCTTCTCGCCCCATTGCGATATGGCGAGTTGCTCCCGCTGGTCTTTCTTTTCGAGGTCCTTCAGCTCCTTCAGGAGGCCCTTGTATTGTCGCTTGAGCC
>CAZCDS010000116.1:0-7768 GCA_964497585.1 uncultured Syntrophaceae bacterium
ATTGCGCGCGCTGTACGCGGGGAATCGAATACGCTATAAACGCGAAAGTATAGCTTCGCGGACTGTCTCTCCAAATTGCCAACGGCGAGGAAACCGAGCGGGCGAGGGGGCCTGTCCCATGCCGGATTCAGGGGGAGCATTTAATTCGAGACTACCCGTAATCTGGACCATGGTGCCCCGCGTCCAGTCCTCCTTTGAATGACCTGTAGTTGAAGAAGAACCGACTTGCCCCCTGAGCGGACAGAGAGGCGACCGTACGTCGTTGATCTCTCCTCGAGAGTCCTCAAGGCTCTCCACTGCTCGCACCGTCACAGCGATGAGAATCCCGATGACGTCAGAACCTCACTTGGTTAATCCCATCCTAAAACAGAATTGACGCGGATGCCAAGGGAAAAGAAGCTCCTCCCAATAAACTGGGATGCACCGGTCACCCCCCCGTAATCCGCAGGTAGATTCTCATTAAGGATCTCAATCGGAGGGATCCGTCTGTCCGTTACAGAGAGAAGAGAAACTTGGCTGTCCTCATTGACGCTTTCCCCGTGCGAGGTATATGATGATAACGGTCCAGGGGTACGGTTCCTCAACGAATGTCGATTCTCCCGACGTTCCGAGGTAGCGCGGTGGGGCGACGAGAAACCATTCCTGGTGAAGAGCCGGCAGGCCATGGAGTCTCTCACGCTGGGCTACGATCATCGAGGAGTGCCCGATCGGTAACGGTTCGTGGAACGAATCCTGGGTTGCCGTGACAGCCCCCTGCTGGAGAGCAAGACTCAAGGCACATCCGATACGGCGGGGGTTGCCGACAAGCACACCGGCTAGGTGCAGTTGCGTATGCCCCGAACGCTCCACACTTGTGGCTACAACAAGCGGCTGCTTCGGCCAAAGATCGCCACTTTATATCCAGGCGTTGTCTGGTCCCTTCTTTCGAAGCTCTTTGTCCGCCTGCCGACTCTCGCTTCGATGGCATCCTATAAGAGCTGAACCGGGAGCACCTGGTGACTTCTTGGAATCGAGTTCTAGTATGAATTACCTGTGGATTCTGACGATCCCTCACTCTCCCTGTCTCATTTGCATATACCTGCGAAGAGGGTCCGGGTTGTCTGACGGACGGTGATGTGACCTTAGGGATGTGATGCGAGAATAACTGAGCGGATCGCATTTGGCAATCCTCCTCATGGACTGACAAATTCAATGGACTTCGCGAAGAAGATTGAGAGCGTGCCAGGACGAGAACCCTCTTCTGTTCCAACGCAGTCAAGATTCTTAACCGCGACGGAGAACCCGTCGGCACGGGATTTGTTATCCACGACGACGGTGCAATAGCCACGTGCGCTCACGTGCTGCAAGATGCCCTCGGCACGAGCGATGCAGACTTGGAGGATGCCACGGTTCTCATCTCTTTTTCTCAGACCGAGTCCCCCCTGGAGGCGAGGCCGCTCGGAGGCTGCTATAGCGATCCCGAGAGCGAAGACGTGGCGATCTTGAAAATGAAGGATGGACTCCCTCAAGGAGCACGGGCTCTTCCGCTCGGGTCTTCAGGCGGAACGCGTGGACACGATTTCTCCTCCTTTGGGTATCCCGCTGCGGACGATGTGGACGGGGTCTGGGGCAACGGCAGGATCTCCGGCGACGTCCGAACCGAACACGGCATACAGCTTCTTCAACTGTCTGATGCGACTGAACTGACGCGAGGATTCAGTGGGGCCCCGGTGTGGGACCATGCCAAGAAGTGCGTGGTAGGGATGATCAGCTCCTTCCTCAAACCTGATAATGCATCTCGTCTGAGAGACACAGCCTTCGCCGTTCCTTCCGAGACGATTCAGTCGGTCTACCCTGAATTGGAACTCTTCAAAGGACTGGATGTCTTCTATGAGTCCACGGTCAACAATCTAAAATCTGTTCCCGATAAGATCGGAGGTCGAGTGTCATTCTCCAGAGGGGATGAGATCGAACCGTTGGACAACTCTGTGGCTAATCATCGGATTACATTTCTTGCCGGACCGTCCGGATGTGGAAAGACCGTCCTCGTGAAAAAATGGGCCGAGTCAAGACTCGGTTGGGTCCCCGTGATATGGTGGAATGCGGGGCGCTTGAATGCACCGGACTTCGGGTTCTTCGAGAAAAAACTCGGCCTTCGCGACAGCCTATCTGATGCTGTCAGACCCGTTTCAGCCCGCGATGCCTATTTGTTGATTGACTGCCTGGACCGCCAGTTTCGAACGGAGGTCTTTCAAAACCTCGGGCAGGTTATCAGGTGGTTGAGTCTTGAGGCACAGACTTGTCCCTGGCGAGTCATCATCACGACTCAAGTAAATGAGACTGAGCGGTTGCAGAGAGAGCTGCTTGGCACAGGGATCGACCTGGAGATGTTCTACACTGTTACCATGACCGAGCCTTCGGTTGAGCAACTCGAGCCTGTCTGGGAATCGTTCCCGGCATTGAGGCGTCTCATGTCACGGCCGGAACTTCATCGTTTACTTCTGAACCCCAAGGTGCTGGACCTCTTCGCGACAAATATCGCGATAGGACGGACGCCTGAAACCTCTCAATGGACAGGGGAATCGGACCTGATCAACTGGTTCTGGGACGCCGCCGTTAGGAGGGGTAACTCCGCGCACGAGAGAGACCGCTTTGTCAAGCTGCTGGCGGAAAAACAAGCGGATTACTGCATGTCGGATATTCCCGTGGACTCCTTTGACACCGGTGAGGTGGCGCCTGCAAGAGGATTGATTCAAGACTGGATTTGTAGGCTCGCCGAAGAGCAGTATTCCTTCGAACACGATCTGCTCGGTGATTGGGCCAGACAGAGGATTCTTTTGGGAAGGAGAGGAGATTTACTTGCCTTTCTCCATGAGAAGCAGCTTTCTCCGGTTTGGCACCGAGCCCTGCGGCTGTTTGGTTTGCATCTCCTGGAACAGGAATCAGTGGAATCGTGGCACAAAGTCTATGCAGACCTCTCCTCGGACGAAGAGGGCGGTGGAGTCCTGGGTGACCTACTACTGGAATCGGCAGTGTTTGCCGCGGATCCACACCGGATCCTTGAGAGTATCTGGGATATTCTGAGAGCGGACGATGGACTGCTTCTCAACCGGTTTCTTCAGCGGTTCTCCCTGGCAGCCACCTTACCGAATCCGCTCGTGATCGGGATGGCTCAAGCCTTCCAATTCGAGGGACGCGCAGGACCGGCCACATGGGAACGGCTTCCGATTCGGCCGTACTGGCCTCCTGTGGTTAGATTCCTCCATAAGCACAAGAACGAGGTATTGGCGATCGCTTGGAAGAACGTAGCCAAGGTCTGCGAAAGATGGCTCTCATACGGACCCTCAACCCACTCGTCTCAACGCGATGCGGCGGATTTGGTCCTGGACTTGGCCGAAGATGGGGTTGCCGCAAAAACGACTTTCTGGAGTAGCGTGGACAACGAGGAACTGGAGAAGCTGGTTTTCAAGGCCGGCCTGGAGTCCTATGAGGCCGCTCCCGATAGGACATTGGAATTTGCCCTCACCGCGTGTGGCCGTAGGCAGCCGTCCGGGAGGATTCTGTCAAAAATCGAGCAGTTGAGATCCTCCGCTGGTAGTGATGCTTGTTTGCGCCGGCACACGCCGGACTGGGTGGAACTCTCACAAAGGTTCCCACTTTACGACTCAGGCTCCGAAACGGAAGCCGAGTTCGAACCGCCTGCGCAGTGGCCTGACGGGCCGACGAGGATTGTAGACGAGACCTTCACTGAGGCGTGCTTCACCACGGACGCTCTCCAGCAGATTATCCTGGCCCGGCCGGACGCGGCCCGCGAGATTGTCCTCGCCTCCCTTATTGAATCGCCGGCCCACAGAGGTTATTCTGCCGATTCACATTTCCTGCGAGATAAGCTCGGACTCACTCAGACAGATGACCATTTCCATCCCCCGTTCTACAGTAGGCAGCCGTTTCTTTTTTTCCTGAACCACCGGTTCTCCGAAGGTCTCCAACTGATTATCCGTCTCGTCGATTTCGTAACTGACAGATGGGCGGAGCGGGATTCACGACGATGGGGGCAGCCGTCTGAAATCACTCTTGACCTTCCGGGTGGTCCCAAACGTTTTGTGGGAGACAAGGAACTCTTCTCTTGGTACAGAGACTTCGGTAGAACACCACATGCTGTGGTAACCTCTCTCATGGCTCTGGAGAAATGGTTCTATGACCGGTTCGATTCGGATCAATCGGTCTCCGAGGCAATCGAGCAGATATTAGCGGATGCAAAATCGATGGCCTTTCTCGGATTGCTCTGTTGTGTGGGAAAGAAAGATCCACGACTTCTTATGGGAGAATTGCAGCCACTCTTGGCAGTTCCCGAATTCTACTTCTGGGACATTTTGCAGCAAGCGCAGGTCGAGGGATCGCAGATGATCGCATGGAGCTACAACCAGCCAGAGGTATTGGTGCGACTGGCCCAGCAGTGGCACAACATGCCGCATCGCAGAAAACTACTTGGTCAGATCGTATTCAAACTGTTCGTCGAGTCAGATGATGTGCGGAGCCTCTTTGATGGTATCCGCCGTCTCTGGGAGGTTCGTGTCAGAGAGGGTCGAGATGGACCAGACGGTTCCCGTTTCATCGAAGATCTCATCGGTCTGTTCGACCCTAGGAAACTGACGAGGGAGACCGACTCAGAAGGAAACGAGGATGTCTTCAGCAAGGGCTTGGGGCCAGTAACTCCCGAATACAAGGCCCAGCAGGAAGATCATGCAATCAAGAATGCTCTGCTTACGTTGCCTTTCCGGTTATGGGGGCTACTCAAAGAAGAAGAGTCACTCCCTGAGGAAAGCCTCGAGGATTTCTGGAAGGCACTCCAGAGCTTTTCATCGCTGACCGCACGGGAGGACTGGGATATCCGCTCGTTCGGGCCCGAGCATTGCATGGCCGGTGGCGCCGCGGTGCTGCTGAGGCATCACCGTGATTGGTTGAGAAGCCGTCCTGATCGTGAGACGTGGTGCCTATCAACGATTCTCAACCTAGTCCTTGATCCGCCGGCGCCACCGCCATTTGACGGCGATGTGATATTCCAAGAGGGACGGTGGCAGGGCTTCTGCGCCAACATTGTGCCGTTTCTCTTGGCCGAGAATCCTGAGTCAAAGGAACTTCGCAAAGAAGTGGCGTTACTTGCCTCGGAGCGTCATTACAACACCGTGCGGATCCTATTTAAGTCTGCCGCAGAGCAGAGAGTTCAACTGGGCGACGATTTTGGGCGATTGCAGCACCTCGTCATGCGATCGGCCGTTGCGCGCTGGACCAACGTTCCCGCCGAGCTGTTGATAGCTTCCGAGGTCGAGGCGAAGGGACGGCTAAACCGTATTCGACGGGCCGTCATGAGATGGGTCCATAGGCTCCTCACACGGTTCGGTGCAATCGAGCCCGGCATTGAAGCATGGACGAAACGTGAAATCAACCGATTCGTTCGGGCGTCTACCCCGACACAGGTACCCGATTGGCGGACGATACAGGATGCAGTCAACGAGGATCTCCAGGTTGCTGATTCGTCTGATGATGGTTACGAACCCATCGGATCGCCAGGTATTGATTTGCACATGGTCATGTTCGCCTACTCGTGGCTTACCGATCTGCAGGATGCTACGGATGAGGAGGAGCGAGCCGATCGGATACACTTCCTCGGACAGGCTCTGAGTTGCAGCCTGGAGGTCATTGGCGGCCTGTTGGCAGTCGATAGGAGGTTCGATGACACAAACCTCGAGTGGTATCGCTGGCTCTTTGACAGGCTTGCACGGATAATTCCTGCCATGCGCGAAGACGAGCATCCGGAACGGTTCTGGCAACCGATCGTGGAATTGGGAGTAGAGGGTCATTATTGGGTCCAGTTGTTCCTCAGTTCCTGGTTTGTGGGAAACCCTGCCCTGGTTTCGTCCCCTCATCACTTTCGGGTCGAATGGCAGAGGATGATTGAATTGGCCTTCGAGTTGCCCGGCTGGAGCTTCGATGACACCACAAGAGCTTCCGACCTCGAAGACAACTGGTGTGCACTTATGGGATTTGAAGGCTATCTGGCTAAGATGTGGACGGAGAATCACCGACCGATAGTCGATCAAATGCGCGATCTCTATCACAGATGGGCGCGACACCATCTCACACGCCGTCGATGCGGTGAAGCCTTCGCGGTATTTCTCAAGCAGCCCGCGGCCGAAGGACTGCGATTGGAGGCTATCCGTTGGTTGGCCGAAGCGGTGAAGAAGGTTGGAGAATGGTATTTTCAAGAGACAAGTGTGGAGGAAAGCATTGTCTCGTTCCTCGATCACTGCTGGACTCGGCATCGACAAGATCTCCGCAGGAACCGCGAAGCTTTCGCTGACCTGAACCGTCTTCTCAGATTACTTGCGGATCGCCAAAACGAGACAGCCATCGAACTCTTGCAGCGCATCGCTTCCGGGTACTGAGCGATTTCTATGCTCTGCAGCGATGATAGGGGGTGTTTCACCGTAGCTTCCCCACAAACAATGGAAATCGGGTCCTATTCGTGCTTTCAGCAAGGTCTCGACGTGATCTTGTCTCCCTTCTTCGCAAGCCCACATCAAGGCTCTTGGTGCGGCATCGCTCTGTGCGTTGATCCGAACCCCAAATGAAAACCGGATCTGCATCCTGTTCGCTGATATCCTTCATCACCTTTTTCCAGAATTCACTATCAAGTTTCATCTGCTATCCTTACCGAGGGCTTTTCCTGCACCAGCCGGTTCTATTCGGGCTTCACTTCAGCAAAGAAGCGCCGTTTGTCAATTGACCCGCGAAGCCTTGTCTTTATTCTCCGTAAATCAATTGTTCAACGTACTGAGGGAGACTCCAATTGTAGGCCCTCAAAACCTGATCAGAAAAGGCGTTAGCTCGATCCATCGTCTTCCGTGATTCCGGCATGTCACCGAAGGGCACCCTGAATTCCGGTTCGTCCCCAAAGCCAATCATTTCATGAGCTAAGATCCAAGGGTCATTCGGATAGTATGGGCTTATTGCATCGGAAAGCGCTTGTCTCGGGGCTGGCTGTGTATGGCTCTTTACTCGCAGCATTTCATTAAACAACTCTCGTCGAAGCGCCGGATTATTTTCTCGTCTAGGAGACTCCCCTAACCCCGCCACCTCAAACGCATGACGAACTTCGTGGGGCAATACAACATCTGAGTTCCTCTTTTGGGATACGGAAAACGGAGCAGACGGGCTGGTATATCCTTGGTTATGAGGATTGTAGTCATGTTTCCCCGGAAAATATGCTCCTGGAGGCAGATCGCTAAGAGCTACGAGAGGCCCTCCCCATTCAGCATACGGCACGCTATGTCCTAGCATACTTGCGCCCTGCGTCCTGAATCCTTCCCAAAGAGCCGCTGGATTAGAAATCCCGATCTTTCCCATATTGTAGAGACTTGTTCCGCGTTCTCGTACTTTGTCTGCCAGCCGCAGCAAAGACATAACCGCCTCCATTGCACGAGACGGATTCTGACGTGTTTTGAAAGTGCTTTGACGTACGGCATTACCGGTGTGCGGGGCCACCACGCCAAGAGTATTCCCAGCTTGGATCATTGCTCGCGTCCCCCCCTGCCGAGGGAGAAGGGCAAGAGTATTTTTAAGCCATTCTGGTAACTGATTGTCCAGCGTCACTATTCTCCAAACAATCCGAGGCCCTTCAAGACGGTCGTGAGTTGCCCTTGGCGATGCGGGTAAAAATTGGTCTTCTGCCCTCTGCCGTGCGACAATTACACTTGAGCGTCAGCGACAATTAGACTTGTGCATCGAA
>CAZCDS010000117.1:0-6926 GCA_964497585.1 uncultured Syntrophaceae bacterium
ACTATTCTTCCCGTGAGCCTGGCGTCGGCGAGGATCCTATAGTTATCATCGGTCGGTGTAGTGCCACGAAGAGTGTTGTTGCGAAGGTATACGCTTATTCGAAGCAGGCCATCTCCTTGGACATGTATGTGGATCTCCAGAGATACCTCAAAGTAGGGAAGGGCTAATGAAAGCCCCTTCGTGTTCTCCTGAATCCACGAGCCAAATGTAGCCTCGTTCACTAGACTCTCGGCACGCACCTTCGGTGTTGTTGCAAAAGTGGGCAATATGTCCGGTCTGGAACTGACCTCCGCGATGATTTTATCGAGTATCTCCTGGATTTCCCCTTGGTCATCTATTTTTTTAGGGCCGCTACTCTTAGTTCGAAACCTTAGCCCGGGTACATCCACGCTGCGCCGTTCACAGACCTCTGCCAAGGTCATGTGTCCCTCCGGTGGAGACTCCTCGGCCGATCCTCCAAGAGACTTCTTCTGTTCTTCCAGAGTTGGCAAATGCTTGGTGTAGATAACGAAGTGCACACCGACTTCAATCTCTACCTCGTCATTCTCCGGTTTCACCAAAATCTCAAAACCCAGAGAAGAAGGGGGACGTCTAGTGTAGTCACGGTCTTCGTTGTCCTCAACTTGACCTCGGTTCGGTGCCTCTTCCGTTTCGT
The DNA here is from genome assembly GCA_964497585.1 of uncultured Syntrophaceae bacterium. Taxonomy (GTDB): domain Bacteria; phylum Desulfobacterota; class Desulfomonilia; order Desulfomonilales; family Desulfomonilaceae; genus CAZCDS01. Next base: position 656 of record CAZCDS010000117.1, read on the forward strand.
CCTGCCCTTGGTCTTGAGAAGCAGCAGGAACCGCCTTCTTGCGTTGCGGATCTGGCGTCTCACGGCATTGCGCATCTCCAGCCTCCACTACCTCCCCGTCTTCTGGCGCCTCGGGCTCGTCCACTTCCTTTCGCCACGGACCAATAACTCCCAGGTGGCATACATCGACGGGTGGTCTGTTAATCACGCGCAGCAGATGCCGACCGGCGAGTCGGTTTTCTAGAAGATCGAGAAAGTAGTCAACGATCTTTTTCTCATCCCGATAGTGCGTCGAAGAGATATCTCTGGGGGCATTCGCGGCAGGACTGGGACCCTGTGTGTTTGTCATTTTTTCTCTCCTAAATCCACAATTCGAACAGCAGCCACTACACGAACTTGAACCGCAGCAAATACCTCTCCTATCTCATTACCGAGCTGCCTCGCACTGACGATGGCCTGCTCGTAGCCATGCCCTTGGATGATAGCTCGCAGGAGACTGTGTAGAGCCTTCCCCGCATTCCTCCTTCGGGCACGCTCCTCCTGAATCACCCTAAATGTCAGCTTGATCATCGCACTGTTGGCGTATTTACCACTGCATTCTGCAATGACCTTCATGTCACTGTACTGTTGGGGGGCAATCCCCTCCAGTTCATCCTCACGGAACAACGAGACAACGGCAGAATATCCGATATGAAGTCCTCGTTCCTCCAATTGCTGGAACAGTATCGTCCGATTGCCCTTGTGCTTTGCAAGGAGGGCAAACTTCGCCTCGTCCCAAAGCGCGAGCATCATCCTGTGATATGGGCTGACCTTGGCGTGTAAGGCCTCGAGCAGCCGGTCATATAGGCGCTCGTACACCCCGTCGACCATGCTAACGACTTGCATCCCGACAAGGAGCTCGCCCGCCGTGTGACGCTGAATCTGCTCCGTTCCAGGATGATAGACATCAATGTTCTGCCATGGCGGATAGTCTATCTCGGTTCCGTCCTCGAACCTCACCACTACGCACCGGCCGTACTCGCGAGGGATGCCTTCGACGTCATCGGTATGCCGCATTATGTCCTCCTGCCAATCTGGTTTGATCCCAGACGCGGCAAGCTTCTGCAAGTCTAACGCAGTCGGATCCAGGAGAGATGCTCTGACCTTTCGGACCCGGTTCTCTGTGTACCCGGCCACGGAGATCCGTGGCCGTAGGGAAACCGTGGCAGTACCGTCACCACACGACGGCAAGCGTAGAGCCGTTAGGATCTCACATCGGTAATTGTCGCCTTGTAGGGACTCGGCGAATCCATAAATCTGGTCCTGCTGGGTCTCATCCACGTCCGCTTCGTACGGGTAGGTAAGTACCTCCGTTGAATGATTCGGATAGAGGTCCAAGTGTCGTTGGAAGCCCGCACGGAATCCCAAGAGGAGTGTTCTCCGCTCTTCTCCAGCTGCTAAATGACGAGACTCTGACTTAGCAGAGACCACCTCGACCCGACCCGTCGATAAGGCCTCGAACCAGTCGTCGACCAAATCGCCCAATTGTATGCTTAAGAGCGCCACCTCTCTCTCTGATGGCATCACGACACGCAGGGAGCTATCGCCATGTACGAGATTATTGGACACCCTCTCAGCGACTCCCCAAAATTTCGATGGTTCTTGTCTTTCTAAGAGGAGTTCATAGACCTTTCCGAGTCCTTCCACGATCCCTCGCCACTTTGCCTCTACTGCAACCTCTTGGGGACACTCCTCTTTGAGCCAAACCAGTCTCTTCTTGACAGGAACAGCACCCCAGGTCTGATACGCGGAGTCCTCCAACTGAGACAGCGGCACCGCCAGTTGTCTGAGGCGGTGGTAGATCGACCACGCAGACCAGATCAGGGAGTGGTCCCTCCGAGCGTCCCGCTGGACATGAGCAAGAAGTTCGTGTACATCCGCGAGCGCAACATCCACCTCGGAGTCATCGCAGATCCAGATGAGCCGTTCCGAGTTCGTAGGACAGGCCGCTCTCCAACTAGGAATAAACTTGGCTACTGCGCTCTGGGCGGCCGGATCCCACAGCCAGACACGAGTCCTCTCTGGATAGCCCAGATTCAGCAGTTCATATTCCACCAAGGGAGGAACCACAACGACGGCAATCGGTACATGGGCCATATGTTCCAGCAACCCAGGTAGGCGACTAAGCGTTCGGGGATGCATGGCATCGACGACAACCGCTCCTATCCTTCTCCCGGGTACACCGTCGCCAACCCACCCGATATTGGCGACGAACATCCTTGGCTTAGTGCCTATCACTGGTTTATAATGCGAGAAGCTCTCTATAGGCCAAATCTCTTGAAGGGAGACGTTACCGTCTCCAAGACGGATGTGCTTCAGCCGCTCTAGGGAGATCCCGACAGCGTGGGTGACAAGGAGAAGGTCCCCATGTAGCATCAGCCCCATTTTCTGCGAGACATCTAATCCTGCAGCACTGGAAGCCACGAAATCTGAAATCAAAAGACCTGAAGCCAAGACGCAGGCAAGGTTCTCACCTGGAAACAGGGACATGAAGATGAGGCGTTGCGGATTACTTCGAGAAAAGGCAGCAAGCCGAGATACCATGACCGCACTCGCGCGTTCATGGGGAGGAGTCTCCCTCGGGAGAACCGGCTTGGTGAAGAGACCGTGTTCTAAGGTACCAGGAGATGTTGCGTGTTTGCGGAACACTTCCTCCCACATTTGATAAACCTCCCTGTAAGGCCAAATCTCTGCAACTGAGCCTGGTACAAATCGAGCAATTTCTCGGGGTTCTCTTGTCGTATGGCTTCACCGAGCGCGATCCCCATCGCAAGGATTTCACGCTCCTCGTCAGATTCGCCCGCAACGAATGTAATAGTTGGATCCACCCTCCTGGAACGGCGGTTGCATTCCAGCACCAAATCATGCAGAATTGCCTTGCCGTTACGCTTTGTGATGTCAGCACTGTTCTCTGCTCGCGCTACGGCGGCAGCTCGAACGACGAAACCGCTTTCCACTAGCGCACTTGCGAGAGACTTCCAAGCCTGAATCTTTCGATTATGGTATGTCAGAATCAGTTTCCCTCCTTCACGCAACGTTCTTTGGCTTTCTTGAAGGCATTCGGTAATGACAGTTTCATAGAACTTCGCGTCGTGTCCCCTCCGTGGATTTGGAACGGCCTCCCTGCCTTCCAGCACTGGCGAGATACTACGGTAGTGGCCTAGCCAATAATGAAACAACCTGGCCAGCTCCCCATATTGAACATCATTAAAGTAAGGCGGATCTGTCAGAACCAAGTCAACGGTTCGGGACGCCAAGGACTGGCAGGAACTATCACCAGTCGAAATATGTACGTCGGCCTCAAAATCTACCCGGGAGTATGGAGCCGCCGTTCGTACCCCAACAACTCCTCGCGGCATGGTTGCGGACATCCACTTCACTGCGCGCACAGACGCCCTCAGGCGATTTACTAGCGTTCCCCGCCCCATGGGACCTAGCAAGTTCGTCTCCACCGTCATCGTTGTATGGGCATAACGGTGGTTAGCGAGACCCTCGTATGCCTTGAGGTGATAGCGATCCCAGCGACTGAGGAACGCAGGCATTTCTGCAGCACCGATGACGGCCAAAGCCAGCCGATCGCGGCAACCAGGGGAAAAATCCATCTCGCGGATATGCTGTAAAGACTCCAGGAGCACCCTTGCCTGACGGGTCGTGTAGAGATCCCCCCATGATAGATAACCTGCCCGAAGTAACCTCCGGGTCTCCACCCCGTCTTCAATCCTAGTATTAAGTTCGAGGAAATCCTCCGTGGCCACGCGTACATCGACGGGATCACTGGGTTCCACCTGTCGGACTAACGCCTTGTGGCGTCCTTTCTGTGTAGTCGATTCCTGTACCAAAACTACCTTCCAGGTTGGCACTCCCCTGTAAAAACTATGCAGGACAGCTTCGTCACCGCAGTGTGGGCACTTTATGAAACCCTTGCGCTGTGACTTTACGTCCGACGCCCAGTCACATTTCGGACAGGTGAAAGTTCGTGTGTCCCGACGGCCTTTGGTCACACCTCCACACCGCCGACATCCGAAAAACCCATTGACTTCATCTTTGTTACGCGATGCTAGCGAGAAAAGCGGATAGGGAAACAGGAAAACCTCGCGCAAGCAGGCAGGACAACTGCCAGTACGGACCCTTAGCACGTGGGTAAGCTCCCGACCATCTGCGCGTCTGAACTCGGCGCGAAGAGGATCCAGATGGCGAAGGAGTTTGGTAACGGCTTCCTCGATTTCTTCGATAGCCACTTCCGAGAGGCTTGTTGCCAGGCTAAACGTTGGCCATGGATATAGTTCTTGCGCGTAAACAGGAATCCCTCGCAGTACGGACTCCAAAGCCACTGTACCCCCTCCGCTGAAGGGATCCGAGACCCTGAGAGTACGTGAGTTGGAGGCTTTAACAGCGGCGTCCAGAATACTGCCGATCATACTGTGAGGCCTTCTAGCCCACCATCGGTAGAGAGAGATGACTGGAGTGTAACTTTCTCGCCTCTTCTGATTGCGTGCTACCAATTCGTTGACGTCTGTCCAGTCAACGCAAGCCAATATCAGACGGTCCCAACCACGTTCTCGTTTACGGTGCATTGTTAAGTTCCTTCACCGCTACTCCGATCATAGTCTCATTGAAGAGTCGTGTCTCACAATAACACGTAAAGCTAAGCAATCGTGCCAAACTCGTTGTGTACTTACAGTTTAGCACGGCAACCTATGCGTAAAAAGTAAAGTGTCGGCGGTCTGTCCTATCTCCACGTTGAGCAGCCCTGCGAATCTATCAATTAATATTTTTGAGCTGTTGGTGATACTACCCCGAAAACCGTACCTCCTTGTCCGTAATTGATCTCACCAATTGCATTGAAGTGTACGTATCCTCCAGATTCGTGATACATCTCGACTATCGATCGCAAGTTCATCGCGTTGGCCCGACCACTCGGAACGACACACAGTAGGCGCTTTTCTACGGATCCGCCCTGTTCGGCATAGGTCGTGATGCGCTCGAAATCCTGATCCATCGCCATTGCGAATAGGTGTCCTTGAAGTCCCAAGAAAAAGAGTTTGTTGTTTGAGAGCCGAAGGACAGTCCCTCGGGCTGGCCCGTCCACTACGCGACACAAGTTGGGGAAAAAGGTGAGTCCTGGCGAGACAGGAACTAAACCGAAGGTTTCGTATGGTCGCCCGTCTCCCCGGAAGAGCGGCACACGATTGAGGCTGAATGGATCGTCAAGTCTTCGTAGCGAAGCAATCCTCGTAGCTAAACTAGCAGCGAACTGTGATCGTCCACTCAGAAAAGATATCCAGTCTTGAATGAACTGAAGGCGCGACAATAGCTTTGTCCGTGGGGCGTCTCGCCGGTCGTCACCGGGAGGATCTATTAGCCAGCAACGAGCGCTTCCGTTCCTTCCAATAGCACCGATGGCACCATATCTTATCTCAGCGGGAAACGGATACTGGCCATTACGTTCCAATTCCTCGATCTTGATCTTCTTCTGAGCGATAGATGCTCTGTGGGTCCTAATAGATCCAGATAGTTCATCCGTATTCTGGACAACAGATCCCTTTGCCTCAACGTGAACAACATGCTGACCATCGCTTCCTTGATCAACCGTCTCCTTGTAATCGAAAGTGGGCACGCCGTAAGGGCCAGGTCGCTCAGGAATTCTTTCCCAATCGGCCTCGTGAAGGCCGTGTATTTGGCCGATCACAGAAAGCGCTATCGCCACGCCGATCCGTTCGGTCATCGCGGGGTCCGCTGGGACAGCATCCTGAGCACTAACGACAGTCCCCCCGGTGAGATGCACCCATTCGTCAAGATCGTTGAGTGCACGATCCAGTTTTTTCGCAATCTCGTTGTAACGTCTATAGCCTGGTTTTCCAGGTCGCTTCAAGTAGAATAAGTAATAAGTCAGGAACTGCGCCGTAGGTATGTTGACGCCGGATGAAACTACACTCGAAATACTCGCGGCTGACGGGTAGTCGAGCAGCTTTTGCATTTCATCGTCGTTGTAGTACTGGACCTCAATCCTTACAGCGTTTTGTGCAGTAGTACCGATTCTGCTCATCAGCAATCCAACCTTGGAGGCTTCTCAACTATTGAGTCTAACGCAAATAAGCAGTACATGCATAACAAGAATCATTTTTTGCAGTATAATTATCCATATAAGTATGATATTCGTTTTTTTAATACAGAATGGCGGTTTGGCCAATAGAGGATAGTATTTGGATTTGGAGTGTGTTTTTCACGAATCGGTTGGAATTGTCAGATGAGA
>CAZCDS010000118.1:0-6074 GCA_964497585.1 uncultured Syntrophaceae bacterium
GTCGCGCTCTTTCTCGCGTCGATTAGCGCGAAGTTCGATACGGAAGACTATAGCTCCGCGCGCTTCCGAACTGTTATGTCTGACACTACGGCTATTGTTGCTTCATGTTCGCCTCCCGGACCTCGAACTGCTGACACGGAGACATCCGCCCAAAGATCCTCACCTCCATTGCGAATGTATCTCTTCTCGAATCTGCAAGAGTCCAGATCTCCGCGCAGGAGCGATTCAAGCATGTTGCGGGAGAGTGCGACGTCATCAGGATGAGTAACGTCAAAAATAGTCTTAGCGTGCAGATCGTCTTTAGAGTACCCCAGCATCCGTGCCAGTGCGTCGTTGACCTGGAGATACACGCCCTTCTCGTCAACCACATCCATACCTACGGCCGCGTTGTCAAAGACTGCGCGGTAACGGCTTTCGCTTTCCCGCAGAGCCTCCTCAACTTTCCTGCGGTCGGTTATGTCGGTTATGATGCCAACCAAGCCGGTGAGAACGCCATGGGGTCCCTGCAGCCTTCGGCCCGAGAGATGTCCCAAAAACTCCCTGCCATCTGCAGCCACGTAACGCCTTTCCAGGCCGACGTGGTCAATTTCCCCAGCCATCAAGGATTTCATTTTGGTATGACCAATGGAACGCTCATCTTGATGTACCAACTCAACATAAGGGGTTCCCAGCAGTTCCTCGGATTCACAGGAAAAAAGTGCTCCCATGCTTTGGTTGGCAAAGGTGATGCGGCCTTCCGGGTTGACCAGAAAAATTGCCGCGGGTGAAGCTTGAACTATCGCTTGAAGCTGTCCCTCTCTCTCCCGCAGCGCAACCTCCATTTTCTTCCGTTCTGTGATATCGGTAAACATCCCGAAGGAGCCATCAAAGTTGCCCTCGGAATCCTGAAGTGCCGTTGCGGAAACTGTTGTCCACAGAGTCTCACCGTCTTTGCGTCGAAGCCGCCTCTCATAGATTTGGTCCACACTTTTTTTGCGCAGCCTCATCTTGGTCTCGTGGTCTCCAAGGTCTTCTGGGAACATAAAGGAGTCAACCCTGCGACCAAGCATTTCGTCCACGGAATATCCGAGCATGTCTGCCATTCGTTGATTGACAAAGGTGGTCCGGAATTCGCCGTCCATGATCCAGACGCCTTCGGTGGCGGTTTCGACGATTCGGCGGTATCGAGCTTCACTCTGCCTCAGTCTTTTCTCCATCTCGTGCTTATAAAGAGCCATCTCTACCGTGCGGAGCACCTCTTGTGGCGCAACCGGCTTGGTAAGATACCCGTGAGGCTCTGTCTTTTTAGCCCTCTGGAAGAGGTCGGACTCAGTACGCGCAGTCAGATAGACAATTGCCACATCAGAGTTCGCGCGTATACAGTGAGAGGCTTCAATCCCGTCCATCTTTCCCTTGAGCTTGATGTCGGCAAGGACCAGATCCGGATTCGTCTCTTTTGCCTTCTCCACGGCTTGTTCCCCGGAGGATACTATTCCCACAACCCCATAGCCCCACTGGGCGAGCATATCCGCCAGATCGTGGGCCACGATTACCTCGTCTTCAATGATCAGGACTTTGGACTTTTCCATCGCGTTCCTCCGGCCCGGATGGGGATTACTCTCCAAATCTGATCCTGAATTCCGTGCCTCCGTCCCTTACCAGTTCTATCTCTCCTTCCAGTTGTTGCGTGAACAGCTTCACCAGGCTCAAGCCCAATGACTTGGGCTCTTCAAAATCCACGCTCTCCGGCATTCCAACTCCATCGTCCTTGACCGTGAGTTCCAGCTGGTTGTCACCAGTAGTCCGCAGGGAGACATCTATGGATCCATTTCCATGCTTCGGATAGGCGTGTCTCAGGGCATTTGACACCAACTCGTTAATGAGAAAACCCAAGGGCACCGTCTTGTCTAAACCCAATTGCACCTCCTCGATATCCTTGTTGACTCGAACCATGAATCCGATTCCTTTATCAGTGAGCAGGAGGTGATCAATAAGACTGGCCACGTACTGACTCATGTTCACATATGCCAGGTTCTCAGTTTCGTACAGCCTTTCATGGGCCAGCGCCATGGATCTGATTCGGTCCTGAGCATCTGAAAACATCTGCCGGTGAAACTCGTCTTTTGCATCCTTGGATTGGAGCCTCAGGAGGCTGTTTACCACAGCCAGGTTATTTTTCACCCGATGATGGATCTCTCGGAGGAGAATTTCCTTCTCTTCGAGAGACGCTGCAATTTTCTCTTCTGCCTTCTTTCGGTCGGTGATGTCACGTACGAAGGCCCAGTATCCGGAATTCCTTCCATTACGATCCTTAACCACATAGGTCTGGATCTCTATGGGGAATACGGTCCCATTCTTATGGATGTATTCTTTCTCATACAGGTCGGAATACCCTCGGGTAACCACCTGTTCTTGCAGGATGCGAGACTCCATGGCATGCCAGCGGCTGGGCGTGATCTCCTGGTAGGTCAGCTCTGCGACTTCCTCGAAAGTATAGCCCAACATGCTCAGGAACTGCGGGTTGCAACGGACGAAGCGCCCTCTTTCATCTACTGCGGCAACCCCGTCCCGCAGATTCTTATACAGGTCCCTGAACCGTTGCTCCGATTCTTCCAGAGCCTCCTCCGCCCTTTTGCGGTCGGTGATATCATAGATCGCGCCCTCCACCATGGCGGGGTTCCCCGAATCGTCACAGACGTTCTGAATTACCTCGTGAACCCAGCGAACCGCTCCATCTTTGCGCACGATGCGGTATTCCCGCTCATAGGAATAGTGAGGAACTGCGTGCAACCTCTCTTCGTTTTCTGTAAGGAGTACTGATGAGTCTTCCGGATGGATGACCTGGTCCCATCTGGGTTTGCCATCGAGGAATTCCCTTTCCGTATAACCCGTTATTTCTTCGACCGCGCCGTGAAAGAATAACGGGACGAAATCCATTCCGCCGCGAAAGGCGATCCCCCGAAAGTTCTGCACGAATGACCGATATCGCTGCTCACTCTCGTGCAGCGCTTGGTCCATTTCCTTCTGTTCCGTTATGTCCTCTACGGCTGCCTGACATCCTCGAACATTGCCCTCCCGATCTCTCATGGGGGTAAGGAGTATTCTCAAATACGTTTTCTTTCCCCACACTGTGGTGTATGGCAACTCTGCCGTCACTGATCGACCCTCTTGCATACATTTTTTGACAATCTCGGATATTCCTGCCTCTACAAGAGGTGCAAAGGTGAGCAAATTCAGTGCCTTTGTTGCCTCGGCAGAGGGAGAGCCGAGGATATGTACCAGCTTCTCATTCACTTCAGAAATTCTGCCCTCTCTGTCGGAAGCGATGATACCGATCGGGGCACGCTCAATCAGGGATCGATACTTCTCCTCACTTTGCCGGAGTGCTTCCTCAGTCCTTTTTAAATCGGAGATGTCCCGGGCAATTGACTGGAATCCAACAACCGTGTCACCTTCCACCAAGAGTTGGGTGTTCTGCCCAAGCCAGACCGTCTCTCCTCGTTTCGAAATGATCGGGAATTCATAATATGTTTCAGGGGTTTTCTTGACAAATTGGATTCCGTAGAAGCGTGCAGCCTTGTCTCGGTATTCTTCGGGGAAAAACTCGAGATAATGTCTCCCGAGGATGTCTTCTTCCGAATACCCGGTAATCCGCAGGGCAACCGTGTTGATAAACGTGAAGTGCCCGGAGGCGTCTGTCCGGTAGATGAGGTCGCTGGCCTTCTCCACAAGTTGATGGTACCGTTTCGCGGTCTCCTTGGCCGATTCCTCGGCGAGCTTCCGGTCGGTAATCTCTCTGGTGATCTTTACGGCTCCGACGATGCGACCAGTTTCGTCTTTGACAGGGTAACCCCTTAAGAACCACCATTTCCCATCCGGAGTTCTTCGTTCTTCTTCATGTGCATGACCAGTTGCCATGGCCTTTTCCACCGGGCAGCCTTCGCACGGCCGATCGTGCCCACCCCAGACCTGATAACAGATCCGACCCTTGAGTTCGTCGGCGGATAGCAAAGTAGATTCAGCAGCCGCCCGATTCGCTGAAACGATTTCATGGTTGGCCGACTGATAGACCACTTGCTCACTTATGGAATCAATAATGCTCTCTTTCTCTCGTAGGATTTTACTTAGATCTTCCAGTTCAGCGGAAAGCGCCTGATTCGCTTGGTGCAGCGCCATGGCCCGTTCTTCGATGTCCTGGAGTTCGGAGACAAGTTCCTCTCTGGTCTTATTTGCGTACCTCATCAGGCTTTCCCCGCAACCGCCTTGGTGTGATCTCACGGAGGTAGATATGTGATGATTATCTGCTATTTTCGCATGTTATGGTGAAGATGCCTGAAAGTCAAGAAAAGGCAAGAGAGCTCATGGGTAGCCCGGAGCATCTAACGCCAAGTTCACTGGGAAGAATGATTGGTGCGGAAGACTTACGCGGGAACCAAAAAACGTCCACGCCATCCTTTGGCACCTTTTCGGGCCTTTTGGAGTCCTCATGGGGCCTCATAGGGCTTGATGAGTTTCAATGGAGTCTGATTCTTTCAGGTGAATCTCAGCAAGACTGCTCTGGGGGTAATCAGTTCGCCGCCTTCACACGGCAGGGTAGGGAGGTTCTATCGCTCTTAGGTTTATCAATGATTCGCACGGCTTAGGTCACGTTGCCCTAGGAGCTTTTTCTTGGGCCTGGGCATTCTTCATGTGGCTGTCGTGATCTTTCTCAAGCTCATCGACGTCCACGAGGGCCGTCCCTTACCGTGGGCTGAAGAATGCCTGCCTGGGACTCCAACTGGGAGCGTCACGCAGCCTCCAATGGCAGACGTACGGGCGTTGACCACCGCAGATATCACGCTTTGCTTTTCTCTTCCTCTTCCATTAGAATCGGACGTGTCGGGGTGTTTCCCGCGTCAGTGCATCCGAGGATGTATCCATGACGCTGACGAAGCCTGACCTTGGCCAGAAGATTGGCGACCAGTGGGGTTTTGTGAAGGGCGAGGCCACCGGGAAAATGTAACGCTGCTGAACTCGATCAAGGCTAGCCTTGGTCAGGCGAGGATGTCATGGCTTCAGGATTCGGGAAATAGAGCGTGGAGTCGAAACAGCCCCCTCGAGGAAGAAATCCGTGGACTGGAGAAGAATTCATCCTTGACGGCACAAAGGTGGTCACCTGGAAGTACTCGCCTGTACTGAAGAAGGCGTGAACAGCGGGCTCTCCAACTCGTGACACGAGGAATCACGCAACCGGTCTTCCTCTTTCTACGCTTTTCGGCAAAGGAGTAATTCAGAAGTGCCTGAGTCACTGGGAAAGCCAGATTTGACAATCGCAGACCTCAAGGTCTGGATTCATGGGCGGGAAAGACCCAACTCAGAGGACTATTGGGATGGGAACTGGCTTCGAGTCACTGCGCTCTGTTCTTCTGCGGGCGCATCGATCAAAGTGCATGGGCCCATTGTGCATCTGAGCGAACTGCAAAAACTTCAAAGCCAAATCGAAGAACTCTACAAGACCCTGAGGGGGGCAGCGGAACTCGCTTGCATGGAGCCCAATCTGAGCGTTGGGCTGCAAGCCAAGACAGGAGGAAGAATAGAGGTTTTGATCTCGATTACTCCGGATCCACTGTCTCAAAAACACGAGTTCTACTCAGAACTTGACCAAACCTATTTGCCGGCCATAGCTCGTGACTGCAAACGCATTCTGAAGGAATATCCCTTGTGAGGACACTTGGACAGGCGCTAGAGAAAGGGCGTGCTAAGTTGACCACGTACGGAGGCCTGCACCGGAAGAATCGCTAAGACTCTCGGGCAGGAATCTGGTCAATATAAGGAGCGTATCTGTGAAGAAGGTTTCGGTCGTTGGATGCGGAGCCTACATGGAGAGCGGACACCGATGTCCAGGCGAGTGGCGGTGCCTGAAGGCCGCCTCACTTGAAGAAGGGAGTTTTACAGAGCCTCATTCGGTGGTTTCTTTCGTCTCCTGTGAGTGTCCTGACCGTACGGTGGTGCCCAACTTGGGAATGGCGGCGAACCGGTCCGAGATGAAGCCAGACGTGATTCATTTCAGCACCTGCCTGTCCTCAGCCAAGCCAAATTGCCCATACACTATGCTA
>CAZCDS010000119.1:0-5697 GCA_964497585.1 uncultured Syntrophaceae bacterium
GTATATCGCGACAAGAAAATCGAGTTTTGATACAGTTTCCAGGCTACGCCCCTACGCGCGCGCCTGCCCCGGCAGACACGCTTTGGGCTTTCATGGTTCGTTGTGCCTTTTCGGGCATGGAAGTTGGTATTACGGCACAGGGGCAGCCTTTCGAATACCTGTGGCGGTTCTCGAGTACCTGTGGCATAATTACAGTACGTATTTGCTGATCACCTTTCCGGATCAGGTTTTATCATGGCTTCTTCACTGCCTAAACGCCGGTCGGTGAGTTCCGGAGTCGAGCAGCTCGACCGGTTGCTCAATGGACTCTGGATCGGGGATAACGTCATCTGGTACGATCACGCGGGGAGTCTGGCATCTGTTTTCTGCCTCAATTTCCTCGAGTCCTCCCGTGTTTCCGGCAAGCCGCTTATCTATGTGACTTTCGACCGATCTCCGCGCAACCTCCTGGAAAAGCTCGGTCCCCTCTCGGAGTATCTCGGTCTCACGATTCTCGACTGCTTCACCTGGGGGAAGGGCGCAGGGTCCGACGTCTTCTTGAGCTTCTACGAGGGCGGCGAAACGGAGTGGCCGTGCCGCGTGGTCGACGTCCGGGAGCCCCATGATACGATGCGGGTTATGGAAGCCCTCTATGGGGCGCACTCCGCGCTTGAAGGCGACGTTCGGTTCATCTTCGAGAGCCTCACCGGCATGCAGGACCTCTGGGGATCGGAAGAGTCCATGGCACGCTTCTATGCTCACTCCTGTCCTCGGCTCTACGAACTGAACACCGTCGCGTACTGGGTCATCGAGAAGGAGGCGCACTCCCAGCGTGTGAGGGCCCACATCAACCAGATCGCGCAGGTGGTTATCGATCTGTCAATAAAGAGGGGACGAACTTCGCTTTCGGTGCTCAAGGCGGAGAGGCGGAACCTGGACAAGCTCGACCGACCATACGAATACTGGGCCAGAGATCTGAGTGTCACCTTCGAAGAGGCGAAGAGAACCTCCGGATCAGTCGACCTGGGGCATCGCCTCAAGGACGCGCGCGGGAAAAGAAGCATCTCCCAGAGCGAATTGGCCAAACTCATCGGGGTCACTCCGAGCACGATTTCTCAGATCGAGAGCAACCTTATCTACCCTTCTCTGCCGGCCCTGATGAAGATGGCCGAGGTGCTCGGGACGGAGCCGGGTTGGTTCTTCCCGAGCAAGGCGGATGTAAAACGGCGTGTGGTTTTTCCCGGGTACGAAGCAGTGCAAACAAAGCTGACCAATAAGCCGGAAAAGGGGCTGACTGTGAGTTCGTTGATGCCCGAGCAAGTCGGTGGCCGGGCGCAACCGTACCTCATCGAGATTCCCCCGCGCAAGAAGCTCACATCCCATTTCCTGGTGCACAAGGGCGATGAGATGGGGTATGTGCTTTCGGGCAGGCTCCACGTTACCATCGAAAAGAGCGAATACAAGCTGCGCTCGGGAGACTTGGTATACCTCACCACGGAAATCCCCAGCCAGTGGAGAAATCCGGGCTCGAGTGTTGCCCGGCTGCTCTGGCTGAAACTTACGTAGTACCATGGTGCGTTCCGTCCGGCTGGCGGGAAGGAGATTCCGAGGTGGCTGAGGAAAAGAACCGACAATTATGGCTCTATTCGGCGGAGGGCGCTCACCGCTTCTGCGACGAGGTCATGTGGCGAACGATCTTCTTCAAGGTCAGCGGAAGCGGTTGGCAGCCACCGTCGCAAGCTGAACCAATGTGGCTTGAGTCGACACTCGTCCAGTATCGGCCCGGATCGTACTTCCCGTCCGAGGACGCTCACTCCTTTGCAGAAGCCATGGAGAAACTCATCCCTGACCTGGTGGAAGAGTTCCCACCGGAATACTACAGATTCTTTGGGAGACTTGCCGCGATCTTCCGGGCAGGCCCGATCTTCATTTGGACCGATGAGCCCAAGCGAACCACAGGTACCGACTCGGTTCAAGTGGTTCACGTGTACACCTGCCAAAAGTGCGGCTTCATGCATCACGGAAACTGGATGTACAGTGTCAAGGGCGGTGGCACGGATGAGATAAGGGAATCGGTCGAGGCCGCGCTGAAGCATAAATACTGCCCCATCTGCAATGAGCGGGATATTCACTCCGACATCTTCGTCCTGCCGGAGCTTGACCCGGCGGAGCTTCCCGACCTCCTGTAGTCAGATTGCCGATATTGACGGAGCGGTCCCACCCGCGGTTCTTGGCTTTGACCGCAATGCTCTCGGTTGGATCCGGTTCGCGGGGAAAGGGTTGCGGGCAAGCCCACCAGCGTATGCCCCGTCGCGGACTCGTAGCGCGGGTCCTAGATAATCACCAAATGGCGTGGGGGACTTGAGAACCTTGTGAGCTGACGGCAACCCTTCACCGGGCCTGACCGATGGCGTTGTCTCGATTCGCCTCTTGCGGTCGTTCCGGTTCGTCCAACCAGTGTTCGATGGCATTGGCATAGTAGCGGAGAATGGGCTCTTCTTCCGGCACTGCTTTGAACATGCCGTCCGATTGCGTAACGAATTTTCTTAGCATCATCAGTTCGACCGCGTCCGCGATAGCTTGCGAGCGGGAAGTGCGGGAGGTCTCAAGAATCGGTGCGCCGCGCTGTTGCAGTTCATTTATTAACCGGTTGCAGCGTTTCTCAACTTCCATGATGCTCAGTCCGGTGTCCGTGGACCGTATGAAGACCGAACACACCAGGGATATGGGCAATACCGGTATGACGTCCGCAACGGCTTCCATGAGCCGCTCACACAGCTTCTCGATCTCCGGGAACCGGTCGGCCCGCAGCAGCTTGCTGAAAACGACCTCGTACTCACTACAATAGTCCTTGACCGACAGCGGCGTTCCGAAATTGACGCACGCGTACCCGTACCGGCGCCAACGGTCGAGCATCATCAGCATGAGGCTGCGCAGGATGAACGAGGTCGTCGTTCGCAGAACAAACCACATACTCCGTTTTTCAGCCGTAGGGTCGAGGTTGCGCAGCAGGCTCCGATCTTCAATGGTGCGATCGTAGTTGATGCCGACCGGGATGAATACAACATCCCGATCGGTGCTCGGATCAAACCCGCGCAGCATGTAGTCTATCAGTCCGAGTTTGGGTTTTCGTAATCTCCCGTCACGACTCAAGCCGCCCTCGAGAAAGACGGCCTGGCAGACGCCTTCCTTGGTCGCCATATGGATGTAGCGTTCCAGAACCCGCCGGTACAAGGGATCGCCGGAGTTCCGCCGGACGAAAAAAGCTCCCATGAAACGGATCAACATATGTAACGGCCAGATTCTTGCCCACTCTCCCACGGCATAGGAGAGTGTTGTTCGTTCCGCAGCGAGGAAGGCCACCAGGATATAGTCCATGTTCGAGCGGTGATTCATGACGAAAACAACGGTGGACTCGGGGTCGACGGAGCTGTATTGCTCATCTTGCACAAGCCCCACACGCACCCGGTAAAGGAGCCGTGCCACCTTCTTGGCAATCCAGTACCCGATCCGAAAATAGAAGTACGCATTAAAGGAGGGCACAATTTCCCGGGCGTAGGTCCGGACATTATTCTGCACGACTTCCAGCGGCATGTCGTGCTCACGCGCGTACTCCCGAACCGCCTCGATAACCTTGGGGTCATAAACTAGGCGGTCAATCAGAACCTGCCTCTTAGTCAACTGGAAGGGGCGGATTTCAATATCGAGCCTGGTGCCGATCTCCTCCATCACCCGGTTGACCCGACGGCGCAAGATCCACCGGGTGCTGGGGATCAATATTCGGTCGAGCACTGCTACGGCGGCAACGGCAACCAGCAGAACGAAAAGCCAGATGGAGATCGTAATCTGTCCCGTCATGAGGTTCCCCCGCAAACCTGAAAGATATTCGCTCGTGATTTGACGGCCCTATTCCACGGGTACGTTACTGAAAGCCTCCAATGCTGTCAACCGGAAAACACCGTGAAATCGTAAGTCTTCACTTGTGCGGGGCTCCCTCCCGAACCGTTGATATTGATGTGCGATCAAACGGGCAAGCTTTGAGATTGACTTGCATGCTCGGCTTGCATTACGATCGGACGCGGAAGCATCAGGCGACATGCAATTCTCCCTTTTCTCGATCGTCAATTAACGATATCGACCATCTTCCGGGCGGGAAACCATGGCAAAACAAACGGTAAGGGCCAAAGACGTGCTCCGTGACCTCAAAGCCGGAGTCACTGACGCGGAACTCATGAACAAGTACCGACTGTCCGAGAAGGGCCTGCAAAGCTTGTTCCGGAAGCTCAAGGAAGGCGGATTCGTTTCCGATGCCGACCTCGGTGACCGGGCCGCTCCAAAGCGGTCCGCGCCTGTCCCCCGAGGAGACGAGTCCCCGCCGCTGGAGGGACAACCCGCGCCGGCCGGCGTGGGCGCTGACATCGAGAGGGCACATTCCATCGCCGCGGACATGAAAGCCGGTAAGCATCCCAACGAGATCATGCAGCGCTACGAATTGAGCCCCAAGCAGTTGGAACGGATCGTGGAACAACTCCAGGAGAGGGGACTTGTCGATCGAGACGACATTACGGGAGGCAAGCGGAAACCCACGGCTCTATGTCCCCAGTGCGGCGCGGAGGTCCCCGAGGGCGCAGTTCGGTGCGGTCATTGCGGAGAGATGGTGGGAGACCATCCGGGGGCCGCGCTCGCTGGAAGTCCCTTGCCCGGCTCACCGCCCCGGCCGGAGCCAATTTCGGCCCACGAGGAAATCAAGGAGTGTCCCTGGGAGGAGGCAGCGAACTACGGGCTCTGGCGGGCCTATTTCCTGACCGCCAAGAGGATTCTCCTCACGCCGAGCGATTTCTTCTCAGACCTGCCCCTGGAAGGGGGCTTCCTTAATCCGATCCTTTTCGGCATAGCGTCCACGGTTGTGAGCGTTCCGATTGCGATGCTGTTGGCGACGTTGCTGAGACCGGGACGCGGAGTCGGGCTTCTGGGGATCGTCTGCGGCGTCGTGGGTGCGCTGATCGTCGCGTCGGTGATTGTGCCCATTGTCCTCATGATATGGAGTCTGATGATTCACGCCGCGCTTACCATTCTCCAGGGCGCGGCCCGGGGTTTTGAGGCGACCTTTCGGGTCGTCGCATACTCATCGGTCACCCAGTTGTTCAATGCGATCCCTGTTGTCGGAACCGTTGCGAGCCTGTATGGCCTGGTTCTTACGGTAATCGGTCTCAAGGAGACTCAGGGCGCCTCTACTGGCTTGGCAGTGGCAGCGGTGCTCCTGCCTCTGGTCGTGGTGGTTATCGTGGTGGCGGTCTTCGCGGCCGCGACGCTGATCCAGATCCTCGGATCGATGCCGCGCTGACGCTGCCGTGTGGGAAGGTATCCCCAGGAACGTGTTGCCGAGATGGGTCGGAGAATCCCGTTGAGGAGATCCTCATACAGGATTGAGCCATAGGGAGCAAAGAGAGCTTTTTCGAAAAGGCAGCCCCCACTCTCCACAGCGCATGCGGCCAAGACTAATTGTTTGCGTCAAACGCTTGAGGAAAGCATACGATTTGCGGAATCCCGGTGGCCCCGTGGCGTGCGCTCGTTCGGTTGAAGGGGCAGGCACGAAAGGGACTACAGTGAACGGCACTGAGTTCTGCGTGAAAAAAGTACATCGCCGAGACGCATGCATCTTTCGTAGGGGCGTAGCATGGAAACTGTATCAAAACTCGATTTTCTTGTCGCGATATA
>CAZCDS010000120.1:0-5313 GCA_964497585.1 uncultured Syntrophaceae bacterium
ACGAGTTCTTCAATGGTGAGCAATATTCAGTACCTATCTGATCGCAACTTGGTATGAGCGCCTCCTACCTGACCCGCCCCGTGGGGCGACCTCCCAAGAGTGGGATTCAGATCAGGCTTGTTGATCCCCGATGCCGTGCCAAAACCTAGAAGAGAGAGCATAGGGTGGTGGCCAAGATCGAGTGGCACGCGGGAGAACTCTTCCCAAGAATCGAATTCACTGTGACGCATTCGAGGCTGTCGGCGGCGAAGGTGGTCAAAGTTTACAACGGTCGCGGTGACGTGGAGAACCGGATCAAGGAGGGCAAGAACACGCTCCGTTGGGCCAAGACGAGCCGCCGGCGATTCGCCTCCAACCTAGCTCGATTGCTTCCGGGGGTTTTGACTTACAACCTGCTGCACGTGATCAGAGAACTCTACCTGAAATGCGAAGAAGCCAAACGGTCAATCGGGTGGCCCATTAAGCGGCTGATCAAGGTTGGGGCAAGAGTATCCTGTCACGTAAGGAGATGGCTTGTACATGTTGCGTCGGCCTTCCCTTTGGCCCATCCCTTTCGCGCGGCAACCGTGTGAAGGCACGCGCTCAAGATCGCGGCTGGCCGGGGAGCAGACGCAGTGGCATGTGCAAATCCTGGAAAAAGAGCCGCTGATCCAGGGCAAATGTGGAAATTGGGGGGTCGGACCATTTTCAGAAGCGCGGCGGACCCGATTCGGAGGCCGAAATCTATCGGAATGCCGGTTCCTGGTCTAAAAAGACCGTCATTCGGGAGATCGCGGAATAATGCCCGTGAGAATCAGGAGGTCGGATTCTCTAAGGTTCATTGAATTCGACGTGAAAGTGCCACGGCTCCCCACTGGAACCTTGAATTTTGCCTGTCCCTGAGTTCTTGCGGACAAATACTCCGATTGCATCTAATCCTGCTTGGCGCATCACTTCGATACCTCGGACTCCCGGCGCTTCGGGCAGCACTACTTGATCCACTATCCTCAAAAAATCGTGGTAACCTTCGGGTATGGTCCTAAACCAGAATCCGTATACCGGACTCCAGGTTACGCTATAGCCTCCCCCGCCCAGCGGCACGGCGTGCATAACGTTGACCTGGACCTCTATTGAGCCTCCCGTTACTCGGCCGCGGAACCAAATCGACATCTTGCGCCTGTTGCCCGCCACATTGGTGTTAAGGT
Source organism: uncultured Syntrophaceae bacterium (assembly GCA_964497585.1). Classification (GTDB taxonomy): domain Bacteria; phylum Desulfobacterota; class Desulfomonilia; order Desulfomonilales; family Desulfomonilaceae; genus CAZCDS01. The sequence goes on from CAZCDS010000120.1 coordinate 1,185, forward strand.
CACAGACTCTGATCGGACTGGTGTGAAAGGGGATGAAGTAAGCCTTGCCGGTATCCACTTCCGCGGCGTGCTGGGCAACAGTAGCGCCGTAGGCCAAACCGTGACACGATCCCCCACAGCCGCACCCGCCGGCTGGCATCTCGGAACGGCGAGTCAGCACTACACTTATCGGGGGCGCCCAACTCCTTCGCGCAGGCTGGCTCAGCCACTTCCGAAGATTTCGCGGACTTCCAAAAATAGGTTCCGGCATTACGAAAGGACTCTCGCCGCCAAACAACCTTTCCAGTTGCAGTCCCACATTTATGAAGCCGCCGACAGTATGATAAGTGCTGTTAATGGGATCCTCGGCAATTTCGTATTTGACTGAAAACATGCCATCGCGGGTCTTGAGTTCAGCTCCCGCTCGCCACCCGTAGACTCCATTACCAGCGCTGAACCTGTACGCGGAGGCGTGCATTCGCAGATCAGGCCCCTCATTGTAGAGTTCGTGTGAATAACCGGCCTGAATATCGAAGTTTGAAGGGCCATTTCTGAATGCGTTGCTGATTACCGCGCCACTGAAAAGCTTACCATACCAGTTAAAGCTCAGGTCTATCGCATCGTCTCCCGGAAGAAGCGCAGCTGCTTCCAGGCCCAGACTTCCCGAGGAATACCATGTCCCTCCCAGCCGGGCGGAGTCGTAAAAGCCGTTGAGCCCCAACAGCGTATTCCCGGCGATTATTCTTCGGTATCCGCCGCCGAAGGAAAGGTCTATCCTCCCGTTGAACCCCGAGTCACTCGTTATGGTGTTGCCCGCTCGGAGCAGCGACTGCACGGTATTCCAGAAATTGATAAATTCGCCGTGAGTTTCTCCGAAGGCTGCGCTGTTGCTTCCGAAGCTTACGGGAAGAAAATAGTCAAAGGTCAGACGACTGGTCCTGACGCTCTTCCCGAAGTGGTACATATAGCCGATCTCAAGGTTGGGGATAGGCCCGAGGATGTCACGCAACATCCCGCTGTTAAGATACAGGGCATTCGAACCCTGGGGCAACCCTGCCGTAGTTCCGGGCATACCGAAGGGATTGGACGGAGCGAGATCAAGCCCCCCTCCTGCTGGGATCCCTTGAGCACCGGAGATATTCGCAATGAGAATCATGAAAACGACAGGCAAGGACCGGGTCAGCAACCCGAATAAACAACGACGGAACTCGCTCATACCATCGCTCCAAAACCAAGCGCAAGGCCCTTTGAAAATACACCCCATACCCTCCCGTGGGCCACGGTAGAGTGGGTTGACAGCCCTACTCTCAAGGCAAATCTCAAGAGCGATATTACACCTATCGTGCATAAAACCACGGCATCGGGGCATTGTCAAGTAAATTGCGGACGACAGGGTAACCGTGCCTGGCTCGCGATTAACTATATCCTCTGAAGATCACACATACATTTAAGGGTGAGTGGGCCTCCGCAGAGGGTAAAAATAATCGGTAGGAAGGGGATGCGCCATGTGCGGACCACAAGGACAGGGGGGAGTCGGACTGAGTTGGATCGTGCTTCTGTTGCTGCTTCACATCGTTTTCAACCCTGTTCCAGCTCCTATCGATGACTCTGCGGCGGCGGTGGCTGGTTACTACGCCCTCAAAGGCTGAGGTCCGGCCCCCCTATAGTTGCGCGCATTCAATTTCCCAAAAATCCGTGATTTGCGCGGTGTCGCGCAAAAATGCGACCGTGAAATGGCTTCTTCGTGCGGTAGCCGGCGTGTACTGGAACGAGATGATTTTCTTCTGCCGATACCAGGGTCGGTAGGTCGTGAAGACCCTTTTGCCCTGCCGGAAGTTTTCGAGGAACCACATTGCCACAAAGCAGTAGGCCCAATAGGCGAGCATCACAGACCGTTTGACGGAGTCTTCCTTGCGACATTGGGAGTCGGTCGCCCCCAGGAGCTGCTTGGTTTCCCGGAAGGTGAGCTCAATGCTCCTCCGAGTTGAATACCGCTGATCTATTGCTTGCGGATCGGCCGTGAGCTTGGAGTCGAACAACACACTGTCTCCACAGGTCCCGCTTGGATCTCTCCACAGGCCGAACAAGACAATCTGTTTCCCTGTCACGCACGGGCAGACCGCCTATAGCGTTTCTCTAAAGTTCTGTCGGAATGGCGCAGGTAATTGTGTTTTGGTCCTTTCTGCCGATGAGCCACCTGAGGGCTTGGGTGAGTCTATCGATGAGTTGATCTTTGGTTTTCGCGTAGAATCCTGAGAATTGGTTTCAAAACTCCATACATTTTCTCAGCACGATCATGGCGCATGCGAGATGGAAGAAGGCCTTATACAGAGCCAGTTTGTTCTCATATCGTATGACCAGACGTTTGAATCTGCCGATCCAACCGATGGTTCGTTCGACGATCCATCTGTTGGCATAATGGGGGTGTATTTCTCTGTTTTGGTTCACGTGATTGGTCCGATTCTTCCTGTACGGGGCCAGGAGCGTGATACCCAACGTTTTCAATCGTGCCCTGAGTGGATCGCTGTCGTAGGCCTTGTCCGCAATGACCCGCTTGGGCCGTGTCTTGGGACGTCCCCCGCCAACCTTGGGGACTCGGATCTCCTTCAGAGCAGCTTCAGCGAGTGTAACCTCAGCCGGCGAGGCAGAGTCGATCAAGCCTCCAAGCGGTACACCCTGACCATCGACCACCACCATCCACTTCGGTCCCTTACCCGCTTGGTTTTGCCGACTCCCGCGGCCCCTTTTTAGCCGGAGCGAAGCTCCCGTCCATGAACGCCTCATCCCAGTCCAAGAGTTCATTGTGGTAAAAGCTTAGAGAGGAACGCCCTCCACATGTCCTTGAACACCTCCTGTCCCTGCCACTGTTTCAGTCGCCGCCAACAGGTGGCCGGACTGGAGTATCGCTCTGGAAGATCCTTCCACCTCGCTCCCGTCCGGGCAATCCAGAGGATTCCCTCAAAGACCAGACGGTCATCCGTCCGAGGTCGACCTCCCTTTGGGCGAAATGGGGCCTTGGGTATCAGCGGCTCGATCTTCTTCCATTGCTCCTCAGTCACCTCACGATATCGCTCACTCATCGGATCACCTCCGATGAGTGTCATACATAAAATGTATAAAATGTACAAGCCCTTATATCAGGCGCGATTTCATGCGTTTAACGGTTTTGAAACCAATTCGAGAACCACTCGGTTTTCATGATGAGCCAGAGCCGTTCTATGGGGTTAAGATCGGGTGAATGGGGAGGAAGAAAGATCGGCTCAAACCGGCCCCAGTCGAGTGATGTGCTCTCTTGCCAAGAAGCGTTGTCCAAGATCAGCAGGGTACGGGAGCGCTCGAACAGGATATCCCGGTTGGCGTGCTCCCGGAAGATTTGGAAAATCTCGGTATCGGAATGACTGAATTCCAGCCCGTAGAATTCACCCGTTCCGGGCTTGACCATACCGGTCAAATTCATTCTGATATTGGCTCCGAGGTATGGCCGGCGGATCTTGTCTCCCTTTTTCGCAAACCGTCATTCGGGAGATCGCGGAATAGTTCCCGTGTGACGTGAAACAGCCTCGTGGGCGCGGTAACCGGTGCCCACGAGGGCTGCTGTGGGGGATCGAAACCGGCTTCTTGCGACGAAGGACGACCTCGGCATAGAGACCTATCACGAAAACCAGTGACACGCTTCCGGATCGGGAAAGATACCGGACTTGTTGTGGCTCCTTCCCATGCTTTCCCAGACTTCCGCGCTCAGAAATGGAGATGTTGATTTTCACATTAAATTGACCGCGATTGCCTGATTATTTTGAACGCATCACGATTATTGCTGTTACGAGTCGTCCATGAGGATTGGAGTCGTCGCCCCAATGAGGTGCGCAGACGCGGGAGACCCTTTGAGCCTTAGCCTGCGTATGGCAGCATCCCGAGACACGATCCACGATGAAGCTGTGCTGCTGCTCATATAAGACCGTGAATCCTCAGTTCGGGACGTGAGGATTCCCCGGTCTGGTCTGGTATCCTGACGTGTGGCGTTGAGTTCCGTTCTCATTGTTCCAGGCCGAACATTCACAATCCGTTTTTCAGGTGTGCTCTCTGGCCTGACGGAGTGCTGATACCAAGTTGCGATCAGATAGGTACTGAATATTGCCCACCATTGAAGAAC
>CAZCDS010000121.1:0-5117 GCA_964497585.1 uncultured Syntrophaceae bacterium
TAAAGCGGTACGCGAGCTGGGTTTAGAACGTCGTGAGACAGTTCGGTCCCTATCTTCCGCGGGCGTAGGATATCTGAGAGGCTCTGTCCCTAGTACGAGAGGACCGGGATGGACGAACCCCTGGTGTTCCAGTTGTCGCGCCAGCGGCATAGCTGGGTAGCTACGTTCGGATTGAATAACCGCTGAAAGCATCTAAGCGGGAAGTCGACCTCAAGACGAGATATCCCGGGCTTCGGCCCCTAAAGGCCCCTCGAAGATCACGAGGTTGATAGGCCGGAGGTGGAAGTGCGGTAACGCATGAAGCTTACCGGTACTAATAGGCCGTGCGGCTTGTTCCCCCCAAATTGATCTATCCTTGATTCCCTATTCAATTGTCCCCTTACAGGGTGGAGGCAGAACCTCTTTGCGAACGGAATATGGTTCCCGCTGTGCGGGATCATTTTTTTCGGGCTCCGAGGACGGGCTATCTGCCCGCCGGTCGAACCCGAATCTTTGACAATACGAATTCCTTTTCCCGGTGGCAATGGCGGAGGGGCCACACCTGTTTCCATACCGAACACAGAAGTTAAGCCCTCCAGCGCCGATGGTACTGCGTGGGCGACTGCGTGGGAGAGTAGGTCGCCGCCGGGATAACCATTGAAAACCCCCGTTCCCCAAAAGGAGCGGGGGTTTTTCGGTTCTGGCGCGGGATGTGAGGGGACCGTCGCCGACCGCCGCACTGACGGTTTGACATCAGAACAAACCTCTCAACCAAGAAAGCGGTGGAGGATTATGGTCAGGGATGCTTGTTGACCTACGGTAGGATGGTGGAGTATGAAGAGAATAGGTTAGGATGACCTGAATCACGAGGGTCTCAGCCGTGCAATACAGCTCCTTGAGGCGGCATGTGAACAGGGTCCTTGCGTCCGTTGAGCCAAGACTCGTCTCATCACCAGAGTCCCTGTGCCCAGAGCCCGGACGGTGGCTCACGACGACGCAATTCCCGGCGGCGAAACACGTTCTCACAGGAGAAGCATATCCATGAGTAACGAGAAAACCGACACGACGATTCGAGACGTCTGCGTGATCGCGGCAACTACCTTCCTGGGAGCCGCGCTCGTGAATATGGTGGGCTCGATCGAAGACCACATTTTGCCTTCGGCCGCGGGATGGGTGACGCTGCTCGTTTCCCGTGCGTTGGCGGGTGGCGTGGCAGGTCTCGTCATCGGATACCTGTTCCTCAAACACAGGCGGGCGGCAAGCTCATTGAGAGCACTGAACGACAATCTCGATCAACTGGTGCGCACGCGAACCCGGGAGCTGCAGAAGGCCAATGATGACTTGAAGAATCACATAAACCGGTGTAACCGCGTAGAGACCGCTCTGCAGGAAACGGTGATGATTCAGCAGGCGATTTTGGATAATATACCGGACATGGCCTGGCTCAAGGACAAGGAAGGCAAATTCATCGCAGCGAATGACTCGTTCGCGAAGGCCGCGGGAATCGCTGAAGAGGAACTGGTAGGGAAGACGGACTTCGATTTCTGGCCCGATGAACTAGCCAGGAGATACAGGCAGGACGATGAGAACGTCATGCAGTCGTGCTGTCGGAAGAGCATCGAGGAAACCCTCGTGAACACCAAGGAGAGAGACATCTGGATAGAAACAATCAAGTCGCCTATCTTCAATGAACGAAACGAAGTGATCGGAACAGTGGGAATAGCACGGGACATCACCGAGCGAAAAACGGTGGAAGAGAAGGCACATGAGGAGGGCGGTGAGCGTCTGCCAGAGTAAGTCCTGCAACCAATGAAGCTTGAAAGGTCGGTCGTTGCCAGTCTTGTCGTTCCGACGGACGCAGGAATTCGGATCATCTGAGATTGCGTGGGCCCCGGAGGCGACTATTCCTTGAGTTCCCGGACCCCCTTTCCCATTCCAACCTGAAGCGAGCCTCATGCTTCGCTTATCGGGATGTCTTGGGAGGCTCCGGGAAAGCCCTTTCCGAAAAAGGGGGCCTGCCGCGTGAACTTCTTCCCTCTCCCGTTTCAGCCAAGGAGCTACCAAGTATGCGGATCAAGGTCCCTTTAAAGGATTTCAGCGGTCTATCGCCAGGACGACCGCGTATTTCGGGCACGGAGTTGTCGGCCAAGAGCGGACTCCCGCCGGGATCTCTCGTTCACGTAGGAAAAGTCCAGCCCGGGGATGTGTCTATCTCCGTAATTGATTATGACGAGAACGGAGTTCATCTGAAAGATTCAGCCGATGTCGATCATCTGAGATCAACGGAGAGCGCGGGCACCACAAGGTGGATCGATGTAAACGGCCTCCATCAGGTGGAAACCATAGCCCAAATCGGATGGCAATTCGGCCTGCACCCGCTGATTCTCGAAGATGTCCTGAATACGAACCAGCGGCCAAAGATCGAGGAGGCCGGCGATTCGCTGTTCATAGTCCTGAAGGTAGTTCACTATGACGAGGACGCTGAAGAGATAGATACGGAACAACTCAGTCTCGTCCTTGGCCCGCATTTTCTACTTACCTTTCGAGAAGCCTCAAGTCCCCTGTTCGAAGGCTTGCGCGAAAGCATAGTGGAGGGAAGAGGCCGTATACGGAATGAGGGGGCCGATTACCTGGTCTCATGCCTTATTGACGTGGTAGTGGACAAGTATTTTGAGATATTGGATAAACTTGCGGTGCGCATCGAGCAGGTCGAGGAAGAACTCGGAGTTGGCCCCAGGAGGGAAACCATACGGGATATTCACGAACTGAGAACGGATATGATCGTGTTGAGAAGGTCGCTGTGGCCCCTTCGGGACGTCATAGGCAAACTGGCAAAGGGTGACAAGCCGGTGATCAGAGATTCCACCCTCCCCTACCTGAGAGACGTCCATGATCATGCCATTCATGTTGTGGAGACGCTGGACACCTATCGGGAGCTTGTCACCGGGATCCATGACATCTATCTGTCCACCACCGGCAACAAGCTCAACGAGATCATGACCGTCCTGGCCATCATCGGTACAATCTTTATCCCGCTCACATTCCTCACCGGGTGGTACGGTATGAATTTCAAGGCCATGCCGGAGCTGGCATCCCCGTGGGGATACCCGGGAGCGATCATTATCGCGTTGGCGTCCACGGTCGTCATGTTGATCTTCTTCAGATGGAAGAAATGGATTTGATCGGCGGAGCCATCACGCCGGGACGGGTCGGCGTTTGAAAATCCCGCCGCCAGGCAAAACGAGGAGTTTCATGGAAATGATCCCGGGGCCGCGTGCCACGGAACAGATCCGTGGCTTCACGATCCGATACCATGTCACGTACTTGATCCCTCACTGCTATCGTCCATTAGTAGGACCGGCATCTTGCCGGTCCTTCGCAAAATGGCATCCCAGCGCGTCAACGGCCGACCCAGCCCGCTGTGAAATCACCAAGACCGTTGTCGTACCCTTTCACCGGTGATAGGGTGAGGCCAGGATGATGAGGTTCTGGAGATGACAAGCGCAGATCTGTTGAAGGAAAAAAGGGCAGAGATACTCCGGATCGCCGCTCGCAGAGGAGCGCGTAACGTGAGGATTTTCGGATCGGTCGCGAGGGGCGTCGCTGACGCGCAGAGTGACATCGACATTCTCGTGGACATGGAAGCTGGTCGCAGCTTGCTCGACCTGGGAGGGCTCTGGTCTGACCTGAACGATCTGCTCGGGGTAAAGGTCGACGTGGTCACGGAGAAGGGCCTGCGAAAACGAATCCGCGAACGCGTCCTCGAAGAAGCGGTTCCCCTATGAGAGACAACTACGAGCGGTTGCAGGACATTCTGGAGGCTATCGAACAGATAGAGAAGTAAGCACATCCCGGGGAGGAAACGTTACGCGATGATGAACTGATCCTGAACTAGATCAGGACCCACATCCAGATCATCGGAGAGGCCGCCAGAGCCCTTTCTGAAGATCTTCGAAACCTTCATGCTGAAGTCCCGTGGGCGGAGATCATAGGCATGCGTAACGTACTGGTACACCGCTACTTTGACGTGGACGTTGATATGGTCCGGCAAGTTGTGAAGACGGATATCCCGCGGCTCAAATCGCAAGTGAAGGACATCCTTGAGAACCTACGCAAAGAACAATGAGCCAGGAAGGCCCTGAAAGCACAGTTTCGGTTACACCACACTTGTTTCACCGGGGCGTAGCCTCTTTCATGGGCTTTTCCCAGCCCGTACCCTTATCAAAACACTCCGGGAAGAGCTATGCCTGATACTGGGGCACTTCCATTGCCAGCAATTCCCGCCTCCGCGACCGTTTTACCACCGAATGAGCAATGGTGTACCCGGAACTCCGCAAGAATGAGTTCACCGATTCACCGTTGAGTTGACGATTGGGCCGCAAGTGCAGAATCCGTGTGCCGGATCTCCCTGCGCGCTGGTTGAAATGTCCGGCCTGTTTTGCGCAAAAAAAGTCTTGACAGACGCGCGCGTGCGGAATAAGAGAGAGTCGCGTAGTGTAGCATAGGGGAGCTGTACGCCGAAAACCACGTCTAAAAACAAACAGATAAACTCCGCGAGTAACCTTGAGGTTGAATAACTATACTGGTTAACTCCTCGATCGAAGTCGCCAGTAGGGATGACAACGGTTACGCTCGTTCGAGATTGCGCTCGATATACGCGTGTGATGGACCGCTTATGATCTCCAAGGCTGAAATGATAGAGCTTATTAAGCAAGGTGAAGTTCAAATTGCGTACAAATATGTGACGAATTCCGGCGGCGAAGCAGAGGAATTGCCAGGCGAAGAGGTCGTCGACATCGGGAACACGGATTCGCGTGCCACAAGAATGTTCGAACGGAACTTCTTTATCGACCGATTGCATGTGACGATGGGCCCTATCATCAAGTCGCATGAGCGCCGCCACCACCGGAAGCGACCCCGATTCAAGAAGTTCGAAGGCTGCACAGATATCCGAAAAACAGGAAATCAGATACGAATCGAACCCCGCGAGACCCTTTCGGTCAACACTAACGAACGAATCACCCTTCGAGGGACTATTGGTGCTCTGGTCCTACCACGCCTGAAACTGGCAGACTCCGGACTTATCTATAGTGCCGCGCAGAAAGGATAGGTGCGAAAAAGAGCGCGACTTTTTATCG
>CAZCDS010000122.1:0-3087 GCA_964497585.1 uncultured Syntrophaceae bacterium
GACCTTGCGCACGATCCTCGACCAGGCCGTCCTGGACGGCTGGCTCACCGACAATCCCGCCCGCCACGCACGACCCGTGCGGGTGACGCGGCCCGAGCGGTCGATACTGGCCCTCGGGAAGGCGGTGCGGCTCCTAGCCGGACCCGAACTGTGGAACGACTACCGCCACTATGCGATCAACGTGCTGGCCGCCACGACGGGTATGCGGATGGGCGAGGTCCGCGCCCTGCTTGTGGAGGACGTGAAAGCCGACCATGTGGAGATCCGCCGCTCCTGGGAGCAGGGCTACGGGCCGAGGCCCCCGAAGGCCGGCAGCATGCGGGATGTGCCGATCTCGCCGAAGGTGTCCGCGATCCTCAGCCGCGTTATCGAAGAAACGACGCCGGAGTCCCTGCTGTTCTACGGAAGGGCTGGGAAAGACACGCCGATGAGCAAGAGTGTCATCGAGAGCCACCTCGCCCGGGCGCTTGCCACCATCGGCATCCCGATCGAGGAACAGCGGGAGCGGAATCTCACCTTCCACGGCTGGAGGCATTTCCTGAACACCCTCATGCGGTCCAACGGGGTGGCCGATGTGAAGACACGGCGCATCACCGGGCATCGCACCGAGGCCATGACCAACTGGTACACGGACTGGAAGGCACTCGACATTTCCGAGCTTGTGATAATCCAGACTGCGCTGCTGAAAGCCACCACGGGATGACCTGTCCTTGCTCCGCGCCGATACGGTAGGGCGACCTTTCAGATAGTGTGGTAGGATAGAAGGTGCAGGGTGGCCTGCAACAGGGGGAGGAAGCGGCACGCCGGGGTCCCGGGGTAGTCCTCTGTTGTTCACCCAGGGAATCGCTCCACAAGGAGAGTGCCATGACCAGCCGAAAACGGCAGTCCCCGCCTCTGCCAATCATTCTGAACGATGACACAAGATCCTGGTGGATTGATCAAGGGAAACTCGCTGAAAGGGTTTTCCAGGCCAAAAGAGAGGACAGACTGGCGCCCACCACGATGAGCGATGCTGAATGGAGAAGTCTACTCCACGGCCTCTCGATTTCGTGCCGCAAGACGGTGGAATTCCTCGGTCGATACAAAGCGACATTGCCATTTGAAGGTGAGAAACCTGAGAAGCCCGGAGAAGTGAAACGAGTATTATCCGGCCCGGAATGGGAGAAGCTTCGACAAGACCCGTATTTCGGCTTCATGTATTTGCTGGATTCTCTGCATGCATTCTGGTGGGGAGCCGAGCGGAGCGTCGGCGGGGTGGACAAAGGGCTTGAGTTCTTCGCCCAGTATTGCGACATCATGAGAGCACGGTCCCCTGGTCGTCGTCCGGACCAAGCCCTGATCAAGCTTATACGGGCAAAGCTTGTCGCTTGGCTGGCGGCACATGGAGATCGGAGTATCTGCTACTGGAACGATTACACGGGGTTTGAAGGCGCCTTCCTCGACGAAATGGAGCAGACCCTTCAAAGGCTCGACTATGAATACCAGTCACGCGACGCGCTGGCGCAGCGCATCAAGGCTGTGCGAAAACGTGTAGTGGTTTACGCCTCGGTGGAGGAAGCTGGCCGAGCTATGACGGAGAGAGAGCAGAGATCTCGCCATCAAGGGGACGGACCGGCCCGAATCTAAACGCCTGTTCCGACATAGGATAAGAATTCCATTACAAAGCCTCGATTTATCATCCTTATATCAACTGCTACTCCGTGGAGTATTCTTGTGCTGTGAATACGTATAGGAGGCACAAGATGAACGGAAAAGGGCTGTTGGATTACCAGGCAGCCGCGGAATACCTCGGGTTGTCGCCGCTAACATTGCGGAGATATGTGAGTAGGAGGATGCTGCCGTTTCTGAAGCTGGGCCCATCGGCGGTGCGGTTCATGACTGAGGACCTTGATCGCTGGTTGGAGTCTCGAAAGGTAGAACCTGTGAACCGGAGGCCAGTGTGAGCGAACAGGAGGAAGAGGTCGCCGGGGCGACGGAGTGGCTTGCGCGTCAACTGGACCATGTTCAATTCGGCGATTTGGGAGTGAAGTTTGTTATTCACGCGGGCCGGGTGGTTCGAGTAGAACGGACGATAACGGAAAAGGCCCAACCTGTCGAACGCCCAACAGACGGGGGCACGGCGTGACGGCAACCGAAATTGATCTCCGCTCATGGATCTCCGAGCACATAAGCGGGATTTACTGGCGCGGCGCGGAGGGTCAAGCCCGCTGCCCGCTTCACGACGACGCGCACGCTTCGCTCACGATCAACACCCGCAAGAAGGTCTGGTGTTGCCATGCGGGATGCGGCGGCGGGAAGCTCTCGGAACTCGCCAGCAGGTGCGGCTGGCCGTGGCCTTTCGAGGGTCAGTTTGGGAGAAACGGCGACAGACAGCGACCGACTTACTACGTGTATCAGGATGCTGCGGGCAAGGAGACCTTCCGCAAGAAACGCTACTACATAGACGGGCGCAAGTGCTATGCGATGGAGCACCAGAAGAACGGCCAGTACGTCAAGGGCAGGGCAGGAAAACCGCAACTGTATCGCCTGCCCGAGCTACTTGTGGCCCTAGGCCAGGGCAAGTCCGTCTTTGTGACCGAGGGCGAGAAAGACGTCGAAACTCTTCGGTCGTGGACGCTGGTGGCCACGACGAACGACACGGGCGGCGGGGAGGGCAAGTGGAAGAGAGAGCACAGCCAGTACTTCCCGAACGACGCCAAAGTCTACCTCCTGGGGGACGCTGATGTTCCCGGCCAGGCGCATCTGCAGGCGGTGGGACGGGCTCTGACGGCGCGGGGCTGCCAGGTCAAGGTAGTCGACTTAGGCTACTCCATCTCCCCGAATCATGGCCGGGACATCTCAGACTGGATTCGGGACGGGCACACGAAGGAGGAACTCATCGAGCTGTGCCGGCAGGCCAAGCTGTTCCAGGCTGCAGACTTGGACGAGGGAGGTGAAGGCGACATCGTTCCTACGAGGGGCAAGGGATCAAAGCATAAGCAAGCCGACCTCGCCGTCCAATTGGCGAGCAGTGTCGAGATGTTCCATGATGATGACAAGGCGTACGCCCGGATTCTGGCGGGTGACCACCACGAAACGTGGCGCCTG
>CAZCDS010000122.1:3187-4973 GCA_964497585.1 uncultured Syntrophaceae bacterium
CCGATACGCTTTCGCCGACCCCCGGGAATGGGCGAGTTGCCCGTACCGCAGTCTGGTGGTCAACTAGAAATGGACATAGAACCCTTCCTCAACATGGAAGCTGATGATCGCAAGCTCTTCATTGCCTGCTTGGTGAATGCCTTCCGGCCCACCGGGCCGTACCCGATCCTGTGCTTGCATGGAGAACAGGGCTCCGCAAAGTCCACTGCCGCGAAGATCTTCCGTGGGTGCATCGACCCGAACATGGCCATGCTACGGTCCACCCCGCGGGAGGAGAGGGATTTATTGATTGCCGGCAGCAATGGCTGGGTCGTCGCCTTTGACAACCTCTCGCACCTGCCAGTGTGGGTGAGTGATGCGTTGTGCCGCGTGGCCACTGGGAGTGGCTTCGGTGTTCGTGAGCTCTACGCCGATGATGCGGAGGTGCTGTTCCAAGTGCAGCGACCCGTGGTGCTTAACGGGATCGAGGACTTGGCGATCCGCGGTGATCTGATCGACCGCTCAGTACTCGTGTACTTGCCTGCAATCGAGGAATCCCGGCGCCTCACCGAGCGTGATTTTCTTGTGCAGTTTGAAGAGGCGCAGCCGCGTATTCTCGGGGCACTCTTGGATGCGGTGTCGGCAGGAATCCGCAATCTCGGGAGTGTCGAGCTCTCCAGCATCCCCAGAATGGCGGACTTCTGCGAATTGGTGTGCGCAGCAGAGCCGGCCCTCGGCTGGGAGCCGGGCACCTTTCTCGGCATCTACCGCCGAAACCGGGCGGACGCCAACAGCCTGGCGCTCGAAGCCAATCCGATCGTCCCGTCGTTGACGAAGCTCCTTGAGGACTGTGGCGGGTCGTGGCAAGGGACAGCGACAGAGCTTTCCGAGGCGCTTAGTGCCCTTGTAAGCGAGAAAACACAGCGGTCACGCGCATGGCCGAAATCGGGACGCTCCACAAGCGCCAGTTTGAAACGTCTCGCTCCGAATCTGCGGACAGTCGGGATTGACGTTGAGTGGGATCGGAGCCCGGGCAGAGACCGACAAAGGCTCATTAGATTAAAGCTGAAACCTTGCGTCCAACCGCGCTTTGCGTCCGAAAAACGGATTTTGCGTCCAAAGGTTTCGGGCGATGCGGACGCAAAGGACGCAAAAACACAAACTTTCACCTCTAGTCTAAATACCCATCCACGAGAAGAAATCAAGACGAAAGTGTCAAAAAATGTGGAGTGAAGGTGAAAGAAATCATAAAACAGGAACGAAAAGAGGACAAAGAAAAAGCTGTGGGTCTCTGCGACCGATTTGTCAAACTGATGGAAACCCACACCTGGAACGAGGCGGTGGAGACCCTGCGCGAGGAGCGAAGGCAAGTACAGACTTGGCGGCCAAGGAACGAAGACCGAAATAAAATGGGGATTGAGTAATGCTAAAAGAAGTATTGAAACGACAACTCTTCGAGATGATCCGCGAAATCGAGTTTTTTACCGAGAAGGAACTCGAAATGAAGATAGGCCATGATCTGAGCCGAACGAGGAGAACCGCCAGCGTGTCGGTATATCCCGCTATGTATCGAATCAAATCCAATAAATTTCGGCAAATGAGGCTTTATGGCAAGGTTGTTTATTTCTAGAAGATCGATACTGGAAGATAGTCTACCAATCACCATCCAAGATCTCGTCGCCGACGGGGCTTTCCGGAACAATTCGTATGATGGCATGTTGGATGTTAGCGCATATGGTGGTCAGAAAATCTTGGTCAAGTTTCATGTAGTGAGAGAAAGCAACACGAGGTTCTCAATCGGCTTTTC
>CAZCDS010000123.1:0-4798 GCA_964497585.1 uncultured Syntrophaceae bacterium
CTGAGAAGCGTCCTGGCCTCGTTCGCTTAGGACTCAGTCTCATCGCGCAGCACTAGAGATGCATTTGTGGGCGCGGTACACGGTTCCCTGAAGAAAAAAGCAGGCACTATCCGCGTTTCCGGCTTAGGCACATTCAGGGTCGGCCACAGGAAAGCCCGCGCAGGAGTGAATCCCAAGACCGGTAGGAAGATGACAATACCCGCCATGAAGGTTCCGAAGTTCAGGGCGTCCAAAGCCCTGAAGGAAACCGCAAAGAAGGCCAAGTGAGCCGGGGAAGGACAGGAGGCAGTGAACAAGTCAGAACTGACCAAAGCTCTTTCCAAAGAGCACAGGATTCCCATGCGCAAAGCTGACGAAATCGTTGACAAGGTCTTCGACACGATGAGCAAGGTGCTCATAGGAGGGGATCGCATCGAGATACGAGGGTTTGGGGCATTCTCAATCAGAGAATACGACGGATACACGGGGCGGAATCCGAAGACAAGTGAGAAGATCACGGTTAGAGGCAAGCGGTTGCCGTTCTTCAAATGCGGTAAGGATTTGCGTGATCAGGTGAACAAGTGGTAGACCTCCGTCTGCACCAGGGCTGTTCCCCAGGTGGTTGGCCGGCGACCCGTACCATCTGGGGAGTTCATGACCGCGCTGGGCGAAGCGCTTGGAATGGGGAACTCGGTTTGCAGAATCCCTGCCGCGCTTCACGACACGTCGATCGCAGGGCATGATTCCTGTTCCATGCTTCCGCGGAGGAGACGACAGGGGGTGCTTTGATGCAGGGATCCGGCCAGCGACGGATCATGAAATGGACGCTGTTTGTCGTTTTGGTGATCACGGTTCCGGCCCCCTTTTACATGTTTGTGGTAGGCGGACTCATTCCCCCTGCAGCGACCCTCTTCATAACGCTTCAGGGGTTCGTGGTCGCGGTGCCGAAGTTTAGGCTCGAAGGCTTCGTTATTCTTGGAGTCCTGGGCGTCCACGTGATCGTCCTCTTCGGATTGCTATACCTGGTAGCAGCCGGCCTGACACGTTTCCTGTACTGGGTAATGCCTCGGACAGTTGCTACCTCCTTGATCATCCTTCTGATTGCAGGGCTGTTCACGGCCTCCTGCTTCAAAATCTACCGCCTTCCGGGACACAACTGGGCCAAACCCGCTAACTTGCCCGACGTGTTCAAAGGATTTGTCCTCAGGAGATAGCTCTCATCTGCTTAGGGATCCTGATGCCGGGCAATATTTTTGACCTCAACCCGAGACTGATCAAGAGGACGCCATGCTGAGAGACTTTGTGAAAGACTACGCAGCCTGGATGGTAGCCTTCATTGGCCTCTCACTTATGGTGCTGACCCTGTACTTTGATGTTAACCCGATCGAAGGGTCGGTAGTTGCGCGTGAAATCGCTGGAACCTGGATACATGTCCTGCTGTTCGTGACGTGCATGCCCGGCTGGATAGCAGGTCTGTTTTTGAGCATGATCATACCTCTCCCCTTTGCAGTGATGGCATGCCTGTCAAAAATTCTGCTCTATTTCCTCGTCGGGAAAATAGCTCGACGAGTGTTCACCTTTCTTTTCAGAGGGACACCTGTTGGAGGCAATGTGGATTGATGGTTCCCATTGCGTAGTGGATCACTTGAACAACGGCATCCAGAAGAACTCTCGCCATAGTATATATAAATACAAATACTTATCCATATCCACATCCCTTTCCCTACTCCTCTGCCTCCCACGAGCTTCCCTCATGCAGCCCATGGGGGAGTCATCTCAGCGCGAGGCACGCGTTTATTTTTTAAGAAACGGGGAAATTTTTAAAGTAACGCATCCGCTTGATTCAGAGGGTCCTCTCGAAGTGACGTGTGTACGTCAGGAAGACGACACCCCTTTGCGGCACAGCTTCCAGTGTGGAAAGCGGAACCGCCACGTTGTATCCCACCCCATGAGCATCCAGGATCAATCGATAAAGTCCCTGATAAAGCGGCTTGCCTCTCAATGCCTCAGCAATGGGATATGTACTGTTCGGCAGGCGTCGCCAAGCATCATGTTTGCCAGTATATGGGCTGAAGGATCGGCATCTGACTTGAAACTGCGTAGGAAATAGAGCCCCTGAAAGTCCTCCTAGAAGTCGTGAGCGGCTACAAACTGGTAATACTTTCAATCTTGTGCAAATCCACTCTGCAACGCGCTCGGCAAACAAAATTATCGCACGGACGACCGATGAAGCAAAAATCTCGAATGTCGTCGGCTAGTTCTATTTTCCTTTGAACTGTGCAGGCCTTTTCTCGAAAAAGGCCCTCGGACCTTCCTTTGCATCTTCGGATTGACAAATAGGCTCTGCCAAGAATTCCTCTAGCCGTAATCCCTCAGAAAGGGGAAGATCCAGCCCCCGGTAAACTGCCTCTTTGGCAGCCTGTACGGCAAGGGGTGCATTCCGGCAGATCCGTTCAGCCAGTTTTGTGGCTTCGGGAAGCAATTGATCAGGAGGCACAACCCTGTTGACAAGCCCGATCCGATAAGCTTCCTGAGCATCAATCCTGTCTCCCGTAAGGATCATCTCCAGGCTCTTGCCTAGAGGGATAAGCCGGGGCAGCCTCTGTGTCCCGCCGGCCCCCGGTATGATCCCACGGCTCACTTCGGGAAGTCCAAAGGTAGCATTTTCGGAGGCGATTCTGATGTCACAGGCCAGGGCGATTTCCAGGCCACCTGCCAAACAATGCCCGTTGATCGCAGCTATGATGGGCTTCCATATCTCAAGGTTGCGTGTGATCCCTCCCATCCCGGGTTCCCTGTCGGCCTTTGCCTTCCGCTCAATCGCAGTCTTGGTCCTGAAGTACTTGGCCAAGTCCTTGATGTCTGCTCCTGCGCAAAAGGCCTTGCCACCGGCACCCGTGATAATGGCCACCCAGAGCTCGGGATTGTCGCGAAAATCGATCCAGGCCTTGTTCAGTGAAGCCAGGGTCTCCGCGTCCAGAGCGTTCATGGCGAGCGGTCGACTGATGGTAAGGATCGCTATTCTCTCCGTTGTCTCAAACTTGACTGGCATGGCAATTGCCCTCCTTTCCCGTCCTTCTTAACGCAAGACGGAAATGCATGATGTCAAGAATGTGCGCCCTCCGCTTTTCGGAAGAGATCTTTCGAGTTCGTGTTCCGTAAATCAGCGCGCCCGACTCATCTTCATGAACCAGGTGGATTATGGTGTTATCAACTCCGCCAAGGCGAATGACTCCGTGTATAAACCGATCGACAGAGGGATGATGGGGCTTGGGCTGCAGTACCAACGTGTGCGCCAAAAGGAAGCCCTCAGTCCACATGAAAACTTATGAACCTGTCGAACAATGGGGTCTTTCGAACCTCTCTTATCCCAGGAGGAGCTGACTGCTTTGGGAGCTCTCGTCGCTGGAGAAGCCCAAAATCCTCCAGAGGGCTCAACAGCCGCGAGTCCAAGAACCAATGAGGCTCACACTTCGCGTTCTCCATCTCCCACTTGACAGGCGGCACGAGCAGCTCAGAGGCTAGATAATCGTTGCGCTTCCAACCCATATCCTCCCTGGAAAGCATGAAAAGCGAATATGCGATAGTGTCTTGGAAAATGGGAATGGAGGCCATTCGATCAAGGTAGGCGAGGTTCATCCGTTGGAACAGCGTCTCGAACAACAGATGAAAAAGCATTCCGGCCTTATCTTCGCTGAGCACATACTCACCTTTCTTCGTCGCCGAGAACCTCCCTTTCTTCAAGGTCAGAAGACCTGAAAGGTCCAGCATTATGCGGACAATGTGCAGCGGAAAGACATCTTGTTCGTTAATGACCTTGTTCATTTTGTGCAGATTCTGGACATGATCGTCGGGCCAGCTCAGGCAATCCACCATGAGCCCAACGAACTTTCGATTCAGATTCCCAGCCACTGTAGCTTTCACTCCATTGGACTGCACCACCTGACCGAGTAGAGTCCTGGCCCTATGCAATGTCACGGCCTTCTGGAGGTCTTTCAGCTTCAGTGATTTATTGAAACTCATGAGACCACGGCCGTCGGCCCAATCGCTCTTGAACAGTTTGATCAGTTGATCCCACGACAGGCCGCCCATCTCCGACCTGGGCATTCGACCTTGATGTTCCACGGACTTGAGAAAAAGCTCATTGAATTCATCCGGTGGAGGGAGGTGGTCAGCCGAACTGGGCAAACGCTTGGTTACTCCCAATGAGGGATCTTCTTGAGGAGAGTGTTCGCCGATCACATCTTCCGGATATTCCCGTGCCTCCTCGTACGCGCCCTTATCATGTCGAAAACTCTCCATGTCCACAATCTTTTTCAGGCCGAACTGTTCCATGAACTCGCACAGATCATACAGCTCCGTCTGGAGCTTCTTGCTCTTGGTCTCACGCTCCCTATACTCGATGCAGTCCAAGAGTTCTTCCAGCTGTTCCATGGTAAGTCGTATTTGGTAATAGACCCCCTCGACCGGTGCCACGCGCACCAATTTCATCAAATGTTCCGGAGCACGGACTTCTCTGAGAACAAGGTCCCGTTGTCGGAGGCTCAGCCCAATGCGCAATCGTGCATCAGCTCCTGAAGGGTTACGTCCATTCATAACGAATCCAATTCGATTCCATTAAGGGCCTTAGTTCAGTATCCGTTTCGCACATACAGCAGGACGAGAACCTGGTCAAGAGGCAAAAGGGTACGGTCTGGCGTTACGGATGTGGAGCACATGCTCCGGTCTCAGTAGATTTTGCCTGAAACGCCCGGAAACCGGGAAATTATTGTCCCCCTCGGGGAATGGGAGAAAAACCCTCGCCTTTAGGCGAAGACTT
>CAZCDS010000124.1:0-4463 GCA_964497585.1 uncultured Syntrophaceae bacterium
CAACTCTCTACCATATTCTCCCAATCCCCATTCCCATTTTCGCTGACGTTGCACACGATTGAATCAGTCTCATTCCCCATTGCTGGGTGTTTGTCTCACCCGGCGACAGCCCATTGATACGGACCGCCTTCTGGGCTGACCAGTCCTCCAGATCTACAGGATGTTCATTTCCCGCCTCCAAAGAAACCAAAGTGAGATAAGCGACCAGCCCTCTCAATGGCTGTTTTTCGGTATTTGTAACGGTTCCGATGAAAAAGGGAGTGTCCCCCTTCTTCAGGGTTCGGATCGGGCGTCGCAGTCGGACTGCTATTGAGTGGGAATCTGCGGCAAGGGCGGTAGCTCGCACAAGCCACCGCCCGCTTCTCCAAGTCAAAATCTTCCGAAAATCCTGCCCGTCAGGTCAACCTATTCTGAAAATCCCACCCCATTTCGGTCAGTACAATGTGGAATCCTACAGGAGACCTGTGACCACTGGTTCATCGAGTACCGCTTTCATAGCCTCTGGCATTGAAGGAAGTAGGTCCGACACTGAGAAAGCGGGCGTCGGCTTGCTGAGCAAGCCCATGAGACGGTTTGCCTTGGCCGCGAGGGCGGCTGCACGAGCGATCGGTCTATTGCTTTGAATGAGTGCCGCCACAATTCCCGTGAGAGTATCTCCGGTGCCGCCTATGGGCTCCATGTTTTCGACGCAAGGCTCACAGACTTTCGCCAGAATCCCTTCCGAAGAAGCAACGAGGTCGCATTTTCCCTTCACGAGTAGATATCGGGCTGCGTTTTCATGATCATAGGCTCTTCGAACGAGCTGTTCGGCTTTGTCTTCTTCCTCCAGCAAGAAACCCCGCGTGTAGAAAGGATGGGGTGCGGACTCGTCCGCCAGAAAGGCCAGCTCTCCAATGTCAGGGGTGAAAAGGTCGTAAGAGTTGGCAAAGCCGCTCATCTTGGCGACGTACATGTATCCGGCATCTGCCACAAGCATGGGACGCGGCGCGAGTTCCTCCAGACACAGGAATATTCGATTATGCCAGTCTAGATCCGGCTGAAGGTAGTGGAATACAAGCATCGTATGGGACAACCGCGGGAGGATCGTGACGAGATGTCGGTAGATCTCTTCACTCCCGCGGCCATGCCCTGTATCGCCGGCAAGCAGGGCTTGAGGAGGGTCCAACTGAAGCACAAGGGCTGCTACTGTGGCTGCGGCAATGAGGGCAGGAGTACCCCTGGTCACCGTTATCGCATTGTCACCTATCCTCAGCTCACCGTTCTCGAACGAGCACGGTGCTTCCAATAAAGGGAATCCGTCATGTGCGACGGTTCCTACAATCAACCACGACATTGGCGTTTTATTTCTTCATAGGCCATTTGCAGGGCGTAACCGCACAACGTGCTACCGAGTTGTCTGGGTTCCGCGGCTTGGAGCAGATGCTTGCCGACAAGCGTCTCCGCGAGAAAGGGCACGTCTGGACAGCCCCCACCCGACACGTTGACGATTCGGAGATCGTCCTTCGCCACGGTGATCTTCATGTTGGCGGCTCGGACCATTAGGAAGCCGCCAAAATCCTTGACGTTATAGAGGCTCACGGGCTCGAGCAGCAGGTCCTGGAGGGGGAGAACCTCCAGCGGCTTCAAATTTCCCGCTTCAAGTATTTGAGAAACGCGTAACTGCGCCACAAGCGGAAACTCGATGGCCAAGTCGCATCCCGTTCTGATCTCGGGCGGCGGGCCTTTGACCTTAACATCGAGCCCCGTTTCCCTTAACAGTTCCTCCGCCTTAATCACCTCACTCGTGTGCCTGAAGATAAGAATCCCCTTTGCCGAAAGCCCTCTGTCCAGGGGGTTCTTAACATTTTTCAGCTTCACGAAAACATCGTAAATCTTTTCAATGAATTTTCTCAACGCTTGAAAATGAGGTGAAACTCCTCATTCTCCTCTCTTTCCTCCGAGAGCTCCCAGCCCGTATTGGAAGCCGCTCGACTCACGTTCTCCCGGCTCACTTCGTTGTCAACGACGACCTCGATTTCTCCCGTCGACATCTCCTTGATCTTCGTAAGGGTCATCAGTACGGGTTGCGGGCACGACAGGCCCCTTGCATCAACCATTTCCGCCATTGTTATTCTCCTCACGCGCTGGATCTCTCAAGATTGGTGAAGCCTATATACAAGCAGACAATCAGACAGACAATAACAGCAGCCATTCCGTGGGGACCAATTCCTTTTGGCGAGCTGGCAAGGCCAAAGTTGTGAGCAAACGCTGCTCCGGTAATCATCCCGAAAACAAAAACCCCGGCGTCGCCGTCACCCTCACCGGACATGAAAAGCTGCCTACCCGGACACCCGCCCGCGAGGGCAAAGGCCAGGCCCGCGACCACCATGCCGGAAAAGTTCCAAAAGCTCTGAGTATGGGCCACGGGCTGGCCGACAAATCCCGGATGGAACTGACCCACAATGAGGTTCGTGATCCACGCGAAAACCAGAAGCGCCAGAAAACCTGAAAAGAGATGCCAATGATTGAATAGAATCAAGTCTCTCAGTGCCCCCATCGTGCAGAAACGGCTACGCTGCGCAATCACTCCTACCACAACTCCCACGATGAGGGAGATTGCAAGAGCTGCGTGCTGAGAGCCCGGACCTTTGATGCTGTAGAAAAGCACTCCACTCTTGGGTTCCCCAGGAATTCGCGGAAAAATGAACAGCAAAAGCAGGAGGCCGCCAATCACAATCGGCATGAGTAAGCCTACTCCCCAGGCGTGCCGGTAGCTCCGTCCCAGGGTGTAGCCGTACCTGAAGAATACTGTTCCAATCCAAACGCCTACAACGAGACCGAGTAATCCGAACAGCGCGTTCCCGTCGCCTCCGGCGAGACGGAGAAGGGCTCTCCACGGACATCCAAGAAACACGAGCGCGCCGATCATTGCACACATGCCGAGCAGGAATCGGGCCAGTGGACTGGACCCGGAGCGGGGCTTGAAGTCACCAACAGCCACGGCCGCAACGAATGCCCCGATAACGAATCCCAAGATCTCAGGCCTCAGGTATTGCACGACCGCGGCCCGGTGCAGTCCTAGGGCACCGGCAATGTCCCGTTCGAAACATGCCACACAGATCCCCATGTTCCCTGGATTGCCCAGCTTCTGAAGGAGAGCGGCCAACACACCGATCACCGCTCCCACCAAAATTATGCCCCATCGTGTCGAAAAGACGTTTCTCATCCTGTTCAAACCCTCCTTCAACTCATAGACCGCAATGAACGCCTGATACAGGAGACACCACCAGGACGTATCCACGAGACCGACGAACGTATCCGGTGGACTCCGAAACTACGCTATGGTGCCGTAGTTACGCGAACCGCCTTGCCACACCACTCGCGCTGAAGCACGAACAGCTCACACAGGTTGATTGGATGCCCCAGCGGATTCACCGCTCCCAAGAACTCGATTACGCGGGACGAGCCGCTGCTCGTGCTCCGGGTCCATGCCTCACTGCGCAGGAAACTCAGGGCCCCATCATGCCATAGGTAATTCCGATGTGTCAAATCAAATATGACGATACTTCATCGCGCGGTGGGGGAATCCCGAGGACCGCCAACAAGTCCCGTGGGCTCCGACCCACAAGATCACGGAATCAACACACGGTCTTCGCCTCCGTCCAGGGCCATGGCCCCCTATCTCCGCACCTGGCAGAGGCCTAGAGGTGTCACTGACTACACCGGCGCGTGGTCAGGGTCTCTTTTCAAGCGCGGCCTTACCATTCCCGCTCATGGCCATTGCGACGACCGGAGGTCACACGATTTCGGTCTCGTAGGGAGTTTTGATAGACTCTCTCCAGCCTTGGAGTGTTTGACGTGAGGCTCAAGCCCGCTTGGTAGGGGCAGGGCCGGGGGGATGGGTTCTCAGCCGGAGCCTGGGAATCAGAGGAAGAAACTGGGCTTATTGTGGCTCTTTCCGATGCTATCCCAGACTTCCGGGCTCAGAAATTGAGACGTGTCGACACTGGTTCATCGAGTACCGCTGTCTCTTAGGGCCTTTTCCATAAGCTTCAGAGCGGTGATGTCAACGTGGCACCCAACCATACGGACAGGGTTTCCCGCCTGATCCCACTCAATGACACGCCCTGCGCAAATCACCCAGATGGTCGAGCCGTCTTTGTGGCGGTACCTCACTTCGTTGCAATAAGGTACACGTCCATGAGTTTTTACGTGCAGGTCAAGGCTTTCGAGAAGCGCTGGCAAGTCCTCCGGAAATATGAGCTTCTTCCACTCGTCGGGGCCATTTTGCAGCTCGTCATCTTCGTAGCCAAACATCTTCTTGAAGGCTGGGCTCAAATACTGGGTGTTGTTTCGGATGTCCCAATCCCAGTATCCCGCCAGAGAAGCCTCCAGGATGTCGTCAAGAATCTGCCTCTCCGCCTGCATACATATAGTCTTCCGCACTGAAATCTGCGCCTAAGCAAAGTGGGGAATAACCGACC
>CAZCDS010000125.1:0-4167 GCA_964497585.1 uncultured Syntrophaceae bacterium
AGCGTCCTGGCCTCGTTCGCTTAGGACTCAGTCTCATCGCGCAGCACTATAGACATCTTCGTCTCCTCTCTGATGGGTTTGTTGTTCATGGGGGGGGATGGTAGCAGATAAAATTGTAGAATAAAAATAGAGGTTTATGTTACGGAATTCTTTTTTTCACGGAATTTTTCACGGAATACTTTACGGAATTAGTTTGTGTGCTGTTAGGTGGGAAGAAAGCAAGGTTGGATGAGGTTTTGAGGAGGGGGCCGGTGTGGAATAACCGCTAATGAGGAGGAAGGTCGCTGAGGCTTAACGGAATTCTTTTCGCTTGCAGCGGATTATTTCTTCTTCTTCGGGCGCCCCCTTTGCCCCGGGTGAGGGTTCAGGTGGCGAATGTCATCCTCGATAGTTTTGGCAGATCGACGCTCTTTCCCGTTTTCATTTACGAACAACCCCTCCGGATTCTCTTTGATTATATCCCTGCTTATTTGGCTAACCCGTCTGAACTCATCCTTCGCCCATTCTCTTTTGGCGAACTCGTACTCTATCGGAAGTACTTTGTCTCTATAGCTCAGCTTCGGCTCTTTAGGTGGTTTGGCGGAGCGGGGAAGGAATTTCAATAGATCGATAAGGGCGGACGGATGAACGATTACACCCTCTGATGTCGGTTTCTTGGCGAGAGGGGGATTCGGCCCGGTCCAGATGAAGTATTTTTTCCCGCGGGTCAGAATTTTGGAGGCCAGAGGAGGTCTTACGATTTGGTCATCTGGAGGCATTGCTATTGGTGCGGGTGGAAGGGTTCCCGGATCAGGAGGAATCGCTTCGTCAAGGTCCATCAAAAGGCCAGTGAATTTGGTCATGAATTCTTCATCGCCTGTATTCTCGTAGTAAGTCTGTGCTTTCTCCAAGGATTCGTCATCGATTCCCCAAGGGACAGGACCTTCTGTCCAGCTAAAACAACCCTCTGTCCAGCTATTGATCCACTTGCGTTTCCTGACATAGAAATGGTATTCGAGCCAAATCACGGAGTACTTGTGAATTGTGAGGGTGGACATCTGTTGCGGGAGGATGTTGGATTCGTGCCGTGAGCGACCGTCAACCTCACGCCAAACAGGAATTTGGTACTGGTCCAGGAGATTCCAAAGAGACTCGTCCTCTATTTTCCATCGATCCTTCAGTTCCTGCCAAGGAACAAGAATTAATAATCCCTGTTCAGCAAGCTTGTTGAGCCAATCAAGTGCCCATGTCTCCAGTATTTCTTTCGTCTCGGCGTCAGTCTCTTTCATGGGGATCTCCGAGATTATGGGATAAGGTCAGATATGGTGCGAAGTATCTATAGCGCACAAGGAGGAGCGCTTCAACTCGATTTCAGGGCTTGGAAATAGAGCCTTAAGCTCCTCTCGATATGGGAGGTTTTCGATCCTGGCAGAGCCTCAAGATCCCGTACAAGGGCAACCGGCAGACGAACCGACACCATTCTTGTGCGGTACTGCGGAGGCGCTTTCCGACCTGGAGCTGTGACCCCGCGGGGCGTCCGTTCGGAAACCTCGATTTCCTCGATTAGGTCTCTGATCCTCTTTAGCAGTTGAGACTGAGACATCTCCCCGCCCGTGGTGGTCTCAGCCCCGCGGCCGACTTGCTCTCGCCTCACGGTCTCAATCGTCTTCCGCTTCTCTTCAGGTGTCGGTCGGCGTGCCATGGTGTTTTTCCTTCTCGGAATTGGTCTGTTTCTTCCGTTATTTTGAGTCCCATAATGAGAATTTGAGGACTCATAAAGACTCTGAAACGAGTTCCGACAACCGACCCTGGACGTTCCTTTCACGGTCTCGGTAGATCATCAGAGTGCGCACATCCTTGTGTCGGCTGAAGTCGAGGACCTCCTCAAAATTGATGCCGTTGTCCTGGGCCTTCTTCACCGCCTCAGTGACCGCAGTATGCCTGACACCGTGGGGCCTTGTTTTCACGCCCACCTTGTTGCCAAGATCCCGAACCATCCGGTAAATGGACTTGCCGGTGATCCTGCCGTTCCCTTTCCTAGCCCTGTCCAGATTCAGGAAGAGAGGACCCGGCTCATCTCCACGAGCGGTCATCCAATCCCTCAACGCGCCGGCAGTTAGACCGGGCAAAGACAGCACTGTCTTCTGAGTGTGTCCTTTTCCGACAACCCGAAGGGTCTTCTCTGCAAGATCCACGTCTTCGATATCAATACTGACGACCTCACCGCGCCGAAGGCCCAGGTCATAAAGAAGCCTGAGAATAGCACGATCCCTGATTCCCTTTTTGTCCTTCCGGGATTCGACGAGGTTGAGCATCCTCTTGAACGCGGACAGTCCCGGACCTCGCGTATCTCCGTAGGGAGTCGTTCGCACGCTTTTGATCTCAATTCTCCACGGGATCAAACCGATGGTCCTGGCCAAAGCAGAAAGTGACCTGAGTGCGGCCAGTCTCCGGTTGATCGTGGTGGGCTGTAGCCCCCGATCCTGAAGGGCCTGAACGTAGTTGAGGGCGGTCAGATTGGCTCTGCCGTGTCCTCCCGAGAGGAAGACCCTCGCCGCTTGCGCGGTGTCGTGGACTCCCAGGAAGTTGGCGAAGTCCTGAAGATCTCTGCGGTACGCGTCAACCGTCCGAGCAGATCTTCCAGACAAGAAGGCGTTGATCAGATCGTCGGTCGATGTGTCCGGCGTGGTGTCCTGAGTGAGTGCGAGTGCATCCATAGCCTGTCCTCCCTCTGTCGTTATACATCGTGTGACATCATCTGTCAACGTAAGACATCGTGTGACAATAAAGGTTCCCCCTCGGATCTGATTTGCTGAAGAGATCAGTTCCACCTTCCTTCCCTCCCTGCTTCTCAGGCGAATGGAGGTGACGCCAGCCAGACACTGACGAGAGGTTCGGGGTCCTTGGAATACTCTCCCACCCGGGACCCCCAATTTTCGCGTCACGCGCGTGTGAGCCCCCTTCTCGTCTGAGTTGAGACATGGGCGCTGTCAAGCTGACGTGATCGAAGCAACCGAGAATTCGGCACCGTGAATGGTCCAGATGTCATCATTGCCGAAATTGACTTTAATTAGTGGTCCGGTTATCACGGATCGGTCTCCTTTGGTTCCGGGCGATAGTCCCAACCCTGTTTGTAACATGTTGATTAAATTCAGTTTGTGAGTTTCTGATGTTTGTACGGGTAATGATCCACATGTCGTTACTGCCGAAATCGACTGACTTAAATGGTCCAAATCTCATGAGATCCTCCTAATATCGCGCTGGAGGCATATCGCGCTGGAGGTATATCGTCCTTATTTGTTGATTAAGTACCAATTACAACCAGGACCGTGCCTTTCCACGGAGATGAGACCCCTGCCCTGCCACCTGCCGGCAGACCCCAGGCCCCTGGCTCCCACCATCCACCGGTCAACCGGATCAGTTGGATTCGGTTCGTCGAGCGTGCGAGGTTTGGCGTTCGGTCAGGTTTTCTTTTTGATTTTGGTTGGTTCGGTTGGCTTTGAACGTTTTCGTTTCATATTCGTATTGATTTTTTCCGTGGCCGGGGGGGGGGAGGGGGTCCCCCGAATATTTATATATATATCGTGGAAGGGTCCATCGAGCCTTCAAATCGCAAAACTACCGAGAAGGGACAGGACAATCTTTCCAATGAGGTTCTTGGAATATTCGGAGATGGCCACGTCTCCTGAAGACCCGGAAGGCGTTCCCATTCCCGCCGAGCCTCTGCTCGGAGAAGAGCGAGGCTAGAGCCTCGACCTTGTGTTCCTGAACGAGCCTGTCCAAAGCTGTCGTGATGCCGCGATAGAGGCTACAGTCAGACGTGGAGAATCTCTCCCATCAAGGGGATGATCGCCAGGGTGACACGCGCACCTCGCCCACTCCTTTGTGTTCAGGGACTATTCTCTTCGGTCACCGGTTTAAATGTAAGCTTCACTTTGAAGTGAGCTTCTGATCCCGCTGAGAGTACGAATGCACCGAGATCTGCTTTCAATTTGAATCCCAACTCCACCTCTGCCCGCTCCAAAGGCTGTCCTAGCTCCCTAATCTTGCCTATGACCGCGCCGACCATTGGTTTCAGCGTTTCCAGCACGCTCTCGAATTTGTCTTGGGTGTCCTCGAAAATATCAGTGATTCTATAGTCTTCCGTATCGAACTTCGCGCTAATCGACGCGAGAAAGAGCGCGACAT
>CAZCDS010000126.1:0-3997 GCA_964497585.1 uncultured Syntrophaceae bacterium
ACCTCTTTCCGCGAAAATCGCCATAATACCTTACAAAAATGGCGAAAGTATAGCTTCCCGGACCCATCCCCAAAAACTCTATGGTTTCAGTCTGGTAGCCCCCCTGCCTGTACGGACGGACCGCGGCGAGGGCCATAATATCCTGCTGCCAGCTATGCATACCCAACAGACGTTGATGCGGAAAAAACGGGCTCCCATGAACACCCAATCAACCTTCCAAGAAACGCGTCCGGAAACGTCGTCGCCCTGGGGCGGTGAACTGTTACCGTTTTGATTTCTGAGGGTTCCCTGGAAACGCTCGTGGCTCCGGAAAAGATACTTATACCATGATGCGAGCCGTTTTCCAATCCCATGGGCCTTGCCATGGTGAGTCCCTGGACAGACCGGTCCAGAGCGACCCGGAATGCCCCGGCGGGCGGCATGTTGCCAAAAGTACTATGAAGTCAGATACCTTGCGTCATCAAGTTGATAGAATGCGCGATGTTTCACATTTTTGCTCAAGATATCACGACAACAAGTGCCTTTAAGTACTTTCTAGTTTGACAAACCGCCCATCGGCTGTGTATCCTTGCGAGCAACTGTTTATTTATGTGCGGGCCGAGCCGTTCTGGTGAGGACCCGATTGAGTCCGACAGAGGGTAAAGGGGTTAGGGTCGGACTTTTCTTTTGTACGGGACACCTTCTCCGGCCACCGTCTCCCGCTTGTTCCCTTATTCCAATACGATAATGACACGATCCCACAAACGTAAGCGCTTTCCGGACTGGTGCGCGGTCGGGTGACAACCGAAGGTTTGAGTCCACGGTGACGACCATGGGAGGAGGGGAAGGAATTCTTTGCAGAAAGGCGCTTCCCGCCAGCCTGTTACCTATGTGGGGGCATCCTCAACGCGTGACAACCGGAATCCGCCGTGAATCCCGCCGTCAACCGGCGGGTCAGCGTGCTCCGAGGTGCGTTTCCAGCTCGAGAGACGATTGAGATCGCGGGCGAGCCTCACTTCGGATACGCGCAGTCCCATCTTCACGAGATCGTCGCGACTTAGCCCCCGGTCCAGGCTATCAAGGATGATGTCAAGCTTGCTGTAGGTGATGCCGAGTGCTGCTTCGTCGGTTATCCCGGGGATCATATCAGGGGAAGGAGCCTGGCTTCTGATCTCGTCGGGTATGCCGAGATGGGCTGCCAGTTGCCGGACCTGGGTCTTGTACAATCCAACGATGGGTGAGAAGAAAAGATCGTCAATGCCCCCTTTGACAAACCAGCCAGTGAGAAACTCGGAGCGATTGGCTGCGCCGAGAAGAATCCGGTTGTCTGCCCGGGCTTGCTGTTCCAGTGTTTCCCGGCGATAGGTATGGCGCGCGTTGCAGGCTTGTTCGACGGGCGTCGAGACAGAACCGCTCCTGCGCAGAATCGAGACAAACGGAGTCTCACCCGCGAACAAGCGGTAGAACCTGAGCATGTGGCGGTTCCACGCGGGCGATAGGGAGACCAATTGCACGGCAGAGGGAGCGTAGATCTGCCTCTGTCTCATTGCCGGCTCGATATCGACCACGTCCAGAGCGATCCCGAGCCGTTCCGCGACCAATCGGGAACGTTTTGCCGGCACGGTGCCGGAATCACGGTCGTACAGAAAGGCCGCGTGCACCTGGGACCGGCCCACCGCACGGACCGCCAACGTCGCGAGGAGGGCTGAATCGATGCCGCCGCTGAGCCCCATGAGGACTCCCGCGGCCGAGTGCTCTTCCAGGAGTCCCCGAATATACGTTTCTATCACCTCAGCCGCACGAGGAGCATCGATTCGCAAGAGGTCCGCGGCGAGTCGGTCCATGTCAGAGGCTCTGCGATACATGGCCCGTCTCCTTCCCGTCCAGGCACGTCGGGTGAAGATCGGCCCGGACCGGCGGCTCACGTGATCGTCAGCTTTCAGATCATTATACCATGCGGGAGAAGGATAGGCCCTCCGCTTAGCAGACGTCGAACGGCCGGCCCGGCCTGGTATTGTCCTGCGCGGTGTGAAGAATATCTGTTTCCATTTAGGGCCGATCCGAAAAGGGACCGAGCTGACAACAATTGTGCCACGCACGGGGATCACGGCTGGTGGGTTCCTGCAATGGACCTGTACGGAGCACCCCGTGGCGTGGTGCTGCCTTGATTCCGTGCAGGCTCGAGGAAGGGCAACCACAGTGGGTTGCCCCTACGGAGTCAAAGCCTCGTTTTCAATACACACCCTGGCAGGTGCGTTCTGTAATCTCGCGGCCGAATGCTGCTGATTGGAGGGAGGATGAGGTGTTACTCTGACTGTGCCTGAACACCGCGGCTACGGTCTTTGAGGATACGCATCTTTTGGGCCTTGATGTCCCAAAGCATATCGGTCCCCCCGTCCGTCACGTACAGCAACCTGCCATGGGGAGAAAACGACGGAGAGTGACCTCGAAAGGTTACAAGTTCCTTACCTCGTTCGATGTCCCAGAGTATTACCATATAGGCTCTGTTCTTCCACGGTCCTTGCGAGGCGACGAGAGTCCTCCCATCAGGTGAAAGAGCTACTTTCTTGAACTGTTGGTTCTTGCGTGCTCGGGCTTGGAGCAACATCTTGTGTGTGCTGACGTCCCATACCGTGATTGTGGATTCACGAAATCGCTTGCCAATGTGGGACCAGCCAACAGCGACAAGAACTCTTGAATCTTCAGAAAAGGACAAACTATCAACGTAATGGCACGTCACTTTGAAGGCTCCGACCCGGGTAGGCCTCTTGTCTCCGGCTTTCACATTCCACAGGATAATCGGCTCAAACGTGCGGTGGGTTGCCAAGAAATTCCCGTCGGGAGAAAAGGATGGTACCGCGGCCTGACAAAGGATTGATTGGCCGGGAACCACCGGGCCCGGGACGTGGCGTGGCTCATACAATTCGGCAATCTTCTTGCCCGTGGCGGTGTTCCAGAGGACCACCTGGCAATGCTCTGCTCGGGCTGCCAGAATTTCACCATCCGGTGAAAAAACGCCCGCCAGGACCGGACCGACACAGGAGAGGGCTGTAAACAACGTCAGCAGGATGATCACGGCCAGGAATGCTGAGGTTCTCATGAACACCGCTCCTTTCCGTTTGGTAGGGGAGCCCGGAGCAAGCTTACCGGAAAGCACCCTGAATTTCCACAGGTGTCCGGTAGCGGTCGTAACCGCTCAATTGTTCGGGGCCTGGCGTCAATGCTTTCCAGCCGAGGAGAATCCTCTCAGCTCCCTTTTACCAATCCGTCGATCCCGCATCGGGTCCTGGGCAGTCCACGGCGTCCAGCGGACGTGAAAACGCCTGGATTCAGGTCTCGGTTTTCACCGGGATGGCGTTCTTCGGCCGAATGACGGCCAGCGAGCCCGGTCTGCAGGATTGACACGGAAGCTTCTCGTAACGGGAGAGTTGCGCAGGAGTCCGTTTTCTCTTGACAGGAGAGATCCGGTCATTTAGTTAGCATACAAGAGGTTTGCAATGCTCTCGTACAAGGACTGTGTGGTCTTTCTCCTGGCAAAGGCCTACCAGAAGGCTCATGCGACGTTCAAGAAGCGTGTGGCCGCGTACGGGCTGACCCCCATTCAGGTGCTCGTGCTTGAGGCGATCCGGGAAGAAGAGGGGCTCTCCGCGGGCGATATCGGCAAGCGAGTGGTCCTGGACAGCGCGACACTCTCCGGAGTGCTCGATCGCCTGGCTGAAAGACAATGGATCGTGAAGGAGACCGACGAGGAAGACAAGAGGTCCTTGCGGATCTACCTCGGCGAAAAGGCCAAGGAGGTAATCCACGACCTCGCGGTCGACCGGGAAAAGGCCAATGAAGAGATCCTTGCCGGCTTTTCCATGGAGGAGAAGGTCCTCCTCAAACGATTTTTGCGCGATATTCAGACATAGGAATTTTGCGAGTGCTGACAGGGGAGGGCCTTTTTGCAAAAAGGCCCTCCCCGCTATACTTTCGTGTTTATAGCGTATTCGATTCCCCGCGTACAGCGCGCGCAATC
>CAZCDS010000127.1:0-3676 GCA_964497585.1 uncultured Syntrophaceae bacterium
ACCAGCTTCGGACTGCCATGGTCGGAACCGCACTGGAAGCACTTCGTGCGGCAGGCGTCCGCCCTCCAGCATCCGTGACATCGTTGGACTCCCACTCCTGAAGTCCAGCACATTGCACCACCCAATAATGTAGTGCCAAGAAACCCCTCGCGTCCCCATAACTGCACGATACAAAAAGACTTTATTTTTGCCACTGTCGAAGATGAGTTTTGGGTAGAGTTACTCATTACTCGCCTCCATGTTATGTTGGCTGGGTCTATTCCGGCTCTTATGCGGGCGAAGCCCGACTTGTGCCCCGCCGCCCTACCGGAGGTAATAGGAGGCGGGGCAGATCTATTGATCACCCGAGCAAACATCGGCCGGGCGCACGGCCTTCGCCAAAGGGGGCCGAGGGCCTGATATCTTGTTGGGTTTGAGTGCGCACACGCATGCCTCAGTGGGCCCACGTCTGAGGCTGCGTCCACGCTTACGAAATATGGATGTCTCTTCGATGTCAGGGGAAAGAATCTAGGTCGGTTATGAAAAGCTCAGGAACTAAATAGTATCTATTCGTTAAGAAAGCCGGTCAGCTGTTACCGGCTTCTGATGTGTGTGTCACCTCAGGTCCGAGAAAGTTCCCGGAAAGGTCACAAAAAGATTAACAATAACTTATAATTAAGGTCGGCATGGGCCAGTGCCAAGCTGCTCACACAGATCGGAGGCTCCAGGCGGCATAGACCATGAGCCACAATGATATGACGGCCATGATCCCATAGAAAGAGAGTGCCGTACGCGTTTCTTTGGCGGTTCCGGTTTTGACGCCTCCTTCTAAGAGGCTCAAATACTTGGCGGCCTCTCGGCCTGCCGTATCGAGATAGATCCCCGATGCAACCAGCGACACATACGGCCACCAGGTGTGATCGATCAGCATCAGGATACCGGCTGCAATGATGGACCAGAGCACCACGGCATCCCACCGCGAAGCGTTCAGCTCAGCCATTCGGTACAGGGGATCCGTGTCTTCGCTCTTTTCCTGTAGCCCAAGCTTCTGAGCCAGTGGGAAGTTGATTGCGGAAATGGTCTGACCGATCCACCCGAGTGCTCCGAAAAGCACGCACACGAGGCCTAAGATTTTCTGCATCCGGTCATCACCTCAGCGAGGCGAGCGACTGACACGTATCAGGCCAGCCACTCCCTACGGACAGTAAATGGCGTCAAAATACACTAACGTCCACACGATATAGGCCAGTCCCAGTAGACTCCCCAAAGGGAACGTTACGAACCACATGAAAGTGATCTTTGGCTTCTCGAACCGAAGACTGGTTGCTGTAGTCATGATATTTGCCCAGAGGAACCAGTAACTGCACAGAGCCAGCACGTAGTAGCCCCAGCGACAGCCAGCCAGGATCAGCCCGGCCCCTACCAAGATGGCCGGGCCGCTCAGGAAGAGATCAGCCACCGCTAAGCCATAGTGGGTCTTCTGTTCCTGGTAGCTGTCGAATGAGCCATCCGGGTTGGGCATAGCTTTTCCCTTCAGCACCATGATCTGCCACCACATTACGAGCAGTGCGAAGAGAACCATCAGGGCTACCAAGATGTAGAGAACGATTTGCGCGACCCAGGGTACAGGGTTCATCCGTTTTCGCTCCCAATCAAAGCGTTAGTGAGGCTACATCGAAGCCACCAATCGGCAGGAGGTGCCTCTTTCAAGCTCGGCAGGATATTTTGCCAGCCTCTCGGGTGTCAAGTCTTGTTTGATACACGAATTCCCTGATGAATGCCAGGGGTACCAATATTGATGAATCGCTCAGATCCCGTCCCAGGTCCCTTCTCGTCCATTTCCGTGTTCGTGACCGTGCTCAGTCTCTACTACGTCGAAGAGGCCATGGCCAGAAACACCTGTGAAGACATATGGATACACTAAGCAATAGTTATTATTTAAGATGTGTCTCGAAACGGGTATGCCTGGACTATTCCAGGCAGAAGAAAGTCACTCAGATTTGAGCTGACCAATCCTGAGGACGGATCTCAGGTCTCCCAAGACTTGGGTTTCGCTCTGTCTTCCTGTACTCCCGCGATAAGAGCCGCAACTGATCTGCCCCATAACCTGAGCCACTTTTTAGGTCAGGGTCTCACGTGTACCGACATCCCTCGGAGATGATATCATGTCCGAGGGAACCCAATACACTGGAGACTCTAACTTAAGAAGTGGCACATCAATTGGAGGCAGGTCAAACCTAATGAGGATTTACTTCTTCCTTTTCCCCGCGGGGTCTACTTTCCCTGCTCCCTTGGAATCCGGTTTTCCCCAGCGGTCATAGAGGCCAAACATTTCGGGGTCCAGGCCTTTGCGGTCATAGAGGCCCTTCAGCGCAATGTTGGCCATCTGAGGGCCGTCCCCGGTCATCGTCACCCACATGATGTGATCGACATTGCCCGGTCCGTGCCGCAGGAATTGGGCGCCCGCGGGTCCCATGGTGATGTATTCGACGCCATCGATGAGGTCATAGTCATAGTAGTGCATGTGCCCGGCGAAGAAGGTGTGCTTCCTGCTTTTGAGCATTCCCTGAATCTCCTTGAAACTCTCCGCCGGGTTATTCCAGACCGGCCTATGCAGGAACAGGAAGGTCCAGCGCACGTTGGGGCTCTCCGCAAGCGTCTTCTTGAGCCAGGCTCGCTGTGCTTCGGGGAACTCGATCTTGCCCCGAAGCCCGAAGGTTTCGATGGCATTAGGGGTCTTTACCCACTCTGCAAGCCACTTCTTCGCGGCTGCTGGATCCGTTCTCCTCAGCTTGTTGTAGGTCGCGACATCCTGCTCCATCTTCGGCGAAAAGTTCCGCGGGGCGCTTTCGGTATCAAGGACGATGAACAGCACGTTTTTGTAAACAAAGCTGTAGTAGGCGGGTCCAAACCGCTCGCGCCATATCTCCTTCCCCGCCGCGTAGCTCACGTCGTGATTGCCCCGGACGTAGAAAAAGGGCATCTTCAGCCGGCTAACGATCCCTTGGAACTCGTCCCACTGTCGATTCAGCTTATCCCGGTTGATTGTGTAGCCTTGAATATAGTCACCCACACTCATCACAAATTCGGGCTGCAGCAGGTTGAGCTGATCCACGGCCTTTGTGAAGGTGCCCAACACATTGGCGCCGCCGGCACGGTCACCAATGATGGCGAACCGAAAACTTTCTGGGTTGTTCTTGAAATTCTCGGAGGTCCAGGGTTTGGCCTTTGGAAAGAATGCCTTGTCATAATGGAAGACAGCACCGCTGCCAGCGCCGCTGTAGCTACTCTGCAGGATGATGCCCGCCAGCAGGAGGGCCGTGAATATGACCACCGACAATCGCTTTAGCATGGTCTTATCCTGGAATTATGCCGCGGTCTTGCCATTCTGCCTGTTTGGGAACCCGTGAGGGGTGGGGGATTGCTCCTCCGACCCCAAAAAGGTCTCCGTTTGGAGTCCCACACCACCGGAGTCAGGCAAAATCGCCTTCACGTTGATGAGAGAGTCCCTTTTGTCCATATTCTGAGCGTACTTTACCCTCTGTCACTCCGTCAACCATATTTCCAATCTGCCCGTTACCCCAGCACAGTGCGGTAATGTCGAGGAAAGGGAATGGCACAAGCCACATAGACATACCCCCAGATTATTGTCCCCCTCGGGGAATGGGAGAAAAACCCTCGCCTTTAGGCGAAGACT
>CAZCDS010000128.1:0-3668 GCA_964497585.1 uncultured Syntrophaceae bacterium
GTCGGTTATTCCCCACTTTGCTTAGGCGCAGATTTCAGTGCGGAAGACTATAGCTGATCAGGAGGGGTGGCACTATGAGGATGCTGCGTATGAGCCGGCAGGCAATGACAGCCGTAGCGGCGAATAGGACTAGGATGTTCCTTATGATGCTTGGAGTGGTTGTCGGGGTGGCGACGCTCACTGTTATTGCCTCCGCGGTAATCGGAGCACGGGCTGATGTCTTGGCCAAGGTTGAAAGATTCGGTCTTCGGCAAATAGTGATCATCGCCGGTGCTGGGAGAAAGCCGGGAGTTCCGCAACCTGTTTGTACTAGCCTGAAGCTGGAGGATGCGCGGGCAATGCGTTTCGAGATTGCAAACGTGGAGAACGTGTGTGTGGAAATCGTGCGCACGGATTTCCCTGTGAAACACGGTAACAAGAGTACCTACGCGACAATCGTTGCCTCGAATCCCAGTTGGGCATCCATGTGGAACACCGGTCCGGAAACCGGAAGGTTCTTGTGGCCGGAAGACAACGATCATCGCGCGCGGGTGGCTGTCATCGGCAAAACCATCCAGAGGGACCTCTATGAATACGAAGATCCAGTTGGGAAGCGGATCCTCATCAACAACAATCCCTTCGAAATCATCGGTGTCCTTGAACCGCGAGGGACGTCGCCCCACGGTGACGATATGGACAACCAGATCATCATACCCATCTCCACCGGTCAAAAGAGGGTCTTCCATCAAGATTACCTCTTCGCCGTAAAGGTGGAATTAAGCCACACATCTAAGATGTCTCAGACAGCAAATGATGTTCGAGAACTTCTCCGAGAAAGGCATAATCTCCGTGAAGGGATCGAGGATGATTTTACGATTGTGACTCCGACCCTGATAATGAACATAATGTCGAGTGTTTCAACGACATTTGGCCCTTTTCTGGTGTTGGTCTCACTTATATCGCTCGTAGTGGGTGCACTTGTCATCGCAAACATCATGTTTATGGCCGTGAATGAGAGAAGGGCGGAGATCGGTCTACGCAGGGCGGTCGGAGCCCAAAAGAGAGACATCCTTGTGCAGTTCCTGTTGGAGGCGGTATATGTCGCCGCGGCAGGCGGAGTACTCGGAATTGTCGTAGGACTTGTTGCACTGAAACTCTTGTCAGGCGCAATGAAATTGCCGGCCAGCATCATGTGGCAGCCGATCGTGGTTGGCCTCGTAAGTGCAATCTTGGTGGGGCTCATAGCAGGCATTCAGCCGGCAAAGAAGGCGGCAAATTCACATCCTATCGATGCATTGAGGTAAATCCTCATGCGAATCAGTGAGTTACGTGGTTTCCGAATCGCGACAAGGTCCCTCATGGCCAATCCCCTGAGGGCTGCCCTTGCAGTGCTGGCGATCATGATCGGAGTTGCGTCTCTCATTGTGCTGGTTGGAATCGGAAGAGGAGCCAAAGAAGCGGTTCGCAGGACAATTGAGGACATGGGTCCAAATCTGATTATCGTGAGCGCCGGACAGTCAAGGGTAGTCAAAGGACAGCTCGGACAATTGGGAATGAAGACGACCTTGACATTGAAGGATTCTGCATCAATTGCTGCACAGTGCCCATCAGTCCGCGCCGTTGCTCCTGCTCACTCGAAAAAACTGTTGGTAAAATTTGAGAATAGGACCTACAGCACGAACATTGTGGGTACCATGCCCTCAATCCGGGAAGTGCGAAATATCATGCTCCAATCAGGATCGTTTTTCCATGAAGAGGAAAACCGACTGATGGCACCGGTCGCAGTTGTTGGACCCACGGTGGTGGGGTCTTTGTTTGGTGACCGCGATCCCATTGGCGAGCAGATCATGATCGGAAAGGTGCTCTTCAAAGTGATTGGCGTAACTGCTCCGAAGGGTTCCGTTTCTCACGAGGACCAAGACGACCAAATATTCGTGCCTTTGCGGACCGCCATGGCCAGACTTATGAACGTGACGTACCTGAGCAACGTTTTCGTTGAAGCCGCAGGATTTGACAACATTCACCCTGCTGGGGCCGAAATAAAGTCACTCCTAAGAGAACGCCATCGGTTGCGTGAGGATAAGGAGGATGATTTTACTATTCGGAACCAAGCCGATGTGATTAAGGCGCAGAGTTCAGTTGCCCGGACATTTAGCCTTCTGGTCGCGAGCATCGCTGTCAGTTCCCTCGTCATCGGAGGTGTTGGAATTTTGGGGGTTATGCTTCTTTCCGTCCAGGAAAGAATAAGCGAGATAGGTATCCGACGGGCCGTCGGTGCAAAACAGAGAGACATACTTCTCCAATTCCTTGTTGAATCTTCGTTTCTCGGCATACTGGGCGGAATTGCGGGCCTCGTCCTCGGACTGGGTGCATCCGCCGGAGTGAAGCTGATCTCAACAATGCCGGTCGTTTTGGCGCCTGACTACATCGTATTATCACTGATGTCCTCGTTAGCGACCGGCGTCATTTTTGGCGTCTATCCTTCATGGAAGGCTGGCCGGCTCGACCCCATTGAGGCGCTGAATACCGTGGCATAGTGTGCATTAAAGCCGCGGGCAGTCGGTATGTCCATGATGCCTATATAGATGGTCTTCTTGTTCCACGCACCAACCATGCTGCTAACATGAAAAGATGCCCCGCTCGGTTGAGGCCTCCTTTGGAACAAGGACTTCCGAAGGTTCTGTCTCCCATTCCGCACCTTTCCTAAGCCTGACCGGGGTTTTTTCTGAACTGCGAACCAAGTGATATCATAAGCAAATCTCCTTTCGATGAAAATCCCCCAGTCAAGGTGCAGCAATGGGTCGTCAGATGGCAGGAACTCTCGATCAGAAGGTTCTATCAGGGAACGTGTCTCGGATGTGCTTGCTCCCCCTTTCCTAAATAGCGAAACCCTGCATTCAGCTCTGCGCCCGTAACATCCGACGCGTCACATAGCGGCTCGCGTTCCGCATATAGCAGTTGCCAAGAATAATGAAGGATTGGTTCTTGGGTGCCACTGCTGGCTTGTCCAGCAGTGCGATTCTTTTCGGACAGAATTATTGGCACTTGCTATAGCACACCACTGCCGGCAAACCGCCGCATCGGTATCCATGAACTTATTGGTTTCAAACCCGAATCTTCGTCCATACTCCTGAAGTACGGAAACCGCATGTGTGGCATGGTCGTGCGCGACTTGAAAAGGTCAACCGGCTGATGTTAAGAACAGGCTTGGATTCTACGGAACACTGTTGTGTTCTCTCGCTCATGAGGACGAATAGGGACGCACTCAGACTTGTAATGGCCTTTGCACCCTGGATAGCTTTCTGGATCATCGCAGGAGGTCATTCGATGATGCGGCTCCAGATAGGAATTTGTGCGGGACAGTCCTGGTACTCATCATGGGCGTTACGAAAATTTTTTGAAACCATATTATAGGCAGACGTTATGTTCTTTGCTACCCTGGTCTCGATTGTGATCGCTCAGCCATTTACGGAGAGTTACGCTCTTGAGCACTTTCCGAGAGATTTGTGCGATTCCCCGGCCTCCATTCGGAGCTGTTACACTGTGACAAGCGCCTGGGGCATCATTTTCTTGGCCAACACGCTCGTCAACGTGGCCAAGGCGTATCACCGGGGGTCCGGGGAGTGGTTCTTTCGGGGGGGGACCTTGCAGCCTTGGGTTCGGGAGTTGTGGTCACCACTCTGTACTCA
>CAZCDS010000129.1:0-3045 GCA_964497585.1 uncultured Syntrophaceae bacterium
CGCCGACGGTGCATGTCGGTCCGCACCCTCTTGCAGCATACGCCGCCTATCTCGCGAATATCCTGCGTCCCAAGGCCAGGTTCGCGTCGATCATTGGCTCGTACGGGTGGAGTACCAAGGTCGTGGGTCAAATCGCTGGAT
The DNA here is from genome assembly GCA_964497585.1 of uncultured Syntrophaceae bacterium. Taxonomy (GTDB): domain Bacteria; phylum Desulfobacterota; class Desulfomonilia; order Desulfomonilales; family Desulfomonilaceae; genus CAZCDS01. The sequence goes on from CAZCDS010000129.1 coordinate 142, forward strand.
TGATCCCGAACCTGAAGGTGGAAGTCCTGGAACCGGTTCTCTGCAAAGGATTTCCGGCAGAAGCAGATTTCAAGTCGCTGGATCAGCTCGCCGAAATCATTGCTGCCAAACACCGGGAGAACAACTTTGAGCCACCAAGCAAGCTGAGGCTAGGAGTTGGCTGACGGACGGGCTCTTATGAGAAGAGATGTGTGCGGAGCGAGTCAATTTCCGGAGTCCTGGCAAGCTGGGTTTTCAATACCCCAAGAAGACTGCTTTCCGAAATAGGGCAACGTATTTCCAAGGAGGATTAAGATGGACGAACAGATGTTCTGTTATCAATGTGAGCAGACTTCCGGTGGAACGGCCTGCACAAAGAAGGGTGTGTGTGGCAAATCACCGGACGTTTCAGCCCTTCAAGACCTACTCGTTTACGTCGTCAAAGGTCTCTCTCTTTACGCGGTGGAAGGGCGCAAGGTAGGAGTGGTGGACACGGAGGCGAACGTTTTCACCTGCGAAGTTCTGTTTGCAACCCTTACCAACGTCGATTTCGACCCTGACAGGTTCCTACCATTGATCAAGAAAGGTGTAGAACTAAGAGAGCAACTGAAGAACAAAGTCAGTACAGCCGGAGGAAAGGTCGAATTCGCGGATGAGGCAGCCACATTCACGCCGGCGAAGACCAAAGAAGGGATGGTCAAACAAGCTGAAGGGAGAGGATTCAAGCCATCTCCTGATAGCGATCCCGACATAACCTCTCTTCAGCACACACTGATATTCGGCCTACGTGGTGTAGCGGCATATGCGGACCACGCCCACATTCTCGGACAGGAGGATGACGCCGTCTATGCATTCATACATGAGGGATTGGCTGCTACACTGGACAAGACTCTCAATGTCAACGACTGGATTAGGTTGGTGTTGAAATGCGGGGAAATCAACCTTCGCACAATGGAGCTATTGGACGAGGCCAATACTGGGGCTTACGGCCATCCCGTTCCTACCAGGGTCCCCCTTGGAGCAAAGGCCGGAAAAGCGATACTCTTATCAGGCCACGACCTGAAGGATTTGGAGATTCTCCTGAAACAAAGCGAAGGAAAAGGCATCAACATCTACACCCACGGGGAGATGCTTCCCTGTCACGGGTACCCGGTACTTAAGAAGTACGAACACTTCTATGGTCATTATGGGACGGCCTGGCAGAATCAGAAAAAGGAATTTGCAGCCTTTCCTGGCAGCATCTTGATGACTACGAACTGCATCCAGAAACCGGCTGATTCCTACCATGACAATATCTTCACGACTGGTTTAGTTGGTTGGCCGGGTGTGGTTCACGTCCCGGGCAAGGACTTTACTCCCGTCATCGAGAAGGCTCTTGCCTTACCTGGATTCTCGGCTGACACGAATGGAAAATACGTGATGTGCGGGTTCGGAAGAAATGCCATCATGTCGGTTGCCGACAAGGTAATCGAAGCCGTCAAAAGTGGAGCGATCCGGCACTTCTTCCTTGTTGCCGGGTGTGACGGAGCCAAGCCCGGTCGCAACTACTACACCGAATTCGTGGAGCAGGTTCCCGAGGATTGCGTCGTTCTCACGTTGGCTTGTGGGAAGTTCCGGTTTTTTGACAAGGATCTTGGTGACATTGGTGGCATACCCCGGCTCTTGGATGTGGGGCAATGTAACGACGCATACTCCGCTATTCAAGTTGCTGTAGCGCTCTCGAAGGCTTTTGATGTTGGCGTCAATGAGCTGCCTCTATCCATGATTCTTTCCTGGTACGAGCAGAAAGCTGTAGCGATATTGCTCACTCTCTTTCATCTGGGAATAAAGGGAATTCGGTTGGGGCCGAGTCTACCAGCTTTTATCAGCCCCAATGTCCTGGATACGCTGGTGAAGAACTTCGATATTAAGCCTATAAGCACTCCGGATGAGGATCTCAAGGCAATTCTCGGCTGACGTCACCATCCCCCAAGGGGCGGCACGCGGCACGTTATGTGCCCGTCCCTTGGAGACCATGAATTGAGCAAGCATCTCAGATCAGAACGCAAGAATCTCTAGCCGGTTGTTCACACGCACAATTCTCTGCCGTCTTGACTTAGGTCAAGGACTTCAGCTTGAGAAGGGCGGATGATACCCACGGTCAAATAGGCTTGAGTTCCCTTAGTCCTTGCATTCAAAGGAGGCAGAGGATGTCAGTGAAGACGGTTAAATGGGCGGCGATCATCTCTTTCGTCATCGCGATGGTCGTGCTTTTGGGCGGCGGATACTTTGCCGTGGACAGAGTGCCGCCGTACCCCGGGAAGGTTGTTGGGCCTGACGGGAAGGTACTCTTCACCAAGGCCGATATTATCAAAGGTCAAAACGTCTATCAGCAGCACGGGTTGATGGATCATGGCAGTGTTTGGGGCCACGGGTCGCAGCGGGGGACGGAATTCTCTGCTCAATCGCTCCACCTGATTAGTCTGGCCGCCAGAGAATTCGTTGCCAAAAAGGAGTACGGCAAACCATTCGACGATCTTGACGAGAGTCAAAAGGCAGTCGTCACAATCAAAGTGACCAAGGAAATCAAAACGAACCGGTACGATAGATCGACGGACACGCTCAAACTTACGGAAGCGCAGGTGCAGGGGCTGAAAGCAGTTGAAGGATTTTGGGAGAAGACGTTCAAGGAGGGCGATAAGGGCAACGGGTTTCTTCCGTACACAGTCAAGACAGCCCAAGAGCGTCTGGAGATAGGCCGGTTCTTTTTCTGGACGGCATGGGTAGCATCGACTGTTTTAGTTAAGACTTCATCTGACATTTCTGCTATAAGCAGTGGGAATTTGAAAGGAGAAGTGTCAGATGACTACCGAGCAGAAGATCATCAAGAACAAGTTGGGCCTTTTGAAGTTGGCAGAGACCCTGGGGAGTGTGTCCCGCGCCTGC
>CAZCDS010000130.1:0-3030 GCA_964497585.1 uncultured Syntrophaceae bacterium
ATGTCGCGCTCTTTCTCGCGTCGATTAGCGCGAAGTTCGATACGGAAGACTATAGGATACCCAGCAAACGTCTGCCACACCTTCGTCATAGCAGCAAGAAGCTGCGGGCTTGGTCTGGAGAAGATCGGCAATTCTCGGAGACTCTACTTGAAGGCCTGATGCGCCGTGGTACCCATCATAGGGTCCAGGACTCATCTTCAGGTTCTGAATTTCTTTGACGTACACCCGAGTAGGCTCTCGGGTAGCCACTAGAGCATTCTCTATAGGATACTTTATCGCACGCAGATGGGTGTAGACTGTGATCTCGTCTATCCTGGCCATAGGGTCGAAGATGACTTCGGGGAATTCCTTTATGGTCATGAGTGCCTGCTCCCCAATAGAAGCCTGAGGATTCGAACTCAGGTAACCGATCTCCGCCCATGCCTGGTTCCACGCTGCGTACCCCTTGATCGTCGTGCCGTCCTTGAGGCGTATGAGGACCCCCTTCAACTGAAAGCATGCTATGCAGGTAGCAAGACAGTTGCTCGAGACTAATGCGGCAAGCAGAAGCGCTGCCACCACTGAGAAAGAAATAGTTTTGCGAGAACAAGGCCTTGAACACATCCCTTTTCTCCCTTTGCATGATTAATGACCAAATGACCAATCGGTATTTGTTGTCATCAGAACAGATCAGTAAAACCTCTTTTCGGCCTTGCATCGCTTGATCCTGGTTATGCTGCGATCTTATCATGTGAGGATTCTTTTCCCTAGTGATCGGTCTCTCAGTGGCCCCCGTGTTCTCGCAAGGGCTCCAGTATGGTTCCCTTATTCCTTTGCGCGGTGGGCTCTGAGCAGCTTCACGATTTCGCTCCGGTCCTCTTTGCATCGATTCGTAACTTCTACGAGTTGAAGCACGGTGAGCTCCTCATCGATCTTGGCGTTTGGGTCAGCCTCCTTTTCTAAAAGAAGCTTCACGGCTTCTTCGTGACCTCTCCCCGCCGCCTCCATCAGGGCTTCCCCCCAAAAGAAACCTGAAGACTCGTCGAGCTATTTTCCCGATGAGGAAATAGAGCAGAATTTGTGACAGGCACGCCATCCATGAAAAGGGGAGAGGTACGACCATGCTCAAGAATAATCCCGCTATCCAGGCGGGCATGCACGTCACAAAGAGCAGGACATGTAGCCAGGTACCAGCTATTTCATGCGCAACTACGGACCCTTCGATGGGGTTAACATCAAAGTACAGAGTCAGCACCATCAGGGAAAAGCCACCACAGGCTACCATCCAGGCCGCGTAGTCTTTTACAAAGTCTCTTAGCATGGTGCCCTTTCAGTCAGTCTTGGGCTTGGATCGAAAAGATTGTCAGCCATCAGTCTCCGCAACCAGATGGAGCCTATCTCGTAAGGACAAACCCCTTGAAAACCTCCGGCAAGTTTGCGGGCTTGGTCCAGTTGTGTCCCGGAAGGCGGTAGATGTTGAAGCAGGAGGCGGTGAACAGCCCGGCAATCAGAAAGATGATCAAGGAGGTCGCAACAGTCCGGGGCATTACCCAGTACAGGAAACGTGTCAGGCCGGCGGCGGCGACATACAGCAAGCCGCAGAGGACGATCACGTGCACGCCCAGGACTCCAAGAATAACGAAACCCTCCAGCTTGAATTTCGGTACCGCGACCACCACACCCTGAAGCGTCATGAAAATGATCGCCACAGTCGGAATAAGTCCACCTACGACAAACATGTAAAAGGGGACGGGAACCGTGATCAAGAGAGATACAAAGAGCGTCCATTTGGTAATCTGTAGCCTGTCGGATCCCTCCATCAAAGACCACCCCCTGTCGTCGGGTCCCCAGCAGCATGGAACGTGGATCACCCCCCGGCATCCACCAGTCCGGACGCTTGTCATGGACTCTGCAGCCCGGCCGCCTTTTCAAAGAGGTTCGTCCGACGCGGTCACGAACTCCCCAGACGGCACGAGTTGCCTGCCAAGCGCCCGGAAAATAGCCCTTGGGTAAACGGAACTCTACCGCTTGTTCACCTTATCACGCAAATCCTTGCCGCATTTGAAGAATGGCAATCTCTTGGCGGAGACGCCGATCTCCTCACCCGTCTTCGGATTGCGGGCCGTGTAACCATCGTATTCTCTTATCGAAAATACCCCAAAGCCCCGTATCTCAATACGATCTCCTGTCACGAGACCCTTCACCATGGTGCCGAAGACCTTGTCAACGATCTCTTCAGCTTTGCGCAGGGGGATAGCGTGCGCCTTGGAAACAGCTTTCGTCAGCTCAGACTTGTTCATCACCGCCCTGCCCTTTCCTGGCTCACCTGGCCTTCTTCACAGTGTTCCTCAGCGCCTTAGCCGGGCTGAACCGCGGAACCTTCATGGCAGGGATCGTCATCTTCTTCCCGGTCTGGGGATTCACTCCTGCACGGGATTTTCTTTGCAAGACTTTGAAGGTCCCCAAGCCAGATACGCGGATGGAGCCGGTCTTCTTCTTGAGGGAAGCGTGGACTGCTCCCACGAAAGCTTCCAGCGCAGCGGCGGCGGCCTTTTTCGTGATACCCGCTTCTCTTGCGATGTGGCTGACGAGATCGGACTTGGTCATTTCATACCCCCTGCGAATTCAAATGGTAATGGTAATCGGGAAGGTCTGTAGGCTACCGAGGTCCCGCAAGATTGTCAAGGAATTGATTTCGCAGACTCTTCACCGAGCACCCCTTCCACCAAGGTCTCCTTAGAGTCCTTGCTGAGCCGTTTGATCCGGTATTCCTGTTTGTAGGCTGCGGACTTACTCAAAGGCGGAGACGACCACGCTAGCTGAATGGGAAGCCTTGATCTCGTGTACCTGCTCCCGATTCCCTCATTGTGCTCCTGAACTCTCCTGTCAAGATCCTTCGTGGTTCCGCAGTAGGGGCTGTAGTCAGAGCACCGGAGTAGGTAGACAAACCAACGGGTCATCCGTGATCACCTCCCAGAGGGTTAGACCAGAGTTTCCGAGTGAAGGCTCCACCGCCTGCAAGGCGGTGGCTTCAACGTGTCGACTGCAAGT
>CAZCDS010000131.1:0-2574 GCA_964497585.1 uncultured Syntrophaceae bacterium
CTCCTTAGCAGCCTCCACAAAGCAGGGAAATAGTTGACCAAACGATCGATTCCAACAGCGGCGAAAAGGATGATGCCCAAGGCCACAGTTTGCCAGTAGGACGGTACAGCAGCGAGGTCCATCCCGTTAAACACCACGCCGATGATCAAGGCTCCGAGCACTGTTCCGGAGACGTGTCCCTCGCCGCCGAAAAGGCTTGTCCCGCCAACCACGACCGCAAGAATTACCTTCAACTCCAGACCCGTCGACGTCGTCGGTGAACCCAATCCAAACTGAGAGGCTTGGAGCACACCTGCAAATCCTGCAGCCAATCCGGTCATCAAGAAACACGCGGTGCGGGTCTTGCGCACAGGTACTCCGGCAAGGAAGGAAGCTTCCTGATTGCTCCCTGAGGCGATTGAATAAAGACCCAGACTCGTAGTTCGCTGGATCAATATGAACAACAACACGATTCCGACGGCGATGGGGATTTGGATTGGAACATGGCCGAACGAGATATTTCCAAAGTCGCTGAAGCTCTGCGGAATACTTGTGACCTCGCTTCCTCCGCTGAGCAGGAGCGCCGTACCGCGGACGGAATACAGCATACCTATGGTAGCGATGAAGCTGTTAATCCCTACACCGACGACCAGGAGGGCATTCACCATGCCGACGGCGAGCCCACTCAGCGCTCCAAGTAGGAGGGCCTCACCTACGGGCATTCCGCGCGACAGGGTTGCAGCAACAGTTCCGGCCAGTGCCATTGTCGAACCAACCGATAGGTCGAAAGCCCCGCTGATCATGAGAAGCGTGAACGGCATGCCTATGATCACGATGTCGGTCATCCGATCCCCGATGTTCAGCCAGTTATGCCAGGTGAGGAATACGTCGGACTGGCTGTGCGCAACGAGACTCACGATCGTCAGAGCAGCAAGGTTGATAAGAGTCTTGCGAAAACCGGTTGTCTGGGTCTTCACCAGGTACCGTCGCCAAAAATGTGATAAGTGGGTATTCATTGGTTCACGCCCTTTGTTGGAAAGGACGATCCACCGTCTGAATCGCGGGCTCCGGTAATCAGCTCAACAAGCTCGCTCGGCTTGCTGGATTGACGGTCGACGCATGCGATGGTTTGTCCAAGCCTGAAGACACTAATCCGATCGGCCAGATAAAAGACCTCTTCAAGATTGTGACTGATAAGGATGATTCCCATTCCTTCATCGCGGCAGCGACGAATAATGTCGTGTACGTGTGCAGATTCTCGCACACCAAGAGCGGCTGTTGGCTCATCCATGATGAGGATCTGACGTCCCCTGGCGACCGCGCGTGCGACGGCAATTGATTGACGCTGGCCACCAGAAAGTCCCTTCACCAACTCGTCAACGGAACGAACTCCTATATTCAGCCGTTGCACGTCAGACGCAGCACGTGCTCGCATTTTGCGTTTCCACAGTACGCCAAACCAAGACAACGGCGGAGGAAAGCGGATTTCGTTTCCAAGGAAGAAATTAGCAGTAATGTCGAGGTGATCTACGAGCGCCAGACTTTGATATACGCTTGCGACCCCCTCCTCCTCTGCCTCGCGAGGATTTTTGAAGGAGACCCGTCGGCCTCTAATGAAGATTTCTCCAGAGTCCGGCGGAAATACGCCTGCGAACATCTTCACCAATGTCGACTTGCCAGCTCCGTTGTCACCGACGATGGCATGAATCTCGCCCTGCCGAAGCGATAGATTCCCATCGCGAAGTGCCTGAACGGCACCAAAGTTTTTCGCGAGATGACGTGCCTCAATGAGCGCAGGTTGTGTTTCACTCTGGCTGTGTGGTTGGCTCAGCATCTAGAGGAACTCTCGCCGTTCGTCAATGGAACTGATGACCGGTACTGAATTCCTCGAATGCCGACGCGAGAAGTATGCAACAGTAAAAGGAAACGTAGGTTCCGCCGGTCTCGTCAAAGGAAACAACCTCGATGGTTGGTAGGGCGCTTGGAATCCGTTCCTCTCCAATTCGTACCTCCTTCGACTCATCAAAGTAATCGGTTTGGCGGTTCTATATCGGTTCAATGGGATCGACGCTCGGGCAGTCAAACGGGATCCTGACGGTTGCGCCTGCCCACGCTGCCGCGTTCGACAATATACGGCGGACATTCTTGTCGTAGTAGATGGGGAACGCTTCATGTCCAGGACAAAAATAGAACACCCGTCCGTGCCCTCGGTGCCACACGCAGCCGCTTCTGAAAACTTCACCACCGGCGAACCACGAAATAAAAATCAGAGTGTCCGGTTCCGGGATGTCGAATCGTTCTCCATACATTTCCGCTTCTGGAAGCTCAAAGTACTCAGGGAGCCCTGCTGCAATGGGGTGAGAGTGTGCGATTTTCCAAATTCGTTCTTTTTCTCCCACCGCTCGCCATTTCAACGAGCAATGAGTGCCCATGAGGAATTTGAACGGCTTAGAAAAGTGAGCTGAGTGCAATGCGATGAAGCCCATGCCTTCAAGAACTCTTGTCTGAACCTTCCTGGCTGTTGCGTCCGATACTTCTTCGTGGGCGTTGTGTCCCCACCAGATCAACACATCGGTTTCGCTGAGCAGTCGTTGC
>CAZCDS010000132.1:0-2486 GCA_964497585.1 uncultured Syntrophaceae bacterium
GTCGCGCTCTTTCTCGCGTCGATTAGCGCGAAGTTCGATACGGAAGACTATAGCTGGCGAAAGCGACCCTCATGAGAGGAAGGTGTCATGTGCCGAGATATCCAGAACTTACGGGATGAAATGGAGTTCCGTGGAGTTCTGGTTACACTGTACGTGAGTTTTGGCCAACGCGTGAGATTCCACGATGTGCTTGTGAGTATGGGGGTATGAGTAGTGGCGCGGGGACTGCCTCTTAAGGTCATCCAGCGAGGCAATTGCCGGGAGGGGACGTCTTTCTTTCGTGAGGATTACGCCCTCGGGGTGGCACTGACCACGTCGGCGCGTGGTCAGTGTCTTTCTTCAAACACGGTCGCCTCACTTCCGCACAAGAGCGTTCTTGAGGCGATAAGCAACGGGAACAACAGGCGGCAGGGCTGATCTTTGGGTCAGGAAGGCGGTCGGCTCGGTCACGGTAGAAAAGCATTCTCTGTGCCTTTATGTCTCGGTGGCCGAGATTTCTCAGAAGAGGAGAGAGCGTGGGGAGACCGACCCAAGCCAGCGAAATTGACCCCCGTGGGAAGACTGTGGTATATCCCGAGGAATTGGGAACTCAGGGGGATTAAACGTGATCTCCCCTGAACTCTTACGACACTGGTAGGCAGTTTGCGGCAAGTGAATTACGCGAACGGGATGATAGTACAGCCTCCTTTCTACACGAGCTGCGATAATCGTCGTTGGACTTTAAGCTTCAGGAAATCAGCATCAGCTTCATCCTGCCGGATATGGATGATGTCATGGCAGTTGGGGCAAATAGCCACTACGTTCTCAACGGAGTCTTCTCCTTCATTTTCGAGATAGACAATGTGATGGACATGCAGCCGAGGGGTCCCGTCCTTGTCCCCATATTGTGCTTGGTTCCCGCAAAACTGGCAGATACCGTTGGCCCAAGCTTTGGCAAATGCCTTGACAACCTGACTCCGGGTCCGATGTGTCTGCTCGTTGCCTTCCCGGACGACAAGGCCTTGGATATCCTTTGCAAGCTGGAAGAGTTCTTTGACCGAGAGAGTACCGAGGTTCGGTTGCTGGCCTGAAGAATTGATCTCTATATGTCCCTTCTTCGGTGGCATATGTTGAGGGAGATAGGCCAGTGCATCTCCTGGTTGTTTCTCGTCATGTGATGCTGGGGATTCATAGGAATCCACACTTTGTGGGCGACTGGAAATTTGTGCTGTGAGACTGTCCTCTCGAACCCAAGCTTCAGTGATCCTTCCGCTTCTCTTCAATCTAGACAATATTCTTCGGTCTACCTCAGCGGCAAGCGCCCTGACTTCTTCTTCGGAAGCAGAAAGTCTTTCGAGATGTTCCTGAATCTCGCGCCAATTGCTGGCTCTGTGCTTGGCGTCCAGGGGGATAGTGATCCTGCCATCTCTGTGAACGGTTCCTTTGAGGTCTTCAGGGAGCTTCTTAATCCTAATGCGAATCTGCTCGACGGAGGTTGGGAGCTCTGGAATCGGCTTGGAGACGAAAGGTCGAGACAAAAGGTGCTCCTCTACGTCAACCGTGGATCGTACGGGACCTCGATGCCGGCCCTTTTTCCCACGCTTCTTCAACTTATTGTGCCGCTTCTTGGGATTTCCTGGCATTGACACAGTCTCCATAATGGACTGGCACACGGGTCGCCCGGGCAATCGTGATTCGCTGGATGTTACCTTAGCTCATTGGGAAGAGTCCGATCAACTCCAACTTGTAGGTCAGGCTTGTTCACGCCTCGGATGGGTAACATATTAGATACCATTGTGTTCGAGGCGGATATCAACGGAAGCGAGGAGCAGTAGGATAGGGGGGTCTTTTGCTTTTCTGGCTGTCTTGTTATCCCTTGCTTTCATCACGCTGTCCATTCAGGATCGCTGAATGTGGCTATTCAAAGAGGTACCGCAAAGCCATGGCTTGGAGGGCTCGGACGAGCCGCTCGGCGCCCACTGGGCAGTCGAAAAGCACAGCCCGGTGTGCGACCTCCTCGATGGCGTAGTAGATGAGTGCTGCAGCAGCCTCCAGGTCGTCGACGCGGTACTTGGAGCCCATGGGACGGAGAAATCCCGTGAGCGCAGCAATCAAGCGATCTTCTCGCTCCCAGGCCCAAGCTGCCACGTCGGGATCCAAGATCTGCATGGCGAGCGCTTCTCGGTGGAAACCCTTGTGCCGTTGGTGGGCCATGATCGAGAACCTGATCAGAGAAGCGAGGACCTCTTGCTCTGAACGGCCTTCCTCCCTCATTCGTTGGCCGAAATCGAAGACCCCGCCCCCAAGATCAGCCTCCATGCGCATGCACACCGCCATGAACACCGCCTTCTTGTCCCGGAAGTAACGGTAAAACGACCCTGTTGCCACGCCGGCCTTGGCCGCGATCTCCTTGGCTGTGGTACCGTGAAAACCCACGGACCCGAAGAGCTCCAGGGCTGCATCAAGAATGCGGCCTTTCTTCTCATCCGCGCGCTTTTGCTTGGGTT
>CAZCDS010000133.1:0-2014 GCA_964497585.1 uncultured Syntrophaceae bacterium
CCAGCTCTTCCGCCACGAGTCTCGGAGTTCCCCAACCGCGATTCATCTTAGGTTGCCCTATCTATCCTGCCAGTGATTCCCAGTTGCGTTTGCCCTGGTAACCTGGGCTCTGCGGGTATAGCGGGTGCCGTTGCCGTTTTTCCTGCGGGGAGGTGGGAGACGGATCAGCCCATCCTTCTCCATCCGCAAGAGCGCAACCCGGGAGCTCATTTCTTTTAATCCGCCATCGGGCTTGTACCAATTGAAGGTCCGGCACAGAAACTGTGAAATATCTGTTCGGGTTCGGTGCGGGTCCGCAGCAATAATCTGTCGAATCCTCTGAATCTGGGAATCTGTGAACTCTCTGCCACAATATCTCATTTGTCTCTGATCAAGGATCCCCTCCTGTCCGCTTCAATTTCATCCCCTCTCGCTGCGCTTCGGACATCTTCCAAGGAAGGAACGGCGAAAGGTCTTTGGGCGGCACACCCCCGGCCTGCGCACAGGCACTCAGATACTCAAGCAGCCAGATTCGGGGATTGATATTCCACTTTAGCAGGGTCTGAAAGATACTGAACAGCGAGGAAGTAAGCTCAGCACTCCAGATCGACCCGGAGCCATAGTAGTTTTTCCTTCCCAGTGCCGGGCCCCTCATCCTCCTCTCCGCCTCGTAATGCCGACTGTCGGATTATGCCGCGTTGTGCCCTTCCGGCCTGATTTTGAGCGCAACTTTCGTCTTCCTGCTCTTGCTCACGCGGCATAATCGTGATGGTCTCTTAGAACTGGCTATTGTGCCAGGGAGGGAGAGACCATATGTCGGTAGACACCATCATCGCATCGAACGAATGCCCCGCTGTGGGCCTCCTCGACACTTACGTCGAGTCATTCCTCAGGCATCTCCGTGCTATGGGGTACGCCGAAAGGACGCTGAGAAAAAAACGATGGATCGCGGCGTCCTTCGTCCGGTGGACCAAGAGTGAGCAGATCGTCGTCGGGGATCTGAACGAATCCTACTTATCTGCGTTCGTTAAGCACTCACCCCGAAGCCGGAAAGGCCGTGATACCTTCGAACTGGCGGTCCTGAAGCCCTTTCTCAGGTACTTGCGCCTCGAGGCCGAAGTACCGGCTCCTGCGCCACGGATCGACTCATCGCCGGTCGGCACGCTCCAGCGGAGCTACGTGCAGTACCTGCGCAACGAATGTGGGCTCACGGAGAATTCTATCCGCGCCTACTCGCCCTACATCCATGATTTCCTCACCCAGCTTGCAGCCAGGTCCGGTTCCGCCCCACTCAGTGGATTGGACGTGGTGGTTGTGCAGGACTTCCTCCTCGACCGCGTGCGAGATCGATCAAGCCAATTCTCGAGACTCCTGGCTGCAGCCCTACGATCGTTTCTTCGCTTTCTCTACCTCCGTGGAGACACGGTGATCGACCTATCCCTGTCCGTACCCACGGTGCGGAAATGGGGTCAAGCCTCAGTACCCGCCGTCCTCTCGTCCGAGGAGGTGGAACGAGTCCTCTCCGCCCCAGATCGGTCGTCCCCTGGCGGCCGACGCGACTACGCGATTTTGCTCCTCCTCGCACGACTTGCTCTGCGTGCAGGAGAGATAGTCCTCCTCGAGCCCAGTGACATCCATTGGCGGAAGGGGGAGATCGTTGTTCGCGGGAAGGGCCATGTGGTGGACCGCTTGCCCCTGCTCTCGGACATTGGAGAGGCACTGGCGCTCTACCTACGTGAGGTCCGTGGTCCCAGTGCCTCTCGACGGGTGTTCCTGAGAATGAAGGCGCCGCGCGTCGGTCTGACAGGCCCCGCTGCGGTTGGTCATATCGTGCGAAGGGCGCTCGCCAAGGCGGGGATACACCCAACAGGGTGCGGCGCCATGAACCTCCTCCAGGTCGGCGTGGACCTGACTGTAATCGCTCTCTGGCTAGGCCACGAGTCAACAGAGACTACACAGATCTATCTGCATGCCGACATGCGCCTTAAAGAGCAAGTTCTCTCACATGCAACCTCGAATGGCGTCGCGCCTGACC